>JBGUQN010000093.1:0-30381 GCA_045131085.1 Fibrobacter sp.
CAGGTAGCGGTAACTTTGCCAAAGGACATCCAGACGCGCCCCGACATCATAATAGTCTTGGTCATAGCGCACACCCGCATACAAGGCATAGTTCCCTACAAGTCCCTCGCCCAAATTCCAGCGATAAAAAGGCTCCACGCGGACATACTGCTTTTCCATTCCCTGCGTAAACACCGAATTTTCGACCGCAATTCCAAAACGCGAGGCATACTCCACCCCGACAAATACATAGTGGTTGTTTCTCATTCCCAATAAGTAGGAGAACGATTCGTTTGCAGACAAATTCACGCAGCAAAGCAACAACGCAATCCAAAGAACCTTTCTCATAAGACCCCCTGTATTTTTTGCGACAAGATTTCGTAGCCCTCATCGTTTGGATGCAAGCCGTCCTTAAACAGGTCCTCGCGAATTTCAAAGCCACTATCCAAGAACATGTCAAAGACATCGACAAACCGGCTTCCGGGAATTTCTGTTTTCAGAGCACGCTTAAGGATTTCATTTTGAATTTCGATATTCTCGTTTACGGCCGGATCCTGTTCTCCCCAGGCATTTCTCGGCAAAATGGACAGAACAATCAGCGGACTCGCCTCAATCCTTTTCGCACTCTTGATAAACCTGTCCTTGTATTCTTCACGCAAGTGTTCAATACCATCGGCAGTCGATTTCCAATAGCCGATATCGTTGGTACCAATCAAGAGGATTGTCGTGCGGCCCTTGCAATCGGAGACATCCCAGGAATCCATCTGTTTCAGCCCGGCACCGCTAACCGCATGCTTACTCACAATGTAGTTCGGGAAATAGTACTCGAGATCCCATAGATAGGTAATGGAATCCCCCACAAAGCACAGTTCATCTTCACCTTCTTCGAAGGCACAGCTACCGAAGGCGATTACAAAAAGAAATGACAGCAAAAGTCGCTTCATCTACAAGCGAATTTCAGGAATTCCGCGTGTGCCAACAACAGCGACTTTCAACTTAAACTACTCCGCCTTGCCCTTACCGATACTGGATACTTCAAATCCAATCTTACGGAGAGCATCGGCATCCAAAATGTTGCGTCCGTCGAACACGAAGGCGGGCTTGGCCATTCCCTTGTAAATGCGCTTCCAGTCAAGTTCGGCGAAGCACTTCCATTCGGTGCAAACCACCACCGCATGAGCGCCTTCGGCGGCCTTGTACGGGTCTTCTTCGAACTGCACCTGGTCAAGAACGTCCTTCAGGTCGCGCTTGGCGTCGGGAATGGCCTTCGGATCAGTCACGACCGGCTGTGCATGTTCGGCGAGCAGGTCACGCACCACCAGGTTGGCGGGGCTTTCGCGGGTGTCACCGGTATTCGCCTTGAAGGCAAAACCGAACACGGCAATCTTCTTGCTCGCAATAGTATTGAACATGGTTTCGAGCATGCGGTCCACCACGCGATGGGTCTGCCACTCGTTAATCTTTACCACGGATTCCCAGTAGGCGGCGACTTCGGGCAGTCCGTAATAGCCGCACAGGTAAACGAGGTTCAAAATGTCCTTCTTGAAGCAGCTACCGCCAAAGCCGATGGAGGCCTTGAGGAACTTCGGGCCAATGCGGCGGTCCTTGCCCATTACATAGGCGACTTCGTCCACGTCGGCGCCGGTCTTTTCACAGAGGGCGCTGATGGAGTTAATGGAGCTGATACGCTGGGCCAGGAAGGCGTTTGCAGTGAGCTTCGTGAGCTCGGAGCTCCAGAGATTTGTCGTGAGGATGCGGTCACGCGGCACCCAGTGGGCATAGACGTCGACCAGTTTCTGGCAGGCAGCAAGGCCCGATTCCGTCTGGTGGGAGCCAATGAGCACCCGATCGGGCTCAAACAGGTCGTTGATGGCGGTACCTTCGGCGAGGAACTCCGGGTTAGAGAGCACTTCGAAATGCAGGCCCTTGTCATTGGAGTTCAGGATGCGTTCCATGGCCGCAGCCGTGCGGACCGGGAGCGTAGACTTCTCGACGATAATCTTGCCTTCGTCGGCGATTTCCAGGATGTTGCGGGCCGTCTTTTCCCAGTACTGCAGGTCGGAGGCCTTTCCGGCTCCGTGACCGAACGTCTTGGTCGGGGTATTCACGGAAACAAAGATGATGTCCGCTTCCTTGATGGCAGCAGGGATGTCGGTGCTGAAGAACAAGTTACGGCCACGGGCACGCTTAACGACGTCGTCGAGGCCAGGTTCAAAAATCGGAAGGTTGTCGCTGTTCCAGGCATCAATACGGGCCTGGTTGATATCGACTACAGTCACTTTCACATCAGGGCACTTGTCGGCAATAACAGTCATAGTGGGGCCACCGACGTAGCCCGCGCCAATGCAAAGAATCTTGGTATTGAAATTCATAATACCCTAAAAATAGCAATAACCCGCTTTCAGGGCACACTCAATAATGCAGGAATATCGGAATGCCTTGCAAAAAGGGGCGCAGCACCGCAAAGTACTGCTCAAAATAACAGTTTATTTACAGGGGATTATCGAGGGTCAGAAGAATGACCCTTAACGTCAAACGGCAGACGGTTTTCACGAACCGTCATTTTAACGAACATGTTTATCGCTGCAGAAATAGATATTCCTACGGAACCACAAAACTCATCAAACCTTTTTTTGGTATCATCGTCCATTCGCACACTAACCACAGCCATAGTGCATTCCTTTGTAAAAGAAATAACATATTGAAACCGATGTAATAATAACTATTAGTCGAACCATTTCAAGTAATATTTTTATTACGAATAAACGAATGTTAGCTAAATCACACTACAAACAAACTATTTAGGACAAAATTATGTATGACAATGTAATACAATAAGGAAAATATAGGCCAACTTTGTTGTGAAAAACACATACAAATTCAAGTAAAGCCTATTTTTTTATTTTAAATAAGTTTTCTACCCAAATTATTTAAAAATAGCCGTCAGGGAGTCTATTTCTTCGGGTAAAATCGTACGCACGGGTTCTTTTACACCGTCGCTCCAGCCATCAAATATACCACCCGCCGTAGGCACCGCAGTAACAGTCACCGCATGCCCAGCAAAGAACGGCACTTTCAAGGTAGGCACATCAATATTAAGCCCATGAACTGCAACAGTTCCAGGCCCGTTTGCAGAGAGTGTTACCTCGGCAATATCGCCCAACTCAAAGTATTCCTGCAGTTCCGCAAGCACTACACCAGGGCGTTCATTCGCAAAATCTTTGATGGCTTCCAACTGTTTTGCCATTCGAGATTTGCTCTGGCCCCAGCGTTCTTGATCCCTCGGAACTTCTTGCTCAATTTCAGACATCATTTGTTCTATGCGGGCAAGGACGCGCGCACTTGAGAAATTCATCTGCAAAAGCACAGCCATACGGTTCACGAACGCCGCCCTGAAGCCTTCATTTTCAAGCATGCGGCGCAATAGTAGCGTATGTTCAGGCCCATTGGGCCAGCCATCCCCATCTTCGGCGGTAGTAAATTCAAATATGTTGTTCTTAAACTCGCTATAGTCGTTCCCCATGCCGAAATCCAAATCGTACAGGAACCACTTCCAGAGCGTTTTCGGGTTCGTTCCACGCCACTTTTTGAGGTTATTTGCCGGCCAGTCGCGGTTGTTCGCATAAATTTCCGTCTGCATGTAGTTGATGAAGTTGTCGACATCTATTTGCGAAGCCATGTAGCCATAATTTTCTTCATCGTCCAGATGATTCGTTTCGAGCCAGTCCATAAGCGCCTCGTACTCGACAGAAGACCCAGCCGAAACCGTATTGTCCGCCTTGAGCAAATCGACTGCTCCGAGGTCAATCCCGTAATGCGTTTCGAAATAGTATTCGGTAGAGCGCTCGCGAATGCTATGAATGCCGAAATACTCGCCGTTGTAATAGACGACGGCGAATCGCCCGCGCTGGTAATCGACCCCTAGCCCCTCGCTTATCGAACTCGCCAACCTGTCACGAATGTAATCGTTGGGGAAATTACTGCCGTTATTGCGCAGCAGGAACACTTTGAACTTGTTTAGTTCCGGAAAATCGGGGAACAATGTATACTTGAGGCGGCTATCGCCATATTTTTCACGGAAAGTAATTGCGACGGACTTCTTGTCGTTCTGGCGGCTGTAATTGCCGAATATCTTGAGGCCAGCGTTCTTCGTAAAAGCAGGAGCGTTTGTTCCCGGCTCCAAGAAATCCACCGTCACCGGGACTTCCTTATCAAGCCAGTAGTTCGCTCCATAATGCGGTTCTTTCTCTTGTGCGAAATTGCCCTCCATGTATATGCCCGTATCCGGGTCAAAAAGCGAATTGGGCTCCACCGTCAGGAACACTGCCGAAACGGCAGGAGCATTTTCGAACACGTACGTGCGTTCAATTTCATCGCCGGGAAGCGCACCCGGAACAAAGCTTGCGCAACGGAACACCGTCGTCTTGTCTACCTGCAGGCCCGTTACCGCAGGGCTGTTCGCAGTAGGGGGCGCCCCACCCTGTTCACAACGCGCTTCGGAGCCCTCCGGCAAGGCTACCGCAAAAGGCTGCGAGTAAAAACCGGACGGCGGGAACTCCGCAAGCGTATCGAGCGCAGGTGAACGCAACTGCACCACATTTACAGTCGAAAGCCCGTAGGGGTTCGGTTCCGCAAAGCCAAAACCGACGGAGCCATCGGCCTTTGTTCCAAAATTCCAGCTCTTCCCTATCGGCATGCCGGGGTAGGCAACGGAATCCACAATGGCAGTATCCGCATTCACAAGGTACAATCTGCCACCCGCCTTTTTCAACTTGAAGGCGGCATGCGGCTCGTGCCCGCGGTTACGGGCAATGTAGCTGAACACCTTGACCGTCACTTCCTGCGATTCATTTGCTTCCGGGCTCATGCGGGTGCCGTAAATATTTGCAAGGTCGGGGTATGTCGTTCCCGTCGGGAGCGCAATGCGATAAACAGTCGAAGAATCTCCTGTCCCCGTCAGTACAATCTCGTACCCCTTCCAGTCATCTACATCCGGCTGCGCCAACCGGAAGGAAACCTTCCTGTCTTGCGTGATGTAGGCCTGAATCAAGATTTCGTTCGTCTTTGAAATATCCAGCACATCGTCCTTGTTCGAACTTCCCGTGCCCACGAACGCCGAAATGGATGACCATCCCAGTTCTTCGTTATCGCCAAGCTTCATGACCGCGCCAAAGCGGGTCATACCGTCTTCGCCAAAGCAAATCTTTTTCTTGCCTTCAAGAGGGTCTGCGTAGCTGAATCCCGGCGGATCGCTCTGCGCATCAGTCCATGTCCAGCAACCATGCCCAACTAGATCGATAGAGTCGTGCGGAGCGACGAAATCGGGATAATCCTTGCCCGAAAGGAAAACGAGCATAAAGGACATAGGCGGGATTTTCACGTTCCCGAATTTCCACTTGAACGGCTCCCCCTGCGAATCCGTCAAATACATCCCTGACAAGTCAGCGGAATCGGCAGAAGTGTTGAAAAGTTCTACCCAGCCGTCATCGTCCCCTTCATGGTCCTTATACGTAATATTGAGCGGGTCCACCTCAGTAAACATCACCACGCCGCCTGCATACGGAAGCGATGCGCCATTGCCTGTAGAAGAACTGCTACCGGGAACCACCACACCATTTGCACCGCCGTCATCGGAACACGACGTCACCAGCGCCGATAACGCCAGTAACGCAGAAAAACAGGCAAATGAGAAACGCCGACACACCATAACCAGAATATACAATCTAAAACCGAAAACGCAAACGCGCTGTGGGGCAGAACACACTTTCCCGCCACAAATAGCCGCAAAAACGGTTCCCGGGCAATACTAGAGGGATGCTCCGGGCTTAGACCTACGCGGCCTGCGTACCACGAAAAGCGCCGCACCGGTGAGGACTAGCGCGACAGAGACTATTTTCCCGAGCGGGAACGCTTCCGAAAACACAAAAGCGCCGGCAAGCGTAGGCACCGCCGCACCCACGGCAGCACTGAACGGGATGATGAACAGGGCGCGGCCGCGAGAGAACGAAATCTGCGAGTAAAGGAAGGCTATACCGTAGGTCGCAATATAGCCGAGAGTCCTAAAATCAAGGAGCAGGTTCGCGATAGAAGAAAGTTCGATATGGTCCAAGTCGAAATCCATGGCAAGGCTCTTGTAGAATGCAGCCGAAAGCCCAAAGCCCACCCCCATAATAAGCGAGTCCACGATTTCGCGGTCCTTTACAAAAAGGTGCGCAAAAAGCGTCACGGTGCAAAGCCCGCCCGCATAAGCCCACAGCATCCCGACATTCTGTACCGCAGTCGATTCGCCCAGGCTTTCCACCGAATACAGAAGGCCAGCCACCACAAAGCAAATGGCGACCACGATGCGCTTGGTCAGGGCCTCTTTCAAAATACAGAAGCCCATGAGGGCCGTAAGTACCGGGTTCAAGACCATCATCGGCTGCACCTGGCTCAGGTCGTAACGCGCCATCGCAATGTAATAGCCGATAGTCGCAAGGCCCGAGCAGGCAATGCCCAGCCACCAAAACTTGTTCGTGATGACGCCCTTAAAAAATTCCCAAGGCCTAGATGTCCCGCCCGTGCGCTTGCCGACCGTAGATACCCCGGACTTTTCCAGGATATTCCCGCAGGCAAACAAGAATGCCGGCCCGATTGTGAGCAATAAAAAGAGCATCTACTAAATTCCGTCGTAAATTTCTTGGTAAATCCAGTAATTACCCATAACGCGCTTCACGTAATCGCGGGTTTCCCAGTAGCTGATTTCTTCGGTACGGACATCCCAGGACTTGCCTGCACCGGCAGCCTGCCAGCGTTTAGTGGGCTTCGGGCCTGCATTGTAATTGCCGAGCACGTACATGTAATCATTGCTGTATTGGGCCTTCAAGTCCACAAGGTAACGGATTCCCAAACGAATATTCATGTAGGGGTTATACAACTGCGACGGGTCAAAGGTATCGATACTTTCCTGTTTGGCAAGCATCTTGCCTGTCGCGGGCATAATCTGCAAAAGCCCGCACGCCCCTGCCGGCGAGGTAATCTGGTAATCGAAAATCGACTCCTGGCGCATTACGCTATAAACGAAGAACGGGTCGATGCGCGTTCCGGAATGGAACTTCACTTGGTCGGTATAAGGCAACGGGAAAAGATAATGGAGAATCCCTATGGGGGCATCTGCCAGAAGACGGCGGTCAATATTCGCCTGGAACTGGCGTGCAAGCCTATAACCGGCGGCAGTCTCGCCCATCTCGTAGAAGAGGTTCCCGTATTCATACAAGAAATCCAGGCGCTTCGCATTTTTCTTGCGGGCTACATCGTACAAGGCAAAGGCTTCGTCGCTGAACCCGTACTGGAACAGCATCTTTACGCGGTTGTAGCGTTCCTGCGTATACGTCGGGTCCTTCGCCCCCTTCTGGAGGTTCTTCACCCAGGCAAGCGTCGCTTCGGCCGTCATGGGGACGCCACGGGCATACGGGACCTCGAACTTTTCCATCAGTTCGTATTCCACAAGCTTCATGCGGCTGCGGTGCGCATAGTAGCCCAGCGGGAAATCGCGGATGCAATCCAGGAAGGCTTCTCGCGCAAGGGAATCCTTCTTCTGTTTCATGTAGGTCTCGGCCAAGAAATACCTCGAACCGCTACCACTCCACAAGAACGGGTCCTTAGTGGCATCGACAAACGCCTTTTCGGCCTCGGCCCAACGTTCCTGCTTAAAATAGACAAACCCAATACGGAACTTTGCCCACTGGTGTTTCTGGTTACTACCAAACCTCTTATCGGCCAGTTTTTCGAAGGTGACGACCGCGCTGTCGAAATTCTCCTTCTGTTCGTATTCGAAGCCCTTCACCCACAGGCTGTTTGCATTTTCCTTGCTGAACTTGCTTGCGCTCTGCAACATGGAATCAAGCCTGCGGATTTCCTTCGTATTCTTGGGAGTAAAGCTCCGGAGCAGGCGTAGCGTAGCCTGAATCCACACAGGCCTTGCCTCTACGGAATCCACCAGGAACTTGTACTGAGCAATCGCCTCGTCGTTGCGGTTCAACACCTTGAGCGCGTTCCCGCGTTTTTCCCATAGGGCAATGCGCGTATTCATATCAAGCGTACTCTTGGGGAGCGCCTGCTGCAAGGAATCCTGCGAAGGCGCCACAGCCGATTCCGGGTGTTCTGCCACCTGGTTTTCGTCCATGATGCGGATAGAATCAAGAAGCCCGATGCATGCGCCCGCTTCATCTTTTGCGCAGGCCATCTTCGCATAGGCGACCTTTTCGGCAAGCGTTTCCGGAGACGCCTGCACCTTGCGCAGCCTCCTTATTGCCGTAAATGCGGAATCCCTGTAAGGAGTCGAAGTCGCAAGCAACTGCATGTAATAACGCTTCGCCTGCTTTTCTTGCTTATTTTGTTCCAAATACGAGGCATAGCGGTACTTGAGGACGGCTGCATCGTCACCTTTCGGGAACTTGTCCAAAAAGGCCTTCATTGAATCCGCATGCGCCTTTGCACCTAACGATGAATCTGCAAGCGCGGCTTCTACACGGAACCTTGCTGCAGTACGCGCAAACGAATCGTCCTTCGAAAATTTAGCCCCTAGATTCAGGGCCGTACGCATTCCCGCAAAATCGTTTTGCCTGAACTTCGCCTTCGCCATGCGCAGCACCACTTCGGCTTCAAGTTTCGGGTCGCATTTCCGCAGGGAATCATAGGCCGAATAGGCGCTATCCCATTTTTCGGTATAGAAATAGTAGGCGGCGCGGGCGTAATCTCGGACATTCTTCGAGAGGAGGGTATCTTCCATGCTCCTCTTTGCACGGTCGGCGCGAATAACACGGTTGTGGAAATCGTTAGACGCTATCTGTTCCAGTGCGGCATACGGATCTTGCGGAATATTCGCTTCAGCCACAGCGCTGGAATCAATAGCAGCGGCTCCTTCAGCCTTGTCGCCATTCTCGCCCGAGGCATTGCACGCGACAATCAGTCCCAAAACAGGAACAAAACGGCGGAAGAGCACCGATTTACAAAACACCATTCACACCTCCAAAAAATCAGGACTTCGCCGATTCGTTCCCGACCTGACCGATAAAGCTCGAAATACCAAGGTCGGTAATGGTCTGGGCATATTTCCTGTACATATATCCGTTCACGCTGTTAGCATCGTCCATCTGCAAGACGGTAAGCGCGCTTTCGCGGACATCTTCGAAGTTTATCGAACGAATAATTTTCTTTGTGGCCATGACGCTCCAGGGCGTCATGGAAAGTTCGTCTACACCCAGGCCGACAAGCAACAGAACGCTCATGGGGTCAGAGCCCATTTCGCCACAGACCGCCACCGGAATGCCTTCCCTGTGGGCCGCGTTCACCGTATGGTAAATCATCTTAAGCACTGCAGGGTGGTGCGGCTGGAACATGTCCGTAATGAGTTCGTTCGTGCGGTCGACCGCAAGCGTGAACTGGATAAGGTCGTTCGTACCGATGCTGAAGAAGTCCGCCTCTTTCGCGAGCATGTCCACGAGCACGACTGCGGCTGGCACTTCGATCATCACGCCCACCTTCACCGGAGCGCATTCAAAGCCTTCGGCCTTCAGTTCTTCGGAACACCGCTTAATGCAGGACTTCGCCTTGCGGAGTTCCTCGAGGCCCGAAATCATGGGCAGCAATATTCTCAAGTTGCCCTTCTCGTTCGCCTTCAACAGCGCCTTCAGCTGTGTGCAGAAAATGTCTTCGCGGTCGAGGCACACGCGGATAGACCGCCATCCCATGAACGGGTTCGCCTCGTTCGTCGCCGTAATGCCAGAAACAAGTTTATCGCCACCCGCATCGAGCGTTCTAATCGTCACCGGGCACGGAGAAAGCGCATCGAGAAGCTGCTTGTAGGCCTCCGTCTGTTCATTTTCTGTCGGGGCAGCATACTGCAGGAACAAGAATTCCGAACGGTACAGGCCCACGCCTGTCGCACCGTAGTCCATCACCTTGGACGCCTCGTTCGGGAGTTCTACGTTTGCATGCAGCGTAATGTACTTGCCATCGCGGGTCATCGGTTCGAGCCTGCGCATGGTGAACAATTCACGGCGCTGGCGTTCGTACACTTCCTGGCGCTCGTGGAACTTGCGGATGTCATCCTCGTTCGGGTTCACAATGACAAGGCCACCGGAACCGTCCACGATAATCGTATCGTTAGGCTTTACGACAGCAGCCACATTGCGCAGGCCAGAGACCACCGGAATCTGGAGGGAGCGGGCAAGAATCGCCACGTGGCTCGTACGTCCGCCGGTATCCATAAGCAGGGCTCGAGCCTGACCGGGCTTGAGCGCCATCAAGAAGCTCGGCAAAATCTCGTGCGCCACGATAACCACGCCATCTTCGCTGGACACTTCCTGCAAGGCCGGTCCGGACTCTTCCATCGCCGCCATCAGGCGGTTGTACAAGTCACGGAGGTCTGCCGCCTTGTCGCGCATCGCGGGCGAGTCAATCTTTTCAAAATTGTCGATATAACCGCTAAGGACAACATGCAACGCCCAGCGGGCGTTCTTGTGTTCCTTGCTAATCATGTTCAGGATTCCGTTCACGAGGCCCGGATCCTGCAAAATCATCAGGTGAGTCGTAAATATCAGGCTATCGTGCACGCCCGTGCGTGTCTCCGATATTTCCTTGATTTGAGCGATCTCTTTTGAGGTGCGGGTCACTGCCCTGCGGAACATTTCTATTTCCGCATCGACCCTAGACTCAGGAATAGTATCTTCAACGACCGTGATTTCACGGCTTGCAACCAAGAACCCCCGCCCCATGACGAAGCCGGGCGACGCAGGTATACCGACAAGGACCTGCCTTTCGGATTTAGGGCTCTTCGTTGAAATTGTCATGGAAGAGCGTTTCCAGTTTCTGCACAACTTCCTGCTCGTCTTCGCCGTCTACTTCGAAACGGACCTCCGAGCCTACCGGGATAGCAAGCATCATCACGTTCAAGATACTCTTCGCATTGGCCCTTGAGCCATCGAACTCGATGGTGACGCTGCTTTGGGCTGGGCCAGTGATATCGACTATCATGCCGGCCGGCCTTGCATGAATTCCAAGTTTATTCGTGACTGTGAGAATCTTCTCTATCATCGTTTCCTCAGAAGAAATCCACGTTGACATCAAGCCCGTCGTGCAGGATCACGCGGAACAGGCTATCCGCAGAATGGACGGTCTTGACCAGGTCGTCGTGCAGTTTCCTGTCAGAGAGGAGCACACCGACCGTATTGTCCCTGGACTGCACCTTGGCAATCAGTTCGTCCAGGTGCTTCGTTACGCCTTCAAGTTCGCCAACCAAGCCATCGGCATTTCCTATAACCTTGTCGGCATTGGCAAACAGGCCGTCCAGCGGGGGTTTGACACCGTCTACAAGGGCGTCCACCTTCCCCATGACCTCGTTCAGGCTGGCGAGGCTCTTTTTGAGCTGCGGGTCGGTCGTATTGACCATGGTCATCAAACGGTCTTCCAGGGATTCCGCCTTGGCAAGAATCGTCTTGAAGCGATCCTGGAAATCAGGGTTAGCAATAGTGCCGTTCAGGGCAGCCTTCACAGACTCGAGCAGCACCTTGGTGCTGTCACAGACTTCGCCGGCAAGCCCGAGAGCTTCGGCAATACCGGCATCGAACTGGCCATTGATGGTATCATTCGGCGCCCAATAGGTTTCCGCATCGCCCAAAATCATGCCGATCTGGCGTTCGCCCATGATACCAATATTCTGGACGCGGATTTCGGAATCCTTCGGAATCTTCACGTCTGTACGGAGCCTGATGCGCACGACCACACGGTGGCCCGCCAGGCTAATGTCTTCTACCTTACCCATCTTTACACCGTTGACCTTCACAGGGTCATCGAGCACTAGGGTACTAACTTGAGTAAAACGCAGATAGTATGTATGGAACGTTTCGCGCGGATCCTTCTCGTTCAAGAAGAACATACCGAACACAAGAATCACAATAGCCAGTAATACGACTAGGCCAACAGAAAAGTATAGGACCGAATTCTTTTTCATTTGTCCCACAATCTAGCATATTCAGCGGGGATTTCAACGAAAGTTCCCGCAAAACAGGCGTTTTTTGGCAGTTTTTTCAAGGGAGGGTTACCCTTCCACACGGACAATGGGGCTGTTGTTCTCGATGCCGTTCACATGGCGGTCGAGCCAGTCACGCAACAGGGCATCCCTTTCGGCAGGGGGCAACAGGAACTTCTCGCGGCCTTCCTTCTGCATGTACACGTCAAGGTAGGTCATGAGCACGCCGCCGGCAACGGATACGTTCATGGATTCGGTAATGCCGTATTGCGGCAGTTTGAACTCGTAATCGGCATGGGCAAGCGTATCGGGGTGATTCCCGTGGAACTCGCTTCCGAGGTAAAAAGCCGTGGGCTGGCTCAAATCCAGGTCCAGCACGGAGTTTGTGGTATTCGTGCTCGCAACGGCAATCTTGTAACCCTTAGCGCGAAGCTTTTCCATGCAGAGCATGCGCTTCTTGTAAAGGTAAAGGCTCATCCACTTGTAACTGCCCTTCAATATGGACTTGTTCACGCTGTAGGCGTTGTCTTCTTCGATAATGTGAACGTCCTGCAGGCCGAACACTTCTGCCGTACGGATTACCGCAGAAATATTGTGCGGGTCGAAAAGGTCTTCCAGCACCATGCAAAAGTGCCTTGTGCGGCGATTCACCACACCAGTCAAGAGTTCACGACGGCGTTCCGTGACGCGCGCTAGGAGGGATTCAAGATCTTCTTTTACGTTTTCGGTCATTTTGTCTGGATCCTTGTATCATCAACCTTTATCGGGACGCTTTCAAGCCTCTGCTTTTCACGTTCCTTTTTCAACTTTTCAAAATCGCCCAACTTCCACGGGGCACCATTCACCACATTCTCAAAATCGATTACATACTGTACATTGTCATACGATTTGAGGTTGGCACTATTGAGCATAGGCTCCTTGTCGCCGCCAAAGTAACGGCCCGAAGACTTCTTGATGTCGTTCACGATGTGGTCAATCTTGTCGTTTACCACGCTCTTGAACACCTTCATCTGCATAATGGAATTCAGCACGGAGTTCCCAGGAAAGACCACAGCCGTTAATTTATACTTAATTTGCTTGTTGGGCATTTCATCCATATCCAGGAAGGCGATTGCCGTACCATGGAGCGCCCACTTGAGCACCTTCGCATGCCCATAACCGAAGAACAGATTGCGCATGCCGAGTTTTTGCCCGGCACTATCCTGCAGGGCCCAGTAGAACTCGCCCGAAAGGCTCCTACCGTTGCTCCCGCTAAAATAGCGGCGGTTCGGGCTCGTGTATTCAAGCTGGTAGTTCGTCCCGAGATACGCATTGATAAGGTCTGCGGTAAAAGGCATGTTATCGAACAGGTAACTGATAACATTTTCGCCGAGCGGAAGCGTGCCCTTGTTCTCGTAGATAGCCCTATACCTGCGCCCGAGCCTAGCAAAGACCTCTTCGGCCATCGGGACACCCGGCTTAGGTTCGAACCCGCGTTTTACAACTTCGTGGTATACACTGCAATACTCTTCATTGTACTTGAGGTGCGGCCAGGTGTGCTTATCGCCTGCAGAACACCCAGGGAAATCGACATCAAGGCACTTCTTGAGGCCAGAGCACAGCGAGCGCAAGTCATCTTCGTTGCCGAGTTTTTTGAGCAGGCTGTTACGCACCACGGAATCGGCCCCAAGCATATTCTCGTTTTCTGCCGCAAACGAACACACGCCCGAAAGCATCGCGAAGAGAATTGCGATTACAACCTGCGGAGCGCATGTCCAAATTCTTTTCTGCATAACAATCCGAAAACTATCTGAAATCGAGGCTATCGAGCGGGACGACCGTGAACGGCTTCAGGGCTTCGAGCTTGTTCACCGGACCCACGACCGAGATAGTCATCTTTTCCTTGGAGTAGTACTTCGCAATCATCGCCTTCACCTGTTCGGCAGTCACGGCATTGATTTCTTTCACGTAATCCAGGTAATGGTCAAACGTCTTGCCAATCATCTCGTTCTTTGCAAAAATGATGGCCGTCGATGCCGGAGAATCGAATTCGCCCGGAAGGCTTTCGACAAGAGTCTTCTTCGCCATCGCAAGTTCCTCTTCCGTCGGGCCTTCTTTTGCAAGCTTTTCGATTTCGCCGTAAATGAGTTCGAGCGCACGGGCGGCGGATTCCACCTTCGTCTGCAAGCTGATGGTGACCATCGCCGTATCGCGGTAGTCATTGCCAGCGCGGCTGCTGATATGGTAAGCCAGGCCCTCGTCGCTACGCACGCGCATCATGAGGCGCGACGAGAAACTGCCTCCACCCAGAATGAAGTTTGCAACCGCCGTCGGGTAATAATCCGGATGCGGGCGCTTTACAAAAGGCTGGTTCAGCGAGATGTTCGCCTGCGTAATATCCTTGTCCACCACGTAGATTCCCGGCTTGTTCAAGAAGGCAATCGGCGTCGGGGCATCGAAGAGGGGCTTGCCCTTAACGGGCTTCGCCGGTTCCGCATTCCAGCGGGCAAAGAAATCCTTCAAGGTGACGATAGCACTGTCGCGGTCAATATCGCCCGAAAGCGCGAACACGACACGGCCCTTCACGAAGGCACCCTGCGACAGGCGTTTCAGGTCGGCAACGGCCACCTTTTTGTACTCGTCGGCATTCGCCTCCCACAGGCGCGGGCACGGCACATAATTCACCTTGTTGCGGAGCGAAGAAAGCACCTTTGCCGGAGTGTCAAAGCGCTGTTCGTACGCCGTCACAAAATTAGTCTTGACGATTTCGAGCTGTTCCTTGTCGAACGCAGGCTTCAATACAACCTTCTGCGCCAAATCGAGCATCGTCGGGAAATCCTTGGTAAGGCTGTTCACGCTGAAGCTAGAGACCCATGTCCCCACCGAGGTGGAAAGGCCGGCACTGATAAATTCAAGAGTATCGTCCAGGGCGTGCGCCGAAATATCGACACCGCCGCCACGACGGAACATGGAGCCCACGATTTCGTTGCCGGCTTCGTCCTTGATGTCCGTCGGCACACGCGGATTCTCGAAATAAACGGTAAAATTCACCAGAGGAAGGCTGCGATCGGGAACGATGTACCCGGCAATGCCTTCACCGAGTTCAACGCGGAAATCCTTCGGGTAAGGCGCCACGTACTTATAGTCGGGATACTTGATATCCTTATACGAAGCAGGGAGCGCATCTGCAGCTACGGGAGCCGGGGCCGATTCCACCTTTGCGGAGGGGGCGACGGCAGCAGTAGTATCGGCGGAAGGCGCCGGAGTCTCGGTCGCGGGAGCCGGAGCGGAAGAGCATGCCACCATGCCAACCAGCCCGAACCCCATACAGGCAATAAAACAATCAAATTTACGCATTTACTCTAAATATAGATTTTCCGTAGCGCAAAACGCCAATCTTCCATATTGGAATATCGTTTTTGAGGGCGAAGCGTTCCAACGACAAAAAAATCTGTATATTACAAAATGAGCCCTTCCGGTGGATAATTACTCGGCATCGCCTCGGCGAGCCGCCCGTCTCCAGGAGAGACACAGTCCACCCGAGGGGCTCTTCTCTATCCTCCTAAAAACTAAAAGACTCAGTGCTAATGCACTGAGTCTTTTAGTTTTTAGACATTTTAAAACCGTTCGCGCCACACTTGGGAATTAAATTACTCCGGTATGCGCTCACTCTCGCAACCACGACTCGTTGATACGAGTCGCTTGTTGCTCACGGAGACCTTTCGCGCGACATCCGCGCAGTCAACGGCCTACAACAAACGTCTTTAGCTGAAGCGGCCGGCGAGTTGCTTGCGGCGGCGGCCACGTTCCGAAACGACAGCCTCTATGAGGAACAGCAAGGCTGCTAGCCCGAGGAAAATCTGGTAGCGGTCCTGGTAATTTTCCATGCGGTCAGACGCCTGTTCCTTCTTCTCGAGGCTAGCGATTTCAGTCAAGACCTTCTGCAGCTGGAACTCGCCCGGGCTCGCATAGAAATACAGGGCGCCGGTCACGCTCGCAATCTCCTGCAGCGTACCTTCTTCAAGGCGCGTCGTCACGATATTCCCTTGTATGTCCTTCTTGTAGGCGACATCGCCATTCTTCGTCTTCACCGGGATAGGCACGCCCTCGCGGCTGCCGATACCGATGGTATAAATCTTGATGCCCATCTCCGCGGCTTCCTTCGCAGCATTCACGGCAGCATCTTCGAGCTCTTCGCCATCGCTCATCAAAATCATCACGGAGTACTTGCCAGCACCGCCGGAATTCTTGAACAGGCTCATTCCCTTGCGGATAGCCTGCTCCAGATTCGTTCCCGGCATAAGCCAGCCCGGATTCAGTTCACGCAACATCATCTGCACGGTACCATAGTCCAGCGTAAGCGGGACCATTACCTGCGCTTCCCCACTGAAGGCGACAAGGCCCACGCGGTCGCCCGAAAGGCTTTCCAGGAACGATGAAATCTCGTGACGGCTACGCACCAAACGGTTGGGTTTAACATCTTCGGCAAGCATCGAGAGGGAGATATCCTGCAACAGCACGAGGTCCAGGCCACGGCGTTCGATATGTTCCATCTTGCGGCCCCACTGCGGGCGGGCAAGCGCCACAAACAAGAAGGCAATCGCAAGCAAAAGGATCAACACCTTCGCAAGCCTACGCCAAGGAGAGACGCTTGTAGAAAGTTTCGAAAGCATCGGGAGCGAAACAAACCGCGCAGCCAACTTTTTACGACGGCGGTACGCATAGTAGAACAAAAGAGCAAAAAACGGAAGCGAAAATAAGCCCCACAAAAAATTCGGTTCGGCAAATCGCATCAAATCCTCCGTCCGCAATTTAAATCTCTCGCGGACACCGAGAATATACAAAAAATGAACATTTCAGCCCTACACCAACATCTTATTTTAGTAAAAATCACAAAAAAAGGCATTTTTCTACAAAGATGACTCTTTTGTTAACAAATATATATATTTTTGTTACGGGTTTTAATATGAATACTGTATACGGAATACAAGTAGATGTCATGTGTATCCTCATCCTTCTGATGATACACGTTGGCAACTCACGCATGGCGTTATTGCACAAGTCAATGAATGCGTTTCAGCGACTAATTGAAATATCTCTCGTTTTCAACGTGTTGAACACCATTGGCGCCCTAATCCCCATGACCAATTTCCCGGCGCAAAGAATTATCAACTGCCTAAAAGTCATCTCTTGCGTCACGATGGGTAACTTCTGGTTCCTTACCGTATACTACACTATTTCCACAAACACATACAAGTTAAGAAAATGGGCTTTACCCATAGTTCTCCCGAGCGTAGCGCTAAGCATTGCGTGTATCAACGATACCCTGATGCATTTTTCCGATGAAACTATCGGGCTGAACCCCACCATCTGGATTTTCCTGAATATCTTCTCCGTAGTTTACATCGTAGGTGCGGCCTCACTGAGCCTGCGTAACGCCCTCAAGAGCCACAACCCGTTCCTTCGGAAAAGGCTCTACGCAGTCACGTTTGTCATGTCCGTTCCGCTAATTTCCATGATTGCACAGGCGAAATACCTGGACTTGTACATTACAGCGCCCACATTCGTGCTGGCAAGCTTGTTCATATACTTGTCTTTCATGCGCCTGCGCATAACCGTAGATTCAATAACCGGCCTCAATAACACGAACAAACTGGCCCAGTATCTAGAAGACATCACGCAAAGCCAAGACCCGGCCAAAAGGCTCTTTTTCATCAGGCTGAAAATAGACAACCTCAAGGAAATGCGCAAAAAATACAAGGTGAGTTCTACCTACTTCGCCCTCAACAAGGTGGGGCAGTTCCTGCGCACGCAATGCACTTGCAAGGGAATGTTCCTCGCCTACTACGGCAGGGGGTCATTTGCCATTGTTGCCGAATATGTAGACTTCGCTGAACTGGAAGCTTTCACAGGCAGGCTTATCGCAAACAGCAACGGGGACCAGTTCCTTTCGCAGGTCCCGTGGCCCGTAACGTTCAGCATTTACTGGTCGGAATATGGTACCTCCGAAACCCGTTACCTTGACCAGTTGCTGAAAAACGTAGACAAGAACTGCATCAAGCCGCCAACGCCGCTTGCCCATTAAAAATCCATAAAAATGTTTTGAGCATGCCAGGCACAAGATGCCGGCATATTACGGAATGCGCACGAAGCGCGTATTCGCAAGCAGCAATTCCAAAAGAACGAGCAATGCTCCCGCCAGTAGCCACGGGTAGAACTTTTCGGCATACCGGGCATAGGCGACCGTCTCGATTTCGGTCTTTTCGAGCTGGTCGATTTCTGAATAGATTTCTTCGAGCTGTTCCTTGTTCTCGGCGCGGTAGAACTTGCCTCCCGTCTTCTCGGCAACCGACCTCAGAGTCGTCTCGTCGATACCTTCTTCGGGCATAATGTCGCGCTCGCCCCACGAGATTTCACCCGTCCACGGATTCTGCTGGAAGGAGAGAATCTTGCCCTTCTTTTTACCCACGCCCACGGTATAGACCTTCACGCCCAGCGACTGCGCGACTTCGGCCGCACGCACGGGCGAAATCACGCTCGCATTGTCACGGCCATCTGTCAGCAAGACAACCACCTTCGATTTCGCCTCGGACTTTTGCAGGCGGGCAAGCGCATTCATAAGGCCATCGCCGATGGCAGTGCGCGCTGCAATAATGGAATCCTTGGCCAGTTCGTCTGTCGCCTTCAATATCTCAAGTAGGCTGCCGTAATCGAGCGTAAGCGGGCACTGCGTCACCGCACGGCTACCGAAGGCAGAAAGCCCTATACGGTCGCTGTGACGCTTCTGGATAAAGTCTGCAATCACCACCTGGGCATACCCCATGCGGCTGTATTTCCAGTATTCTCCCGACTTGAGGATGCGTTCGGCGTTCATCACTCCGAGTTTTGCCTGCTCGGTACGCGTAAGCATGTCGAGCGTACCCATCGAGCCCGAAACGTCGAGCGCAAGCATGATATCCACGCCGTCGGTATTCGTGTATTCCACCTCCATCGCGTTCTGCGGGCGGGCAAGCGCCACCACGAAGCAGCACAGGGCGGCAAGGCGCAAGGCGGGCACAATGTGGCGCAGGCGCACGCGGCGGCTCGGGATAGCCTTTTTCGCTATGGAAAGCGCCGGGAACTTGATAGTGCTCTTGCGGCGTTGCTGGCGGTAAACATACAATGCAATAAGAACCGGTACAAGAACAAGCAGCCAAAAGGCTTCAGGATTCTGGAAATGAAGTGAACCGATGTCCATCTTACGCTCCTAAAAACAAAAAATCAAGGCAAAAAACACTTGCCGCATACAGAATATACAATTTTACACTCTAAAAGAAAAGGAACCGCGACCCGAAGGCCGCGGCTCCATTTCAAGTTCGATTCACGCGATTACTTGACAGCAACCATGTGGAGCTTGGTACCAACACGTACCAGGAACGTTCCCTTGTTCGGGACAGTGATGCCCTGGGAAGCGCTGGTGATCATGCCAGAGGCGATGACCCTGCCCTGCAGGCTGAACACGGTGTAGGCAGAACCGACGGAAGCGCCGAGGACCTTCACCTGGTTACCGCTAGCAATAACCTTCATGTTGTCGATAGACGGAGCCTTGCAGAAGCCAACTCCGGAGCTGCTGCCAGGATTGCTGGAGCTGGAACCCGGATTGCTGGAGCACTGGTACGGCGGAACCACGATGCCGGTAATCTTGCTCGGATCGATGACATTCTTCTCTGCATCGAGGAATTCAATGGCCTTGATGGAGACAGAGCCGAAGCCGCCCTTGGCGTCCTTGACTTCCCACTTGAGGCCAGTGACACACTTGATGATTTCGGAGCCTACGGGGGCTGCGGTGCTCACCCAGCTAAGCTTGTCAAATTCATTCTTGCCATCACCCACAAAACCATACTGATTCGGGGTCATGTCGTAAAGAACGGCCGTGTAATCGTCAGTGGGGTCCACATAAGTACCCGGTTCAGAGCCAGCACCTGCGTTCGGAACGCCCTTGGCATCGTTTTCGTTGGTAATCTCGTTAAGGACAGCCATGCGGATGGGGCCCTGGGTCTTAGCAGTAACGCGTAGGTACTTGACTCCGAGAGCTTCGAGGTCGACGCCCTTCTTGTCGTTAGAAAGGAACGACATGGCAATACCGGCGGACGGGTACTTGAGTTCGCACTGAGCCGGAGTATTTTTGCACACGTCAGCCTTGGCCTGCGTCCATTCCGGTTCGGGGCCGATTTCCATAGTAGCTTCGGCAGTAATTTCACAGTTCTTGGCATAGAGCGGAGATTCGCCGGAATCCGGAGACATCACGGTACCGATACCGAGCTTGTCGTGGTAGCCACCCCAGTTCCAGAAACCAGAAACACCGACCGTAGAATCCTTCTTAGCCATCTGCACGCCTTCGGCATCGCCGACGCCGCTCATGAGGCTCGGGTCCGGAGTAAACTTTTCGAAGCCCGTCATGTTGTAGAAGTTGGGCATGTTACCCGTCATGAGGAGGAGGTAGAGGAGGTTGAGCGTTGCCGGGTAGTACTTTTCACCCGGGTTGCTGCCTTCACCACAACCAGAAGCATTCTTGCAGCTCTTCATGTTGACAAGAGCCTTGTAGACCGTTTCCATGAAGGACTTGGAGGCAGAGGCATCAACGCTAGATGCGGCAATGCCCATACCACCAGAGAAGGTGGAAGACACAAAGTTGCGCTTTTCACTCTTCACGGCCTGGCCATTGATGAAGTAGCCGGAGTTGATACCGCTAGCCGTACGAGTTTCAGGAATCATCCAGTCGTTAATCTTCTTGTTGAATGCCTGAGCCTTGGTATCGCCATACCAGTAGTAGGCCCACGCCATGCGCCACGGGGTACGGGCAGCATCGTCGAAGAAGCCCGGATTTTCGTCCTGAGCAACGGAAGCACTCGTCTTGGTCGGCTGATGGCTATTCCAGTCACACCAGTCAGGAACAAGACCGGTCTTGGAGTTAGCACAAGCGTTCAAATCAGTATAAGCCTGGGAAATGACGCTATTCCAAGAACCACCGGCAACATCCTGGAAAAGTTTGAAGTTTGCGGTAGTCGCATAGCTCGGGTTGAAAGCGTCGTTCCACTGGTTGCCCGGCTTAATCTTGTTGCTGCCAATATCGTTCGAGGCAATCCAGCTGATGAGGGACTTTGCCTTCGTCATATAGCTTTCATCACCCCACTGCTTGGAGGCCATCACAAGGGCAAGGGCAGCGTCGAAGTCGGCGTCAGATGCAGAACCCGAACCGCCATCGCAGCCGATGCGCCAGTTCATACCGCCACCACCGGAAGCATTGCTTGTCCAGGTGTTATAGAGCTTGTCGAACATGGTCTTGTATTCGTTGCTCTTGCCATCGTCCATGTACACCGTAATCAACATACCGTAGGCGATTGCTTCGGAAACGGTAGAGCAGGTGCCTTCAGGAGCGAGAACCCAGCCCTGGTTTGCATCGTACCAGGCCTTCTTCCACAGGTCGAAATGAACCTTGATCGAATCCGGGCTAGCGAACGGAATCGTGTAGCCGTAGGGGCTCTTCATGTTCTGCGGGAACGGGAAGTTCGCCGCAGCCATGGACATCGTGGCGGCCATAGCGACCGTGCACATAGTAGCTTTAAGGAAAGTTTTCATCTACATCCTCATTTTTTTCTAGTTATTCCCACCCGCAATAAATATAATTGAACTTGGGGATTATTGCACCCCTTAAAGATGTAATAATTCGGTTGCACAAGCCCTAAAAACGTAAAAACGTAACGAAAAACACCAAAAAATCGCACAGAAGTGTGCGCTTACTCACATGGCCACGACAGGCCGCATTTATATACCGTCAATGGGCCTTTTTGCGCTTGCGGCGCCAGGTCTTGAATTCCATGTAGAGCGTACTCACCGTATACACGAACAGCATGAACAGCAGCGTATTCTTGGGGGTATTCAGGTTGCAGATTCCCCACGCAATAGAGATAAGCGGAAGGTGTATGAGGTAGGGGTAGAAGCTCGCGCGCCCGACTTTCCGGACAACGCCGATGCAGAAGAACCGGGCCATGAACCCCTTGCCCGAAAGCAGCGAAAGCACGAACAGCCCGTAAATGAATACGGCAACGCTGTGATGTATAAAGTAATTTACACCCGGATTGTAGGCCGGGGACATGAGGAACAGGCTGCCGTAAAGGGCGGCCAGGAGCAGGGCCTGCGCAATCCCGCTCACGTAGTCCTTCTTGAGGAAATCGAAACAGCCCTCGGCGTACAGGCGGTAGATGACCATGCCGAAAACGTACTCGAACACGCGCACCGGCGCAAACATGTGGAAAAACCTGTATTTTTCGGCATAACCGGCGAACCAGAGGTCGCCCGTAAGCCCGAAGGTCACCGCCCAGAGGATTCCAGGAACGAATACGGCGCCAAACAATATCCATAGCGTACGGCGGCTGCGCTTGAACAGCCAGCGGCTAAACCACGGGGTAATCGCATAGCACAGGAAGAAACTCGTCAAGGACCAGCTGGGTTCGTTCAGCTTCATGCCCAGATCGGGCACAATAGACCACGTGAGCGTGAGGTGCAAGAGCAGGCTCCGCCAGGGGTGAACCATCGCAGAGAGGCCCTTCGAGGCGCAGTCGCCGATTTCACTGAAAGCAGGCAGGTGCGTATAGCCGCTGAACTTGAAAACGAGCACCACGAACATCAGGAGCGTCATGAAGAAATGCAGGCGGTAGAGTTTCGCAATGCGGGCGAACATGAACGGGATTACCGGAATGCGGCGTTCCGGATCGCTGAACTTGCTTGCAAAAAGGAACCCCGCAAACACGTAGAAAATGCCGGCAGCAAAGGCGGGCGCCGACACGATGGGCATAAGCCACTTGTAATCGGCCATGTAGCCTAGCGCGCTCGAACTGCCCAGGTGGAGCATCACGATATTGATGCTCGCAAGCAGGCGAAGCCCGTCTATTGCCGGGAAGTAATTTGCCTTCATGCCCCAAATCTAGAAAAAAAGCCCCTGAAGCAGGACTTCAGGGAGCTTTCGGTATATGGATAACAGTTCTTTATTAGCGAACCACGCGCACGCTCTGCATTGCACCGGTAAAGCGGTTGCGCAGGTAGTACACGCCGGATGTCTTCACCATGCCGGAAGCGCGGAGCATGTCGACAGCAGCGTTAAACCCGTAGGCGCTCATCAGGCCGAGGCGTACGCCGTTCTGGTCGAACACGTAGTAATCCTGGAGTGTACCCGCGTCAAACTTGACATCCGCAATGGAAATCGGACCTGGCTCGTCGTCGCCAACAATCGGTTCGGGGTCAGTAGCATCCTTGCCCTTCACGAAGGTGAAGTAGTCCACGTCGAACCAGGCGCCAGTCACGTCCATGCGCAAGACATGCTTGCCTTCCGGGAGGGTCACGTTGGCGCTGACCTTGTTGTAGTCATCGTAGTTCTCTTCGCCTTCCTTGGCGGCGGGGACAGATATCTTTTCGGTAAGAGCCTTACCATCGAGGGAAAGCTGGAAGCTGGAGGTAGAACCCGCGGCAGCCACGGCGGCAAACATCGTGTAGTCGCCCGCTTCCTTCACGTTCACGGTCCATTCGAGCCAGTCGCCTTCGCTGTTGTAGCCCACAATCACGCCGGTCGCCTTCTTGTAGAGGTCGACGCCGGTATCCTTGCGGTAGTCGCTATCGCCGTGGTTTTCGGAATCGTCGCTATAGGACTGGTTGCTCGTGCCGTCTTCGTTGACGCCCTTGCCCGGGATATCGAAATCTTCGGCTTCGACCTTACCCGGAATATCAATCGGCTGGCCCTTGAACGGGAGCTGCGGTTCAGGTTCAACCGGCGTGAAGGTCACATCGTTCTGGCCCTTGTCGAGGTTTTGCGCGAAATAGTCTTCGAGCCAGTTCATGGAAGCGCGCTTGCGGCCATCCTTTTCGATGAGGCCGGTGTTTGCCACCCAGGTAGAGCCGTTGATATAACCCCAGATAGTGATACCCGCGACCCAGGGAGTTTCCCACATGAAGGGAACCTGGTTTGCATAGTCATTTTTCTGCTTGGTATCGTCGGCTTCGCCGATATCGTATTCCGAAACGAGGAGCGGGAGGCCTGTCTCGTTATGGATTCGGGTCATCTTGCTTTCGAAATCAGACTTGCTCATGCCCTTGCAGTCGTGAGCCTGCTGGCCGTAAGCATCGACCGGAGCGCCGTTCTTGACAATGGTCTGAATGAGTTCGATACCTTCGTTGATCTGCCAAGAAAGCGTGTTGTAGTCGTTGTAAATAAGCACTGCCTTCGGCCAGCGTTCGCGGGCCATCTTGAAGGCGTTCGTGATAAAGTCGTACTGGTGTTTGCCATTCACCACACGGTCGCCACCGAGGGCCTCGATAATGTAGGAGCCGCCGCATTCGGTATCGTCGGTGCTGTGGCCTTCGGCACCTGCAGCGGGCTTGCCGTAACCGGAGTGGTAGTTGTCACCGGCCCAAATGGCCTCGTTCACCACGTCGATGTATTCAAGGTCCGGGAACTTGGCCGCGACGGCATCAAACCATTCGGTGATGTACTGCTTCGTGAGCTCTACGGTAATGCCCGGATTCTTCTTCTTGCAGAGGAAGTTCGGGTACTGCGAGCCCCAAACGAGAGCATGGAACTTGAAATGGCGTTCACCCGGTTTTTCCTTGGCCCACTTGTAGGCGCTTTCGCACTTGTCGAAGTTGTCCCAGGCGAACTTGCTTGTACCGCTGTTGCCGTTGGAAAGGGAATGGATGGAACCCCACTTACAGCCGTTTTCGGGAGTAATCTGGTTCCAATATTGAGCAAAGTCGCTACGAATCTGACCGCCCGTAGTAATATTGCCCAGGAATTTAGCGCCACCATCGGCGAGAGCGGCATTTGCCATGGTGGCAAAGCCTGCAATGGCTGCGACAGCAAGAGAAAGAGAAATCTTTTTCATAACCAACATCCTTTTTTTGTTTCACCTATACCCCAAAATTACCTTGAAAAACGCCAAATATTGGATGTTGGAACGGAGCTTCTATGGATAGATTATCCATGAGGCTAAAAAAAAGAGCCCCGAAACTCTCGTTTCGGGACCCGTCTCTAAAGGATGAACTTTACTGGTCGATGATTAGCGGACCACGCGCACGCTCTGCATTTTGCCAGTCTTGACGTTGCGCAGGTAGTAGATACCGGCAGCCTTCACGTCGCTAGAGCTCTGGAGGATTTCCTTTGCGGCATCGAAACCATAGGCAGAGAGCACACCCATGTTCACACCATTCTGGTCGAACACGTGGTAGTCCTGACGGGCGTTCGGGTCGTACTGGAGGACCTTCTGGCCGATAATGGTCGGAGGAGGTTCTTCACCAGCCTTCGTAATCTGGAACCAGTCGACATCGATATATCCCTTGGAAATTTCGAGAGTCAGGATCTGTTCGCCAGCATCAAGCTTGATGTTACCCTTGACCTGGTCAAAGGCAGTCCAGGAATCACCGGTAAATTCGAGCGTATCAGAAACAACCTTGTCACCGACCTTGAACACGACAGAGCCAGTTCCGCTAGCAGCCACGTTTGCCGTCACGACATAGTCGCCTGCCGCAGCCACGTTGATGGTGTACTGGAAGTAGTTTCCTGTCGGGTTACAACCGAGAACAAGACCACCGTTCTTTTCGCCAATCTTTACAGATGTACCCTTTCTATATTCCGTATTCCAGGAATCATCGCAATCGCCAGAAACGGAATAGGAGTTATTGCCCTTGCCCTTGCCCGGGATGTCGAAGTCTTCAGCTTCAATCTTGCCCGACAAATCAAACGCCTGACCCTTGAACGGCTTCTGCGGTTCAGGTTCAACCTGAGTGAGTTCACCCGTCGGAAGGCCTGTCGTATTGACGCCCTTGTTGCTCTTCAGGTATTCCTTGAGCCATGTCATGGCCGCACGGTCCTTGTTGTCCTTGATAATACCGGACGTACCGTCATTCCATGTAGCGCCGTAGATATAGCCCCAGATGGTGATACCGGCAATATGTTCGTTCTCCATGAAGTAGGAAATCTGTTCGGAGTAGCACTTCTTCTGAACGTTATCATCGCTCGTGAAAATATCGTATTCACTGATGAACAGCGGAATCTCGGTCTTGTTCCAGATTTCTTCGATAGTGCTCTTAAGCGTGCTGAGGCTCAAACAGGAGCCGCCACCGCCGGTACCGCCCTGGCCACCGCCCTGGCTCATCATGTCGTGAGCCTGCAGGCCGTAGGCATCCACCGGAGTACCAGCCTTCTTCAACTTCTGAATGAGGTCGATACCTTCGTTCTTCTGCCACTGAACCGTGTTATAGTCGTTATAAATGAGGATTGCATCCGGCCAACGTTCACGGGCCATCTTGAATGCCGTTTGCACGAATTCGTAATTGCCGTTATCGCCACCGAGGGCTGCAATAATATTGTTGCCACCCTGCGAGCCGTAATTGGAATGGTACTTACCACCCGACTTGATGGCTTCGTTCACCACGTCGATCATTTCGAGATCAGGGTAATGTTCCTTGACAGCATCCATCCAAGCGGTAATCGCCTTCTTGGTTTCGTCGGCACTGAGATTGTTCAACCAGTTCGGGTATTGGGAACCCCAAACCAGAGCGTGGAACTTGAAGTGACCACCGTTGTTCTTTGCCCAGTTAAAGGCAGCATCGCAACCGCTCCAGTTGTAACGGCCACGGGTCCCTTCGATAGAAGCCCACTTACATTCGTTTTCGGCAGTAATCTGGTTCCACAGTTCCGTAAAGTCGCTACGGACCTGGCCACGGGTTGTAATGTTACCGACGAACTTCGCTGCACCATCGGCCAAGCCGGGACCAGCGAAAGAAAGGGTCGAAGCAGCGAGTGCGACGGCCAAGGTTTTAGTAGCAGTAGAGAATAGATTTTTCATATCCACATCCTTTTTTTGGCCGACACATCCAATAACGGCCTAATATGGAATTTATTCTCCACAGGGCTTTATAGAACTCACTTCTAAAAATGTATCGTAGACAATTTGTCCACGCGCCACACTCAGGTGTGACGAAAATCACAGAATTGGGCCCCGAAACCGTTTTTCGGGGCATTTAAGGCATATGGATATCAGTTTTTGCTAGCGAACGACTCGTACACCCTGCATTTCACCGGTCCAACGGTTACGCAGGTAGTACACGCCGGAGCTCTTGACCGCACTGGAATTCTGGAGAATTTCGGCAGCGGCTTCGAATCCGTAAGCGCTCAGGACACCCATGCGCATACCCATCGGATCGATGACATAGTAGTCCTGGACACGGTCGACGTTCATGTGCTGGTCGAGAGCGATTGCACTAGGCGGTTCATCAACCGGTTCTTCAATCGGTTCGGGGTCGGTAGCGTCCTTGCCCTTCACGAAGGTAAAGTAGTCCACATCGAACCAGGCGCCCGTCACCGTCATGCGCAGGATATGCTTACCCGCAGTGAGGGAGACGTTGGCCTTGACCTTGTTGTAATCGTCGTAGTTGTCTTCGCCGTCATTCTTCGGAACGCTGAACGAGGCAATTTCCTTGCCGTCCATAGACATCGAGAAGCCGGAAGTGGCATTCGCCGAAGCTACGGCCGCAAAGAGGGTGTAGTCACCGGCTTCGCTCACGTTAACCGTGTATTCGAGCCAGTCGCCTTCGTTGTTGTAGCCCACGATAATGCCGGTAGCCTTCTTGTAGAGGTCGACATCGGCTGCATCCTTACGGTAGTCCTTCTCGTCGCCATGGTTTTCGCCATCGGCTTCATTGTAGGTAGTGTTGCTCACGCCATCCGTTTCGCCCACACCGTTGATATCGAAGTCTTCGGCTTCAATCTTGCCCGGAATAGCAAAGGCGGAACCCTTGAACGGCTTGCGCGGAACCGGCTCGGGCGGAACGTAAGTGCTGGCACCATCGAGGCCAGTTTCGTTCTTGCCGTCGGCAAGGTGATTCTTGAAGTAGTCCTTGAGCCAGGTCATGGCCGGGCGGTCCTGACCATTCTTGATAATACCGGAGTTACCGTTCGTGGTCCAGGTAGCGCCGTAGATATAGCCCCACAAGGTAATGCCCGCCACCTGCTTGGATTCCCAGAAAGCCGGAATCTGCTCGGAGTAGCGCTGCTTCTGCTGGCTGTCGTTGTCGGTACCGATATCGTATTCGGTAATATACAGCGGCATCGGTTCGCCCTTGGCATTCTTGACGCTCGTCTGGATCTTGTTCAAGGCGTTCTTGAAGTCGTTTGCACTCATGTCCGTAAGGTCATGGGCCTGCTGGCCGTAGGCATCCACAGGGGCGCCCTGCTTCACGAGCTTGTTCACAAGGTCAATACCTTCGTTGATCTGCCAACGGAACGTGTTGTAGTCGTTATAGATAAGGATAGCCTTCGGCCAGCGTTCGCGCGCCATCTTGAAAGCGGTCGCCACGAATTCGTAGTTGCCGTTGTCGCCACCGAGGGCCGGAATGATGTTGTTGTTCTTGCCGTAGCCGGAATGGTAACTGCCACCAGACTTGATTGCTTCGTTCACCACGTCGATCATTTCGAGATCGGGGTAATGTTCGGCAACGGCGTCGAACCAGGCCGTGATAGCCTTCTTGGTTTCGTCGGCGCTAAGGCCATTCAACCAGTTGGGGTACTGGGAGCCCCACACTAGCGCATGGAACTTGAAATGGCCGCCATTTTTCTTGGCCCAGTTGTAGCAGGCGTCGCAACCGCTCCAGTTGTACCTGCCGCGGGTACCTTCGATAGACGCCCACTTGCACTCGTTTTCAGCGGTAATCTGGTTCCAGTAGGTACCGAAATCGGACTGCACCTGGCCGCGAGTTGTAATATTTCCGAGGAACTTTGCACCGCCGTCGGCCATGCCGGGGCCCGCAAAGGAGAAAGCCGATGCCACAAGGGCAAAGGCAACAGTCTTGGCGACTGTTGGAAGAATCGTCTTCATGTCCGCATCCCTTTTTTGTTTTTTGTAGCCAGCACACCAACGCCGGCTTACTATAAAAATATCTCCGTCGCGGCTCCTTTCCCCATGTGGGACAAATTATTCCTTTGACACTTTGTCCATAACCTTGTACCCAAAAATTTACGCTTCTCCGTTTTTTTACGTTACCGCCTTAAAAGGAGTTTTTGTCGCCCCAATCGGACATACCCGACGGAAAAGCGGAACTTTTAACCCCGGCAAAAACTTTTAGGGTTTATCCACACCAAAAAGTGCGTTTTTTTGCTAAATTTGCCATTTACAAAATGTAAACGAATAAAAATTTACATTCGAGGCTTGTTTTTAAAAGGTAAATTTGTTTTTGGGTAGTTATGGAAATGTTTTGGGTAAAAATAAGGAGCATTATATGAATTTTCCCAAACTCATGGGCATTGCTAGTGGTATAGCATTGTCTAGTACAATGGCGTTCGCCTGGAGTATTTCCGGCGTCGTCTCCTCGAACCAGGGCCAGCCCCTGGGTGGAGTCAACATCACCTCGTTCAACTTTGCTGGGGTTTCCGCCACGACAACCGATGACGGCAAGTTTACCATCAGCAACGAAGGCCAAAGCGCCATCGCCAGCAAGAAGGCTTCGAACCTTGCCATCCACATGGAAGGCAACATGCTCATCATCTACAACGTGGATGGAGACCTCAAGGTGTCTGTAATTAACGCCTTGGGTAAGGTGCTCAAGGAAAGCAGCATCGATCACGTCCAGGGAATCGTTTCTCTCGACCTGGGCAATCTCGCGAAGGGCGCGAAGTTCATCCGCATTAGCGCCGACAGCCAGAACAGCACTTATATGGTGACCGATAAGGGAGTCAGGTCCCTCAAGAAGGAAGGCGATCCGCTGCCGTTCTTGCAGTTTGCCAAGGACGGCTACAAGAACGCCACTTACCAGGCGAAGGCCGAAGTCGAAACCAACGTCCAGATTGTCATGGAAGCCGGCACCAATCCGCCGACCAGCTCCAGCGCAATCCAGCCGCCGCAGAGTTCTTCTGTCGTAGCCTCGTCTTCGAGTGAAGTCAAGTCTTCCAGCAGCGTAGAGGCACCCGTTATCGACTGCTCCGGCAAGACTGCACAGTCCGGCAAAGACGAGACGGTAAGTTTGACCGTCCAAGGCAGTTCGGGCAAGCGCACATTCATCATGCATGTGCCGAGTACCTACAAGGGTGATAAGGCCGTACCGCTGCTTATTGACTATCACCCGATCGGTGGCAGCAGCGAAGGTCAGATGAGGGATACGAGGTACAAGGCACTCACCGACAAGGAAGGCGTCATCTCGCTCTACCCGCAAGGCACCACCAAAACGATGGGCCCGGGTTGGAACGTCGGCCCGTGCTGCTCCAACGACGACGACCTCGAGTTCACTCGCGAAATGATCAAGTATGTCAGAGAAAAAGCCTGCATCGACCCGCAGCGTATCTACGCAGCAGGCTTCTCCATGGGTGGCGGCATGAGTAACCACGTGGCCTGCAT
>JBGUQN010000094.1:0-26877 GCA_045131085.1 Fibrobacter sp.
TACATGGTGGATGTAGCTCAATTGGTTAGAGTCCCAGATTGTGATTCTGGATGTTGCCGGTTCGAGTCCGGTCATCCACCCGAAAAAGACCCCGCATCAAGCGGGGTCTTTTTTTGATTGGAGTACTCTTAAATTTAGTCTTTCACGCAGCGGACAGAAAACCCCTCTTCCTTGTGGAAGCCATACTCACTCACTCCGTTGCTGTTGTAGTTCATGGTCTTAGCATCCGCATAGTAGTCGTCGTCGCTATCAGAAGTCCAAAAGGTTGTGCAGTAGCCCTCACCTACGTACCCTTCAATTGAACTCCTGATGCCAACAGGCAATACGGCAAAGGAATAGATATCGGAGCCATTTCCGTTATCGGCCCAACCACTTGCCGATTTGAGTCTCTCTGCCGCCGTCGATGTATACCCGTCTAATATAAATAACATACCCCATTCTAATTCCGTTGGCAAATGCCAGCCCTCGGGGCAAATACCACGCACCGGGTATGTCGGCGAGCACATCGTTTTATTGCCGCAACCTTTGCCATTCGTGCTCCACCTGCCCACGCTATCCATTGCGGCGGACCATGTGTAAAGGCGACCGTATTTGGCGCAGTTGGCAGGATCATTGTCATAGCACCAGCTCGAGGAATCGAAGGTAATTTCGCCACTTTTAAAGGGAACACCAGTGTATGCGTAGTTCAAATTCTCCGCCATCCAGATTTTTTTGCCGATTTTCACAATCTTGTATGTTTGCCCGTCACGCCCATCAGTCATAGTTCCTGTAACTCCATCTTCAAAGAAACTGATACTCGACGCATCACTTGATAACGACTCCGCAGAGCTACTACTTGACTTGGCATCGCCGTTTTTACTGCTACTCGATTTCGCAGAAGAACTGGACACACTTGTCTCGCTTTCGCTCGACTGCGGTGTGACGCTAGAGGAACTACTTGAATCGTCGCAGTCCTCGCAAACAGACGAAGAAGAATCCTCGTCGGGGCGGGTTGTGAAACCGCTGCTCTCGTCATCGCCGCAAGCCGTAAGCAGGAATGCGGACACGGCACATATTGCTAAAACTCTTTTCATTGTTCTTGCCTCTCTACCCTAAAATTAATCCTTCACGCAGCGGACAGAAAACCCGTAGTTCTTGTAGTTGATGCCCGGGCGCGCATCGTCGTAGTCGTAGCTCAAGTGCACGTAGTACGCGTAGTTGCTATTGCTCTCAGTAGAACTCCAGAAGTGCGCGTCGTTGCCCTCGGAGTCGTAATTCCCATTGCGGTTCCTGAAGCCAGCAGGCAACGCCGAGAAGGTATAGGCATCCGTACCGTTGCCGCTTCTATACCAGCCGCTAGTGGACTTGAGCATCTTGCCCGCCGTCGATTGGCCCCCGACTGCGGTAAACAGCGTATTCCACTCCGTCTGCGTAGGCAGGTGCCAACCCTCGGGACAGACTCCGCGTACAGGGTTCGTAGGCGAACATGTCGAACCAAGGCCGCAGCCCTTACCATTTGCAGTCCATGTTCCTACGCTGTCCATCGCCGCAGCCCAGGTGTAAAGGCGACCGTATTTAGTGCAGTTAGAATCGGCGTTGTTGTAACAATAACTGTTAGCCGTTTCGTAGTTGAGATTCTCCGCCATCCAGGTCTGCGTACCAATTTTTACGGTCTTGTACATCTGACCGTCGCGGGAATCGGTCAAAGTTCCATATTCGCAATTGTCTTCGGTTTCAGTCTTGCACGGCGCCACCAAAGCAACCGAACTGGATGATGGGCTAGACACTTCGCTACTGCTGGACGCAGGAACAGCAATACCATCCTTCACGCAGCGGACAGAATTCCCGACGTTTTTCCGTTCGTCATTTATGCACCCTCTATCACATTTCATGTTATTATCCAGTGTCATTTTGTAGGCGTAGTCACTATAGTGATCAAAGGAACTCCAGAAGTCTGCTTCGTCGCCAGCGTGATTGAAACTGCCATTATAGTAACCAGCAGGCAACGCAGAAAAACCGGAAGAGTCAGAGCCATTTCCATTTCCGGACCAACCGCTCTGGGATTTGAGAACCTTATTCTCATTTGACTGCCAACCCACAGACGTAAGCATAGCTACCCATTCATCATAGTTCGGCAAATGCCAACCATCGGGGCAAACACCCTGCACTTTCGCAGGCAGGGTACACGACTTGCCATAACCGCAATCCAGCGGCGCCTTTGCATCGTTCGCCAAGGCAACAGAGTCAATCGCTGCAGCCCAGGTATAAAGGCGGCCATACTTTACGCAATTGTCAGATTCATTATCGTAGCACCAAGATTTGTCTTTTAGACTCGCGGTCTTCGTGCTATCTGAATAATTGAGGTTTTCCGCCATCCACACCTGATCGCCGATTTTCACGGTCTTGTAAACCTTGCCATCGCGCAGGTCCTTGAGCGTATTTGCAGTCGCATCGTATTCACTGCCCTTTACACAACGGACCGAACTCCCGATATACTTGTGACTGTAGCCCTTGCGTACAATGGTATCCGTGTACAATTTTATACCATACGCATAATCATCGTACCCTTCGTACCATTCAGAAGTCCAGAAGACAGCAGCCTCGCCCACAAAGTTCTTGCTCCCCCAGCCACCAGCAGGCAACACAGTGAAGCCGAAATCATCCGTACCATTGCCGTCACTATTCCAGCCACTCGTAGACTTGAGTTTCATGCCTGCAATCGAATCCCCACCAACCGCAGCGAGCAGCATTCTCCATTCCGCAGTATCAGGCAGGTGCCAGCCGCTAGGGCATGCATCCATTGCCGCACTCCATTCATAAAGGCGACCATACTTTGCACAGTATTCAGCAGAATCATTATAGCAGTAACTGGAATCCGTTTCAAAGTTCAGGTTTTCCGCCATCCACACCTGATTGCCGATTGTTACGGTCCTGTAAACCTGGCCGTCGCGGGCATCCGTCAGGGTATTCTTTTCGGCATTGTACGTCGTGTCTTGGGAAGAACTGCTGGATGTCATGCCGGCCGATGTGCCGGCATCACCGTTTTTACTACTGCTCGACTTCGGTGTGACGATTAAGACAACGCTGTCGCCGTCCGCGTAGGCTTCGATGAACTTCTCGAAGGCGGGTACGGTATCTCCGAGGTCCCAAGCTTCCACATTCTTGCGGATAGAATCAAGCCCGCCGTTCGCCGTGGCCTCGATAGCCCATTCCGAAATTGCATTCTTCGTGGTAGAATCTTTCCACTTGCCGGTTTCCGCGAACGATTCTACGAACTTCTCCATACGCGTAACAAGTCCCGCGTCGTCCGTTTCAGCCTGCATCATCACGCTCACGGCAAGCAGCGCCGCGTTCTCGTCGCCCGACTCGAAGATATTCAATTTCTCGAACTCCACGAAGTCGCCCTTGATGTCGAATGCCGCAAGCACTTCCTTTTCTGCCTGCGCCTTCGCTTCCGCGAACTTCTTGCCCTTTTCCGTCACGAGGAACATCAGGCGTTCGTATTCCAGTTCCGTAAGCACGTTGATATTCACGTTCTTACGGTCCTTGAGATCGGTCAGCGCATGCAGCGTCAACTCATCCGAAGACTTATTTCCGGTAATTTCGTTGCGGTAGATGCCCGTCACCTCGAACAGCGCGCATGTGGACTTGAGCGAGACATCCTCGACGGTAAAGTCGCCCTTGTCGCTCTTGACTTTGCCCTCAAAAATTTCGTCCGTAAATTTGAGCGTCTTGCAGTCGATTCCCTGCACAGTCACCGCAGCGCCCTTCACGAACGGGCCCTTCTGCGTCAAGCCCGACACATCCAGGTCGGCGATGATGCCGGCATCTTCCGTCGAGCCGCCCGCGAAATCTGACCCGTCGTCGGAACACGCCCAGAGCATGGCGCTCACCGCGAGCACCCCGAGTGCAGCGCCCCACTTCAATACCGATTCCTTTACCGTAAACATCTGTTGTTCTCCCTTTCCCTAAATTTAATCCTTGACACAGCGGACTGGGTAAGCGCCGGTCTTGTAGTCGAGATTGTTCCCTATTCCATCGGTATGATTGTGCATAAAATAGTAGTACGCAAGCCCGCCATTGACATCATTACCATATTCGCTAAGGTCATCATTCCAATCTGTGGCAGTCCAGATTCTCGTGAAAGAACCCACGTTGCCAGAAGATGGCACCGTTTTTCCACGCACTTCCCCATAACCAGCTGGCAATACCGCGAAGCCAAAGGCATCAACCCCGTTACTTTCTTTCCCATAATTATTTTCTTTCCAACCGGAAGACGACTTCAAAAGTCTTCCCGCAGTCATGTCATCTCCACTCACCATTGCAATCAAGGTCTGCCATTCCGTCGTATCCGCCACATGCCAACCCTCCGGGCATACCCCGCGAATATGTCTTGCAAATGTACACTGGGCATAGTAACCGCAACCCTTCCCCTCAGAAGAGATAAGTCCAGCACTATCTACAGCAGCAGCCCAAGTGTAAAGGCGGCCATACTTTTCACAATACTCCAAGGAATCATTATAGCAGAAGCTGGTGGAATCGAGGCTATCAGTCGGCTGCAAATAGGCGTAGTTCAGGTTTTCGGCCATCCACACCATGTCACCGATTTTCACCGTCTTGTAGGTTTGGCCATCGCGGAAATCGGTCAAGGTTCCGTATTCGCAATTGTCTTCGGTTTCAGTCTTGCAGGGCGTCGCCAAAGCAACCGAACTGGATGACGACTGGGATGAGCTACTGGATTCCGGAGCAGAAACGTCATCCTTCACGCAGCGAACGGAGAAACCGTCGGCCTTGATATCACTGGTAAAATTCACAACATTGTTATGGTACAAATACACTCGGTACGCATCGTTTTTATCCACCTGCGTAGAAGTATAGAACCCCGTGCTAACACCCTCATAGTAGGTAAAGGCATACCCATAACGATCCATGTAGCCGGCAGGCAACGCCGAGAATCCATAGGCGTCCGTGCCGTTGCAGTTTTCTTCTTCACAATCTTGCCAGCCACTCGTTGACTTGAGCATTTTAGCCGCCACATCGAGGCCGCCAACCGCTGTCAATAGTTTTCCCCACTCTGTTGAATCAGGCAAATGCCAGCCCTCGGGACATGCTCCACGCACAGGATATGTCGGAGAGCACTCCCCAGTGTAACGGCAGTTCACACTGTTCGTAGACCATTTGCCTTCAGCATCCATCGCTCCTGCCCAGTTATAAAGACGTCCGTACTTGGAGCAATATTCAGCGGAATCGTGATAGCAACAACTATTCGCCGCATCAATATTCAAATTCTCCGCCATCCACACCTGGTCACCGATTTTCACAGTCTTGTACGTTTGGCCGTCGCGTTCATCCGTCAAGGTACCGTATTCGCAATTGTCTTCGGTTTCAGTCTTGCAGGGCGCAACCAAGGTAACTGAACTGCTCGACAGATCCTCGACCTGTGTCGAGGATGACGACGGAAGGGAATCGCTGCTCAGGATGACGGTATCGCCAAAGGCTTCCACATACTTCTCGAATGCGGGCACCACGTCGGCATAGCCCCAGCTTTCGACATTCTTGCGGATTGAATCGAGCGTTCCGTCGGCCGTAGCGACCACCTGCCATTCTTCAATCGTGGCCTTCGTCTTGTCATCATTCCACTTACCCGTTTCTGCAAACGAGTCGGCGAATTTCTCGATGCGCTTTGCGAGACCCGCGTCGTCCGTTTCCGCCTGCATCAACACGCTCACTGCAAGCAGCGCCGCGTTTCCGTCGCCACTTTCAAAGATGGTCAAGTCTTCGGAATTGCCGAAGTCGCACTCGATACCGAATGCCGCAAGCACTTCCTTCTCCGCGCGCTCCTTCGCTTCCGCGAACTTCTTGCCCTTTTCCGTCACGAGGTACATCAGGCGTTCGTATTCCAGTTCGGTGAGCACGTTGATGTTCACATTCTTGCGGTCCTTCAAATCCGTCAGCGCATGGAGCGTCAGTCCTTCCGAAGATTCCTTGCCGGTAAATTCATTGAGGTAGACACCCGTCACCTCGAACAAGGCACACGTAGACTTGAGAGAGACTCCTTCGATGGCAAAGTCGCCCTTGTCGCTCTTGACCTTGCCCTCGAAATGTTCATTCGTCAACTTCATCGTCTTGCAATCGATTCCCTGCACCGTGACCTCGGAACCCTTCACGAACGGGCCCTTCTGCGTCAAGCCCGCCACATTCAAGTTGGCGATGATGCCGGCATCTTCCGTAGAGCCGCCAGCGACGCCCTTGTCGTCGGAACACGCCGTCAAAAAAGTCGATGCCAATGCCAACGACATTGCCCAAACAATGCCACCACGGAACATATCACTCAAGTTACTTTTCATCTCGTTCTACTCCCTTATTTTTTAAATCTTTTTTCTTTTCCAGACGTTCACTCAACGGGAACAATTGCAGATTCATGCGGTACACCTGTTCAGTCTCGTCGTCTTCTGTGGCAATCGCCACGATGCGGCGGCGAAAATCCGCAATTTCCTTCCTGATGCGTTCATACGCATTGCGCGTAAGCCCGAGCGTAAGGCCCGACATATCGCGTTCCGAAAGCGGCAGGTCCAAGGCCTTCACCGCAAACTCCCCCATCTCTCGCTGCATTTCGCGGGCAGCCACCGGCACAGCATCTACAGGCCCCATCGACACGGACTTTTCCGTCTGGCGGTAATTGCCGTTCCTGTCCTTCTTCAGGAGGCCCGCCTTTACCAAAAAATCGAGCGTCTTTGACACTTCCGCAGCAGAAATATCCTGCTTGCAGGCATGCGCCATCTCGAGCGGTTTTGCCCCAGGCATGTGCGGAGCCAATTCGCGCAACACCGGATTTTTCCATGACTTGAAGTAATCGAATTCCTCGCCGCCGAGCACCCGCACCTTGTGCGCCTGCGCCAATGCACAGCGTTCCTCGAAGGCGGCGCGTTTCGCCTTGTCGCCCTTCGCGTGCGCATAAGAAACCATCAACACGAAATAGGTGCTCTCGAAACCCGCGAGCCCCATGGCATTTGCGACCGAGCCGGCCGCACCGATGCTCAGGTTCTTCTTCCCTTCACAGATATATTTCAGATATACCGGAGAAGTAAACCCGGCATCGCGCGCAAACTCGCGCCACGTAAAGGCCGAGCTGCGCTTACGTTCATCGTAGTAGTCCTGGATGAACTTGCGGTAATCGGTATATTCAACGATATCCTTCATAGGTACAAATATAGGTTTCCACAGACCATATGGAATACAAAATTTGCATTTTTATTCAAATTTTACCGATTTTGTCGTTTATTTCGTAATTTTAAGCATTCAGAATACAAAGCCCGTATCCCCAGAATACAGGAAAGCCCCGCCATCGCTGGCGGGGTTTCTTCCTCCTCTTGACAAACGGCTTGCCAGGGGTTTTCTACGAAGTCCCTTGCCAATCTTGGCACTACTTCGTAGTGCAGACTGCTGCGCACGGCTTATTCATCCTTCAAACACCGGACGTATACGAAACTATCCTTGTCAAATTCCAAATTTGTCACATAGTCATTCACACCACGGAACCCAATCCAATAAGCAACTTCGCCACTGGTTTCTGTAGAAGTCCAAAAATAAGCCCTAGAATCATCTACACTGGCTCCTAAGCCATCAAACAACACCGAGAAGCCGACAGCATCCGATCCATTTCCACCGTCACCCCAACCACTCTGTGACTTGAGAATCTTGCCCGCCCTCGTATAGCCTCTCGCCGCGATAAACAACGTTTCCCATTCATATTTATCCGGCAGATGCCAGCCACTGGGGCAAATGCCCCGTACCGGGAAAGTTTCAAGACATGTATTGGCATTTCCACATCCCTTGCCATTTTCACTGAAAGCTCCTGCGCCATCCATCGCCGTTCCCCATGAATACAGACGGCCATATTTTTCGCAGTTACTAGCATCGTTATCATAGCACTCACTGTCATCGGTTTCAAAATTAAGGTTTTCCGCCATCCATGTCTGCGCACCGATTACCACCGTTTTGTAGGTTCGGCCATCACGGGAATCCGTCAGCGTGCCGTACTCGCAATTATCTTCAGTTTCGGTCTTGCAAAGAACGGCAAGCATAACCGAAGACGAAGAAGCAATAGAACTTGACGAGGATATCACCCCAGCCTCGTTCTTGACACAACGGATGCTAAAGCCATAATCTTTATAATCTGATTTTACTCCACGGCTCATTCTATAAGAATAAGCATGCACCTCACTATAGTCAGTTGCACTCCAGAAACAAGCTTCTTCACCAACGTCCCTGTTTAAACCGGTACTTTCTTTTCTATAGCCATAAGCCACTGCGGAGAAGCCAACAGAATCGGTACCGGCTTCATCATCAAGCCATCCCCATTGCGACTTGAGATTTTTAGTTCCCGCAGCAGCAAGCAAAGTTTTCCATTCAGCACTTTTCGGCAAATGCCAACCATCAGGGCAAATCCCCTGCGTATTATCCGGAACTTCGCAATATGCGCCAATGCCGCAATCTATTCCATCGCCATCGTCATAAAGTTTTTCCGTGTCGATAGCAGCAGCCCAATCATAAAGGCGTCCCGCTACTTTACATTTTTTTGGATCATTGTCATGGCACCAACTGTGTCCCAAAAGGCTCGGCGTCTTGACACTATCAGCATAATTCAGATTCTCAGCCATCCATGTCTGATTACCGATTTTCACAGTCTTATACACCTGTCCGTCACGAGCATCAGTAATCTCGCCATAACTGATGTCCGGATTCAAGTACGCTTCCTTTGGAATGCTCCAGTCAAATTCACCAACACTACTACTGGATTCTTCACCGCTACTAACCAAATCACTCGCAGAAGAACTAGTTGCCGAACTCGAAGATTCAACCCCAGCGCACGAGCTTGTCGTATTATCGCTGGAGGAACTGCTACCGGACAGATCCTCAATCTCTCCGGCTGAGCTCAGGGCAGGCTCCGTCGAGGATGACGATGCGCCAGCAGCTTCCCCCTTCACGCAGCGGACGGAGAACGCAAAATCCTTAATATCAACGCTCTGATGCACACTATCGCCATCGAAGGTCAAATACATGTTGAATGCACTGTTGTCACTGATTTCCGTAGAGCTCCAGAAAAAACCAAGGAAATAGGCACCGCTGTACCCCCCACCGTGGCCCCTGGTGCCGGCAGGGAGCGCCGCAAAGCCGAAATCGTCCGTGCCGTAACCGCCGGCAGTCCATCCGGACGCAGACTTAAGCACCTTGCCCGCTGTTGAATCTTCGCCAACAGTCGCAATCAAAGATTCAAATTCTGCCTTGCTCGGCAAATGCCAGCCACTAGGACAAACGCCCTGGACATCTCCTGACGGCAACGAACATGTATTGCCATAGCCGCATTCACTTTCTGACTTGCCTACCGCCGCAGCCCACTTGTAAAGGCGGCCATGCATCGCACAGAAATAAGCAGAATCGCTATAGCAAAAGCTACTGTCTGTTTCAAAGTTCAAGTTCTCCGCCATCCACACCTGATTGCCGATTTTCACGGTCTTGTAAACCTTGCCGTCGCGCAGGTCCTTGAGCGTATTTGCAGTCGCGTCGTATTCACTGCCCGCTTTTGCAGAACTGCTTGACAGATCCTCGACCGGTGTCGAGGATGACGACCGGAAAGAACTGCTGCTCAGAACAACGCTGTCGCCGTCCGCGTAGGCTTCGATGAACTTCTCGAATGCGGCAACTTTGTCGCCGTCGTTCCACGCTTCCACATTCTTGCGGATAGAGTCGAGTTTGCCATTTGCCGTAGCCTCGACCGCCCATTCCGAAATCGCTTTCTTCGTGTCGGAATCTTTCCACTTGCCGCTTTCTGCGAACGAGTCCACGAACTTTTCCACGCGTTTTGCAAGCCCCGCATCGTCCGTTTCGGCCTGCATCATCACGCTCACGGCAAGCAGCGCCGCATTCTCGTCGCCCGCCTCGAAGATGTTCAGGTTCTCGAACGCCTCGAAACTGCCCGCAATATCGAACGCCGCAAGCACTTCCTTCTCGGCCTGTTCCTTCGCTTCCGCGAACTTCTTGCCCTTTTCGGTCACGAGGTACATCAGGCGTTCGTATTCCAGTTCAGTGAGCACGTTGATGTTCACGTTCTTGCGGTCCTTCAAGTCGGTCAGCGCATGCAGTGTAATCTCGCCCGCCGACTTCTTGCCGGTAATTTCGCTGCGGTATTCACCCGTCACCTCGAACAGCGCACACGTAGACTTGAGCGTCACGCTCTCAACTGTAAAGTCGCCCTTGTCGCTCTTGACCTTGCCATCGAACACTTCGTCCGTAAACTTGAGCGTCTTGCAGTCAATTCCCTGCACCGTTACCGCGGAGCCCTTCACGAACGGCCCCTTCTGCGTAACACCCGCCACATCCAGGTTGGCGACAATACCCTTGTCTTCTGTAATACCGCCCGAAATATTCTTGTTTTCGGGATCGGAACATGCGCCCAGCATAGCCAACGCGCCAACAAATGCAATAGCTGAACTATTCTTGATTATACTCTTCATGATCTCTTCCTTTTTTTTGGCGTAACCTTTTCTTTTTGCTCTAAACACTCACTTATCGGAAACAACTGCATGTTCAAGCGGTACACTTGCTCCGTATCGTCGTCTTCGGTAACAATTGCCATAATGCGGCGGCGACAATCTGCAAGTTCCTGCTTGATGCGTTCGTAAGAGCGACGCGTGATTCCCATGGTAAGGCCCGACATGTCGCGTTCCGATTGCGGGAAACTGAGCGACTTAATCGCAAGTTCACCCATTTGGCGTTGCAGATCGCGCGCTGCTATGGGCACTGCATCTACATCGCCAATAGAAACCGCTTTTTCGGTCTGCAAAAAATTTCCCTTAGCGTCTTTTTTCAAGAGCTTTGCTCGCAGTAAAAAATCCAGCGTCTCGGAGACCTCGGCCGCAGTAATCGTCGGCCTACAGGCTTTCGCCATTTCAAGCGGCTTTGCCCCCGGCATGTGCGGAGCGATTTCACGCAGCAACTGATTTTTCCACGATTTAAAATACTTGTACTCTTCTTCGCCCAGCACGCGCACCTTATGCGCCCTCGCAAGCGCACACCTTTTCTCGAACGCCGCAGTTTTTTCAGCGTCCCCTTTTGCGTGCGCATACGAAACCATCAGCACAAAGTACGTATGTTCAAACCCAGCGAGCCCCATTGCACTTGCAACAGAACCTGCCGCCCCCACACTCAAACTCTTTTTGCCTTCACAAACATACTTCAGATAAACTGCCGACGAAAAACCCGCCTTTTGAGCAAAATCCCGCCAAGTAAACGATGAGCTACGCTTACGCTCATCGTAGTAGTCCTGAATGAACTTGCGGTAATCGGAGTATTCTACAATTTCCTTCATGTTTACAAATATAGCCAAATTTCACATTTTAGAACACAAATCTTGCAATTTTTAGCCATTTTTACCAATTTTACAAAAATTTCAAAAAATTAAGCAAAAATTGGAACACACAATGTATTCCAGGAACACAGCCCCCCCCCCCACCACCACCGCCAGAGTCCTACGGGTTTGCTTTCACCTAAAAGCGCCACCAAAGGCATCATTCCCCTATTGACAATCTGCTTTACTTTTGGTATATTACTAAAAGTAAAATACTAAAGGTATAGTGAGGCTATAATGATAAACCCGTTTTTGTTGGAACCATACACATCAAAGGAACTGTTCTGCGATCGAGAACAGGAACTCAAAGATATAGTTTCGTTCTTGACAAACGGCTCCAACGTGACGCTTATTTCACCAAGACGTTACGGCAAAACGGGTCTGATTTTCAGAACCTTCGAAGAACTTCGCGAAAAGAAATACACCTGTATATACGCAGATATTTTCTCAGCACAAAACCTGGAAGATTTTCTCAAGTTGCTTTCTGAAGCCATCATCAGCGCAGTGGCCAGCGAATCAATAGTAAAAAAATTCTTCAACGCCCTCAAAAACGCTAGACCCCTGCTCAGCTACGACCCGATTTCCGGGAGTCCGCAAGTCACGCTATCGTTCCTGACAGATTCGCAAAAACAGCCGACGTTAAAATCCATTCTCGACTTCCTTGAAAAACAGGGGAAGAGAGTCGTTCTCGCCATTGACGAGTTCCAGCAAATCAGGGATTTCAAGGAGCAAAATATCGAGGCCCTACTGCGTACTTATACCCAGCAGCTGCATCACGTGAAATTCATTTTCTGCGGTAGCAAAAAGCACTTGATGGCGGACATATTCACCAACGCCAAGAAGCCCTTCTACGAAAGTTCCAGGACCGTCTATATCGACCGGATTGATTTAAAGAAATACAAGGCATTCATTAACAGCCTTTTCAAAAAAGGCGGAAAATCCATTGACGAGGATGCCGTTGATTTTATTTTAGATTGGACAAAACGACATACCTATTACACACAGTTCGTGTGCAATCAGGTATTTGCAGATTCCGCAGCAAAAATTTCATTGGAAGACGTAAAAGTCACGATTTCGAAAATCATGCGATTTGAGATTCCAAACTTCATTGAACGTCGCAATCTGATTACAGAAAAGCAATGGAAATATCTTGTCGCTGTCGCCAAAGAAGGCGAAGTCAGAAAACCGACCGCAGCAGATTTCTTGATAAAATACAAAATCGGAAACGCCGCCACGGCAAAGAAAATACTTACAGCTCTTGTCGAAAAAGAACTATTATTAGAGCAAAGCGATTTAAACGGAAAAATTTACAGCGTCTATAATGTATTCATGTCCCGGTGGATGGAATCGCTTTAAGCACAAAAAAGGCCCCGCTAGCGTCCTAGCGAGGTCTTTTTCTCTCTCTTCTTTTCCCCTCTTAACGAGATCTATTCAGGCTTGTTCTTGTAGAATATGTCCAGCCTCATAGAGACCCCATAGTAATCATATATCACGTTTAGAGAAAGATTACTATTTAATGTCTGCACTTTTATCTGCACTTCATACCTCGCTATCGACGTCTCTCGCGCATAATAGAAGATTTGCGTTAATGAATCAAGCGAGCAAGAAGCTTCCACCGAGTCTACCTTGACAAGAGAGAACCCATTCTCAACTAAAGCTTGCTTAATCGTTTCCTGTTCTTCCCAAGCGGCATCCTCTTTTTCCTTTTGGAGTCTTGTACTATCTGGATGATCCAGATACCATGTCGCAGGCTCTCCATTACCACGAGTTAACGTCACGAGATCTGTCTGGTCGCGAATGGACCAAGATATCGCAAGCGAGTCATCGCTCCAGAAAAACTTGTTTTTACTAGTCGCAAAATCGTTCAAGAATTTTACTTCTTCCGGCAAGTCATCTTCGAAGCGGAGCGACGAGCACGAAACAAACTGTTTTTCTTTCGCCCCTCTTTCAAGAGAGACAATCTTCAAGTCAAATCCATAACCGACAACAAAGAGCCCCGTAAGAACCGAACTTGCCACATCAGTTGTTCTTTTCACATACACTTTATACGTCGTGTTCTCCACATTCTTGACATAAGCATACGAAGAATCCTCATTCTGCCAGCACGCAGCCGAATCTACGAGTTCCATTCCCACAAATTCAAATCCACGAGCATTGAGCGTATCCCCCATCTCAACAAGCAGAGCATTCCGTTTTTCCCATTCATCCGAGCCCATCATTTTGGATACAAGCCAGTCTTCCTGCTTTTCATTTTCAAAAGTCAAGTAGCCCATATAATCATCTTGAGCAAAGAAATTTTCCAGGAAGGCGACTTCATCCGGCAACATCGGGATTGAGTCATGCGCTTGCGGGCCGACAAACGGGTTCTTATAGGAACTCGAAGAAACATCGCTGGAGCTAGATTCCGGGTCAAGCCCGGAATGACGACTGCTGCTAGATTCAGGGTCAAGTTCGGAATGGCTGCTACTCGACTGCGGTTCGTCACCCGGAATGACCCAGCGGCCGTTTTCACAGACAAAGTACTCATTGTATAATTTACTGAGCTTGTTCACGTTGCGCTTGGTTTCGTTTTCGCGCTTCGTATTGCAAACGCCCAGGCCATAATTATCCCACCAGAAGTTGGACACGTACTTTTCGAATGCAGGTACGGTGTCGGCATATTTCCAGTCTTCCACGTTCTTGCGCACCTTCGAAAGCGAGCCCTTCAAATCCACATCGCAGGCCCAGTCCGCGATTGCCGTCTTCGCGTCGGCATCGTCCCAGCTGCCGCCTTCCGCAAGCGAAATGCTGAACTCGCCCATGCGCTCGGTAAGGCCGGCCACATCCACGTCACTCTGCAACAGCACGCTTATCGCAAGGAGCGCCGCGTTACCGTCGCCAGTCTCGAAGATATTCAGGTCTTCGGCTTCCGCGAAATCGCCCTCGATTGCAAACGAGGCAAGCACTTCTTCTTCCGCCTGCTTTTTCGCATCGGCAATGGACATCTTCTTCTTGGTGACCAGGTACATCACGCGTTCGTATTCCAGGTGCGTGAGTAGGTTGATGTTCACGTGCTTTCTGTCCTTGAGGTCGGTCAACGCGCGGAGCGTCACCGTGCCCGAAGACTTCTTGCCCGAAATCTCGTCGCGGTAGTAACCCGTCGCCTCGAGAATCGCGTACTGCGATCCAAGATTGATATCCTTGATGGCAAAGTCGCCCTTATCGCTCTTGATGGAGCCCTTGAAGCTCTTGCCCGTCTGCTTGAGCGTGATGCCGTCCAGTTCCTGCACGGTCACCGCGGAACCCGTAACGAACGGGCCCTTCTGCGACACGCCGGCCACTTCCCAGTCCGTGACGGCGGTAATGCCCGAATCACCCGAGGCGCCGCCTACGACATCCTTGCCATCGGAACCCGTGTCCGAACAGCCCCAGAACATGGCCCCGGCAGCGAGGCAACCTAAAATACGATTCCACTTCATAATCGTTTCCTTTTTCATAAATCTACACTTTTTCATGACTATCTCCCCTTTTTATCTTCATTTTTCTTCCCCAGGCGTTCGCTCATCGGGAACAGTTGCACATTCAGGCGGTAGACCCGTTCCGTCTCGTCGTCTTCTGTCGCAATCGCCACCACGCGGCGGAAGTAATCTTCCGTTTCTTTTCTGATGCGTTCGTACGCACGGCGCGTAAGGCCAAGCGTGTACCCCGACATCATGCGTTCCGATAGCGGCAGGTCCAGCGACTGGATGGCAAACTCCCCCATTTGCCTTTGCAATTCGCGTGCCGCCACCGGAACCGCATCTACGCTCCCCATCACGATGGCCTTGTCCGTCTGCTGGTAGTTTCCGCTCCTGTCCTTCTTCAGGAGCTTCGCCTTCACCAAGAAGTCGAGCGTCTCGGAGACTTCCGCCGCCGAAATCTTCTGCCTGCAGGCCTTCGCCATCTCGAGTGGCTTTGCGCCGGGCATATGAGGGGCCAGTTCGCGGATTACAGAATTCTTCCACGACTTGAAATAATCGAACTCTTCATTCCCGAGCACCCGAATCTTGTGGGCCTGCGCAAGTGCACAGCGCTCCTCGAATGCGGCCCGCTTGGCCGTATCGCTCTTGGCATGCGCATACGACACCATCAAGATAAAGTAGTCGTACTCGAAACCGACCAGCCCCATCGCAGTCGCCACCGAGCCCGCCGACGCGATGCTCAAATTCTTTTTCCCCTCGCACACATACTTCAGGTACACATCCGACGAGAAGCCCGCCTTCTGGGCAAACGCGTGCCACGAAAACGCGGAGCAGCGCTTGCGTTCATCGTAGTAGTCCTGGATGAACTTGCGATAATCTGTGTATTCAATGATTTCCTTCATGGTATCAAATATAGGTTTGTTTTTGTAATTTAGAACATAAAATTTGCGTTTTTGAGCAAATTTTACCACTTTTTGAATTTTTATTAAAAATTCAGCAATTTGGAATATGCTATACATGTTCCCAGAACATGCCGCAATCTGCACAACAAGAAACCCCCGCCAAAACGGCAGGGGTTCCCCTCTTCTTTTTCCTGTTACAGACTATCCTAGTTCTTTACGCAGCGGACACGCCCTTCTCTTTGAGCCTCTTCCCTATTATATACAGCCCAGCCAATAGACAACTCGAGAGCATAGACACCTTTTTCCGGAGCCAACATGATTTCTTCTATGGCCCTTCTTTCTTCTTCATCTTCAATAGTGGCAAGCCATGTTCTCGTCGATTCATCCATCTCGTAAATTTTACCATAAGAACCCTTTTCGTACGTATGGTAAATCAACTCTAGAAGATCCTTGTCCATCGGGACGAGATTAAAATCGAACTTGTTGTAGAACACGCCTATCAAGTCTTTTCCGAAGGCATAATAACTGCTCGTTCTCCAATTCTCATCGAGCAGGTTATTGACACCGCCTACATAGTCTAGCAGCGCCATCCATTCCTCGTAATTAGCCAGATGCCAGCCATCAGGGCAGATACCTTGATGGAGAGAATCCATCATATCGTTGGAAACCGGCCTCGTCATATAACTTTCGCTGAACTGCATTGCTTCCGTCCAATTATAGATTCCAACAGGACGATTTCCTTTTGCTCGCCTAGAATGTACAACCGGATTAATATTATACCTAAGGTCTTCCGCCATCCATTCATAGTATTGTCCATCATGTACAAAACTTACTGTTTTGTATTTTTGGCCATCACGCAAATCGGTCATAAATCCATTTTCATGGTCAATTCTCAATGATAAGGAATCAATATGTTCCATCGTCGTCATCTCCCAGTTAAAACCATTGCAGAGATAGTAACCGGAATCCTTAGTCACCCACTGATCTTCACCCCTATCCCAAACTTGGATAGGCTTATGGAATTCTCTATACTCACCCCAAAGATCTTCAGTGCACCTTTCTAGCCCCATATAGTTCAAGAACAAGTACTTGCTAAATTCATATCTCTTTTTCATGGTAGAGAGAATTTCATATGAACTCCCACCCTCCTTTTCTCTCATATCATCTTCATCTATAAATTCAAAGTGCGAATAATCCATGGCCGTTGAATAAGCATCGGAGGCAAGAATTTGCATAATAGTATCGCTAAGAACACCATCATCAGCAAAATCATTGGCAAACCCATCGATGTATTTTTGCAACTTAGAGCAATCTATATCAGCACTGTCAATATTGACGTAAGGAATGTAGCCATCGTAATTAGCTCTGATTCTTTCGCCGTCTCGTATATCCCAATTAGATCGGTTATCCAAAAGAAGGCTTATGTTGAACAGAGTTCTGTCCCCTTCAGATGTATTGAATATGTCCAGATCTTCTGCAGAGGAGACATTTATATCGACCCCGAACGCACCAAGAACTTCCCTGGAAGCCTGCCTCTTGGCTTCGGCGAAAGACTTGCCTTCCCCGACCAATTTCAGCACACGCTTGTATTCGAAATGCGTCAAGAGATTGATGTTCGCCGTATTGCGGTTATTCAAATTAGAAACCGCATCAAGGCGCATGGGACATTCAGAGCGATAATCGAATACGATGCCAAGCATTTCTTCCATGTCACGGACAACATCACTGCGCTCATGAGTATAATAACCTTCAGCAGAAATCAACACATACTGACTTTCCAAATCCAGACTGTCAATTCTAAATTCGCCACTATCATTGATAATCGTGGTATGGAATTCCCTGCCAGTGGGTTCAAGGTTCCCTTCCGCCGACGTTTCGCGGAGAACGACTTCGGAACCCTTTACGAGCGGGCCCTTCTGCGCCTTCCCTGAAATCTTCTTGCCGGCAAGAGCGACAATGCCTTCGCTCTGTTCGTCCGTGCCGGAAGTCTTGTCAAAAGCGGAACACGCCCAGAACGCGCCGCCAAAAACCAGAGCGCCAAGGCCCACTAAATACTTTTTCATATTAACCTTTTGATTACGCATTTCCTTACCCCTCCTTATCAGAGCTTTCCGCACTACCATTAATATTTTCCGTAAGCGGGAAAAGCTGCATGTTCAAGCGGCAAACCTTTTCCACGCTTTTATCAGCCGAGACTATCGCCACAATACGCTTGCGGCACTCGGTCAATTCCTGAATAACCTTCTCATAACTTTCAGCAGTCATCCCCATGGTAATACCGCTGAAATGGCGCTCCGAAATCGGCAACTTGTCGAAGGCGTCGAGCGCGAACTCGCCCATCTGTCGCAGCAGCGAATGTACCGCCACGGAAACGACTTTCAAGCGCCCCGTCGTAAGAGAACGGTTCGTCTGGTGGTAATTCCCCTTTACATCCACCGAGAGGAACCCTGAATTTACGAGGAAACGGAGGCTGTTGCTTACTTCTGCAGCGGAAATCGGCAGCCTGCAAGCCTTCGCGATTTCGTGCGGTTTCGCTCCCGGCATTGCAACCGCCAGCTCACGGACGACGGAATGCTTCCAGGTTTCATAAAACGTGAAGAGTTCGCTCCCCAAAATCTTCACGTTGTGGGCCGAACTCAAGGCCCCCATTTCCTCGTAACACATTTTCTTCTCCTTATCAGTTTTTGCGCTTTCATAACGCACCATTAAAATAAAGTAGTCGTACTCGAAGCCCTGCAACCCCATTGCATGAGCAGTCTTCTTCGCCCCCTCCAGGCGAAGTCGAGTCTTGCCATCGCAAACGAGCTTCAAATACGACCCCGATGCGAATCCGGCTATCTTGGCAAACTCGCGCCACGTAAACGCTGATGTGCGCTTGCGTTCGCGGTAGTATTCCAGCACGTACTCGCGGTAGTCTTTATACTCAATGATTGATTTCATCATGGCAATAAAATAGGTTATTGTACGGCTGCATGCAACATTTTTCTTAAAACAAAAATGGCGATTTTAAGCAAATTTTAGCGTTTTGATATTTAGCGAAAAAATTTTTCGCAATCCATAAAACAAAACACGAAAAACTATAAAACAAAAAGATTTTTCAGTTGTTCAAAAAAAAAGTAAAAGGCAAGGAATCTTGCCTTTTGTACGGAATGTATGCATCCCGGAGTGTTTACTTCACGGATACGCGACGCACCTGATTGCCGATGCGGATAAGGTAATTACCGCCACGGCTCACCGGGATGGCAGCATTCGCACTTTCGAGAACGCCCCTGCGGATTACGCGCCCCTGCATGTCGAGCAATGCATACTGCGCGCCTTGTGCGCCTGCCACTTGGATGGTACGCCCGGCGACTTCCACATTAAACTGCGGAGTGGCCGCCGTAACGGCAAGGCCCATTCCAAAGCAGTTCTTGCACGAGCTAGACGACTTAGGCGCCTTGCTGGAAGAGGACTTCGCACTGCTACTCGTCATGACGGACGAAGATCCGCCATCTCCCTTACTGGAGCTAGATTCCGGGTCAAGCCCGGAATGACGACTGCTACTACTCGATTTCAGGGCAGAACTGCTGCTGGATTTCAGGGAGGAACTGCTAGTGGACACACTTGTCGAGCTAGAGCTCGACTGCGGTGTGACGCTGGAACTAGACTGCGGCTCGCTGGAAGAACTCGAGCTATACTTGCCGAAGTAAACAGTCATGGTCGTATCCCTATCGACATAGAACTCGCGGACTAGCGGCTGCTCGGCTTCGCCTTTGAGGTCGCTCCAGTAGTTCAGATAGAAGCCTTCAAAGGGTTCCACCGTTATCGACACAAATTCGCCATAGGTATACACAGTGCTCGACTTAATGCCCGTAATGCGACCCCGATCAGGATTGCTGTTCAAGATACGCACAGTAAAGGTCTTCAGCTCCCACTTGGCATAGAAATACAAATCGCCCTCATCCGATTCTTTAATGTACGAAACACGGTCCCCGCCAAGCATGGCGTTATCGTACCAGCCTCTAAACCACATGCCTTCCCTTTGCGCTTGCGGGAGTTGCGTTTTCACGCCCGCCCAGTAATGGTCAAAGTAAGTCGCCGTATCGCCATCAAAGGCATAGAACGTTACGTTGTACTTAGCAGCAGCGGAATTCTGAATTTTTCCGGAGAATAGCGGGAACGAATCTACACCGACGTTCTGGCCCCATACATCGCCGTTTACGCCTTCGTGCAACATTTCCGCGACCGTACCGTCGGCAAAGCGTTCCATCGGAGCCCAGGTGCCCCCAAGTTCCCTTCCCGTCGAATCAATATAAACGCTATTGACAATCTCCGCAACGCCCTGCAACTGCGCCGAATAGGCAATCAGCTGGCTTACTACGGACGAACTCACCACATAACTGACGGGTTTCGCATTGTAGCAATTCGACATAACAATCTTGCTGGCACGGTAAGAATACCCGACGAGTCCAACAACATAATTTCTGTAACCACGAATTTCCCCACGGTTGTAGCAATTTTCAATGCGAAGGGTCGCGTGGTCATCGACCTCACCCACAATTCCGCCCACCGTAATGGTACCGTCGGATGTTTCCAGGGTAGACGTGCTGTAGACATTCCTAATTTCAGCATAACGGGGCACTAAACTCAGTTGGCGACTCTGGATGCGTGCAACAACACCCCCGACACTCCTCGCATCCGATGCAAAATACGAATCGACAATACCCAGATTTTTTATAACAGCGGGAGAACCCTCCTTGCCTCCAACGACACCGAAAAATCCGACGTCTTTCTTTTTACTATGGTCTTTCGGGTCGTTATAATACAGGCCCGAAATCGTATGCATTTGCCCGTCGAATGTCCCCTCGAAACTGTCAATCGGGTTCCACGGAATATATCCCGCCATTCCTGCCTTGTTGAGGTTGCCTTCGTCATCCAGCACATTCCTGTTCACCACGATATCCTGCGAGAGGACGGCGCATGCGTTTTCCTGACGGGTAAAGCCATCCGCACCGTTCACGATAGCGGCAAAGCCGTAGAGTTCATCCGCATTCGAAATGACATAGCAATCGTTTTCATCCATTTCCGGAACCTTCGCCTGGAACCACTTAGCATAGAAAACCTTATCGCCCTCATCTGCTGCGGTAATGGAATCGACGGCGTTCCCGCTGAAGTCTTCTTCTACAAACCAGCCGGCAAAGACATACCCCGTGCGCGAGACGGACTGCGGGAGCTTCGCGCCGACAGTACGGACATACGAATCTATGCCCAACGAATCCACCTTACCGCCATTGGTTTCAAGCGTCACATGGTACACACGTTCGTAATGGCCCCAGTATTTCACGTCGGTAGTCTGCGTTGCGGGGACATGCGTCACGGGCTCGGATTCAAAGTTTTCTTCGGTATGCCAGGCCAACAGCTTGTAATCCTCGCGTTCAATATCGGGTATCCTGAACTTGTAACCGGCAAGGATTTCCTTTGTCCAGGGTTCGCCACTGCCCGTATCGAGACTGAGCGTAATCTTGGGCAGCGGTTCCCCTCCAATGACAACCCCGCTGAAATTCGGCAGCGGATCGGAGCCAATATTTTGGCCCCATACCAAACCGTCAATACCGCCGTAGCTATAATCCCGCAACAAGGTGACGACGGTGCCGTTGCCAAGCTCTTCCCCGGTCACGGGGATTCCGACCGAATCCACTCCCGGAGCAAGGAAAAACATATTGTCGAAGGTTCCCCTTTCTATGACGTACTTGTTGGCACCTCCAATCACAGCACCCACGCCAATAGACTTATCAGATGTCGCATTTACGGGGCCGGCGCTGAATCCATTCACCAGGCGCACGCTCTCACCATAAGCAACGCCAACAATCCCGCCTACGTAATTATCACCCGAAATAGAGCCCACATTATAGACATTCGCTATCGAGGCATCCTTGAGTAAACTCACAATTCCGCCAACATAATCTTCCCCACTCACGCGGGCCGCGTTAAAGCTATTGTTGATAGAGAGACTGTTAATGCCCCAGCCCACCAGACCGCCTACCTGCGCTTCGCCCTCGATAACTCCGTCGACACTGCACCGGTCGATGGAAGCCTTTCCATAAGGATCGACAACGCCGATAATTCCGGCCACGTTATAGCTTGCATGGAAATAGGTGTCTACTAGACGGACATTCTTGATGGAAGCTTCCTTGGAAGACGCCGTTTCCGAGTACGAACCTACTGAAGAAAACAACCCCACCTGGTCATAGTCGGTAGAATTAAAGTACAGGCCCGAAATCGCATGGCCCTGGCCGTCAAACGAGCCCACGAAATGATGTATCTGAACCCATGTCGCAAATTCTGCCGTGTCCGCTACATTCAGGGCACCGTCGGCGTCAAGGACATTCTCGTTCACCACGATATCGGCTGTAAGCTTGCCACAGGCGGTGCTATCACGGAGGCCCGCATAATCCGTCAGGTTCCCAAACGTACCGTTCACAATCTCGGCAAAGCCGTACAGTTGCGCGGCAGTCGAAATCTGGTAACAGCCATCTACAAAATCAGGCTCTTCCGAGACAATCGCCTTCGCGGCATGCGCAGACACAGCAAGCATGGCGATTGCCACAGGCATAAACAACTTTTTAGAAAGCACAATTCCTCCTAACACCACACGCAGCAAATATAAAACTTCTTACCTCACGGATACGCGCCGCACACGGTCGCCTATACGCACCAGGTACGTACCCGCACGTGTTACCGGGATGGCAAAGTTCGCGCCAACGACCGCTCCCCTGCGGAGCACGCGGCCCTGCATGTCGAGCAATGCATAGTCATACCCGGCCGAAGCCCCTGCCACCAATATGTTGCGGCCGGCAACTTCTACATTAAACTGCGGAGTGACAGCCGTAACGGCAAGGCCCATTCCAAAGCAGTTCTTGCACGAACTAGAAGACCTAGGAGTCTTGCTCGAAGAGGACTTCGCCGAAGAACTGGACTTTGCCGAACTACTCGTCATGGCGGACGACGAGCCGCCATTTCCCTTACTGCTGCTCGACTTCGGGGTGACGCTGGAAGAAGATCCGCCATCTCCCTTACTGCTGCTAGACTTCGCGCTGCTCGAGGACTTTGCACTAGAACTAGACGGTGTGACACTGGAACTCGAACTCATCGGAACCGCTTCGAAGTGAGCGACAAATGTCGTATCTCCCATGACAAGGACCGTACGCATGGGGCTCGTAATCGAGGGGTCGTCTTCCCAATACCTAAACTCGTAGCATTCATTGATGTAACAATCAAGTTCAACAGCCTTTAAGATTATAGTGCTGCCAAACGAATACTTAGCCTCTTCTGCATCGGCCGGAAGGCCCGCCACATAACCGTAATCGGAATCATTCGCTTCAACACGAACGGTATACGATTTCGGCTCATACTTGGCATAGAATTCCTTGTCGCCTGTCGCATTGCTAGAAATATACGTCTGCTTGGAACCGCTAAAATCAGGCGTCCCGTACCAGCCGACAAACTGCATGTGTTCTATAGGCGAAGACGCCACGGGAAGATTTATGTAAAACCCGGCCACGTAGTAATCGAAATAGGTCGCCGTATCGCCCTCAAAGGTATGGAATGTTACGTTGTACCACGTAGCAGTAGAATTTTCAACTGTACCAGAGAATACGGGATACGGGTCCACTCCGACATTCTGGCCCCATACAGCGCCGTTTTCGCCCTTTTGCAGCGCCAGGGCAACGCGTCCATCGGTGAAATCTTCTTCATCTACAGCATAACCGCCAATTTCGCCATTGGTACTATTCCCGAAAGATTTATACAAGTAATAGCTGTTTACGATTATTCCCTCGTCGAACGTACAACCCTGGCAACTGTTCAGAACAAGATGATTCCTCCGTTCACCATAAACATTTCCGGCGTTATAGCTATTCACAACACGGATTTGTTCATCATCGCCACCCCCAATCAATCCGGCAGCATCATCCTCAGATTCAATCCTACCAAGATTATAGCAGTTTTCTACAAGCAAGTGGGAATAAGAACCGACATAGCCCACCAAGCCCGCTGCATTACCATACTTATATGTAGAATACACTGAAGACGTGTTAAAAGTATTCCTGATTTCGGCATATAGATTATAGTCCTTCCACGATTCAACAACATAACCGACAACAGCAGCCACTCGCGGAGCATCGCTCATAAAATAGGAACCCACAATGCCTAGATTCTTTACAACAGCAGGTTCTTCCTCTAAGCCAGCCATGACCCTGATAAAACCGACCGGTTTTTTATCAGAAGCCTTGAGCCCCGCATATTCATCTTCGCGCGTCAGCGTATCCACGACGAACAGGCCCGAAATCGTATGCATTTGTCCGTCAAATGTTCCCCACAAAAATTGTATCGGAGTCCACGCCACGAACGCGGGAGCCTCAGCCGTATTGAGTTTGCCTGTAGAATCCAGTACGTTCTTGTTGACAACGATATCCTGGGTGAGAACAGCGCATATCGGCTCCTCAAAATCTTCCGCCTCCGATCCGTTCATGATTGCGGCAAAACCGTAGAGTTCGCCAGCATCCGAAATGGCATAGCAACCATCGGAATTCTTTTCTGGAGAGCGCATTTCCAACCACTTCGCATAGAAGGTCTTGTCGCCCTCGTCTGTCGCAGTGATGGAATCGACCGGGTTTCCGCCAAAATCGCTCCTGGCGTACCAGCCCGCAAATATATAGCCTTCACGCAGGGCGCCACCCGGGAGTTTCGCTCCGACCGTATGGATGTAAGACGCCACACTGTCTACAGGTACCGTTCCCCCGCTCGTTTCCAAAGTCACCTTATATACGCGCTCATAATAACCCCAGAATTTCACGTCGGTAGTTTGCGTGTCGGGAACATGTGTCACCTTTTCGCCCGTCAGTTCCGCATTGTCGTACCAGCCAAACAGCACGTAATTTTCACGATTGACATCAGGAATCCTATGGCGGTAGCCAATCGGGAGTTCCACCGTCCAAAGTTCCGCACTGCCTGTATCGAGGCTGAGCGTAATCGAAGGCAAAGTCACCGCACCAGACACGACTCCGCTAAAGTTCGGCAACGGGTCAACACCGACCTCCTGTCCCCATATCGAGCCGTCTACACCATCATAGTTGTAACCGTGCATTATCGAAGCGACAGTGCCGTTGGCGAACTGTTCTTCTGTCACGGAGGTACCTACACCTTCCTTATTTGAACCAAGGAGGAATACGTTATCGAGGACATACGAGTCAAGGGAATAAACATCAATATACCCAAAAGAGTTTATATCTGACGAATTTTCTTCCGACGCAACCACCAATCCAACATTAAAAACGTTCATCAGTTCCAGCTTACCATAGTGGACGTACCCGATAACGCCACCGACATTACCCTGGCCAGATACCGTACCTACGTTGTACGCATTCGCAATCCTGAGATAACTGTCCCAGACCATACCGCCCACAATACCTCCTACATAATAAGAGGCCTTTATGCTGGCAGCATTGTAACTATCATATATAGAAACAGATCTTGAATCGTCCAGAGAACCAACCAATCCTCCTACACCAACCTCTCCCTCGATAATACCGTCAACACTACTGCGTTCTATGACCAGGTTTATTCCATAATCAGCCTCTCCAACAAGCCCTCCCACATTATCACGACCGCTAAAATAGGTGTCAACAAGATGAACATCCTTGATGACGATATTCTCGATGTTTCCTCCCAATCGAAAATCGCCGACCTTCCCAAACAAGCCGACTCGATCCTCTGTGGAATCATTGAAGTACAGACCCGAAATCGTGTGTCCCTGACCGTCAAAGACGCCTTCAAAATCGAAAAAGGCGTATCTTTGCCATTCTGCAAAATTCGCCGTGTCGGCCACATTCAACGCACCGTCCTTAATAACATTCTCGTTCACCACGATATCGGCAGTGAGCTTGGCACAATCCGTTTTCGTTTCCATAAAGGAAAAGGCCACCTTATAGAGTTCCGCGGCATTCGAAATCTGGTAGCAGCCGTCTACAATTTTGGGCACCTGCATAACAATTTCCCTCGCCGCATTTGCATACACGGCAAGCACGGAAACAGCAACAAGCAATAGTTTTTTCATGGAATGGTCTCCTCCTACGGATAACAATGGGAAAATATATTTTATTCGGGGGAATGTCAACAAAGAAGCCCCCGGCGATTGCCGGGGGCATTCCTTTAAAGATCCTCGCCTTCGCGAGGATGACGTATTGTCGGCTAGCTCAAGCGGCTAATCATGTAACCAGCGCAGACTGCGGTACCGATAACGCCGGCCACGTTCGGGCCCATGGCGTGCATCAGCAAGAAGTTCTGCGGGTCATACTTGGCACCTTCCACCTGAGAAACACGTGCGGCCATCGGCACGGCGGACACGCCGGCAGAACCGATGAGCGGGTTCACGGGGTTCTTCGGAGAGCACCAGTTCATGATCTTCGCGAGGAAGAGGCCGGCTGCGGTCGAGAAACCGAAGGCGACAACGCCCATGGCGATAATCATGAGGGTCTGCGGCTTCAGGAAGATGTCGGCAGACATCGTGAGACCCACGGAAGTACCGAGGAAGATAGTCACGATGTTCATGAGTTCGTTGGAGGAGGTCTTCACGAGACGTTCCACGACGCCGGCTTCCTTGAAGATGTTGCCGAGCATGAGCATGATGATAAGTGCAGAAGCGTCGGGCACCACGAGGATGCAGACGATCATCACCATCACGGCGAACACGATGCGTTCGGCCTTAGAGACCTGGCGCAGGGCCTTCATGCGGATCTTGCGTTCCTTGTCGTTGGTCATTAAGCGCATGATAGGCGGCTGGATGAGCGGGACAAGAGCCATGTAGGTGTAGGCCGCCACGGCGATAGGTCCGATGAGGTGCTTTGCAAGTTTGTTCGCAGTGAAGATGGAGGTCGGACCGTCGGCGCCGCCGATAATACCGATGGAGGCTGCTTCACCGAGAGTAAAGCCACCGAGAGCCACGGCACAGAACATGGTCGCGAACACGCCGAACTGGGCGCCACCGCCGAGGAGCAGCGTACGCGGGTTGGCGATAAGCGGTCCGAAGTCCGTCATGGCACCCACGCCCAAGAAGATGATGGGCGGGAAGAGTTCCAGGTGGATACCCTGGCTGATGTAGTAGTAGAGGCCG
>JBGUQN010000095.1:0-8786 GCA_045131085.1 Fibrobacter sp.
TCCACCATCTTCCAGTTAGCGTTGTAACGGTCCATGGTGATCTGCATACGGCCACCGCCGCTAGCAATGCAGACGTCGAATTCCGGGCTGCGGAGTTCGTCCATGAACTTTTCGAACGGGCCGACATAATCGAGTGCGGAAGTTTCCGGCACGTCACGACCGTCGAGGAGGATGTGCACGCGGACCTTCTTGAGGCCTTCCTTCTTGGCTTGGGCGACCATGGCCTTGAGGTGAGAAATGTTGGAGTGGACGTTACCGTCACTGAAGAGGCCGATGAAGTGGAGCACGGAACCGTGGTCACGCACGTTGGCGGCGATTTCCTTCCAGGCGTCGCGACCGAAGATTTCGCCGGAGACGATGGAATCCTGCACGAGGGCGGCACCCTGGTTGTACACCTGGCCGGCACCGATAGCGTTGTGGCCCACTTCGGAGTTACCCATGTCTTCGTTGGTGGGCATACCGACGGCGCGGCCGTGGGCCTTCAGGAGCACGTTCGGGTACATCTTGAAGAGGTTGTCGAGGGTCGGGGTGCGGGCGGCCTTGATGGCGTTGCCTTCGACCTTGTCAGTGATGCCGAAACCGTCCATCACGATGGTGACGACGGGTCCCTTGATACCGGGGAAGTTGGAAAGTTTCTTGAGCATGTTTTACTCCGTATAGTTAAATTACGGGCGTAAATTTAGTAAAATGGAACGGTGATTCCGGCACGGGGGCCGGAATGACATAACGCAAAAAGCCCTCCCGCGGGGGGGAGGGCTCCATAAAGGTTTTGGCTAGCGATTACTTGTAGTAAACGATAGATACCGTGCCCTTGGTGGCAGATTCGAACATGGTCTTGCGGACCATCATCGGGTACTGCTTGCCGTCGGCGGTGATGATGTCGAGCCAGAGGCCGCTAGTCAGTTCTTCGCTGAATGCGAAGTTGGACTTCTTGAAGTCTTCGGCACAGAGCGGGGTCTTGGACGGCAGGAGACCAGTGGTCTGGCTGTTGTCTTCGAATACCTGCACGCCAGCGCCCGGGATGATTTCAGCCGCATTGTTCGCGAACTTGAGCGTGATGTGCGGATTGTCGGCCAAGCCGGTTTCGAAGTTGATGGCTGCCTTGCTGGTGCCCATGCTGTTGGAAAGCGTGTCTTCGTGAGCCGTGACCGGAGTGCAGACAGCGGCGGCAGAAGAAGAGGATTCAACAGCCTGAGAAGTGGCGCATTCCGCTTCCGGACGGACGAAGGTGAGCGTGTCGACAGACGTGTACTTCGTTGTCTTCAGGCCTTCTTCCTTGCTGCTAGCAAAGCTGGAAATGAAGAGTTTGAATTCGCCGCAAGTACTGAGCTGAGAGAATTCAAGATACTTCTGGGAGAAGGAAACCATTTCGACCGGGAAAATGATGCCGTCAAGGTTCACGTTGACGTTTTCCTGGTAGGACTTACCTTGGATGTCCCTACCCACGGCGAATTTTACGCTGTCGATCATGGTCTTGACGTTGGCCGTGTATTCGGTTTGCGGGTCAATGAATTCGGGGTCAAGCTTGATGACTCCGCCCAGGGCTCCGCGCATGCCGTTGGTACCGGCCATCACGGTAATCTTGAGGCCGTTGAAAACAATCGGAGAAAAAGCCGATTCCTGGGGAATGTCGATTACGGGACCGGGAGGGGTTTGACCGCCGGGACCGACGGGATTGTCCTTAGGATCTTCACTACCGCAGGCGAAAAATCCGAAAGCTGCGGTCGCGATGGCTGAACCGAGAATAATCTTTTTGAACTTCATGAGAGTACCTCTAATCTGTTTTTCTTGAAAATAATCAAAAATAAGCCAAAAAGCAAAGGCTTTGAACGAAAAAACTGCGAAATTTCGGAAACATATTGCCTAAATTACCTGTTTTTGCGTTTTTTATGAAACACTTGTGCGGGGAACCTTAACCGAGCCGCTCGGTTAGGCGGGTATAGCGGCGTACGCTGCGATTGTTGCGGACCGCGGTCGAGAATGCCCCGGGGGCGGAAAGTACCCACACGTGGCCTTTTGCTCGGGTAATCGCCGTATAGACAAGGTTCCTCTGGAGCATCATGTAGTGGCTCGAATCGAGGATGACGATTATGGCAGGGTATTCGCTTCCCTGGCTCTTGTGGATGGTGCTGGCATAGGCGAGGGTGAGTTGCTCCAGCTCATCGCCTTCGTACTCGACCGTCTTGTCGTCGTAGAATACGGTGACCTTCTCGTCGTCTTTGTGGACCTTGAAGATGATGCCGACGTCGCCGTTGAATACGTTCTTGTCGTAGTTGTTTTTTATCTGCATCACCTTGTCGCCGTCGCTCCAGGTGGCGCCGTAAAGGCGGTGACGGGCTTTGCCCGGGTTCTGCAGTTCCTGCAAAAAGCTGTTGAGCTCGAAAATGCCGAGGGGGCCCTTGCGCATCGGGGTGAGAATCTGCAGGTCGGTTTTCTGGTCGATGTCGAGCTTGGCGCGCACTCCGGTCGTAAGCAGTTCGCGCAAAATGTTCTTCGCTTCTTCGGGCTCTTCGAACGGGATAAAGTGGAAGTTCGGACCTTCGATGGGCGAGGGGACGATTCCTGCGTTGATTTTTGCGGCCTTGTCGGCGATGTCGTTCCCGCCGGCTTGCCTAAAGATGTGCTGCAGGCGCGTCGTCGGGATTCTCGGGCAGCGGATGAGGTCGTTCAGCACGTTGCCCGGGCCTACGCTCGGGAGCTGGTCTGCATCGCCCACGAGTACGATACGTGTCCTTGCCGGGATTGCCTCGAAGAGGGCTGCCGCAAGCCAGGTATCAACCATACTGAATTCGTCGATTATAAGCAAATCGCAGGGGAGCTTGTTCTCGGCGTTCCTGTTGAATTTTTTTGTGGCGGGGTCCATCTCGAGCATGCGGTGTATGGTGCGTGCAGGTATTCCGCAGAGGTCGCTCATGCGCTTTGCCGCACGGCCCGTGGGGGCGGCGAGGAATACGCTCTCGTCCATCTTCTGCGCGAGGTGGAGGATGCCCTTCAATATGGTCGTCTTGCCGGTACCGGGGCCGCCAGTGATGATGGATATACGGTAGGCGAGCGCCATCTCGATGGCTTTCCTTTGCATGGGGTCGAAGGCAAACTTGTGCTGGTGTTCCCAGTCCATGAGCGAACGTTCGAAACCCGCGGTTGGGAGCGCGTTGCCTGCAAGCCGGTACAGGATGTTGTCTGCAATGCTCTGTTCGGCGCGGAACATCGGCGGGTAAAAGCAGTCGTCGTCGACACGCCGGATGCGCTCGTGTTCGCAAAGGTCATCGAATTGCCGGATAAGCCCGTAGGCGGCATCGTCATCCTCCATCGGGATGCGCAAAATCCGGAAGGTCTTTTCGAGAAGGGTGTCCTTGGGCAAGTACACGTGGCCTTCGTTAAAGCTGGATTCCTGCAGTACGTACAGGATGGCGGACTGCAAGCGCTTGGGGCTATCTTTGGCGATGCCCACCTTCATCGCGATTTCGTCGGCCTTCAAGAAGCCGATACCCCAGATTTCTTCGCAGAGCAGGTAGGGGTTTTCCGTAATGCGTGCGATAGTCTCTTGGCCGAACTGGTTCCAGAGTTTCCTGGCGACACTGCCCGCGATTCCGTGGCCATACAGGAACAGCATCGTTTCCCTGCTGTGGCGGTTCAGCTGCCAGGCGGCGAGGAAGGCTTCGACCTTCTTGGCGGTAATGCCCTTGATTTTTGCCTTGCGGAAAATGTCCGGATGGTTGTCGAGGATGTCTGCGGTATCTTCGCCGAATACCTTCACGATTGCTTCTGCCGTCTTGGGGCCGATTCCCTTGAAAAGCCCGGAGCCGAGGTACTCGGTGATGTTTTCGCTTTCTGCTTCGACGATTGAGAACGAGGTGCACTTGAATTGCTTGCCGTACTTGGGGTGATACCCCCAATCGCCTTCCATCTTGAGCGATTCCCCCTGCCTTAAATCGGGAAAAGTCCCCGTTACGACAACGGGGGCTTTTTCGTCTTTCACAATCACACGGAATACGGAGAATCCGCTGTCCGGGCTGTGGAAGGTAACGTTCTTGATGGTTCCTTCGAGTTGCATCCGGGAGGCTTGCGCTCCTTAATCGGGTTCGTAGTCGTTCTTTTCGTCGATAGAACTGTCCCACTTATCCGGGTCGAAATCCTTCCTGGAAGCGAGCTTCTTGCCGCGCAGGCACAGGAGCGCACCGAGGATGGCTGCATTTTCGATGGCGAGCACGAGGGCTGTCTTGTAGTCAAGACCAAAGCCCAGCGGGGCACCCTTCAGGTTCTCGGGGCTAACCCACAAGATGTAATCGAAGCAGATGAACGCCATGAACATGCAGGGGATGAGCGTAATCAAGTAGTTCTTCTTTTTGCTGCGGAGGTACACGGTAGCAACGCACAGGCTGCAGACGGCCATGAGCTGGTTACTCCAGCTGAAGTAGTTCCACAGGATGTTGAAGCCTTGCGGGTTCAGGTTGCTCCAGAAGATGAGTACGAGGCAGATGGCAAACATCGGAACGGTGAGCAGCAAGCGCTTCTTCGGGTCGGCCTGGTCGATGCCGAAGAGTTCAGAAATCGTGAGGCGGAGGCTGCGGAGGCTAGTGTCGCCGCTCGTTACCGCAAGGATAATCACGCCCACCACCACGAGGATGGAAATCGGGGCGAACGGGATGACGGTCGAGACGAGAACGCTCAATACCTTCACGCCGCCGGCTGCCATGAGTTCGGGTTGCATGTGGTAGATGAACATGCCGCCTGCGGCCCAGATCATGCCGATAAGGCCTTCGATAATCATCATGCCGTAGAACGTCTGGCGGCCAGTCTTTTCTGTAACTTCGGTGCGGGCTACGAGCGGGCTCTGTGTGCTGTGGAAACCACTGATGATGCCGCAGGCAATAGTCACGAAGAGCATCGGGATGATGGGCTGGTGTGCCGGATGCTGCGTGAAGTTAGAGGCAATGTCGCTGAGGTTGAATTCGTCAAGCACATTCAGGTGCGGCGCGATACCGATCATGATGCCGAGAGAGGCGAGGATGAGCATGCCGCCGAAAATCGGGTAGATGCGCCCGATAATCTTGTCGATGGGGAAGAATGTGCTCACGAAGTAGTAGGTGAAAATAACGCCGACCGCCACCCAGAAGAGCGTGGGGGATACTGCGCTGCCCGCGATGATGGGTGTGTTGATGAGCTGCGCTGGAGTGTTGGTGAACACGGCCCCCACGAGGATGAGCGCGACCGAGATGAGCGCCATCACCACTTTCGAGGGACCCTTGCCGAGGAACTTGCGCGAAAGTGCCGGCACGTTGTAGCCGTTGTTGCGCATGCTGATCATGCCGCTGAAGTAGTCGTGCACTGCACCGCCCAACACGTTACCGATGGGGAGGATGATGAACACGATGGCACCGAACTTGATGCCGAGTATCACGCCGATGACGGGGCCGATACCTGCAATGTTCAGCAACTGGATGAGCATATTCTTCCAGTGCTTCATCGGGACGCGGTCAACGCCGTCCGGGTTAGCGATTGCCGGAGTCTTGCGGTCGTCAGGGCCGAAGACATGTTCGACAAACTTTCCGTAGGTAAAGTAGCCGCCGATGAGGATGGCGACACCGATAAGGAATGTAATCATGTTATGCCTTCTTTTTAGTTAAAAACTTATTCTGCGCTTTCCTCGGCAGGGACTTCGTCAGCAGAGGGTTCTTCTGCGGACTGTTCCGTCTCTTGGTCCAGTTCCTGCTGGGCGCTTTCGCTTGTGTTATCTACGGCGGGGGCGGCTTCTTCTTTCTTTGCGCCACGTACGTAGCCCTTGTCCTTTGCGATTTCGTCGGGGGTCTTGTCTTCGCCGAACTGCTGCCTGAGATAGATGGCGTTTGTCGTGAAACTCGACTTGCCGGCATAATCGAAGCCGACAACCGGGTGGTATGTCTTGCCCAGCTGCAGTGCAATCGCGATGCCGAACTTGAAACCGCAATTGCCGTCGACCGTTATGTTCGGGTTGATGAACATGTTCGGATTCTGGTTCTGTTCCAGGTGGCCGAACGCGCTCATCGATGCAGACTGGTAACCAAGTGTCATCATGACTTCGAAGAAGTTGAACGGCTTGTAACCGATGACCACATCGAAGGTGTATGCCGAAATGTCAAGATCGAGCTGCCCGGTGTAATCCTTGGGGCGGTAGCCGATGCTGCTGGAGTTATAACCGAATACGAGGCTCACGTCGAGGCCTTGCGCTGCCGGCGGAAGCATATACTGGAACCACCTGCCAAAGCTGTACTGCAGGCCGAAACCGATTAGGCTGAATCCGCGCAGTTCGCTGATGGCGGGGAGCCACATTCCGCGTACTACGGCGCGGGCATGGAACATGCTGAATCCCAATTGCAGATAGGGGTAGGTGAAAACGCCGAGGCCGTTCAAGGTCTCGTTACCGTAAATGGTCTTTCCATCGTAGGGTTGCGTCATGTCGTGGCTTTCGCCGAAAATTGTCGGAACTTCGGCTCCGTTTTCGGTAAAGACGCGGTCATCGTTGTTGATGGGGATAAGCGCGATAGGGATGCCGAATTCGAAGGCGAGACTCTGCGGCACGTTTGCGCTCACGTACCAGTTGCTGTTCAGTACGTTACCCAGGTTTTCGATGATGGGCTTTACGTAACCGGGACGGTTGAAGGGCGCCCCTGCACCGGGCCTGTCTTCGAAGGCGGCGATGGATTCGTAAATGGATGCCCAACCGTTTTCATCCATTGCGGATGCAAAAGAAACGGCCCCTGCTAGAAATGCGATTGAAAGTTTGGCAAGCGTTTTCATACGATGCCAAATTTAGTTATTAAAACTGTATCTGTAAGTTTACGCCCACGAAGAAGAACGTCTGCCACATATAGGAATCGAGGTCGCAGAGTTCGCTTTCTTCGGTATAGACATTTTTGAACCAGTTCTCGTAAACCTTTATGTACGGGACGACGGCAAAATGGTCTGTCAGGTAGTACTTGAGGTTCGCAATAAACCCGACGGCCGATCCCATAAGTTCGGATTCGCTGGCCTCGTCGTCTATGTAAGCGGTGTTGTCCGTAGTGATGGTCGTGTAGGAATATGCAGCGCCAACGCCTACCTGGAAAAATTCCGGCCAGAAGAAATTGTAAGAAACTTCCATGCTGATTCGCCAGATAAGGCTTTCGCCCGTATGCGATTCATCGGGGAATCCGTTGATGACCTGTTCGGAATTCCAGATTTGGAAATTGAGCCCGATGGTGAATTCACGTACGTTCACGCCAATCGTAAAGTCGGGGCTGGCAAAAATGTCGAGAGCGGGGGAATGGATGGTCTGCTTGCGGCCTGACGTGTCGGTCATCGAAAGTACGCGTTGATTCAAGTCGCCTTTGGTGGCGTAAAGTCCGATGCCAGAACTGAAAAAGAACGTACGTGGCCATTCCTCTTCTGCGAAAGCGGTGCTTGCGGTCAGCAAAAAGACAAGAGCGATGATAATTTTTTTCATGTTTCCTCTAAACAACCAAACTAGGGGAAATTTAGAAAAATTTTAGTAACCAGCCCACTCTGCGGCGATAGACGGACTCGCTTTGCGTATGGCGTTCTCTTCGGGGCTGTCTTTTGCAGGTGCAATATCGCCATTTTCAATGCGCGTCTTGATTTCGTCGAATGTCTTAGGAGGCACTGCGGAAGGGCTGTTGTCGCCGACGACTTTGCAGGGGGCGCCTTCGGATTCCTTGGCCTTGTCTTTTACGGGCGTGTATTCGCGGGCGGCGGGCACGGTATAGAACTTGTCTTCTTCGGGGCACCATGCGGTAAGGCACTTGCCGTAGACGCAGCCAGAATCAAGCCCGATGAACCCTGGAATATTTATGAAACCCTTCTTTGCCCAGTGCCCGAACACGACGGTCTTCGGCCATTTTACAAGCTTGTACCACGGCACATCATTCCATTTGCGTATGGACAGCAATACTTCGGGGCTCATGTCTTCAAGGCGTGCCTTGCCGGGTTCGAGGCCTGCGTGCACGAGGAGGGCGTGCGGGGTATCGCGCCAGAGGGGCCATGTCTTTACCGTATCGCGGATGAACTCCCAATCTTCCAGCGGGAGCGCCTTGAAGCGGTTGCGCTGTTTTTCGGTCCACGTGCTTTCGGGGGCTTCCATCGAACGGATTAAATGTTCTTCGTGATTCCCGCGTACGGTGAGGATTCCGAGATCGATGACGGTGCGCATCGCCCGCATCATGTCTGGGCCCTTGTTGATGATGTCTCCGGTCTGGTAAAGCGTATCGCTCCCGCGCACAAAACCGAAAGCATCTATGATGCGCTCGAGTTCATCGGCACAGCCATGTACATCGCCTATGTAAAGAGTGCGCTTCATGCTACAGGTGTACGGCTTGCCGCAACTTGTTCAATTCGTTTGCGGTGAGTTCTCGGAATTCGCCTGCGGGTAAGTCTCCCAGCTGAATATGGCTGTAGCTCACGCGCTTCAGGTCGCGGATTTCGTAACCCACGGCGCGCATCATGCGGCGGATTTCGCGGTTCTTGCCTTCGATTAGCACGAGTTCGGCGAATCCTTTCTCTAAATAGATGTCGGTGGCGAATGCGATTTCTTCTTGCTCGGCGCCTTCTTCGCGAATGTCGACGCCGTCTACCAGCTTTTGGGCGGCGTGCTCGCTCAGCGGGCGGTCTGTCCACACGTAGTAGCTGCGCGGAATTTCGTAGCTCGGGTGCGTGAGTCGGTGCAGCAGTTCGCCATCGTCGGTAAACAGCAACAGGCCGCGGCTCTGCAAGTCGAGACGGCCCACATACTTTAAGCTTTGGTAGGCGGGTGG
>JBGUQN010000096.1:0-25621 GCA_045131085.1 Fibrobacter sp.
CATCCTCGACGGCAAGGCACTCGCCAAGACCACTGAAGAAGAACTCAGCGCCCGCGTGGCGAAACTCAAGGAAAAGACGGGCAAGACGCCTATCCTCGCTACAATACTCGTGGGCGACGATCCGGCCAGCGCCACCTATGTGAAGATGAAGGGCAACGCCTGCGCACGTGTGGGCATGGAAAGCATCCGCGTGGTGCTCCCCAAGAACACCACCACCGAAGAACTCCTGAACAAAATCCAGGAACTCAACGACAACAACGACGTGCACGGCATATTGCTGCAGCACCCGGTCCCGCGCCACATCGACGAACGCGCCGCTTTTGAAGCCATCGACGCCCGCAAGGACGTGGACGGAGTGACCTGCCTCGGCTTTGGCCGCATGGCGATGGGCGAACCCGCATACGGATGCGCGACTCCCGCCGGCATCATGCGCCTTTTGAAGGCCTACAAGATTCCGCTCGCAGGCAAGCACGCCGTAGTCGTCGGCCGCAGCGCAATCCTCGGCAAGCCCATGGCACTCATGCTCCTGAACGCAGACTGCACCGTGACCATTTGCCACAGCAAGACCGAAAACCTCCCTGAATTCGTGAAGCAGGCGGACATCCTCGTGGGTGCCGTCGGCAAGCCCGAATTCATCAAGAAGGAATGGATCAAGCAGGGCGCCGTCGTCGTGGACGCCGGTTACCATCCGGGTGGAGTCGGCGACATCGAGAAGGGCCTCGACGACGTGGCCAGCGCGTACACCCCGGTTCCGGGCGGCGTGGGCCCCATGACCATCAACACGCTCATCTACCAGAGCGTGGAAAGCGGCGAAAAGTATTTGGGATAAGAGCCCAGACTCTTTATGCAATTATCCCCGCACAAGCGGGGATTTTTTCATCGGTTTGAATACAGAATAAACGATTGCGGATTTAAGGTAACATTGGGTTTTGCACTCGGAGTAATTCTAACAGAATTCGTTCCATCGCGCAATCCAAATAGTTCCATATTGTCGAACGTAAAGTAGCCTTCAGCATCTATGGAAGCCGTAACATGGGTCATATTCTGCAAGTGCGTCAATTGGACGGTATTTTCAAAATAAGTCGTGTCATAGCCATTCACATGGACCTTGGAAGAGCCAGAACGAGAAACCAGACCATTAACATGGGTGTCCACATTTACAGAATCAACATGCCCTCCACCGAATGTGCCACTCAAGGACCAGGTCACAGTCACTGGTTCTTGAACAGGTTCCGCAGAAGCGCTATCATCGCTCGAGCAAGCCATCAAGCCGAGCATCGCTATACCGAAGAGAAATTTTTTCATATCATCTCCTTTATTTTACGTTGAATAAAGCCATGGGAAGACTGCTACGTTTCTTTGCCGAAAGCACATCAACCTTCAAAACAAAGTTTGCTATAACAAATAAGAAGAATAGAACTCTTTTCATATTTAAAATCCTAATAAGTTACGCTATTACCATCTTCATTACTGAATTCTAAAGCAGATCGAATAGATACCCCAATGCAAAGAAAATCATCATTGACAATCCTACATACATTATTTCCTAAATTCAACATATCACCAGCAAAGCCAACCTTTGTATAATAAGTCCATCCGTACGGTTCTCCCTGCAGCAATGAGTCCAAACACACAGCATTCCTCATCAAGTATAAATTCATCGGATTACCCTTTAAAGCCAAACAATACACATCATCACTCCACGCTCTCACATCATCGCATTGCTTAATCCATTTCAATTCACCATCAAGTCGTTTGTAAGTCATCGTTTTTTGTATCGTATCCAACACGCCATACTGACAATATTCATCACCTAGACTATCCAAATCAAACCCTTTCACATCTGGAGGAACACTCCTTTCCCCCATCACCAATATCTTTCCGTCTAACCACGGTCTCAATTGCGTAGTATAACGAACCTCAACAGAGCAGCCTTCAAACAGTTTCTTTATTTTCATCTTGTGCGGTTTCTCACCTATTTTCCAGAAAGATACTTCCGATTTTGGGTCCCCGCCCCAAATCACTGAATCCGAAAGTTGGCCCTTAATATATTCAAAATCATCGTCCTTTGAATTGTCAAGCGTATCTGACCATACAGGTCCATCTAATTGGACTCGATAGTTATAAAGCGACAAACCAGGATGAGCATATCCAGAATGATCATACGAAAGGCCAAATGTAGGCTCCACTTCCTCATGCCAAAAACGAGAAGTATTGACAATGGCTAGAGAGTCGTCAACAAAACCCACCACTCCACCTAACGAGCGCTCCTCCGACCAACGCACCGACACATCATCCGAACACCCCCACATGCTTACGCACGCAAGTGCCGTCAAAGCAACCAATAGCAACTTTTTAGTTTCTTCCACCATAAGGAAACCTCCATCGGCACCAACCAAAAACCAAACTTGGAATCTCGTGTCTATAATTACATACAAAGATACTAAATCTTCATACAAAATCGAAAATTGATTTTAGTCGAATAACAGTTTCCGATAAGGTGACGATTTAGAAAGTATTTGGGATAAGAAAAGTTCCTAGTTCTAAGTTACTAGTAACTGCGCCATAGGCGCTAGCGCTTCTGCCACTCGCGTTCTACGGCATCTGCTTCGGCAGAGTTCGGCGAGAGCATGTTCTTCATGGTCTGGCCGACGTATTCCGCGCCAATACCAATAAGCGTCCCCGTAAGGGAATCATTCGAATACTCAAGATCCATCGACGATATCGCTTCCGATGTCGCCTTGTCGTTTCGTGAAGTAGCGCTGTCCGAATAAACAAGCGGGCGCTTTTTCGTACCGCCAGAAAGGTCTATCGAATCGACCGCTGTCGGCGCAGGATTTTTCTTCTGCACAAGCTGGGCAAAGCCAAGCGACACACTCAACAACAAAACCGCTAAGACAAGTTTCATGCGGTCAAATATAGATTTTTTTCCAAAATGACAGTTTTTGTCGCAGGTAATATGTATATTGGTCTATGGTTATGCATGTATTTATATATATGCATAAATAAAAAGCACGCGCCTTGACCAGCACAAACAAAACCCTTATACAGGAGGTCCCCTATGGCAACAATCTTCATTGACGACTCCAAGCCGTTCCCCAGTATCCCCGGGCAACCGGACAACAGGCAAGAATCGGCCCTGGAGTTCTTCAAACGGCAAGCGGCTGGCCTTAAACTAATCAGCGACGAGATGGAACAAGAAACCAGGGAGCAGGAGGAAATGCGCAAGCTCCAGGAAAAGGGCTTTGAACGCAAAAAGAAACTGCTGTTCGACAACCTGGACCTCATCATGCGACACCGGGACGAAATCCTTGCGACACCGCGCTACGCAAACATAGACGCCCACTACGCCATCAAGGGCGGCGGGCTCTACGTAGGCCCCCTGAGCACTTCAAGGGCATTCAACATCGCTGGCAGCATTGTCAGGGTCAATCTCAGGCTCGCCACACTACTGCGCATCTGGGACACCGACCAGTTCAAAGTCGAATGCAAGTGCGGCGGAACGGCAGTCATCCGCAGCTTTACGGGTTCTCCGCTTTCGGGCAGTTCCCGAGCGACCGCATATTGCCCCGAATGCAAGCAGGAGGCACATGTCGCTAACCGCAGTTTCGGTGGATATTTCTGGTACTTGCAGAAAAAACTTTCCGAAGACGTCGAGACCGTCGCAAGGGATTTTATCGCCAAATGGACGCTCGCCGAAATGGAATACGAAAAGAAGGTCGCCGAAGGGAAATACAAAGACCCTAGGCTAGGCGACGATTTCCACGGCGACGACAAACCATGCAATCTCGAAACCATGATTAACGAACTGCGGTTGAATGACAATATTTGACACTTGCATTGATTAAATTTACACTGTAGCAAAGGAGCAAACCATGACTCTCGAAGAAAAAGTAAAAGAACTCTACAACGAGCTGAAGCCCAAGTGCCAAGCCGAAAACCTGAACCTGGATTGGGAAATCCACAAAGCCCTAAGGCGCTTCCGCAAGGAACACCCCGATCTGGATGACCAGTGGGCCAGGGAAGCAGAAGGTTTAGATACCAACATATAACTATATTCTCACCATGCTGCACCTGAATTTTGCACTCAACCTGACAAACCTCGTCGACCAAATGATCGACGAGATTTCGAAGTGCTGGGAAAACCCATTCGAAGCGCCCGTCGTAATTTTCCCGGACCCAAAACTGGAACAGTGGTTCCGCCTGCGCTGGGTGCAAAAGAAAGGCGTCATCGCGAATCTCGAAATCACGACGATAGACAAGTTCCTGTTCCGCGTCCTTTCACACGGGGATACTTCGAAGCAGAAAATTTCGACAGATATCCTCCGGAATGTATTGCTCGCCTTCCTCAAGGGTGACGCCCTACAGAAGAACTCCCCCGTCCTCAAGGAGCTCCATTCCTATCTGGATGGCGAAACCGGCGAAATCGACGATGCCAAACTTTTTGATTTTGCCAACACGCTCGCGGGCCTCTTTTTGGAATACGAGACGAGCCGTCCGGGCAACTTCATTTCTCCGCTACAGAGCGACCATCACGAAGGCCTGCTCGCCTACTGGAAACAGGGCGACCTGCGCGACTTTTTCTCAACCAAGGAGAGAATCGTCCCCAAAGAAAAATGGCAGCGTCATATCTACGCCAAGCTATTCCACAATGACGGCGGCGAATCGCTGCTGACCAGGACCTTCAAGGCCACGGTAAAGCGCACCAACCAGAAAACCGAATTCCTGACGCTGCCCTACCTGTTTTCGCAATGCAACAACAACTTTGACTGCGACAGGCCCATCTTTATTTTCGGGCTCTCCGGAATGGGGCAATTCTACCGCGTCATCCTGCAAGAAATCGCGAACCAGAAAGAGGTCTACGCCTATATCCAGAACCCATGCATGGAATTCTGGGAAGACATCGACGTCAAGCATGTAAAGCACTGGAACAAGGCCAATGCGCCCGCGGGAATCGCTCTGCCCAAGACGGCGGACGACGATACCGAACAGAACCTGGACGAAAACGAAAACATGCTACTGAAAAACTGGGGACGCACCGGGCGCGAAAACATAAGGCTCTGGTGCCTTTCCAGCGATTACACGTTCGATTTTGCCGATGCGGATTTCTGCCCCGACACGTTGCTACACCAGGTGCAATACCTGGTAGCACACCGCAAGAATATTTTCGATGCGGAGCTCCCGCAAAGCAACGCGAGCGATACAACAGACCGCACGCTGTCCCTGACGGCGGCGCCATCGTCACTACGCGAAATCGAGGCCCTCCATACGGAAGTCTGCCAGCTGCTGCAAAGCGGGATACGCCTTGACGAGATGGTCGTCGTCTCCCCGAATCTCGACCAGTACAGGACTCCCATCGAGCAGGTCTTCAACGCGGCCAAGAAGGATTCCCCGTTCTACATTCCGTTCACCATTACGGATTATCCCGAAAAGGATTCCCTGATTGAAAACGCCATTGGCAACCTATTTGAAATTCACCAGCAGGGCTATATTTCCAGGCCGGCATTTTTCAGTCTCGTAAAGAATCCCGTAGTCCAGGCATCGCTTTCCATAAATCCCGATTACATCTCCGCATGGGAACAGTGGATCGTGAACATGAACGTGTTCCGTCACGGCGGCAAAATTCGCGAAGACGACTGGGAGCATTGCGTCAACCAGCTTTTGCTTTCGCAGGTGAGCGCAAGCCCGTTCCGCTCCGAAAGCGACGGCTACGTGCCCTATGCGGATATCGAATCCGGGAATTCGGATTCCGTGCAGAAATTCATCGATTGCATCGACGGACTCCGCAAATGGATTGCATTTGCGCGGGAAGGCCTTGACGCAGGCGACAAGAATGGCATCCAGCAATTCGAAAAGATGCTTTCGCACTGGGTCACAATCCCGGCAAACGAAGAAGAATTCATTAACGAGAAAAGCATCTGGCACAAGGTCCAAAATGCCATCGATCTACTGAACATCCAGTTCGATGCCGGAGCCGAATACATCTCCTGGAAAATTGTCCAGCAGACCATCCAATGTGCATGCAAGAACTCACGCGGGGGCAACAACCGACTGTTCAGTGGCGGACTCACATTCATGAAGTTCTCCGTCAACCGCACCATCCCTGCAAAGCACATCTTCTTCATCGGGGCAAACGCGAGCGTATTCCCCGGCCGCAAAAGGCCGAATACGATGGATTTGCGCACGCAGGCGGCGCGCTGGCCCGGCGACGATTCCGTCATCGACCGCAACTGCTATACATTCCTTTGCCAGCTGATGAGCGCCACAGAAGGTTTCCACATCAGTTACATCAACAGGAACCTGCAAAAAGACGAAGAGCTTTTCCCCGCATCGGTGGTACGCGACCTGCAATTCTTCATCGCCTCTTCGGGCGTGCCGGGCGCGAAGGAATTTGACGAAAAGAAAATCCCGCTCGACGAGACGCGAGCAGCCGACGAACTGTTTACGCAGCGCTCCCTGCGGAACAGGAAGAGCCTGCATATTGACGGCAACGTGAACAACCCGCCGAAAATTGAAATCGAAGGCAAGCCCATAATACTCCCGGACAAGGTTACCGTACAGGAACTCAAGCTGTTCTTTGACGACCCGTTCCGTTTCCAGCTAGCGAAATCCGTTCGCCTGCCTTCCATCGAAGAAAACCCGGAAAAGGAACTCTTTGAGCCAATAGACCTGAAGGCCTACGACAAGTCGAAACTGCTCAAGGAATTTGTTCATTCCATATTGAGCGAGGACTTTAGCGGGTACACGAAGACAGAACAGGAATGGATTCTAAAGAGGAAGTTCCCGAACGGAATCTTCGGGGAAATGGTCCAGCAAAAGTACAACGACCTCGCAATGGATGTTTCGCAAAAAATCCAGAGCGGCGACTTCTTGATTCCCGCAACATACCAGGAAAAGCGCGAAGCCCTCCTGAGCAACGGCGCCCACCTCTGGACGCTCACGACAACGCTGGATTGGCATTCACAGCTGGACGAACACAAGCATATCCTTTTCACGGTAAAGAAGAACGGCGGCTCCACCGCAGATTTTGTCAAGATGTACCTCGACGCCCTCCTGATAGCCGCATCGAGCAGCACAAAAGACACCATGGAAGCGTTCATCCTCCGCATTTACCTGTGTTCCAGCGACACCCCGCAAGAGATTCCTTTTGCGATACTGCCTACGGACGCTTCTCTGTTACTGGAAGAGATGTTCGATCGCGCCTTCATCCAGAAATATGGAAAGTGCGCCCCGATCCAACTGTTTAGCGACGCCCTGATTCTATCCTTTGCGGACTACCGCTACAAATTGACATCCCAAAATGGCCCATGGGAATACTTTGACGGGAAAAACCTGTTTGCCCCGGAAAAATTCTCGGGATTTTCGATAGACAATTTCAAGGAAGAATGGATTACCGCCATCAAGGAACAGACTCAACTTCTTGCACCCATATGGAGTGGTGAAAATGGATAATTTCAGCATCGATGAGTTCAAGGAAGAAGAGAACCTTTTCATTGCCGCTTCTGCAGGGACCGGCAAGACGTACACGATCCAGCAGGTTGTCGCGCGGCTCGTTTTAAGCGGCCTCACACTCGACCAGATCCTCATCGTCACCTATACCGAAAAAGCTGCGGGCGAACTCAAGGACCGCATCCGCAAAAAGATTGAAGAAGAATCCCTGAAGTTCCCAGGGAACGCCATGTTGCAACAGGCGCTCCGCGATATCCATAGCGCCCCCATCGGCACCATCCATTCCTTCTGCGAAAAAGTCTCTGCAGAATTTGCATACGAAGCGAGTGTCCCTTTTGAACAGGAAATGATTGACGAGAGCGCCGTCGAGGACCTGATAGAAAAACTGATTCGCGACAACTGGATTCACGAAGAACTCTTTATCACGTTCCTAAAGAGCGGAGGCAACGTAGCGGGACTTTCTGCACTCCTAAAGAGTGCCATACAGACATACATTCCCGAAACCATCGTACTCCCGCCCGATTCCGATATCACTGCGGGCAATGCGCCACTTACCTACAGTGAGCTGGGCAAAATAAGCGAAGCCAAGAACTACGAAGACCTGCTGCTCGTAGAAATTTTTGCAGCAGCGGTCCATGTTCTGCAAAGTAACGCAGACCAGCATGTCACCAAGAGCAAGACCGCCAAGGATTTGCTAACCGCCATCAAGGAATGGCGCAAGGGAAAGGCCCTTTATAGCGGGAACACATTCCGCATCAGTATCGGAGAGCCGCGGGATGAATTTGAAACCGCGCTGAAGACTATCGTCGATTTCAAGAGCCTGCTCGACACCAAAAAGGGAATCGACACCCTTCTTTTGCAGAAATGCCTGTTTACCTACATTCCGCGACTGTACAGGGAATGGGAGAAGGAAAAACGCACCAAGAAGATTCAGTCGTTCAACGACATGATCCGCAACGTGCGCAACGCCGTCATGGTCGAAAATTCCCCCCTGGTTCGCTCCCTCCGGCAAAAGTTCAGGTATGCCATCATCGACGAGTTCCAGGACACGAACGCGCTCCAGTGGGATATCTTCAAGAAGATTTTTGTCGAAGCCGACGACGGGCAGCACCACATTCTGGTGGTAGGCGACCCCAAGCAATCCATCTATTCGTTCCAGGGCGCAGATCTTAACGTCTACGAAAAAGCCATCTCCGAAATCGGGCACGGGAAGGCGCTCGCCACCAACTGGCGTTCCAGCAACGTGATGATAGATGCCTGCAACACGCTATTCGAAACAAGCCCGCATTTCCATCTCAATTTCACGCCGTCTGCCTGCCCGCCAGAAGCAAAGCCCAATGCAGAATACAAGGGGAATGCCATCAAGCCTTTCTGGATTAGCGCCGAAGACATCGAGCCGAAGGAATATGCCGAAATCGTCGTCAACAACATCATCGATTTTTGCACCTTCGACGGCAATAAGACAAGGTTGCAAGTTCCCGACAAAAAAACGGGCGACCTGCGGAACGTGAAGTTCTCGGACTTCGCGATTCTGGCACGTACCCGCTCCGAACTGGAGCATGTCGAATACAAGCTGCGCAAAGTCGGCCTCCCCTTCCTGCGCTACAAAGACGACAACCTGTTTACCAGCAGGGAATGCGCCGAATGGAGCGCGCTACTCAAGGCAATCGATATCGACAATTACTCCGAAAGGAACCGCAACCTTCTTTACGCTGCACTGCTGACGGATTTCTGGGGCAGGGACCTGGATTACATAAACGCCCTCACGGCCGGCGAAAAGAACATCGAAGAGATTTCCACGTTTGCCAAATGGCATGCGCTTGCGGAATCGCGCCGGTGGGCCGAACTGCAAGAAAGTATTTACGCGGAATCCCCGAACATGGGTGAACTCTACCAGCCGGAAAATCTCCAGAGTCTAAACAAGATCCGCCAAATCGGGGATTACGCCGTCGAATACCTCTACACGACCAACTGTTCGCTCGAAGAACTGGTCCGCCACCTGGACGCGCTTGTCACACATTCCCAAAGTGCGCTGAAAGATTCCAGCATCGTCGCGAAGGGAACCGACCTCGATGTCATCCAGACCATGACTATCCATGCATCAAAAGGGCTTGAGTACCCGATTGTGATTTCCGTAGCGGGCGAACGCGGGCATGCAGGTTCTTCGGGGCCCTACCTGATACATTCCGAAACGGATTCCAGGAGAAGTTTGAGCTTCGATGACAACGCGAAGGAACTTTCGAAGCACGAATCGGAAGAAGAATGGCGCCGCCTGTTCTATGTCGCATTTACTCGCGCAACGCACATGCTTATCATGCCCCGCTTTGCAAAGATGAAAAAGAGGGCCGACGGTAAACTGCAAGAGCGCAAGAAAGAGATGACCTGGCTTTCCTACACCATGGACGATTTTTGCCAAAACAGCACAAACCAGGAACTGTATTACGAGCGCCTTATTGAAAAGCCTGTCGAGAACGTAAAGGCGCGAATCTCCCAGATTCTAGACGGCATGGGCGACGGCAAAAAAGATACGGGATTGATTGACGCCCAAAAACTAGCCGAAAAGATGGCCGCCTGGAAGGTCTGGGGGCGCTTCCCGCATTCCACGTCGTACTCGCAAATTGCACACGGCAAGCAGGAACAAGAAACAGACGAAGGCCGCCTGCAAAAAGACGAAGGCGATGGTGCCACACGCACCGCAAAGGATACAAGCACATACCCGCGCGGCGCAGAACTCGGTAACGCCCTGCACAAGATTTTCGAACTCGTCGATTTCCAAAAGATTGGCCAGACAGACCTGCAAACGCTAAAACAGGACTCCGCATTCAAGGAACTGATAGTCTCCTCTTTCCTGCACGAATCGCTGGATATCGATTCCCATCCCGACTGGCTCGACACGACCATCGCATTTGTCTGGAACACGCTCAACGCAAGCATCACCGTTATCGAAGGCCACACAAAAACTGCAGAAGCCTTTAGCCTAAATGAAATCGCAAATGATTCGCGCCGGAGCGAAATGCTCTTCTTCATGGATCTAAAATCCGAACGCGAAAAAGAAGTGATAAACCTGTACTGCAAGGGTTTCATGGACCTTCTGTTCAAGCGGAACGGGCACTACTGCATTCTGGACTGGAAATCGGACTACATCGATACATACGATGAGCCCGCCATGAAAAACCAGATGCTCCTGCGGCGCTACAACGTACAGCAGGTACTCTACTCCTACGTGCTAATCCGTTGGCTAAAATCGTTCTACCCGCAAATGAGCGAGCAGGAAATATTCGACAACTACTTTGGCGGCATCTACTACGTGTTCTTCAGAGGTTGCCGCGCAAACGAAAATAGCGGCATAGTAGCAAATACATTCAGCTCCTTCGAAGAACTGGAAAGCCTTTACAAGGAGATTATCGCCTGATGCGTGATTCGTTCATCAACACATTGCTTGAATACGGCGGAATATCTTCGCTCCAGGCGCGGTTGCTCAAATTCTTGACCGGCGTCCAGAAGAACTTGAACCATGATGCGCTAAACCTGTTTGCCCTGTTGCTTGCAAAGCAGAGCGACGGCGACACGCGAATTTCCGTCGAAGAAGCCCCATTGCGTAAGGCAATCAGCAGGAAAATGCAAAACCTGGGCATTGCAGATTTTGACCAGTTCTCGGAATCCATCGTGAACGGGGCATCATCTATCAAGCAGGGCGCCTACGGGAATATTGTCGACAGTGCACCGGACGCCAGTTCCTTCTACCAGAAACCCTTCATACTGCAGAATGGGTTCCTGTACCCTTCCAAATACTATTTTGCGAAAGTCATCGTAGAAGACAAGGTCAAGGAATTTTTCAACCACATTCCTTCCGATGAATCCGAAATCCCGCAATGCATCCAGACCATCGAATCTATCACGCGTGGCCCGCAAGGGGGCGGAATCACGCTGGAAAAAGAACAGGCGCTGGCCGTAATCCGCGGCAGGCAAGAAAACCTGATTATCACAGGCGGGCCCGGCACCGGCAAGACAACTGTCACCTTCTTCTTGCTCCGTGAACTCTACCTGAATTCCGAAAAGCACCTGCAGGCGCCCCTTTACCTTGCGGCTCCCAGCGGCAAGGCCGCCGACCGCATGAAGGAAAGCATCGAGCAGTCCGTGAACCTGATTGGCGCCGACGAATTCGAAACGAACCTCGTCATTTACAACAAGATGTCGAACGCAGATTCCTATACGCTCCATAGGCTGCTGGGCTACAAGCCCGACGACAACAAGTTCATCTATAACTCCGAAAACCGCTTCCCGGAAAATTCCGTTTTCGTTATCGATGAATCGAGCATGATCGACTTGACGCTTTTTGCGAACTTCTTGCAAGCCCTGCCGCATAGCGCGCGCATATTCCTCCTGGGCGATGCGCACCAGCTGCCCTCCGTCGATGCGGGCGCAGTGCTCGGCGAACTTCTGGAATCCAAAGCCGATTCCACCGTCAAGCTCACTGTATCAAGGCGTTTCAACGAGAACTCGGCCATCGGGCACCTGGCCAAACTCGACTTTAGCGAAGCCCCCTGCACGTTCGTTCCGCCAAATGAATGGGATATGCACAGTGAAGTGCAATTGCTGAATCTGGACACACGGGAGAAATCTGCCCAACTGCAGGGAATCCTCGAGAAATGGGCCGGCGAGTACCTGGATTCCTTCGTGGAGCTTGCCGCGCAAGTCGTTCCCAACCAACCGAGCCAAGAAGAATTGCTGGAACGCGTCTGGAACTTCTGCACCCAGGCACGCATCCTTTCTGCCGAGCGTTCGGGGCCTGCAGGCGTCCAGAACATCAACGATGCGATAGAACGCCTCCTGCTTTCAAAGGCGAAGGGAGCGAACATCAGCAAGATTATAATGCTCAACCGCAACCAGAGCAGTTTCAAGCTTTACAACGGAGACACGGGTATTCTCTTTACCAATGGTAACGGGGAAAAATTCATCCTGTTCAAAACCAACAGAGGGTTCGTTTTTTATCCGGAATACCAGTTCGCGCCCAATGTACTCGAAACCGCATTTGCGATTACCATCCACAAGGCGCAGGGCTCCGAATACGACAATGTATTGATGTTCATACCGACAAGGCCCGAGCACCCGCTTCTCAACCGTCAAATCCTCTACACCGGCATTACCCGCGCCAAGCATTCCGTGACCATCGTCGCGACACCCGAGACGTTCAAGGCGGCCTGCGAGACGGTCATCGAACGCGATACGGGAATAGAATTGTAGATAAGATCCCCACCTTGGTGGCCATGCGCACTATGGCACTAAAGTGCCAAGTGCTGTCCGCCCGCCTACGCGGGGATGACACTTCAGCAATAAACGGTGCCGTTTATCGGTGGTGGCGGAAATGCTTCTTCAGGTACATGACTAGGAACTTGTAGAAATGTTCCGTATTGCGGTTGTCGGCCTTGTTCCTCCGCATGGTCACGAGGAGTTCGCGCCGGAACGGAGCATCCACAATTTTTAGCAGGCGAATCTTGCGTTTTTCGACACGGCCCCAAGTGTACTCGGGCCAAAAGCACACGCCTATGCCCGACGCCACGGCATCCTTGATAGCCGAGGTATTGTCGCTCTCGAAGGAGACGTCCATCTGCACGCCGATATCGTGGCAGAACTCGTTACATATATTGCGCAGCTGCTTTGTACCCGCAAGCCCGATAAACTTTTCGCCCTTCATCTGTGAAAGTGAAATCGCATCCATTTTCCTGTACTGATCCACATTCGGGACGGCAAGGAAAATTTCTTCCTCAAAACTGCAGGCGTCATCGGCATCAAGAGAGGCAAGGCGCGCATGCGCAAACGTAGAAACGCGCATATCGTACATGGTCGAACTTTCGTTCTGGCTCAAGTCGAAACTGATTTCTGGGTGCAGGCGCTTGTAGGCAATCACTGCAGAAGTTATCAACGAAGATGCCGCCAACACGTTCAGGCGAATCTTTACCGCATCATCGCTGGCCATGTCACGCAGTTCCTGCGGGAGTCTCTCTATTTCTTCGTAAAGGGGCTGCACACGTTCGTGGAAATACTTACCATATTCTGTCAACACGATATTTCGGCCCTTCGTCTTGAACAGCGGAACACCGATTTCTTCTTCGAGTTTGTGAATGGCCTTGGTAAGCGCCGGCTGCACAATACACAGGTTATGCGCGCTCTGCGTCACGTGCTGCGTACGGGCGACTTCTAGAAAATATTTGAGATGTGTCAGTTCCATACTATTTTATTACCTCGCGCAATTCATAACCAAAAGTGATGAATTAAATATAAATAATGCATTAGTCATTATCAATTACCATTGCTACCTTTACGGCCGAAAAACACAGGAGTTATTTATGAAGCACATTAAGAACACGGCTTTTGCCACCATCACAATCCTTGCTGCCACAGCATTTATCGCCTGCCAGGACAACCGCGGTTGCACCTTTGTCGAGGCCGCCAACAAGCTCGAATGCCCCGAAAAGACCTACTCCACCATCGTCATGGGAGGCAACACCTGGATGGCCGAAAACCTCGCCGTCTATACCCCCGATTCTAGCATCTGCTACGACAACAATCACGCCTACTGCGAAACGGAAGGGCGCCTGTATTCCTTCGATGCCGCCATGAGTTCCGCATGCCCCTTGGGCTGGGGACTGCCGACCCGCGCAGATTTCAAGGCCGCCTTTGAAGGCAAGGCCGTCGCCGAGCTCAAGAACAAGGATTCCTTCAACCTGCAGTTTGCCGGATTCAAGTACTACGACGGAAAGTTCGCCGATCGCGGGCAAACCGCAAGCTTCTGGACCGCAGACGCCTTCGACGATTCCAGGGCCTACATGGTCCGCGTGACCGATTCGGCATACACCTTCGAACACTTCAACAAGAACATCGACGCCTCGGTCAGATGCATCAAGAAGTAGGGTATAGCCATGGATTGGCTCATTGACTTATTCGTAAAACCCTCCGTCGCGCAACAGGTTCTCGCCATCGCGCTCACCGCGGCACTCGGGCTCATGCTCGGGAAAGTCAAGGTCAAGGGAATCAGCCTCGGCGGGGCGGGCGCGCTCTTCGTGGGCATTGTCCTTGGACACATTGGCCTGCGCGTCGACGGAAGCGTGCTTCACTTTATCCAAGAATTCGGGCTCATCCTGTTTGTGTACACCATCGGCATGCAGGTAGGGCCCGGATTCATGGATTCCATTCGTCGCCACGGGCTCGTGCTCAACGTGCTTTCGACAAGCATCGTGCTCCTCGGTGTCGCTGTCACGCTTTGCCTGTACTTCTTAACGGATATGCATAACAACGTACCCGTGCTCATCGGGATGCTCTGTGGCGCAGTCACGAACACGCCCTCCCTTGGAGCCGCAAATTCAGCCTTTGCCGCGGCCGGGGTGGACAATTCCCTTACGGGTATCGGGTACGCTGTTGCATATCCTTTCGGCGTCATCGGCATTATTCTCGTGATGCTCCTCGTGCGCATAATCTTCAGGCAGAACCCGGACAAAGCCGCCAAGGATTACGCCGCCGATATCGCAGCGAACACCAAGGAAATCGAATCGTGCAGCCTCTCTGTCGAAAACAAAAACCTCTTCGGGACCTTGCTGAAAGATATTCCCGACCTGATTTCGAGCGGTGTCGTCGTCACGCGACTGATGCGCGGTAGCGATATCTTCACCCCGAACGGGAAGACCGTAATACAGGAAGGCGACAAGCTGCATATCGTGGGCATGCCCGAGGCCGTCGCCATCATGGAAAAGATTATCGGCAGGCGCCTCGAGACCCCCATTACTAAGGAAACCGCAGCAGATAGCGGCCGCACCATCTTGGTCAAGACGGTTCTCGTCACGAACAAGAAGGTACTGGGCAAAACCATCGGCGCGCTCGCCCTCGCCGAACGCTACGGCGTCAACGTGAGCCGCGTTGTCCGCAGCGGTTTCAAATTCACTGGCCGGCTGGACATGCGCATAAAATTCGCCGACAAGTTCCTGCTCGTCGGTACCGCCGAAGGCATCGAGGCCGCCGCAAAGGAACTCGGCAATTCGCTCACTGCACTTGACCACCCCGAAATCCTGCCCGCATTCCTCGGGATTTTCCTCGGGGTCGTCGCAGGCAGCATCCCTATCGCCATCCCGGGAATGCCTACCCCGCTAAAACTCGGGCTTGCAGGTGGGCCGCTCATCGTATCGATCCTCTTGAGCCGCAAACGCAAAATCGGCCCGCTCAACTTTTTCATGGCGAACAGCGCGAACCTCATGCTCCGCGAATTCGGGCTCACGCTGTTCCTCAGCTGCGTAGGGCTCAATGCGGGCATCAAGTTCTTCGATGTGCTGCTGAACGGCGACGGAATTTACTACATGGGCCTCGCCGCGCTCATCACCTTCGTGCCGCTTGCCATTGTCGCAACCGTCGGGCACCTAGTATTCAAGGTGAATTACCTCTCGCTCTGCGGCGTGCTCGCAGGCGCCACCACGGACCCGCCCGCACTCGCCTTCGCGAACGGCCAGGCCGATAGCGAAGCCGTCAACATCGGATACGCATCCGTTTACCCGCTCACCATGCTGCTACGCATATTGAGCGGCCAGGTACTCGCCATACTGCTGATTTCTACCTAAAAAGAAAGCAAGAAGCCCGCTGCGTTTGCGGCGGGCTTTTTTGTGTATTTTCTAAAAACTCAGATAACGCCGCATAGCGAAGGTTAGATGAGTTTTTCGACCTTGGCGCAGAGAGCTTCGGCTTCGGCAGCAGTAGGAGCCTCCGCAATCACGCGAATCACCGGCTCCGTATTGCTCGCGCGCACGTGCACCCAGGACTTTTCGCTCCCGAGCCACAGGCCGTCGCGCTCGTCGCTCTTCCAGCCGGCAAATTCCGCCTTCACCTTCGGGAGGATATCCGCCACCTTCTTGTCGCCAAGTTCGAACTTCTTCTTCGGCATCACGTAGGCAGGGTTTTCGGCCACAAACTTCTCGGGGCCGCCGTCATGGTGGGCCATCCAGCTGAGCACGAGAGCCGCTGCCACCAGGGAATCACGCCCGTAGTGGAGCGCCGGCAGAATCACGCCGCCGTTGCCTTCGCCACCAATGATGCAACCATTCTCTATCATTTGCAGGCTCACGTTGATTTCGCCCACCTTCGCGCGGCTGAAACCGCAACCATACTTCGTAGCGACATCTTCGTTCATGCGGCTCGTCGAAAGGTTCACGCAGACGCTACCCTTCTTCTGGCTAAGCACTTCTTCGGTCGCAATTGCGAGCGTGTATTCCTCACCGATACTTTGTCCTAAACCGTCCACGAGGGCGCAGCGGTCCGCATCCGGGTCCACCGCAAATCCGAGCGCACAGCCGTTCTTCTTCACGGCTTCACGCAGGTCACCCAGGTTCTCGGGAATCGGTTCCGCACCGCGCGGGAACGTGCCATCGGGTTCGCAATGCACACGCACCACCTCGCAGCCGAGCTGTTCCAGCAGGCGCGGCACAATGTAGCTGCCCGCACCGTTCACGGCATCCACAGCCACCTTAAACTTTTTCGCACGGATTGCTTCCACGTCCACAAACGGAATCTTGAGCGTGCCGTCAATGTGAATGCCGTCGGCATCCGGGGCCACCTCGTACTTGCCCATCGTGCGGTAGTCAGGATAGCTGAAGTTGTCCGCATCGGCGAGTTCGAAAAGTTTCTTCACGTCGTCGGGCCCGAGGAAGAGCCCCTTGCTGTTGAGGAACTTGAGTGCGTTCCATTCGAGCGGGTTGTGGCTTGCGGTAATGATGATGCCCGCGTCCGCCTTGAAATGCACCGTCAACAGTTCCACCGAAGGCGTCGTCGAAAGGCCCACGTCCACAACATCTACGCCAGAGAGGCGGCAGATGCCCGCGACAAACTGCACGATGGCATCGCCGGTGGGGCGGCTGTCGCGCCCGATAACAACACGCTTCGCCTTCGTAATCTCGAGGAAGGCGCGCACGTGGCTCTTGAGCACCTGCGGGGTGAGGGTATCGCCGACAATCCCGCGGATACCCGAAATAGAACGCATCAGTTTAGACATATTAATTTCCTCCGAGTTCCGGAACGCACGCGTAGAACACAAGCGGTTCCTCGCTCTCGTTAATCAAACTGTGGCTGTGACCCTTTGGGCAAAAATGGCACTGGCCCGCTTCCACATATTCCACGCCATCGTCAAAGAGCACCTTGCCCTTGCCGCTTACGAAGAACATAATTTCGCTGTTAGTCTCATGCTTGTGGAACCCGATAGATGCACCCTGCTCAAGTGTCCCGTGCATAATGCGCGTCGTACCGTCAAAGTACATCTTGGCCTTGTATTCCTTCTCGCCACCCTTGAAGTTCGGCAGCACCGTCGTTTCCATGCCTTTCAAATCGATAATCATCATAACCTCGTCTTTCAAAAAATTGAAGGCGTCATGAAAAATAGCATTTTCTGGCACACAGCGCGCGCCGGCACAAAAGCGACTTCAGGGCTCGGGAATCAAAGCCTGCTATCCAAGAATTCGAACATCTTCCTGTAAGCGTTGTCGCGGGCTGGCAAACGCGAAAGGAACAGGTCGTGAAGGCCTCCCTCGATTTCTTCGAGCTGTACGCTCGGCCCGAGGTTTCGGCCATATTCACGAATATGTTCTACATCTAGCACGCCATCGCAATGAGTGTATTCTTCACTCCAGTCGTCATCGTGATAACTGCAACCGCTATGCATCACTAGCACCGGAGGCACAAGCCGTAAGCCGGCCTGCACACGCACATGCCCCTGATGGATGGCGCGGAGCCAGCCAAAGTCCACCGGGAGACTCCCGCGCACTTTAAATTTCGAGTCGTACTCCCACTCGCCATAATCCTTTTTCAAAAGACTCTTATCATAGTTCTCGTTAATGCTTCGCGGAATTCCCAAGCCCGGCAGCAACGCGCCCACTGCAGAAAACACGGGAACGACAACCTTACGCATCGGCCACCCGTAGTTCATTTCCAAGAACGGACTGTTGAGCACAATGGCCGCAAAGTCTGCACCATTATCGCGGTCTGCAGCATAGAGGCTAGTGATAAGGCCGCCTGTGCTGTGTCCCAGCATTACAAGCGGTACCGAATCCCCCTCTATATTACGAATAAATGCAATTGCCGTATCGAGTTCGGCATAATATTCCCGGATATCGCGAAGTTCTCCCATCATTTCACCATCGCGGTACGAACGCCCGTACTTGTGCAAATCAATGGCATAAAAAACATAGCCCGCCGAATCCATCTTTTCGGCGAGTTGACGCTGGAAGAAATAATCATTGAATCCATGGATATAAAGTACAGCAGCCTTACGAACATTCACCGCTTGCGGGCCAACAGCAGAATCGATAACAGAACTGTCGGCCTTCACAGAATCGCGCGAACCGGCAAGTACCACGTTGCCCGCACCAGGGCCGCAATACCGCACAACTGTCGCATGGTACTGCGCACTGTCGCCTGCCTCAAAGGGGTAAATTACAAAAGGTTTCCCGAGGAACGGGTCTTCGTGTATGGTATTTTCAGGTCTGCCACACTGCGGCAATCCCAATGCAAGGGAAAAATGTACGAACACAATCGGAATCAAGAAAACGAATGTCTTGACAAGTTTCATTGTTCTTTCCATAGGGTAACCAAAAATTCTATGCAAGAATAATAAAAAAACACCGCAGCAATGGGCCCGGCATTTTTCTATCTTTGCTTCCGTGATTCAAATCCAGAACGTCTCCAAATCTTTCGGCGTGCAAGTCCTCTTGGACGGTGCGAGCCTGCTCGTGGGCGACCATGAGCGCGTAGGGCTCGTGGGCCGCAACGGTTGCGGCAAGTCAACGTTGTTCAAGATGATTCTCGGGCAGGAATGCCTCGACGGCGGTTCCATCGACATTCCCAAGAAATACACGCTCGGCTACCTGCAGCAGCACCTGAACTTCACGCACGCAACCGTGCACGAAGAAGCCTGCAGCGTCTTGAAGCCCAACGAAGACGGCTGGCTCGAAGAACACAAGGTAGAAGCTATTTTGTTCGGCCTCGGGTTCGATGAAGAATCCATGCACAAGAGCCCGATGCTCCTTTCAGGCGGTTTCCAGATCCGTCTGAACCTCGCGAAAGTCCTGGCAAGCGAACCCGACATGCTGCTGCTCGACGAACCAACGAACTACCTCGACATCGTGTCGATGCGCTGGCTCAGCAGGTTCCTGCGCAACTGGAAAGGCGAAGTGCTGCTGATTACGCACGACCACCACTTTATGGACGAGGTCTGCACGCACACCGCCGGCATCCACCGCCACAAAATCCGCAAGGTGAAGGGCACTGTCGAAAAGTTGCGCGAGACGATTGCCGAAGAAGAGGAAGTCGCGCAGCGCACGCAGGAGAACGAGGCGAAGAAGAAGGAACAGCTCGAGAAGGTTATCGAGCGCTTCCGCTACAAGGCCGCAAAGGCCGCCATGGTGCAGTCCAAGATCAAGGCAGCCGCAAAGCTTGCGACCGGCGAGCGACTCACCCACGAACGCAACCTGGATTTCAGCTTTACCGAAGCGCCCTTCCCCGGCAAGAGAATGCTGCAGATCAAGGGACTCTCTTTCGCATACCCGAATAAAGACGCCGACGGCAATGTGCAGGGAATGGGCCCGGAGCTCATCACCGACCTCACGATGGAAGTCTTCAAGGGAGATCGCATTGCAGTCATCGGCCCGAACGGCCGCGGTAAAACGACGCTCTTGAACCTGATTGCAAAAGAACTGCAGCCCACCGCTGGCGAAATCAGCCACAACCCAAACTTACAGATAAACTATTTCGGACAGACAAATATCAACCGCCTGAACCTCGACAACACCGTCGAAGAAGAAATCGCATCGGCCATCGCGGAAGTCTCACAGAAAAGCCGTGCCCGCGGGCTTGCAGGCCTCATGATGTTCAGCGGCGATGCCGCCCTCAAGAAGGTAAAAGTCCTTTCGGGTGGCGAAAGGAGCCGCGTGCTCCTCGGGAAAATTCTCGCGAGTTCCTGCAACATGCTGCTGCTCGACGAACCGACAAACCATTTGGACATGGAAAGCATCGAGAGCCTTATCGACGCGCTCGAAGATTACGAAGGCACGGCCCTCGTCGTGACCCACGATGAAGAACTCCTGCATGCGTTCGCCACCAGGCTCGTCGTATTCGATGGCGGCAAGTGCCGCATATTCGAAGGCACCTACGCAGACTTCCTCGAGAAGGTGGGTTGGGCATCCGAAAAGAAGCCCGGCGGCAGCGAATCCGCAAATATCAAGGTCTCGAATATCGACGTGAAAACTGACGCAGAGAATGCTGCGCCCCGCACCAAGGAAGACCGCAAGGCACGCGCCGACTACATCGCCGAGCGCAGCAAGGTCATCAAGCCGCTCGAAAAGAAACTTGCAAAACTCGAAGAAGACATCGCGAAGGCAGAAGCCCTCGGCGGCGAACTCGAGGCAAAGCTCGTGACCGCCTCGGAATCCGGCGACGGGAACGCCATTACCTCCATTGCAAAAGAGATGGACGACAACAAGAACCTTGTCGACAGCCTCTATGCAGAATGGGAACGGACCAGCGCCGAACTCGAAGCCGCGAAAGACAAATACCCGATATAGCTTCGGGGCTATTTCCCTCTTCGCACGCCCATGGTAAACGTGTCGTCGCGCTTGCCGACCGTGTTGCGGCCTGCCATTACCTTCCAGTCAAGCTTTGAAATGTATGCGCCCGTCCCGACGAGCCTTCCCTTGTCGCTGCGGCCATTCCATGCCAGGAACACCTTAGCAGGGCTAGAACGACAGTCCCCGTTAAATATCACGGGATCCGAACAGGCAATCGAGCCCTTGGACTTGTTCACGAACTGCCCGAGAGTCGAGAAATAACTCACGTTCCATACAATCCTTATGGAATCGATGGAGACCGTATCGCTCGCCGTAAGGCCAAGTTCCTGTAGGTCATAATTCAGCATCTGGCCCGGAAGTCCCGTCTGTTCGATAGCATCCTTCAGCGACTGTTCCGGAGGAACCGCCATAGGCGTCACGCCGTTTTCCCACTGGGCAGTCTCTATAGCGCGCTCCTCTGTCAAGGTCACGAGCCCCGGCACATCTACCAGCAAGCGCTGCCCACCGATAATCCTCACCCAGGGATTAGCGATATGCGGAACATTCCCGTTCAGGTCGCGAATCACGCCCGGCAAAAGCCGCACGGAATCACCCACGGCAGGCAACACCGCAGTCTCCTCGCCATAAAAATACAAGTCGTAGCGAACACCGTTCTGCGTCCTCGCTACACGCGGGACTATCATCTGCTGGGAAACATTTTCGCCCATGCGCCAGATCGTGAAATTAAACAAGTCCATTGCACCCAGACTCGTATCAAGTGTCGCCTCGCTCAGCAACAAGGTAAGCACTGTTAGTTTATCCTTACCCGGCGTAACAATAGCGCTGAGCAATACGGGCCCGATGCGGTCTTCGATGGTGCCGTTCATTGAAAGCGAAATTGAATCACCCTTATCTTCGTCCCAGTAGGTGTAATGGTAGTGCAGGCCACCTTGGTACACATCCTTGTCCCCACCGGTAAATACCTTGTCTACAAGATTGTCCGCAGTGATTACGATATCCGACCCATTCTGTATCAAGTTCCGCACATTCTCTACCGGCGTTGTCTCATGCCATGCAGAATCCCCAAACGACCATGCAAGCGTATCGGGAATATCAGTATCAAACGGCTCACTGAACGGTATATACAAGCTATCGGCAATGCCGTCGCCATCGCGGTCGTACATGTAGCCCTTGCCCGCATAAGGTACTGGCGGCTCCATCATGTTGATGCCACCCCACACAAGTTTATTCGCAACCTCACCGCCCGAAACCGTAAACGAAGCATCGTTCACCGCTGCATATCCCATCACGTAGAACGTCGCATACCCCGTAGAATCTGTCGTAACGCTTGTAATCGGCTGGCCATTCGCATCTAGGAACGAAAGCGAATCCGTTGTAGAGAGGTCTACCGTGACAATGCAATCTGCACAGACCTGCCCAATGTATGTCACCATTATCGTCACCGGGTACGATACAAACGCCATGAGCGTATCCTTCGAGCCGTTATTCTCGGGAAGCCCCATCCGTTCTAGGAGCAAGTTGTAGCCCGTCGGATCAAACGGTTCGCCCGCCGCATCGGCAAACGCGATATCGGGCAACGGGTACTCGGGCACCTCGAAGTAGACTTCCGAACTCTGGCTCGGGTCCGCTACAAGGTAGAACCGCAGCATATACATTCCAGGCGGGAGCGCACGTGCACGCACGATGGCAGCAGTATCTATAACGAAGCCCGCCATGTTTTCACTAATATTGATGCCGCCGTAGTTCAGCCCCGGCTTAAGCGTCTCGCCATCCTTCACCGCATTCTGCCCGTACAAAATAAACACAGATTCCGCAAGCGTCGTATCCACCTTGCCCACGCTCGAAATATCGCATGTCAGGTTTTCCTCCGTGAGGATTTGCAGGATCGTATACTCAATCGTACCATCGGTGGTCGGTTCCTCGACCGGGAAGTAACGCTTTTCTGTCTGCAGGTTTATGGACGTGCGCATCTTGAAGTTTGAGCCCGTCGCGTTGCGCTCCGAGAAGAAGATGTGGAACGGATATATCTTGCCTTCGACAAGCCCCATCGTATCAAGGTTCACTGCACCCTCTACTGGGCTATGGCACCCGCCGATATCCACCGCAAGGCGGTTATCGATAAACACCCACACATCATCGTCTCCGCGGAATTCAAAGTACTGCCCCGGAATGTACTGGAACTGTGCCGAAATCTTCATCGCGAAACTATAATTGTGCCTGCAACCATTCACGTTCCAGTCAAACTTCGGATTCTTCACCGTCTTCGCCGAATCCAGGTACTCGAAATCGTCCACCGGATAAAATCCCGGATTGATAGTGTCATTGCAGTCGTCTTCGTTCGTGAAGTCCGCAAGCCAGAAACCTTCCTCGTCAAGTGTGAGATCGATATCGCGGCACGTAGCGTTCGTGTATTCCTTACCCGCGGCATCGGTCGCGACTACCTGCGGCACAAACCACTTTTCAATCTCGTGCGCAGCAGAGCACTGGTTCCACGGATAAATTAACGAATCCACGCGAGCAGGGAGCCCGTTTACGAGCGTCGGCAACACCATTCCCAGCACATGCCCACCACAAGTCTTGAGTGAATCCATTTCGCCATTCTGGTTCTTCCCCCAGATGGTCGTATACGGGTTACCGTTATAGATGCCGCCAAAATCCACGTCGATGTTGTCCGGGTACGATTCTCCAGCCCAGTCCACCACCATCGCCGAAATCTTCATCTCCGGGCAACGTCCCAGGTGGTTCGGGAATGCGACATCCAGCAACGGCGCGCTGCTCGAGACAGGATAAGGATGCACCCACACCGTATCGCGCACCTTCAGCACAGAATCAAGACGCACGGGCTCGCCCAGTTCCTTGCCTTCGGCGACAATGCCCGACATGCTGTAGTAATCCATGCCGAACGTCTGCTTGAAATACACTTTCCACTCGTCAGTATGCTTGTAGTAGGTTCCTTCGTACCAGCCGCAGGTATCCTTCTGGCGGTCCAATGGCAGGGGGCCCATCTTTACCGTATCGTCCATCGAGACAATCAACATCGAAGGCGACATATCGTCCCACGGCGAAAGCAGGCGAACAACCTTCGGTTCAAGCGGATAGTACACGAAATCCTTCACACCCATCGACGTACTCGCAAACAACCATGTCTCGTAAATACCGGCAGGGAAAAGGTCCGATGCCAGCGGGAGGTCCGATGCCTCGAAGTACGGGTGCTGAGGCCATTCGTTCTGGCCACGCAAAAGCTGGACTTGCGCCATGGTGGAATTCCACTTCGGAGAACTCACTAGCGTATCGTCAAAGCTAATCTCGCGCCAGTACTTGTACTTTCCATCGGCAGCAAGCGGTGTCGGCTGGTTCAGTATGTTGTTGCCAATCGTAATGTAGAAGGCGCTGTCACGGTAACTCGTGTTGCTACGCCACGGGTGGTAAACATGGAGCACGCGCGTCGGGTCGAAGCATTCACCCTTCGTGCCCATCGTGAGCGAGGCCTCGGGAGCAGCCGAAGTGCCGTCCACATATACCGTGTCGGCGGCCGCAAGTACCGCAGCAAGTTCCACGACGGCGGCAGTGTCCGCCGGGAATGTATACCACGGAGACTTATACCGAATAAAGTAAGCACTCTGGACTGGATTCGATGACATCATCGCAGGCGTCACGGAACCGTAGAACCAGCCGCACTTGGAAGCTTCGCCGGGAATAAAGCGCATCAGCACTGAATCTGCACCGAAAATCATCTGCGGCAGCGACTTGTTGCCCCACGGACTCTTGAACCACACGATTTTCGAACCCGGAGCCATGAACGACTTCTCGTAAGATCCATCCGCTTTCGTGTAGACCCAAAGCTCCGTCTCCGTTCCAAAAAATTCACCCATCCTGAATTCATTAGAACCCCATGGAACGCAATTGTTCTGGTTGTAGTTGTAGTCGGCAGTATTCGGGCACGCCTTGATATTGAAACTCATCCATTCCTGGAAATCTGCCAGCGACTTGCCAACCCACGTGTAGGTAAACCAACCGTCGCCATCGGCCTTCATCATCGTCGAAGAAGTTGCTTCGAAATGCGGGTTATAATCGCCACCCGCACCACCCAGAACGTGCGGCACATATTCGCTGCGAGTCGCGTCGTCCCGCCACGGGGACTGGAAATGCAAAATAAGATCGGCCCATGCAGTGGTGCCGAAAAAGAAAAGCAGGCAAACACCCATACACACGCGCTTCATACACACTCCTTTCAAGCGCAAAACCAAACAACATTTAAAATATATCCGCACAAACAAAAAAGGCCCCGCAAATGCGGAGCCATGCGTGAAAGTGTTGTGCAGAACGCAATATATGTAATGGGATGGTTACTAGTGATTGCGGGTACCGCGACGACTGTCGCGGGCGTGGCAGGGAGATCCCCGCCTGCGCGGGGATGACATCTGCGGGCATAAAAAAAGCCCGCGGAATTGTGGCGGGCGGTATATAAAAAAAGCCCCCTCCGAGGTTTACGGCAAGGGGCTGTGAGCCGCAAGCGACTCGTACTGACGAGTCGTGGCGGCGAGAGTGAGGCCGTACCATAGCGCAGTTCCTGCGTCAGGGCC
>JBGUQN010000097.1:0-41013 GCA_045131085.1 Fibrobacter sp.
GCCGAAGCTCCAGTTGCCGAGCATTTCGAAGAAGGTGTGGTGGTAGTTGTCGCGGCCCACCACGTCGAGGTCGTTGTGCTTGCCCGACACGCGGAGGCACTTCTGGCTGTTGCATGCGCGCTTCCAACCCTTCGGGTTGTCGCCCAGGAAGATGGCCTTGAACTGGTTCATGCCCGCGTTCGTGAACATGAGCGTCGGGTCGTCGTGCGGAACCACCGGCGAAGAACGCACAAAGAGGTGGCCTTTGGATTCAAAGAACTTGATGAAGGATTCGCGCACCTGCGCAGAAGTCATTTTTTCGGACATAGTCTATCCCTTTATTTTTACGGCTCAAATTTAGCAACTTTTGCGTAGAGCGAGTGAAGCGGCGCACCTCAAAAACGCAAAAAGCCCCCGGCGGGGGTGCCAGGGACTTTTTGTTGTTAGGAGGAGAACTACTTACTTCAATTCGTAATCCAAGCGGAGCTTGACGAAACCGTTTTCCACGCGGATGTTCAAATCGCGGTACTTCACGTTTTCCATTTCCCAGTTGCCGGCGCTCCAGCGCTTGGTATCGAACCAATCACCCTCGAAGTCATCTTGCCAGGAGAGTGTGAATGCCTTGGTGCCCACGTCGTAGGCGTAAACGCGCACGTAGTCGATGTGCTGTTCCACCGGGAGGCCTTCGCCCGTGAACTTGCCCGTCCAAGACGGAGTCTTCGATGCCCACAGGTTAAAGCGGAGGGTCTGTTCTTCGGTCATGAATTTCACCTGGTCGGCATCGAGATGCTTGCCGCGGCTCATGCCAAGCGTATCGCGACGGACTTCGACGCTGTCGATTTCCCAGGCGATGTATTCCGGTGTCCAGACGATGGCGTACAGGTGGAATTCCGTCGTCGAGTTAAAGCCGAAATCGTGAATCTCTTCAGAAGAAGTCAGATCCTGGATGGAGGGGTCGGCCTCGCGGGTCAGCAGGTTGGACTGCCACTTGGTCGGGTCCTTGCCGAGGACTTCGATGTCAATTTCGTTCCACGGTTCTTCGCCCTTCTTGTAGGATTCGTTGTAGTTGAGGAACATCGAGCTCACCGTGCCCGAAGTCGCAGCCATCTTCATGCGGGCTTCGAAACGGCCGTAAGTGAACTTTTCCTTGCCGGTGAGTTCTGCGCCGAAGAAGTTGTACTGTTTCGTCGGGTCGAACGGGCCATCGACAGCAGGCGGCACATCGTCAATCCCGGGGATGGAAGTGGACGACGCCGGGACAGTTTCAGAAGAAGTCGGGAGAGCTTCGGAAGACACAGGCACAGTTTCAGAAGAAACGGGAAGCGCTTCGGAAGATGCCGGCACTGTTTCGGAAGAAGCAGGGGCCACAGCAGAAGATTCCGGAACAGGAGAGAGAGCATTGCTATTGTCGTCGGAGCAAGCCATCAGGGCGATCGCGGCGGCAAACGGAAGTAAATACTTGATATTCATGAGAAACCTCTTTTTCCTTAAAGTTATTCTTTTTTAGCGGCCCGCGTATAGGGACCGGAACCACAAGAGAACAAACTGTATCAAGTGTATCAACTCTTCATCGTACCGCAGCGCCGAAGGCGCAAGAGTGCCTACTAAAAGCACTCTACCAGCAAAAAAAAATCTATACTAATGGCATGGATTTTCTTGAATTTATTAAACCGGTTCCCGTCATCGGGATACTGCGCGACATTCCTCGCGGCTGCGAAGGAGCCTGCGTAACGACTGCGGCCGCATGCGGCCTGAAGGCAATTGAAGTCACCATGAACACCGAGGGTGCCGAATCGATTATCGCTGCACTCAAGCAGGCGGCAAAGCCCTTCGACATCAAGGTGGGTGCCGGCACCGTCCGCCACGAGAGCGACCTGAAAAAGGCGCTTGCTGCTGGCGCGGAATTCATTGTCACGCCGAACACGCGCAACGAAATCATCCGCTATTCCAACACGGCGGGCATCCCGATTATCCCCGGAGCGCTCACGCCGACGGAAGTGCAGAAGGCCTTTGACCTGGGCGCTACCGCAGTGAAGGTCTTCCCGGTGAACTGCATAGGCGGGCCCGAATACATCAAGGCACTGCGCGGGCCGTTCCGCGACATCCCGCTCATGGCATGTGGCGGAGTGAACCCGCAGAACGCGGGCGATTACCTGAAGGCGGGCGCAAACCTGCTCAGCTTCGGGGCAAGCATTTTTGCGCCGGCGCTCATGCAGAACGGCGACTGGAAGGAAATCGAGAAGCGACTGATGGCGCTCCTCGACAGCGTGAAGAAGGCTGTGTAGTATTTAGGGAGATGGCGGGTCAAGCCCGCCATGACGCTTCCAAGATGGCGAATCAAGTTCGCCATGACGTTATGGCAAGCCCGCCATGACGTTTTCGTTTTTACTTGCGGCCCTGGCGCGAGCGCATCTTATTTTCGTACATCGCGCCGTCGGCACTGTGGAGCATGTCGTCCATGTCCTTGTAGTCGTCGCTCGAATGCGCAACGCCATACGCAAAAGAAACCGTCTGGTCTACGATGGTCACACCCTTCACGGCCTCGAGCATGCGGTCGGCACAGATGAACGCACCGCGCTTGTCGGTATCGGGGCAGAGCACCATGAACTCGTCGCCGCCCATACGGAACAGTAGGTCGGATTCGCGCAACAACTTTTTGCATGCGTTCACTACCGCGCGCAAAAGCAGGTCGCCCGCCTGGTGGCCGTAGCTGTCGTTAATTTGTTTTAAACCATTCAGGTCAAAGTAAATCAAGGAGAAATGCGTGCCGTATCGCTTGCTGCGGGCAAACCATTCACGCAGGGAATACATCGCATGCCTGCGGTTGTAAGCGCCGGTCAAGTCGTCGGTAAGCGAGATGTCGCGCAGGTAACGCAACGTGCGGGCCAAGCGAATGTGCACGTTCACACGCGCAAGCAGAATCTCCGAAACCGCAGTCTTGCTCACGAAATCAGATGCTCCGGCATGGAACCCCTTCGCAATGCTGTCAGAATCTTCGCGGCTCGTGAGGAATATGATGGGCAAATCGTCGAGCGCATGCCCCTGCCTAATGCGCAGGCAAACTTCGTAGCCGTTGAGGCTCGGCATGTTGATATCTAGCAGCACCAGGTCGACGCGTTCCTGCTCGAGGAACTCAAGCGCTTCCTCGCCCGACGAGCACTTGACTACACTGTAGCCGACCTGCGAAAGCAAATCGTTTGTCTGCTGCAAAACTTCGGCGTTATCATCGACGATAAGAATTTTTTCTTCTACCATACCCCTGTCTCCGTTTTGCCTTTAAAATATATTCTTTTGGCAAAAAGGGGTAGCGCTATTTTTGGCTTCGGCGCGATTAAAGGTATTCGAGAGGCGAGTTTTGTTCTGCTATGCCCATACGGGCGGCAAGGTTCAAGAACAGCGACAAGGATTGTTTGCGCTCGTCGGTAAACCGATAGTCGATTACCTTGTAATAATCCTCAACAACATGGCGCGGCAGGCGCACAGGGTACTTGGCCAGCCAGCGATCGAGCGCTGTTCCAACATCGGCGCGGAAATTCGCGATGCTCTTTTCCGTCAGGCCCATGTAGCGTTCCAGGCTTGCACGGTTCTCCTGGGCGGCAGTTTTCGAAATCACCCACGCGCCAAAAACAAACGGCAACCCTTGCCATTCCTGCCAGAGCGAGCCCAAGTCGTACGTGAATTCAAAGCGCCCGCGTTCCGTCTCTTCCAGGGCGAGGTCACCTATCAAGAGGCAGGCATCGTCGCCCTGCTCGGCGGCAAGCCCCTGCACGTATGCGGGTTCAATGCCGTAACGCATCTCGAGCAAAATGCGCAAAAGGGCAACCGATGTGCGACTCTGCGAAGTTATTCGTACTGCGCGGCCACCGAGTTTTTCAATGGGGTAATGCGAAAAGAGCTTTACCGAACGCACCTCGAAAGAGCATGACGTACAAAGTGCAGGCGAAAGTACAAACGCACCCGGCTTGAGAGCAAACGTAATCGACGATGCAGGCGAAAGGTGAATCGAGCCGTCCATGAGCCCGGCACAGTGAGCACTTGGTGCTCCGTCGACAAAATCAAATTCCCGGTATTCGCCTTCACGCCCGATAAAATCGTGGAAAAACGGTGCACACACTAAAAACGGAATTCGCCCGACTCTTAGACTCATGTAAAAAAATTAACTTTTTTACTCAACTTTATCTTTCACAAAAGGACAACACAATGAAAAAGGAAAGACTGCGCGGAGTGAATTTGGGTGGCTGGTTCAGTCAGGTCGACTGCATCCAGGAAAAAGACCCCGTCGGTTTCCCCGGGGTTGTCCGCCATATCGAAACGTTCCTCGGCAAAAGCGACTTTGAACGCATCCGTAAGGCTGGGTTCAACCACGTCCGCCTGCCTGTGGACTATTTTAATTTGTTCAAAGGCGAGAACGACACGCCCGACGAGGAGGTGTTCGGGCTGCTCGACAAGGCGCTCCGCGAGATTACGGAAGCCGACCTCGACGTGATTTTGGACCTGCACAAGTGCCCGGGGCACGATTTCCACCTAGGTTGCTCTACCGAACAGGCATTTTTTGCCGACCCGGCAGCACGCAAGCGCGCCTGCAACATATGGGCATTCATGGGCGAGCGCTACAGCAACATGCCCCGCGTGATGATGGAACTTTTGAACGAGCCCGCCGGCAGCGACTCGCGCATTTGGGATAAAGTAAAAGACGAACTTTTCTGGGCTATCCGCAAGCACGCGCCCAAGAACACCATCGTGGTGGGCAGCAACAAGTGGAACAGCGCCCGCGAATTCGAGTTCCTTACCCCGCTCGACGACGACAACGCCATCTACAGCTTCCATACCTACACACCGGTGACGTTCACGCACCAGAAGGCCGCATGGATTACCGACCCGTTCTTCCACATTGAACGCCCCTGGCCCGGTGACTATGCCGCTCCGGAAGGCGACGCGCAGACCCGCCTGAACGTGGAATACGGCAAGTGGGACAAGGCAAGGCTCCAGGCAAGCATCCAGAATGCGCTCGATTTCCGCGCCAAGTACGACCTGCCCGTTGCCTGCAACGAGTTCGGCGTGTACGTGCAGGTGCCGCGCCAGTACCAGATTGCATGGATGCGCGACTTCCTCGACATCTTGCGGCAGGCCGACGTAGGCTTTAGCTACTGGAACTACAAGAACCTGGACTTCGGGCTCGTATCGAAGGGAGAATCGCTGCACGAGAGCCTCCCGCAATACAACAATCCCGACAGGCTCGACAGCGAACTCATGGACATGCTCGCGAAGGGCTAACGTGGCGCTCGGTAGAATCAACAAGCTGGAAACGTTCGGGTCCGTCGATGGGCCCGGAATTCGCTTTGTCGTTTTTCTGCAGGGCTGCCCCATGCGGTGCAAGTTCTGCCACAATCCCGAGACTTGGAGTTTCGACATCGCAGGCCGCGATTCGGGCAGTAACGTGCGGGCAACGCTCCCGAACGAGAACCCCTTCGAAATTTCGGCAACAGACTTGCTGAAAAAAGCGCTGCGTTACAAGAGCTACTGGGGGGCCGAAGGCGGCATCACCGTGAGTGGCGGCGAACCGCTTGCGCAGTTAGACTTCATGGTGGAATTCTTCGAGCTTGCGAAGGCCGCAGGCGTGCACACCTGCATTGATACCAGCGGAGTCACGTTCCGCCGTACCGGAGAAACGTTCGAAAAAATCGAGCGCCTGATGAAGGTGACCGACCTGCTGCTTGTAGATATCAAGCACATAGACAACGTTGTCCACAAGCAACTCACCGGACACGGAAACGAGAATATCATCGACTTCTTCCGCTACCTCGACGAAACCCACAAGCCCATCTGGATAAGGCATGTGCTTGTGCCCGGCATAAGCGACGACGACGATGCATTAAAGCGGACCCGCGCATTCATCGACACGCTGAGCAACGTAGAGCGCGTCGACGTATTGCCTTACCATGCATTGGCACTCGCCAAGTACCAGCAACTCGGCATCGACTACCCGCTGAAAGACGTGAAGTCGCCAACTCCCGAGCGCGTTGAAAACGCCAACACCATACTTGAAACCGCGAAGTATACCCGCTGGAAGTAAAGCACTTCTGTTTCGCGATTGTAAAAAAGCATGCGTAAATAAAATTTTTCGGCTTATTTCGCCCACCTTCTCCGTTTTAAGGATAGAACATCCCATTTCCGGGGTGTTGCTATCACAAATGGAGATTAAATGACCAAAAAACGTAACGTAGTCCGCAACAAGCCTATTCCTGAGGCGTTCAAGGGCAAGGTCTATCTCGACCCGACCTATGACCCGGCCTTCAAGGAACTCTTTGACAATGAAGACGCACTAAAGGATTTTCTCAACGGAGTCCTTGAACTCGATGGTATCGAAATGATTAAGGAACTTCGCTTCCGGTTCGAAAAGCCTATCGAGTTCCGCGTACCGCAGCGCAAGAAGGTCATCTTCGACATCTTTGCGACAACTGGCAGTGGGCGTTTTCTTAATATCGAAATGCAGCGTCTGGATTTGCGATTTCGATCTGCCCGACGCGAAAGGCGAATATTGGGACGAATGGGCACTCTACAGCAGGCATGCCATCAGGAACGGGATGGCAGTACCGCTTTCAAAGAAAAATAAGTATATTTTTCTCAGCGTTTCCAACTTCACGAAGTCTGCCGACGAAGTGAAGGGGTCCGCCGAAATGTGGCTCTACCTGCTGAACCATGCTCGAGACGGTGGTGAGCTTCCAGATTTCGGTAGCGAAATTGTCGAGGAAGCGCTCGACCGGATTCGCGTGGAAAACGCCGACGACAAACTTTTGGAAGCACAGGAGCACGACATGACGACGAAAGAAGATTACGAATGCTGGGCTGCCGGAAAAATTATTGCTGCTGAAGCCAAAGCCATCAGCGTATTCGAGAAACTAGGAGTTCCTCCGGAAACGATTGCCAAAGCGAAAGCCATGCTCGCCGAAGAAGACTCAAAAGAGCAAAACTAATTCGCCCTTCATCCTTTACACAAGACGACTCCCGATGGGAGCCGTCTTTTTTCAAAGGCGTCAAAAACGAGCGAGGCGCCTATTACAAGATTAATTAAAGGCGTACGGAAGCGCCCATTAACTCAAAACAAAAATTTCGCTCAAAACCGAGCGAGGCGAGGCGCACAGATGATTAAAGGCGTACGGAAGCCTAGCAAGAGCAGGAACAACTCCGCGTAGCGTACTAAAACGTACGTGAGCGGAGTTGTGACGAACTATTGCGACGGCTTCCTAGCCTTTAATGGCGTCGCCCATCGAGAACATCGGCATATACATAGCAATCAGGAGGCCACCCACAGCGCCGCCCAAGAACACGATGATCAACGGTTCAATCATGCCCACCACAGCGTCCACAGCGGCGTCCACTTCTTCGTCATAGAAGTCAGCCAGCTTCAAAAGCATGCCGCCCAAGTTACCGGTCTTTTCACCCACGCCCGTCATCTGGATAACCATGGGCGGGAAAATTCCCACTTCCGTCATGGGGTCTGCAATGCTCTTACCACCTGCAATACCAATGGAAATCTTTCCAATCGCTTGTTCAACCACCTTGTTGCCCGCAGTCGAAGCCACGACCTTCAAGGCATCCATCACGCTCACACCGGCATTCAAAAGCGTGCCCAGCGTACGCGAGAAGCTCGCTGTCGATGACTTAATCTGCAAATCGCCTATCTTGGGAACTTTCAACAGGAACTTGTCAAACGCGAACTGCGCCTGCGGAATCTTCATCACAAGTTTCCACCCGATAATCAACGCAATCACAGCCAGGAACAAGAAGCCACCGTTATCGCGTAGGAAGTCAGAAATGTTCATAACGACCTGCGTCGGCGCGGGGAGTTCCGCATCCAAGGCGGCGAACTGTTCGGCAAATGTCGGCACCACGAACGTCATAAGTGCAATCACCACAACAATACCCACGATGATAACCATCACCGGGTAAGTCAAGGCTTTTTTCACCTTGCGTTTGAGGCGCATACTGTTTTCCATGGTCTCGGCCAAACGTGCAAGAATGCCTTCCAAGATACCGCCCGCTTCACCGGCGGCCACCATGTTGCAATACAGGGAGTCAAAAACCTTCGGGTGCTGCGCAAGCGCATCGGCCAGCGAAGAACCGCCGTTAATGGACTGCGTTACCTTGTGCACAACGTCTTTCAGCGCAGGGTTTTCGCACTGCTCTTCCAGAATGTTCAAGCACTGCAACATCGGGAGGCCTGCAGAACACATAGAAGAGAACATACGCGTAAAGCGGGTCAAGTCTTCGTGCTTGATACCGTTACCGATGTTGAGTTTAATCTCCATCGGCTTCTTTTTGAGCTTCACAATCGTGAGGCGGCGGCGCAACAAAAGCGCTTCGGCTTCGGCCTTGTCTTTAGCCTCAAGAGTACCTTCGAAGTTGTTGCCCTGAGCATTTTGGGCCTTGTACAAAAATTCGGCCATCTACTAGACTCCTTCCTTCACGAACAACTGTTCCAACTGGTCCGGGCTCGGCGAACGCGCGAGCGCTTCGAAACGGTCCACCTTGCGGTTCTTGACAAGTTCGCACAGGCACATGTTCATCGTGTTCATGCCGAACTTCTGGCCAATTTCAATCATGGATTCAATCTGGTGCACCTTATCGTCGCGGATAAGCGCACGAATACCCGGAGTCACGTTCATGATTTCGTACGCCATCACGCGGCCACCGCCAATCTTGGGGATAAGCGTCTGGCATATCACGCCCTGGAGCACGAACGAAAGCTGCGTACGCACGGTCTGCTGTTCGCCCTTCGGGAAAGCGTCCACCACGCGGTTGATGGTCTGCACGCAAGAGTTTGTATGCAAGGTTGCAAAAGCCAGGTGACCGGTTTCTGCAATCGTAAGGGCAGCACGGATGGTCTCGAGGTCACGCATTTCGCCGATGAGCACCACGTCCGGGTCCTGGCGGAGCGCCATCTTGAGCGCCTGCGAGAAGCTGTTGGTATCGCTACCGACTTCGCGCTGGTTGATCATGCAACCCTGGTGCTTGTGCAAAAATTCAATCGGGTCTTCCACCGTCAAAATGTGGTCGTGACGTTCCTTGTTGATCTTGTCGATCATGGCGGCAAGCGTCGTGGACTTACCCGAACCCGTAGCACCCGTCACCAGCACAAGGCCGGAGGGGCGGGTCGTGAACTCGGCCAGGATTTTCGGGAGGCCAAGTTCCTTAAACGTCTTGATTTCGAGCGGGATGATACGCAGGGCCAAAGCCACGCACCCACGCTGCAGGTAGGCATTCGCACGGAAACGCGCGAGGTTTGCGATACCGAAAGAAAAGTCGCACTCCTTATTCTGTTCGAACGACTTCTTCTGAAGTTCGTTCATAAGGCTGTACGTCATGCGCATGGTCTCGTCCGGTTTCAGCTTGTCGTCGCCAATAGGGGTCAATTTACCGGAAAGTCGCACCAGCGGGGGCGCACCTGCAGTAATATGCAAGTCAGACGCGCCGCGTTTCACCATTTCAGAAAGAAGGTCTTGAATATTGTATGCCATATTCAAGAATATAACTTAAAACCGCCCGAAAAAAACATAAATTCTTATAGGATATGCGCTTAAAATCGTCCAAAAGCATTGGCATCGGCATTTTGATTGCCATTTTGTTCCTCGCGTACCTAGTGTACCGCGAGAAGGCGCAGCCGTTCCAGACCCTGCCCGAAACCATCGGGAACTTCGAAGCGATAGATATCGACGGAGGCAAGACGAGCTTCAATGCGCAAAAAGGCAAGGCTACGCTCATTGTGCTGAGCGCAAGCTGGTGCCCTGCATGCATTGCAGAACTGCCCTCGCTCGAAAGGTTGCAACGCGAATTCGCAGGCAACGGGTTCAAAATCTTGATGGTGAGCGAAGACGACAACGTGAAGATTGCGTCACGCTTCAAAAAAAAATACAACATGCCCTGGACCATGGTGCACTGGAACTACGACCTGATGAACATGCTGGGGAACCCGCGCGTGATACCGGTGAGCTACCTCATCGATGATGAAGGCAAAATCGACTACGTCGAAGCGGGAATCATAGACGAAAAAAAGATGACACGGGCAATTAAGGCTCTGGTACGATAACCGAGGCAAATACTGCTATGGACACTCTTGCCCCTAAAGGGGCGGCGGTGTGACGAAGGTTAAGCAATCGGGCTGGGGAACAGCACGACGTCCTTGATTTCTTCTTTGTTCAAAGCAAGCATGAACAGGCGGTCAAGACCGAGCGCCACTCCGGAGCAGGCAGGCATTCCCGACTCGAGTGCGGCAAGGAAGCGCTCGTCGACCGGCGGGAGCGGTTTCCCCATATGGCGGCGGATTTCCAGGTCTGCTTCGAACCTACGGCGCTGTTCGTCGGCATCGGTGAGTTCGGTGTACCCGTTGCACAATTCTACTTTGTCTACAAAGAGCTCAAAACGGCGTGCCCAGAGGTAACCGTCCTTGTCGGTATACGTTTGCGCGAGCGCTGCCTGCGAAGGCGGGTAATCCATAATGAACTCCGGCCCGTTCGATGCCAGCGCAGGTTCAATCACGAACACCATCAGGTAATCCCACCAGTCCTCGCGGCTCATGCGTTCCATGGCCTCGGGCACGGGCACGTCGTGGTATTCGCAAGTTTCAACAAAGTTGTTCAAATCTTTGCAGAAGGGGTTGATGCCGGCGTAGTTCTTGAACGCGTCTATCCAGCGGGTGCGGCGCGCATGCAGCGGCTTGCCAATGATTTCACTCACGAGCGCTTCCACTTCGTCCATGAGTTGTTCTTGCGGCATGCCCACGCGGTACCATTCCACCATGCTGAACTCGTTGTTGTGGTGCGAGCCGAATTCATCCTTGCGGAACGACTTGGTAATTTGGAAAATGTCGCCGAACCCCGCCGAAAGCAAGCGCTTCATGTGGAACTCGGGGCTCGTCATCAAAAAATGCCTCGGGGTATCGTCTACCTCGAAGTAATCGAGCTGCGGGTCCGTGCCTCCAGCGTTCGAAAGCACGGGCGTTTCCACCTCAAGTACACCGCGCCGTTCAAAGAACTGGCGCACCTTGCTCATCAGTGATTGCCGCAAGATCCATGTCTCGCGGTCACATGTCGGTGAAAACTCCAAACCCCTTTGCATTACTGTTCGTTCACTACGCAGCGCACGGACAGCCAGAATTCCTTTTCAACCGGAATCGCGGTCACTGCATTGTCGGTATTGAACATCGAGCGTGCGAGGCCACGGCCATCGCTCAAGCGCTTTTCTGTCCAGAAGTAAGCGCCTTCGCCCTGAATCACGGAATTCATGGTCTTGTTGGCATAGCCACCGAACATCGCGGTGAAGGCGTAGTCATCGCCACCGTTGCTGCGGAGCTTTTCTGCGGCCACGCTTGCACCACCGGCAAACGCTTCGAGAGCCTTCCAATCTTCGTCGGTAGAAAGGTGCGAACCTTCGGGGCATGCTTCCTGGGCGGCTCCCTGCGTGTACAGGCGGCCGTAGACCTTGCAGTTTTCTTCTTCGCGGTCGTAGCAGTTAGAAGAACCTTCCATGTTGAAGTTCAGGTTTTCCACAAACCACTTCTTACCGCCGATTTCACGAACCTTGTACTTCTGGTTATCGCGCGGGTCCGTGAATTCTTCGAACACGGGGCAGCGCGTTTCAAAACCCTTGGCAGTGAGCATCTCGTCAATCTTCGTTTGCCAGCTTGCGCAGAAGCGGAAGAGTTCGCTACCCGGGAGCGGAGTGCCATCGGCCTTGTGCTTGTCGGCCCAGCGTTCGAGGTAGGCATCGTTGATGACAACGGAATCCGGCAGGGAAAGTGCGCGAGCGTGTTCCTGGAGCAGCGCTGCGTACCTGTGAGCAGCGGGCTTCGGCACCTTCCAGTAACCTTCGGTGAGGCTCTTGCGGAGAGTCTCGTACAACGGAGACGGGCGCGGCACGAGCACGGACGTATCTTCGACAAAGCGTTCGGGCTTCTTTTCGCAAGATTCTTCACGTGCGGCATCGTTCAAGTTCTGCGCCTGGATAAAGCATTCTTCCATGCATTCGGTGCGGGCCTTACCCTTCTTGGGGCACGGTACCCAGAAAGAAGTGTCGGCCATCATCTTCACGGGCTTCGCGAATTCCTTGACGCGGAGCGCTGCGCGCGTAACCTTTTCGAGAGCATCGATTGCCTTGGTGTTGCCGGTTTCGGCATCCAGGAGCAAGAGCGAAACAACTTCGTAACAGGCATCGCCGGCCTTGCGGTTGGAGCAGGCCTGCACGCCGTAGCCGTAAGCGAACTGAGTGGGGCAGTTTGCAAAGGATTCTTCGGGGTTCTTCTTGAAAACCTTCTCGTAGACATCGACCGCTTCGCTCGGAGTGAGCTTGCCGCAGTAAACCTCTTCGAACTTACCCTTCTTGACTAGAGTCTTCGCTGTAGCGAGGTCACCCGCATCGATAGCGTCGTGGAGATCATCCTGGGCAAAAGCAGCCGTAGCAAAAATGGATGCAGCCGCAAGGGTCACAAATTTGCTGAAATATTTCATACTATCCTCATGTTTAACGTTTTCAATATAGCAATCTCGATTTTAAAAATCATAACGGCAAACCTCGCACCACACCTAAAATCCACGGATGGCCGCAAGTTTTCTAAATTTGGGGGCATGGATAACGCTAATATTTTCAATGCCGCGGCCGTCCGCGGCGAATTCCCGATGCTCGTCGCAGGCGATAAAGACACCAAACCCCTCGCCTTTTTGGACAGCACCGCCACCACGCAAAAGCCCGCATGCGTCATCGACGCCATGGATGACTTTTACCGCGAACACTACAGTTCCGTAAAGCGCGGCGTGTACCGCCTGAGCGCCCGCACCACCGAGGCGTTCGAAAAGACCCGCAAGAATATCGCGAAGTTCATTAACGCCAAAAGCGAAGACGAAATCGTTTTTACCCGCGGCACCACCGAAAGCATCAACCTGGTCGCGTGGAGTTATGGCCGCAAGTTCTTCGAGGCGGGCGACGAGATTTTAATTAGCGGGCTCGAGCACCACGCCAACATCGTGAGCTGGCAGCTCGTGGCCGAAATGAAGGGCGCCAAAATCAAGGTTATCCCTGTTTTAGATAGCGGCGACTTGGATTTAGACAAACTAACAAGCCTTTTGAATGAACGCACCAAGATGGTGGCGGTAACGCACGTGAGTAATGCCGTCGGGACAGTAAACCCGATTGCAAGCATTATCAAGACTGTTCGCGCCGCCGCCCCGCAGGCAAAGATCCTGATTGACGGTGCCCAGAGTTCTAGCCACATTAAAATTGACGTGCAGGCGCTGGACTGCGATTTCCTCGCCTTCAGCGGGCACAAGATGTACGGCCCTACCGGGGTCGGCGTGCTCTACGGCAAGTACGAAGTTTTGGATAGCATGCCCCCCTGGCATGGCGGCGGCGAGATGATCAAGAACGTCACATTCGAAAAGACGACTTACGCCGACGTTCCCGCCCGCTTCGAGGCAGGCACGCCGATGATTGCAGAAGTCATCGGGCTTGGCAAAGCCATCGAGTGGATAAACGAGAAGGGCATTGAAAACATTCGCCAGCACGAAGAAGAAATCACGCAGTACGCTTTGGCACAACTCGCCGAAATCCCGCAGGTCAAAGTTCTCGGCAACCCGAAGGAACGCGGTGCGCTCGTGAGCATTACTTTGGATGGAATCGCCGTAAGCGACGCCGCCATGATTCTTGACGAAGAGAACGTCGCCGTCCGCAGCGGGCACCACTGCGCCCAACCCGTAATGGACCGTTTCGGAGTCGACGCCACGCTCCGTCTGAGTTTTGGCGCTTACACGCTCAAGCGCGACATCGACCGGCTTGTTGCAGGGTTGCAGCGCGTCATTAGGCTTTTCGCATAATTATCGAAGGCCGCGGCGGAAGTCTTTATGGGCATCGAAAACGACATCTTCAACCGCACCAAACGCCTTGTGGGCGATGAAATTTTGGAAAATATTTTCCAAAAGCGCGTGATTCTCTTTGGTGTGGGCGGTGTCGGCAGCTGGTGCGCCGAAAGTTTGGTGCGTTCGGGAATATGCCACCTCACGATAGTCGATTCCGATAACGTAAGCATTACCAACGTAAACCGCCAACTGATGGCCACTACAAAAACCGTAGGCAAGGTGAAGGTCGAAGTCCTCAAGGAGCGCCTGCTCGAAATCAACCCGAACGCAAATATCGATGCACGCGCCGAACTCTACGAAGAAGCGAGCACCGAAAAGTTCCAGCTTGGCACATTCGACTACATCATCGACGCCATCGACAGCCTCGAAAGCAAAATGCAGTTGCTGCTGCATGCGACCCAGACCAAGGCCATGGTGTTATCTTCGATGGGTGCCGCCCTCAAGATGGACCCCACGCGCATCAAAGTCGCTGAATTCTGGAAGGTCGCAGGCTGCCCGCTCGCCCGCGCGCTCCGCGACAAATTCAAGCGCAAAAAGTTGAACCTCGCGAAAAAAGTGAAATGCGTGTACAGCGATGAACTGCTCGAAAACTTAGGCGGCATTCCTGAAAACGACAGCGCTCCCGACGAATTCCACAAGGTGGCCTACAACGGCACCATGGCGCACGCCGTCGCCATTTTCGGCTTCACGCTTGCCGGCCTCGTGATGCAGGACATTTACCAGAAAACTCTGGCAAGTACAAAGTAATATCGCGTTTCCGATTTACGCCAGAATAGAATTTCTCAACCGGGCAATTTCAACAATCGTCTGGACAATTTTCCCTATATGGGGCTTCGGCGCCCGAATCACCGGAATGAATGGTTCCGGAAGCGCACTCTTCTTTTGCCCCACCTGTTTTTGTTCGGCCTCGGCCATCTGCAACAGCATTTCCATCCTGCCATCGTCGCCATAGACCATCTTCAAGATGAGCTGCATTTCTTCCATCGAGAACGTCTTGGAATCCTTTTCCATCTTGGAAGACATCCGATAACCGACAACTTCTCCGATATCCTTATCGCTCATATCTTCCGGAAGTTCTGCCAACGATTTGTCGATATCCATAATGGCCATCTGCTTCAGGATAGGCCTTCTCAGCGATTCCACAATCGATGATTCCTTTTCGGCGATACCCTTGCCGTTCATGGCAGCGGGCAAACCCACCCTCTCGATGACGCCGTCAACGAGTTCCTGATAGCTTGCGCCAAGCCGCGTCACCCCGCTAGCAAGCGCCTGCCAATCATTCGCCTGGCCAGCCGCATTGCCAAACAAAATACCCGCCAAGTACGCGAGATTATCCGGCTCAACCTTGCCAAGGAAAAGCAAATTCTGGTCTAGTGAGCTGCCCATTTTTTTACCGCCTTTCGTTTTTAAACTACTTAATCCTATCGCCGCAGAATTCCTGACGCCCGCAGTTTTTGCAATGCTTGCCCATCCACAACGTCTCGCGCACCTTCGCAATGCGCGAAATGACCTCGGAATAATGCTCCTCGTTCTGGATGTACTTGGTGAAGGTGGGCATGTAGGGAAATATATTATAGAAGCGGGGAAGTTTTTATTACAAGAAATCATCCATTTCCAAGAAATCTTTCAGCTTAATATGCCTGACGGTACTGGTGGAATAGTCAATATCGTCATTGGTAATGAGAATCTTTGCGTGGGAGTTGTCTATGTTAGCAAAAGCGCCTATCTCGCGATCGTAGGTAGAGCGTTCCGCTACGGAATAGGCGACCTGTATAAAGCATTTTTTGTTTCCCTTTTGCGCGCAGAAGTCAATCTCTTGCTTTCCGGAATAAACGCTTAATGAATATCCCCTATACAGCAGTTCATTATAGACAACATTCTCTAAATTATGAGTTATATCGAAAACGCCGTCTACGACTCGAATGGAATTGAACGCCACATCTTCATCATATATCTTTTCAAAAAAATTCAGTTCCCTCTTCGCCTTTGTCGAATACTGCTTAATGGAACTGATGACATACGCTTCTTTTAGGTAGCCCAGGTATTTTGTTATTGTATTGACAGAACATTCGCTGAACTGACCCTTGATGTAGTTGTAGATAGACTTTGCGGACAGGATTCTAGCGTTAGAAATAAGGACGTAATTGGCAAGCTTAGTAAAGAGCTCGGGCTTGCGTATTTTGTAGCGATTTACAATGTCATTGATTACAATTGTCTGGTCCAAGTCATTCAGGTAGTTTCGAGTGGCGTTTTCAGAATCAAACTGGAAGCGCATGGGGAAACCGCCATAGATAAGGTAGTCAGAGATAGCGGCCGACTTGCCCTGTTGTTCCAAGCATTCCTGAATTTCTTTGAACACAAAGGGCCTTATTCTGAACGCCACATAGCGCCCGCTCAATTCCTTGGTAAATTCCTTGGATAGAAGTTTTGAGTTGGAGCCCGTAATGAATACGGAGCAATCGTGGAGGCGTAACGTTTTGCAGGCATCTGGCCAATCTTTTACATTCTGGATTTCGTCAAGGAACAAGAAGCATTTGCCCGCATGTCGAGTTTTCTCTACATGGGCAAGAAGTTCATCGCAATTGGATATTTTAGACAGGGTACTGCGGTCTTCAAAATTCAGATAGATGACATTGTCCGTCTTTTTACGGATTTCTTCGGAAATTTGCGTTAGGACCACCGACTTTCCGCACCGACGGATGCCGGTAATGATCTTGATTAGATCGCTGTCATAAAACTCCCGAATCGGAGCTATGTATTTTTCGCGCAAAATCATACGCAGCCTCTCTACTGAACTCTTTTTATAAATATAACAAAAGTTTTCAGCATAGTGAAAACTTTTTCACTTTTTAGCAAAAGTTTTCAGTAGAATGCGTAAAATGCCGTTTTTGAGTGAAAAACGGCATAATCAGACGACAACTATAGCTACTGATCAAAAGCGAGCAAGACGAGGCGCCGCGCTTTTCATTAGTAGATACGCCGCGCAGCCGATGTTGTTTAATAAATAAACAGCATCTCGCGGTATTTCGGCAAAGGCCACATCTCGTCGGGCACAACCTTCTCAAGGCCATCGACAACCTTGCGGAGGTCTGACATTGCGGCGATGATGCCTTCGTGTTCGCCTTCGAGGGAGCTTTCCATCGTGGCGATAGCAGCACTCAGGTTCTTCACGCCTTCGCCGAGAGACTTCACGTAGACATCGACGCCCGGGAAGCCCTGGTTCAGAGCCATCTCGTTTGTCTTGAGGGCGCTGGAGTAAGCTTCAACGACCTTCGGCAAGATGATGTTCTTCGCCATGTCGCGGCAGACTTCACCTTCGATGTGAATGCGCTTGTGGAAATCCTCAACGTTGATTTCGTAGCGGGATTCCATTTCGCGGCGGTTCATGACGCCATACTTTTCGAACAACTGAATATTCTCTTCCTTCGTGAGGGCCTTGAGGGCTTCCACGGAGGTGCGGATATTCGGGAGGCCACGGCGCTCGGCTTCGGCAATCCATTCGTCGGTATAGCCGTTGCCGTTGAAAATCACGCGCTTGTGTTCCTTCACGATCTTTTGCAAAATCTTTTGCAGGCCCGTGTGGAAGTTCTTCTCGTCGAGTTTCTCGAGTTGTTCAGAAATCATGTCGAACGCTTCGGCCACGATGGTGTTCAGAACCACGTTCGGTTCAGAGCAGCTCTGGCTGGAGCCCGGCGCGCGGAATTCAAACTTGTTGCCGGTGAACGCAAACGGAGAAGTTCTGTTGCGGTCGGTTGCATCGCGCGGGAGGGCGGGCAGCATGTCGGCACCAATGCGGAGCGCACCGGCTTGCTTGCTGGACTTGGGCACGCCTTGTTCGATTTGTTCAATCACGTCCATCAGCTGATCGCCGAGGAACATGGAGACGATTGCCGGAGGAGCTTCGTTTGCACCAAGGCGGTGGTCGTTACCGGCGCCAGCAACAGTCATGCGGAGCAAGTCGGCGTGGGTATCGACGGCGTAAATAATAGCGCAGAGCGTGGTGAGGAACACGGCGTTCTGGTGCGGGTCCTTGCCCGGATTGAGCAAGTTGCCCTTACCGTAGGAGAGCGACCAGTTGTTGTGCTTGCCGGAACCGTTCACGCCGGCGAAAGGCTTTTCGTGCAGCAGGCAAACAAGGCCATTCTTGTCGGCCACGTTGCGGAGCACTTCCATGATTTGCATGTTGTGGTCACACGCGAGGTTCACTTCTTCGAACATCGGAGCGAGTTCGAACTGAGCCGGAGCAACTTCGTTGTGGCGCGTCTTGGCCGGGATGCCGAGCTTCCAGAGTTCGGTTTCTACTTCGTTCATGAAGTTCAAAATGCGGGCCGGAATGCTACCGAAGTAATGGTCATCCATTTGTTGGTGCTTGGCAGGAGCGGCACCGAACAGCGTGCGGCCAGCTTGGTAAAGGTCAGGGCGTTGCAGGTAAAAACGCTTGTCGATGAGGAAGTATTCTTGTTCGGCACCGAGCGTAACCGTCGTCTTCTTGGGGCCGGCCTTGAAGCAGGTCATGAGGCGGCGGGTAGACTTGGAAAGGGCTTGCAAGCTGCGCAGGAGCGGAGTTTTCTTGTCGAGCGCTTCGCCGGTGTAGCTGCAGAATGCCGTCGGGATGCAGAGCGTAGCGCCGTTACCGTGACGCTTGATAAATGCCGGAGAGGTCGGGTCCCAGGCGGTGTAGCCGCGGGCTTCAAACGTGGAACGCAAGCCGCCGCTCGGGAAGGAAGATGCATCCGGTTCACCGACGATGAGGTTCTTGCCGCTGAACGCCATGATGGCGCGGCAGCCGTCCGGTTCCAGGAAGGAGTCGTGCTTTTCGGCGGTAGAGCCGGTGAGCGGCTGGAACCAGTGCGTGAAGTGCGTTGCACCGCGGTCCATCGCCCACTTCTTCATGGCGTGGGCCACGTCGGCTGCGATGGAGGGGTCAAGGGCTGCGCCCTCGTTGATGGTCGCAATCAGCTTTTCGCAGACGTCCTTCGGAAGGTAGGCTCGCATGGCCTCGATGTTGAAAACGTCCTCGCCGTAGAAATCGACATTGACCGGAGCGGCCGGCTTAACGGGGGCAGTCGGGGCCTTCGCGATTTCGTTGATTGTCTTTTTGCGGTAGCTTACGCTCATTTTGAACCTCATTTTGCCATTTTATGGCGGTTTTTCATTTTATGAAAAGGAAATTAGGAATAAAAACGGGGGTTGGCACCCGATTTTAGGGGCGTTTTTCTGAATTTTCTTTACATTATTGTAAAATTAATCTATATTATTACATAAATGTAAAATTTACAGGACGCAACGCATGAAAGGAGATGCCGGGTCAAGCCCGGCATGACGAGCAAGTCGGGGATGGCAATTTGAAAGAAACCGAAGAAATAGAACGCCTCAGGGCGCAGGTCGAGCGGTACGAGCGAGAGATTCGCGAACTGCGGAACATCATCGACGAGAAGCCCGGCAAGATGGTCGGGAACAGCGGCGAGATGCGCGCGGTGTACAAGCAAATTAAAGCCTGCGCCGGCAACGACGCACCCGCGCTCATCTACGGCAACGACGGCACCGGCAAGGAACTCACCGCCCGCACCATCGCAGAACTCTCCCCGCGCAAGGGCGGGCCGTTCACCGTTCTCGGGTGCGCGAACCTACGCGAAAGTTTCGGGAACCCGGCGAGCGCCTTCGAAAGCGAACTCTTCGGTTACGAACGCGGAGCATTCCTCGGCGCAAACACCCGCCATATCGGCAAGGCGGAAGTCGCGAACGGCGGCACGCTGTTCCTCGACGACGTCTCGGCGCTCGGCCTCCCCGACCAGGAAAAGCTGCTGCGCTTTATGCAAGGGCAGACCTTCAACCGCCTCGGCGGCAACATGCAGCTCCATTCCGACGTGCGCCTCATCGCGGCCTCGAGCAAGAACCTCGAAGAGATGATGCAGCAAAAACTGTTCCGCGAAGACCTTTTTTACCGCCTGAATATCGTACAAATTACGCTCCCCGACCTAGCGCAGCGCAAGAGCGACATCTTGCTGTTGGCAGAGCACTTTATCGCACAAGTGAACCTCAAGTACGGGCGCCACGTGATGCGCCTTTCTACGCCCGCCATCGACATGCTCATGAGCTACCACTGGCCGGGCAACGTGCAGGAACTCGAGAACTGCATCGAACGCGCGGCACTCGCCACTACCGACGACTGCATCCATTCGCACGACCTGCCGCCCACGCTGCAGACCGATGTCACCAGCAAGACATCCATCATCCCCGAAGGCAACGCCTCGCTCGAGACGCTCCTCGAAAGCTACGAAAAGGAAATCTTGACCGAAGCGCTCCGCCGCAACAACGGGAACTTGAGTGCCGCAGGCCGCGACCTCTCCGTAAGCCCCCGCATGATGCACTACAAGGCGAAGAAGTTCGGACTCGCGCAACCCTGAGGGCGGCAAAAAAACCGCTTTTTCGCCCAAAAACGGCATTGTTGAACAAAATGCAACAGAAACTTTACTAGGGCGGCACACCCCTGTACCGCTCCGCCGCACATTTAGGTAAATTATCAGTATGGTTGACGTACTCGAATACCTAGAATACCGCGATTTCTTGAAGGATTGGTTTGCCGAGAGCAAAAAAGACAATCCGTTCACAAGCTATCGCTACTTGAGCCAAAAGACGGGCGTGGATCCCGCCTGGCTCGTTCGCGTATTCCAGAAAGGTGGCCACCTGAACGAGGATTCTCTCCCCGTATTTATTCGCCTCTGCAAGCTCGACGACCGTCGTGCCGAGTACTTCAAAACGCTTTACCGCTTTAACAAGACTAAGGCCAAGCAGGCCATGTCTGAACTTTACTACAGGCTCATGGAACTGCGCGAAATGGAAACGCGCGTGCTGACCGAGCCTGAACTTGCCTACTTTGGCAGCTGGAGCTGCTCCGCGCTCCGCGCCCTCATTGGCATTACTAAAGACACGAGCAATATTCCGGAACTTGCAAGCCACCTGAACCCGCCCATATCGCAAGACGAGGCGCGCAGTGCGCTTGAAATTCTGAAAAAACTCGGGCTCGTCGTTCCCGATGGCAACGGCGGCTGGAACATCACCGACCAGATCCTTTCTACCGGCGGTGAAGTCAAGAGCCAGGCCGTCCGCAACTTCCACAGGCATACCATCGAGCTTGCGCAGGAATCTATTGACCGCCACAAGCCCGAAGAACGCGACATTTCGAGCGTCGTGTTTACTGCCGCCGAAGAAGACCTGCCCGAAATCAAGCACCGCATTGAAGAATTCCGTCGCGGGCTCCTGCAATTTGCCCGCAAAAGCGAATGCGCCGACCGCGTATACGCTCTCAATATCGCCATGTTCCCGCTCTCTGACAGGGTGGAAGACCCGGCAACCGGCGGGGAGGAGGCGAAATGAGACACGCATTCCACAAGGGTTCCCCCGCATTTTTGTATCTTTCGGGTATGCGCAAAGTTATTCCCGCCACAGCGATTTCGCTTGCAGTAGGCCTGAGCCTCACTGCGTGTTCCGCTGAAAAAACAGCGGGAGGCGGCTCCAGCGGCACGGAAGCGGGTAACGCCATCACGGCCCAGATTATCTCTGCGGGTAAGCCCGCGGCGCAGGTGACCGTGCGCCTCACCGACACGGAAAGCACTAGCCCGGATTCCGCTTACATCGCAAGCACGGATTCCAAGGGCGTCATCACGTTTGAAAACATTGCCAAGGGTGAATACATTTTTGAAGCCACCATGGGCGACAAGGCTCTGCAAAAAGAAGTCCTCGTCGACGGCGAAGATATTGACCTCGGCAAGGACAGCCTCACACAGACCGTCTCCATTTCCGGTTCCGTCCAGGAAAAATCCGGCAAGGTGATTGTACGCGGTATGGCCCACGAAGCAGAAGTTGTCGACGGCAAGTTCACGCTCGACTCCCTGCCGGCAGGCCCCTTGAGCCTCGTGTTTATTCCGAGCGACAAGAAGAACGACACCAGCTGCACCTACATGCGGGTCGTGGCCGGTGAATCTTCTACGACGAGCACGTTCGCCGAAGAAAGCCGTTCGCTGTTGCTCGACGACTTCCAGGATTCCAACTACCAGAACCGCTTTATGCCGGCACAATTCTACGAAGGTGGCTGGTGGTACTTCGACTACTCCGAAGAGAACGTTACGCCCAAATTCATCACCGACGACGGGCGGCACCGTTTTACCCTCGTCACCGAGAAAGATGGCAACATCGTGGCTCATGTAGAAGCAACTTTCGGCGAGACTCTCAAGGATTCTTCTTCCGGCGAAAAGCTGTGGCCCTGGGCAACAGTCGGCATTGAACTCGGCAAGAGCGACAAGACGCTCTGCAACGACATCTCGTCCGTAGACACGGTAGCATTCCGCGTCAGGGGAATGGGAGCATTCAAGTTCGGCGTTATCGACGAGACTCAGAAATCCGGCAACCAGAACATCGCCCAGCGCAAGTTTAACTTGTCCAAAAACTGGGAACGCGTACTCGTACCGCTCGCCGATATACTGAAAGACGGATTCTCTTACACCTGCGTGAACCAGCTCGTGTGGGACTTCGAGGTCAGCGCTAACGAAAGGACAGTCGACTTCTGGCTGGACGACATCGAACTTATCGGTGGCAAGCGCCTGAGCATCTGGAAAAGGTAATGCAGAATTCCCGCGGCCCCCGCGCAGTCACCACGAATCAAGAAGGCATTTTCGAAAACTTGGAAAAGGTCGTACGCAAGTACGCCCTTTCTTCGTATTTGCGGCCTATTGCCGACCACACGCGAGAAGCGTTTGCGCAGGCCGTCGCGTTCGTTGAAAAGTTTTATAGTTCCGCAGAACCCTCCGGCGACAGCGGAACTGCATATAAAGTCATTCTCGATTCTGGCTGCGGCACGGGCGAAAGCACGGTGAATATCGCTCTTGCCCACCCAGGCATCCCTGTAATCGGGATTGACAAGTCGGCAGCCCGCCTCACGAAGGCAGGCTCCGGCAACATTCCGCCGAATGCGTTTCACATCCGCGCAGAACTCCTAGACTTCTGGCGGCTCGCCCTCGACAAAGTTACAGCCGGGCGCTGGAACATCCCCTACCATGCGCTCTACTACCCGAATCCGTGGCCCAAGCAGAGCGAAGCCACACGCAGGTTCCACCTGCACCCGATTTTCCCGACGTTCCTGCAGCTGGGCGATACCATCGAACTGCGCTCCAACTGGGAAATCTACGCAAGGGAATTCGCGGAAGCGGCGCGGATTGCAAAAAAGATCCCCGGTCAAGCCGGGGATGACAAAACATGCGCCGGGGATGACAATACGGGCACAATCAGCTGCGAGGCGTTCCAGCCGGAGCAACCCATTACCGCTTTCGAGCGCAAATACAACGAAGCCCGCCAGCAATTGTGGCGGGTCGTCATTACCAAGTAAGGCCTGTATTAATCCCGGTTACGGTCACCCAGCCAGCGCACGAACGACTTCAAGTCCTTCGTCGTCTGCACGGTAACCTTCGATTCGTTCATCAGCAAGAATTCCGACACACCGTACTTGTCGCTGCCATCGGCACCCCAGTCGTAGGTGTAGCCCAGGCGCGTCCACGGGTAGCCGCCTTCCTTCTTGTAACTTGCCGCCCAGTTCTTGTCGAACCAGTTCCTGAGCCACATTCCAAGCGAATCAAGCTGGGAATCATCGCCATCTTCAAAGCGGCATGCCATCTCGGTGCTCGCGATATCCGGCGTGTATGCCGGCCTGATCAAGTCCTTAGGTTCTACCCAGAACGTGGTAAAGTGCGTGATTTTTTCTTCTCGCGGGAGCCCGAGCAGCTGGCGCAGCCTCAAGGGCCAATTGCGCACGTCCTTGCCGTTCATCCTGTACCATTCAAGCACTTCGCGGTCCGAGAACACGCGCATTTCCTGGTCAACAGTCACAGACATTCCGTTTTCAAACAGGTCCGGAGTCGCATGGGCGGCGACCATCAGCACCCTGCTCTTATCAACGTTCCAGGTTACCTTGTCCGTGGTATTGGAATCAATGACCACCAACGGGTGGACCTGATCGCAACCGCCGGCCTCGGCTGCTTCGACCGCAGCCTTGTACTGTTCACGTATCAGGGAATCGCGGTTTGCAAAGCTCAGTTTGGAACCATCGACCTTCACGACTTCACAGTACGGGATATTGGAAGGGTTCAGTGCGACTTTCGCCTTCTTGAATTCTTCTTCAATCAAGACATCGTTATGCGTAAAGAGCTTTTCACCCTGCAAGAACGAAATCACAATCTTGCAGAAGCCCGAATCCGGGACAATCACGCCCGAGGCGCCCTTGTTGTTTGCCGTCGTATCGAGCACGAACCTGTTGTCGCTCGAACCGCAGTCGTAACTGTAGCTGTAAAGCGTTGCCGCACCCGGCTTGAGTGGTGCAAAGAACACGTTATCTTGTTCGTTGCTCCATGTGGGCTTCACGATGACGGTCGTATCGCCGAGGCGCATGTAATGCGGAGTTGCCTCGCAGTAGAATGCCGGCTGGCGGAAAACGCCAATAACGCCCGTGCGGCCCTTAAATTCTTCTTCGTTCTGAACGTGGCCCGGCCTTGCGCAGGCCCAGAAGGCAAGCGTTACACCCGCAATTGCCAAGAGAATGATTTTTTTCATCGTAATCCACCCTAATCGTTTATCAAGAATATATATAATAATTTCTTTTACTTCCGCACCAACTTGGACTTCATTTTAGACTTCATCTCGTACATGCGCTTGTCTGCGGCACGGTAAACCGAATCGGCATCGCCACCTGTTTCGCTGCGGTACGCTATGCCATAAGCGCTTTCCAGCGGGTGCGGCAGTTCCACCTTGCAATTTTTCTGCAAATCGAGCATCCTTTCGATTGCCGTCGGGATATCAGCGACGTGTTCGTTACGCACGATGGCCAAAAATTCGTCGCCGCCCATGCGGATAGCCGTTCCAAAGCCCGCGAAAGCCTGTTTGAGCACGCCCGCAAAGGCCTTTATCAAGTTGTCGCCCATCGCGTGCCCGTAATGGTCGTTTGCCATCTTGAGCCCGTTCAGGTCTATGCTCACTATTGCAAAATCGGCCGTAGACTTGTCCAGGAACCCGAAAATCTGCTGGCACTTCGCGCGGTTGAAAAGCCCCGTAAGCGAATCCACGTACGCCATGGTCGAAAGCACGTCCTTCTCGGCTTTGTCTTCGAGAATGTAGAACAGGTATACCAGGTAACTCGCCATGAGCAACATCACGAACAAGAACGCACCGAGCGGGAGCCAAGTCATTTCGAGCAGGGAATGTTCGATCGAGTAACGCATGCACAAATTGTATCGCACCAGGTCGAACGCCGTAATCGCGGCAAAAACAACTACACCCAAAGTAAGAATTTTCCCGGAAAGGTCCATCTTTGAATTGTACAGCGCACCAGACGCAATCAAGTACACCATGCCGACCGCGACATATACGTGGAAGAACATGAGCGTCTTGGGGAAAGGCACGACACCCGTAAAGTGCAACACGGAATTCACTATCAACAGCAGCGTCCCGATAATGACGAGGACCAAAATGCCCCACCACCGCCAGGCGCTAATCTTGCCCTTGCGCATACTCATAAGCAATAGGCAGAACGGGAGTGGCGCAAAATAGAGGCTCATGTATTCTATAGCGGAATTGAGCGTGAGGTTAAAAGAAATAATCTGGAAAAGCTTCATGTAGCAGAGCGTCCAGAGCCCAAGCGCCATAGATAACAGACCAATCATCATGGGGCGGGAAGCCGACACACTATAAAATGCGGTTGCCGCACCCAAAAGCAAGGAGATGATTCCAAACAACGTAAGGAACGAGCCTACCACGAGGGCAAACGCATGCCTAGCAAAGTAATCGCTGAGCGCATATTCTGCGGGGAACAAGTCAAAATCGTTAAACGCCTTCAGGTTGCGATTCACGGCGTAGAACGCCCGGATTTCGATGGGCTTACCAGAAGATGCCTGCGTCAAGTACACGTAGTGGAAGCCACTGCCAATATACTTGCCAAGGGCAGCGCGGTCATGGCCGAAGGAATAAACCGTTTCACCGCCATCGATAACATCGAAGGCTACGTGCATGGAGCGGAAACGGAGTGCCATCCGCGGGCCGGAGAACTCGGGCAAGTTGAACCTGAGGGCAATGGAATCGCCATAGCGGGCTCCCGACGGAGACTTGAAATCCGAAATGGAAGGAACCTCTAGCGAATTGCCCTTATAAATGGCCACCCCGGGGGTGTCCAGGTGGCTAATCGAAGGCGAAAGGCCGTACCCGCGGACCAACAAAAACGCGGCCACCGCACTCACCATAAAACAGACGGCAAACGTCCAAGCAAGAATCTTCTTTACCTTATTTGACATCTTGTAATAAAAATAACTCCATTTTCACACCGCAGGACACGAAATTTTCCTAAACAAACAAATGATTCGGGGGGAAAAGACGATTTTTTCTACATTTTCCCGCATGGGTGGCATTATCATCGCAAGCCTTACCGCACTTTACGTGCTGTTGTTCCTGTTCTTTATAATAGGGCTTATCCGCACGCACCGTTACAAAGGCCCGAAGGCCACCCCGAGCGTCTCTGTCGTCGTGCCAATGAGGAACGAAGAGGAATTCGCACAGCGCACGCTAGAGGCGCTTGCCGAGCAGGATTATGTCGGCGAATGGGAAGTCATTTGCGTAGACGACCGCTCTACGGACTCCACCCGCGAAATCCTCGAGAAGTTCGCAGCGTCGCACCCGAAGTTCCGCGTGCTCTCGCTGCCGCAAGACCTGCCCGCAATCGCAAGCCCCAAGAAGCGAGCCCTCGAAAGCGCGTTCAAGATTGCAAAAAACGAAGTGCTTTTGACGATGGACGCCGACTGCATACCGCGCAAGAGCTGGATTACTGCAATGGCAGGCCGTTTTGTGGACGGGATATGCATCGTTCAAGGCCCCAAGCAGAACAACGGCAGCCGCACCATGCCGCACCTGTACCAAAAGCTCGAGACCCTCGGGTACACCGCGATGGAGGCCGCCGGCTTTAGCCTCGGGCACCCGATTGTCGCCTCCGCCGCATGCCTCGCCTACAAAAAGGACTTGTTCTTTGAAGTCGGCGGCTTCGGCGACCTCATCAACCTCTCGAGCGGCGACGACGACATGCTCATCCACAAGATGATGAAGATTCCCGGCACCAAAGTCTGCTACAACCTGGACCGCGATGCCGTAATAGAAACCGCACCGGTACACACGTGGAAGCAACTCTTTAACCAGCGCGCCCGCTGGAGCAGTAACGGCACGAACTACGAAAGCAAAGCGTACGTTCTGCTGCTTACCTTAATTTACACGTACTACATCTGGATGTTCATCAGCCCGTGGTGCGTACTCTTCCTGGATTGTCCGTGGCAGTGGTGCGTGTTCAGCATCTTGCCCAAAATCGTCGTGGACTTTGTATTCCTGATGATTGCCTCCTGGAAGCTGCATTCCAAACGACGCATGTTCGCGTTCATCCCGACAGAAATCATTCAAATCCCGATGATTGTGTTCGCCGTGCCCGCAGGCATCACCGGCATGTTCCGCTGGAAATAATTACCGGCAAAAGCTTACTTATCTAAAGCCTTTATCAGCGAGTCTAGTCTCGCAGTGAAATGCAACGCTCCGGCAGCCGCCAGGTGGTCGTAATCGTTCGCCATCTCGTCTGTATAGTCGTGCTCGCCGAACTTGTTCTCGTCCATCATTACAAAATGCGGGTACACACTTGCCAGGGAATCGAAGTATGCGCTCGTTTGCATCGCAAGGCTCCTGGTAATCCCATGGCGGCCAAAGCTGCCTGTATTTGCATACGCAGGCGACTGCGGGAAAATAACCCCGATAATCGTGAAGCCCTTATCTTGCGTGCTATCTATGAAGGCTGTCAGGCTATCGATGACGCGTGCAAATATTCGCTGTTCACTGGCCGGCAAAACAGAATCCTTTGTTATTTCCGGCTCGTTGCCCCAGCCGTTTGCAACAAACTTCAAGTGACCCTTCGTCGCGATATACAGCAAGGAATCTTCTTCTGTATAATTCACATTGGCATGGACAAGCGGCACAAAGCCTTCGGGCACGCCGCCCTTCCAGAAATTGTGGTTCTTGTCATAGAAATACCCCGGAGCAAGCCCGAACGCAGTCACCATTTTTGCATCTCGGGAATTGCTCATCAGGTCGTACGATATTTCGACCACCAGGTACTTTACTTTGTTTGCGTGCGGCAAGATGTAGTTGTCCATCAGGTAAAGCGAAGCCCACAAGTCCCCACCTACGTAGCCAAAATTGAAGTTCGGTTTCGAAATCAAGTCCGGGTTTATTCCTCTTTCCGTACGGGAACTCCCCACCGCAATCACCTCCAGGGAATCGTATGCATCCCAGAACATGCGCATCTTCAGGCTCATCCCCTTTTCTCCGGCCTGTGAAATGGGGTCCCAGTACATGCCCGCACTGTCGAGGTCAAGGCCATTGTTGCCGAAGGCCGTCCTGGAAAGCACCCACAAATTCGGGTGCCAAAGTTCTTCGCCCTCAGCCAGGTCCACCACGCTAGAATCTTGCAAGTTCACCAATGCAAGCCTGGTATGTTCCCCATCCGAATTCACAAGCGCAACAACCGCCCAGTCATCGCGATCGACCCATTCAGAATGGTCGAAGGTATAACCCTTCGGCGAAGGAATCGCGCGCACCAGGTTCCCACTGCTGTCGGCAACAAGCAAGCGTTCGTGCACGCCGTACTTTTCATGTGCAAACTCGTTCCCGGTCGCGCTAGAAAAATCCAGGAAAAGCGTCTGGTTCAAACCGTCTTTCGAAAGCGAGGCGTTGCAGGCCTGTTCGCCGTTATACCAGATTTCATCTTTGCCATCCACATGCATGCGGAGGCGGCGCGCTCCAGAAACCGCGCGGTCCAGGCCCTGCGAAAATCCGCTATGGTAGGCGCCATCCATCAGTTTTTGGGGCCTCCCGAACTGCCCATCTGCAAACGGGACAATCCAAGTTGCCCGCGCCAAAAAGTCAGCACTATCGCTGTTATCGCCTGCGTTGTCCACGTAAACTATTGAAGTATCGCCATTAGCGCTCATGTGCCAGCGCGGAATTGCGGCACTTTCTACTTCAAGCTTGACAGGCTCGGCGCCATGCGCATCCAGGCGCCTCACATACACCGCAGACTTTCCGTCAATCCCTTCCAGGCCCGTGCAGAACGCCACCCACTTTCCGTCCGGTGAAATTTCCGGATGGAACACGGGGATAGTATCCACAATCTCTATGACGCCCGGAGTTACGCCACCATAATCTATATAGGCAAGGTTACCCGTCTTGTCGTTCCTAAAGGCGAGTTTCGCATGCACCGTCCCCATCTTTTCGCGAATATCCGACGGGAAGGCCTTCATTTTCACGGGGGCTTTCGCGACATCGCCCTGCCCACCCATCCATACCGCATGGGGCACCTTACCGAATGCCAGACGGAACCCCATATACACAAGGATTGTCGAAGCCGTCACCGGGTAGATATCCCCGCGGGCAAACACGTTCATATCGGCCGGCGACTGCACTGCCGAACCGCCCTTGACGACTTTTTCGAACAAAGTATTTCCCGCCGGAGGCCCCATATAATTTCCGACGGCAGTATCTCTCGCACTCCCAAGCCAGTCATTCGTCAGTTCAAGAACGTTGCCCGCCAGGTCACAAAAGCCATGCGCATCCGGGAAAGCACATGGTGCATGGAGCGCATAGCCCGAATTGAGCGCACTCCAGCTATACAGTTCGGGGTTCCACGACTGCGATGCCGCCATCACCCATTCCGCTTCTGTTGGCAAGCGGAATCCATCTACATCGGCACGGAATTCAAGCCCTTCCAGGTTGACGCAGTGCCCCTTCGAGTTAAAGAACCGGCGATGGTAGGTATAAACCGTATCATAGCCCAGCGATTTGCTATACGCATTCGCAAAAAGGACAACGTCATAGTACGACACGTTGAATACAGGCAAGTCGCCCTGCGTACAATCCAGCTTAAAATACCAGTCCTCTTCCTTGGCTACATCTTCGAATTCGGCGCAGGTCACCTCGTGAATTCCCAACGAGTAGGAGTAATCCAGGTTTACGCGCATCTGGCCACCACCCAACAGAACAGTAGCTCCGTTCGGTTCGACACGCATCATTCCTTCGCGCAGGGAATCCGGCGAAATCGCAGGGGTAATCACGGGGCCTGCCGCACCATATCCCAGGTCATCGGCCCCTTCCATCTGGGAATTGGAACACGCCCCTAAAAATGCCAAAGCGAGAATGGCGCTGTTCTGCGTAAATAGGGGCAGCCAAGTTTTCACGATTTTTAAATTAGAAAAAAGAACCCGTCCAGGGGCCATTCCATCCCGCATTATTGCGCCTTGTCAGGTAGTTGGCGTAATTACAGCCGTTGTGACCCCTATTTTGTTAATTTTCAAACATGCACAAGAACATCGCCATATTTTCAGCGGCCGCAATCGCCGCTACCATCCTTGGGGCCTGTGACGCCAACGGGGACCTTCTCATCGTAGATGACGAAGGCCGCATTTTGGGAATGAACCCGGTCTACAACTACTGCAAAGACCATGTTTGCCTCCCCGCAGCAGAAATGTTGCACCGTCCAACGACACTTCAGATTTCGTTCACCGCATTAGACACCATCACGAGCGTGTACCTGGAAACGCTCGATTGCAAGCTACTCGAGAACGAGAGCGCGGATTCGGTACACCCCGCATGCGTCACGAAAATCAAGGTGGGTGACAGCGATTCCATTATAAACATGCCGCCTTTTGATTACTACAACAGGCATTACAATTACGGCATAGACATCGACCCCGACGGCGACAACCACTTACGATTCACCCTCGTCGACATAAAAGGCGAAGAGAAAAAGTTTGACATAGACCTTAATTTGTACGCAAAGATATACCATAAGGTTTCTGCCGGCGACCACGATACGGCCTACTTCTCGTTCCCCGAGGGGCTTGACACGCTAGAGGGCTTCACGCTCGACACAAACTTCGACAGGTCGCAACTTCCAGACGATACCGAATTCGAGACCATCGAAAAATGTTCTATCGCAAGCTACGAATACGACTACGATCTCGACACTGCCTACAAATGCGTCTCGTGCCCCGATTGGATGGACGATTCAACCCGACGCGAGGCCCTCAAGAACAACAATTGTCCTTTCTACATGGCCGAATCACCCGAAAAATGCAACGGAGACACGCTCTACGTCCTCACTAGAAGATGGGAGCAGAAGGATATAGGCTGCCTGCACTTCACGGCAACCGACCTGCCCCAAGACGTCGCCATCGCCGACATGTTCTCGACTTCGCGCATCAAGAACAACTACGAAGCCGACAAGGCCTACCGCGCCTCAGACTCAAGATTCTTTAACATCTGGCAAGCAACGTTCCGTCTCGGGAACCAGGGCTCGTTCAAGACCGACAGCCTGGTCATCAACGTACGCGCCCCGTATAGTTACGGCGAATAGGCTTAACAAAAAAAGCCCCGAGTTGCATTTCGCGACCCGGGGAATTTTAAACGATCCGAAACGTTAATTTACGGCACTTCAACGCTGTCGAGAATCTTCTGCACGACGGTTTCGGCAGAGACTTCTTCCGCTTCGGCCTCGTAGCTCAAGATAATGCGGTGGCGGAGTACTTCCATCGCGACAGCCTTCACGTCTTCCGGCGTCACGTAGGCACGGCCCTGGATGAACGCATGAGCCTTTGCCGCCTGGGCAAGACCGATAGAAGCACGCGGAGAAGCACCGACTTCCACGAAGCCGACCAAGTCGCTGCGCTTGATGCTACCCGGATCGCGGGTGGCGAGCACCAGGTTCACGATGTATTCGCGGACGCGTTCGTCCACGTACACCTGCTTCACCAGCTGGCGGGCGGCGAGAATGTCTTCCTTCGTGGCGACAGCCTGCGGCTGACGGAGGCCCGCACCGGCAACGGCGTCAAGAATCTTCATTTCGTCAGCCTTGTTCGGGTAGCTGACCTTCACCTTCAACAGGAAACGGTCCACCTGGGCTTCCGGCAGCGGATACGTACCTTCCTGCTCGATGGGGTTCTGCGTAGCAAGCACCAGGAACGGCTCGTCCAGCTTGAACGTCTCGTCGCCGATGGTGATATGGCGTTCCTGCATAGCTTCGAGCAAAGCGCTCTGCACCTTCGACGGAGCACGGTTAATTTCATCGGCAAGCACCAGGTTCGTAAAGAGCGGACCCTTGCGCGTTTCAAACTTCGCCTCGCGGGCGTTGTAAATCGTGGTACCCAGCAAGTCAGCCGGCAACAGGTCGGGAGTGAACTGGATGCGCTTGAAATCGAGTGACACCGCATCAGCAAAAGCCTTCACCGCAGTCGTCTTGGCAAGGCCCGGCAGGCCTTCCAGCAGCACGTGACCGTCCGCTAAAATACCCGTCAGAATGCTTTCAACAAGAGCCTTCTGGCCAATCACCGTACCTTCCACTTCACGCAGCAAGTTCATGCAAAAAGCGCTCTGCTGGCGCACCTTTTCCGAAAGTTCCTGAATATCCATGCGATTTTACCTCTATGTATATTTTACAAAATTTCAACGACCTCCGTTTTTCGAATATCATCGTTCGTCAGCAAGACGAGAGACGAGAGACGAGAGACGAGAGATTTTTCCGGATTTTAAGATACAAAATTCCACGAAAAAAGGCAAATTAGTCATGAGTTTTGAGTTATGAGTCATGGGTAAAGACGCTAGCAAGACGAGTGATTTATAAAAGGGGGAAGCCTCCCCCTGGTTCGCAGTCCGTTGCTCTCCACCCCCACGCCTAGGGGGACACCCCCTAACACCCCCAAAAAGTGATTATTCCTTTAAAGCCCAAACATCTCGAATAAAACCTGCCTCGGATTCACACAGAAGTTTATCATTAGAATTAAATCTTGAAAAATCAAACATTGCCTTTTGTTCGCCGAATTTAAATACCAAGGAATCAACACCTTTTATCCTATGTAGGTTGTTATCAACAACACGGCATATTATAGGTTCTTTCAGATTTGACTTTACATAAACCACATTACTGTCTGGCATCAACCTTAATAGAAAGTAGTCTTTTCTTGCCCATGTTTCCAAATCGACATAAATTTTTTTCAAACTGGGAGAATCCCCCAAAAAAGAATATAAGCCGACGACTTGACTAGCCATACACCGATTATCTTTTTTATAAAAAATTCCCCAAAGATTTCCATCATACATGGCATATCTTTTGACCATCGTTGTTTCTGGTGCAAAACTTTCAAGGGCCGTTTCAATTCTGAAATACTCTGTCGTATCAGCAATGGAGTCCCTCAAACGCCGTTCCCACACATTTGAATCTGTCGCCCACGTTTTTTGCGATTTTGATTGCAAAGAATTCCTTTTATAACGGATTGTTCGTAAAACAAACCAGGAAGAATCACGTTCTACCTTTTCTAATCGAACAAGGTATTCGGCTCTCGGGTAGTCACCTATTGAATAAAGATAGATTTGATCATTTCCTGCACAAATAGAATCAATGGCAGATTTGATTACACTATCAGTTGAATAACTCGGTTCATCATAAAGATTTATAAAACGGCCAACAACCTGAATAGAATCACTTTTTGAAATTAAAACTTCCCGATTTTGCAAAGACTCCGGATGGTTCGAGCACCCCGCAAGCAGCAGGGCGCACGCCATTAACACAATCCATAAAATTCCACGAGCCATTATCTACAAAATAGAATATCTAGGCAAAACCCGGATTCATTCCATCAGCCTATTCGCGGACTTCATCAAAGCGGATCTTCCCTATTACCATAGAAAAAGATTACGAGCGTGTCGCCGTGCATCTCATCGTAATGGCAATCAACCTCGCCGGCACCCAAAAGCACCGAAAAGGTGGTACAACACCACCTTTTCGCAAAAAAAAGCACAGATTAAGCACAGAAATCCACATTAAAAGGTGGTACAATACCACCTTTTAAGCAAATTTTGTTATATTTAGGGTATGAAACGCCCAAATCTCGAAAATACCCTTGCCGAATGGCGGGCAATGCAGCCCCTTAGCGAGCACGACCAATTTCGCCTGAGCCGTCGTTTTTCGGTGGATTTCAACTACAACAGCAACCATATCGAGGGCAATACGCTAACGTACGGACAAACGGAATTGCTGCTCTTTTTTGGCAAGGTGGAAGGTATCGCGAAGGTTAGGGATTGCGAAGAGATGAAGGCCAGCGAAGTTTGTCTTAAAATAGCTTCAGAAAAATCGCAGGACACACTCTCACCATTAACCCAAAATTTCATCCGCCAATTGCACAGGACCCTGATTCGAGAAGATTATCAAGTCCATTACACTCTTCCCAACGGGAACCACTCATCATATACAATTCATGCGGGGCAATACAAAACGCGCCCGAACAGCGTCATCACACGTTATGGGGATATTTTCACCTACGCATCCCCAGAAGAAACTCCTGCCTTAATGGCTGACCTTGTGGATTGGTACAACGAAACGGAATCGTCAAAATCAATGAATCCTGTCGATCTCGCCGCTTTGTTCCATTACCGTTATATCCGCATTCACCCCTTTGAAGATGGAAACGGACGAATTGCACGATTACTCGTCAACTACATTCTAGCTAGGCACGGCTACCCGATGATGGTGGTCCGTAGCCGCAAGAAAAACGAATACCTTGACGCTCTACACCAATCCGATTTGGAAGTCGGCGACGCCCCTTCTGATGGAGCACAAGCGACTCTTCGACAAATCAGGGCGTTCAAGAATTATTTCAAGAAAATTTATGCCGAAGAAATCGCATACAACATAGGCTTTGTTCAGGAGCATTCACCCGATGTTTGGTGGTACGATGGGGAACGGATAACATTCCGCAGCGAGAACTCGACAAGAATTCTCGAAAGCTTATTGGATAACCCATCCATTACATACCGAGAACTACAACAAAAAATCGGGATCAACATGTCAGCCATTCAAAAACAGTTAAAAAATATGACCGACAAGGGATATATCCTGCGGTCAGAAAACGAATGGCGAGTGATTATCGTTCCTTCTACGTAGAACAAACACCCCTACTTTTTCTTCTTCGCTTTCGGTGCAGGCAGTTCCGGGAGCATCGCATCCAGAAGCTTCGCCAAGAACTTGCTGTCGACAATCTGCTCGCTGGTCACGCGGAGCATGGGCTTTGCACCTTCGTAGGGCAACTGCTTTTTTGCGCCGGGGAGCATCGCCACGGCCGCAGCCACGGGCTTCACCAGCAGGCGGTCATCGTAAATTCCGCCGAAGATTTTTCCGTCGGCATAAAGGATGTATTCGCCCATCATCTTGCGGGTCGTTACACGCAGCTCACCCTTAAACTGCTGCAAAACGTGGTCACGGAACTTTTCAGAACTCGGCATGGATTCCTCTCCACTTTTTTCACAATATAAAAAAACAATTTGTATATTCTCCCTACGCTCAACTACGTATTCCTCATCCTCGCCATTGTCGCGGAAGCGGCCGGCACCACACTGCTCAAGATGTCGGATTTGGGAGCCATCGTGGGGCTCGTCCTGATTATTTCCGGCGTAGCGGTTCTCAACCTGTTTTCGAAGATGGATATCCACTAGGTTCATAGGGCAACTTCATTTTTTTGTTTATCTTTATTAAGACAAACCGAAATGGAGGTTGCTATGACACTCATGATTATCCAGCTTTTAATCGTACTCCTCGCCCTCTACGTGGGTTCCCGTTACGGAAGCCTTGCACTCGGAGCCATTTCGGGTATCGGCCTCGCCATTCTCGTTCTAGGCTTTGGCCTGCAGCCGGGCAAGCCGCCTACCGACGTTATCTACATCATCATCGCGGCGGTGACCTGCGCGGGCATATTGCAGGCATCGGGCGGCATGGATTGGCTTATCCAGATTGCGGAGCGGCTGTTGCGTAAGCACCCGAACCACATCACCATTTTGGCACCGCTCTGCACGTTCTTCCTCACGGTGCTCGTGGGCACCGGCCATGTGGTGTACACCCTCATGCCGATTATCTGCGACATTTCCCTCAAGAAGGGCATCCGTCCGGAACGTCCGTGCGGTGTCGCCTCCGTCGCATCGCAGGTCGGTATCACCTGCTCGCCCATTGCAGCAGCCGTCGCCTCGTTCGTGATTATCTCAAACGCAAACGGGTTCAACATCAACAACCTGCAGGTCATCGCGATTACGATTCCCGCGTGCCTTTGCGGCCTCATGGCCGCGGCAGCCGTCTCGTACAAGCGCGGGCTCGACCTCGACAAGGACCCGGCATTCCAGGCCCGCCTCAAGGATCCGCAGATGAAGGAATACATGTACGGGAATACCGCTTCCGTGCTAGACAAGGAAGTCTCCAAGGAAGCGAAGCGTGCCGTGTTCATTTTCCTCGGTGCTCTCGCCGTTATTGTGCTCTTCTCCGTGTTCCAGATTATCGGCCATGATATCCGCCCGCAATTCCCGACCGGCAAGGTTGTCGATGGAGTCGCCCAAATGAAACCACTCGCCATGAACATCATCATTCAGATTGTGATGATTTCGGCCGCCGCGTTCATGGTTATTTTTTGTAAGGCAGCCCCCAAGAAGGCCGTGGCAGGCGCCGTGTGGCAAAGCGGCATGGTTGCCGTCGTCGCCATTTACGGAATCGCGTGGCTCGCCGACACCTACTTCGCGAACTACCTCGACGTGATGCAGGGCGGTCTCAAAGACATCGTGCAACATTACCCATGGGCAATCGCGTTTGCGTTCTTCGCGGTGAGTGTGCTCATCAACTCGCAGGGCGCGGTGGTGGTTGCCATGCTCCCGCTCGCCTATAGCCTCGGCATCGAAGGCCCTGTGCTCCTGGGCGTGTTACCGAGCGTGTACGGGTACTTCTTTATCCCGAACTACCCCTCCGATATCGCGACCGTGAACTTCGACCGCTCGGGCACAACCGTCATCGGCAAGTACCTGCTGAACCACAGCTTTATGCGACCGGGACTCGTGAGCGTCGTCGTCTCGACAATTGTGGGCACACTGCTCGTAAAAGTATTCTACTAGGCTTACAGAACCTTTTTGTAACACGGATTATCTTCATAATCCCATTAGTAAGCTGCACCCATACATTTCATGGCAAGACCCATGATAATCATCTGGAAAGCTTCGCTGTTTTTTACGGAAGCGGCCACAAGGGCTCTGAGGGTATATTCTTTCTCAAGTGTTTTCAAAAAGCACTGCCCCACCGACTTGGGCACGCCATTTTCGTTCAAAAGTTTCAGAAGGTTCTTCTCCACATCGGGAGAATACCCCTCGGGCGTGCACTCGATAATGTAATCTGCGCCCCACGCATTGGAAGCTCCAGGCGCGCCCTCTTCCTTGACCATCTTCGCAAAGCGATCGAAATCCCCCACCACACGGTCGTAGGCGCAGCCGCACACGCTGTTGGCCATCTTTTCGCCAAAAACCGCCTTCGCTTCGGGAGCGCACCCCTTGACAAAATCCTTCTTGGGCAATTCCTTCTTTATGGCATTAAAAAGCAACTTCATGTCGTCATCTGAAATTTCCCCGGAGCCCTCGGCCAAGGCATCCTCCACATCGTCGCTAGCCAAGACGCAACTCATTGCAGCGCCCATCATAAAGGAAATGAATTCCGGGTCCCCATTCCCTTCCTGCATATCAGCATTGTGGGCCAGATAGACCTTCTCGCTGTATTTTCCCTGCAACTGTTCCAGCACGCAGAGGCACTCCTTCTCGTTAGCTTCACGGGTGCAATCTTTCAAGAATAAGCTCCGGGTGGCCTGGGAATAATCTGTGGCCTGTGCCATAGTGGCAAAGGCGAGAAGCCCAAGAAAGATGTTCCGAAAGTAATGCATAATTATGTTTTCTCGCTAAAGAAGATTTTCTTCCCGATACGTGCGCAAGGCCTCTCTACGACATGGTGCAAAACCACAGCCATCAAGCTGCAAAGCACAACCGATATCACAATCCTTAGAACGTTATTCTGAATTCCGCCTGCAGAAAAAAAACAATTCTCTATTTGGGTATTGAAGGTCTGCACTAAAAAGAACGCATAAGTCACCGCGCTCATATACCGCAAAACAGCAGAGCCCTGCAACTTCGGAGATTTAAGCCTCGCAAGCGTCAATACCATGCACGCAAAAATAGGAACGGCAACCCAGTCGTAAAGCATGTAGTTTCCCACAGAAAAATGGAAATGCACACCGGCACTCACCAGCCCGACAAGGGCAATCAGCTCTACGAAAAACGCTTTCCAGGTACCCCAGAATTTTGACTGCACGGGCAAGGAACAAAGCAACACGCCTATAAAAAACTCAAGCCCGCGAAAAAACGGATTGGCGTAGATAGACTCCGTAGAAAAGGCATGTACCACCAGCGGCGCCCAGAATAAAGCCAGCATGCAAATTCCGAGCGCCACGTATTTTGCGCGGGCACTCATCTGCTTTACGGCCTCCTGCATCAGCGGGAATGCCAGGTAGGAAAGCAGCAGGCACGAGATAAACCAGGTGCCGTCATTGTGGCTCATTTCGAACAGCGAAGAAAAAACGCTCTGCAGCCCGAGCATTTCCACAGGCAACAACAGCAGATTCTGGACAACACTTTCGCGCCCCAAGAACACCACATACAAAAGGGCTACCACATAGTACAGCGGCAAGATTCCCACAATCCGTTTCAAGTAGAATTTTTTCAGGTTCGCCATCTGAATCAAGGGCTGTTCCCTGTAGGTCAAGAATAGCACATAGCCCGAAAGCATAAAGAAGGCCGACATAAAAATGGCGCCCATGGAGACAAAACCCGTGAGCACCCCAAAATCACTTCCGTGATGGATATGGCAATGGAAAAGCAGCACCATCAGGGCCGCAAGAACCCTGAACAGGTCAAGCCCCGCGGCACGTCGCGATATCTTTTCCTTGTCGATAATCATTGCCAGCTATTTCATCAATTACTCAATCAATGTTTGAATTTGCCCCATCGGCATTAGCAAAAACTTCTACAAGCCGTTTCAATTCTTCTGGCGTGAGGCCCGTAAAATTCGAAATCATTTCCAGTTGTTCCTGTGACAAACCTTCCAAAAGTTTGTCAAAGCCAGAGGTAGGCATCCAGATATTCGACAAGCATGTGTACGTCACTTCTTGCTCCATAATCGTACTGGACAAGGTAGCACCATCCTCGCATTCTTTGGCCAATTCTTCGCCTCCTGGAAGAATGCTCAATTTCGTCTGGAACGACTTGAGTAATTCTCGCTGTTCCGGAGTCAAATTTTTCGGATCCAAATCCTTTATGACATCAGCAACGCTTGCGCTGCTATTCGTTTTGTCGGTACCATCTTTGCTCGTGCTTGAAGCAGGCGCATTTTGGCTGGCGCTGGAATCAGGTAATTCCTGAATTTCTGTATCGCTGGATGTGGAACTGTCGCAGCCAGCCATTACAAGCGCCGCTGCAAATGCGAATACAAGAGCTTTCAGTTTCATACTAAATTACCTCTGTCTTTCATAAACATAACAAAAGAAATGGCGGAACAGCACCGTTCATTCTTCTTCCACGCCCATAAGGCGCATGGCCGCTTTCCAGGTTTCCTTGTTCTCGAAACTGTCCCGCTTGCCGCCGCCGTAGCGGGCGTGAGCGAATTCTTCTACAAGGGTTTCCCAGCCTTCTAACTTGCCTTCTTTTACCAGGTTATCGAGATTGACCGGGTCGGCGGTCGCCATCCCGAATTTACGGGCCACATACCCCTTGCAGATACTTTCCAACTCCAAGAGCCACTCGCGACTATCGGCGGAATTGACACGCTGTTTCAAGACCAGCATCTGATTACGCAAGGCCTCGTCGGCCGCATTCCTTGCGGCAACGGCCTCACGTGCAGCGGCACGACGCTTGACACGCCAGAGTCCGGCCAGCAGAACGCAAAGGGCAACAATCGCACCTACCGCAAACGGTAGCGGATTGAAAGGTTCGTCCACGCGCACATCCACGCTTTCACTCCGCAGGTCAAGGGGCTGGCCCATTTGCGTCGGAATCTCGAACTTAAGGGCGGGAATGTGCAGATTGCCAGTATCCTGCGCCACAATTTTGTACGTAAAGGTGATGGAGGCAATTTCCTTGCCGTCCTTTACGGACCGAGCCGACTCCTGGGACACCCCCAGCTGGGTTAGACCCTTCGCGTTGGCAGAACCCGTAGGCACTACCAAAAGGGCGCTCCCCTGCACGCTCCAGGAGACCGTCACCGGAAACTCAAAAGTATCACCTACGGTAATGGCGGGCAGGCCACCTTCGGGCCCCGCCTTTATAGAAATTCCCAGCTGTTCCGGCGTGGGCATTTCCGGCGCAGCGGCAGAATCCAAAACCGCAACGGAACTGTCCGTCACGACGGCATCCACACCGCCAGCGTCCATATTCAAAGAATCGTTTTCCATACAGAAAGAATATACAAAAAGAAAAAGTAACCCGCCGGCATAGCCGGCGGTTCTTCATAGACGGGCATAGCCCTAGGATACTAGCAACGCGTCGCACGCGTTGACGGTTCTGACACTGGCGTTCGGTCCTTACTGGCATGCCCGCAAGCGGGCTACATCTTCCCGAACATGGTCAGCTGGTCGCCGAACTTGTCCTCGTCCAACTGATGCTTGATGTAGTTCGCTATCTTAACCGCATTTTTGCCTGCCGTGTCAACATAGTAGCCACGACACCAAAACTCCCTGTTCCTGTATTTGAACTTCAGTTCGGGGAACCTTTCGTACAACTGCAGGCTACTCTTCCCTTTTAAAAAGCCGACCACGCTGGACACGGCGTACTTGGGCGGTATCTCGAGAAGCATGTGTACATGGTCCGGACAGACCTCCGCCTCCACTATCGTTATTTTCTTCCATTCGCATAGCGACCGGAGGATTTTCCCGATTTCTTGCCTTTTCTCTCCGTAAAACACCTTCCGCCTGAATTTGGGCGCGAACACTATGTGGTATTTGCAGTTCCAGCTCGTATGAGCCATTGTTTTTATATTTTCCATGATTGGTCCTCTTGTTGAGTTGTGATGCAGTGTCCAGACCGCACCACAAATTTAACTAGAGGACTTTTTTCATCACCGCCAGAAGGCTTCTTTAGAACCACCAGCCCAGCTGGTGGTTTTCGGTTTATACAAAAA
>JBGUQN010000098.1:0-16670 GCA_045131085.1 Fibrobacter sp.
TGGAGGAATAGGCTAATTGGTAAGTCAGCGGTCTTGAAAACCGCCGCCGTAAGGCTTGGGGGTTCGAGTCCCTCTTCCTCCGCTAAAAAAGCTCCCTCAGGGAGCTTTTTTTGTGTCCTTCATCACACACATTTAGTCAATATTCCACTCCATCTTGCAATCCGCGACAAAATCCATCGTCGCCGTGACAGGTTCGTCGTAAAGGAGCGTACAGACCTTCGTATCGAGGGGGAAATCGCGCCCGAAGGCAGAAACGCAAGAAGATGTCGTTGCGCCAGTCGTATAAACGTCGTCGACAATAAACACCGTCCCGCGTTGCGGCAGCACATGCGGTAGCCTGGGTTCAAACGCCCCCGCCACATTCCACTGGCGCTCCTCGCGCGAAAGCTTTGTCTGCGAGACCCTGAACTCCCTGCGGGCAAGCCACCGGCATACGCGACCTCCCGTACACGTAGCAAGCGCCGACGCTATCCTCTGCGCCTGATTGTAACCGCGTTCCCTGTACCTGGAACTGTGGAGCGGAACTGGAACAAAGTAAAAGGGCTTGGCCAGCAGCGCAAAAGATTGCCCCACCCCGCTTTCGCCTGCGGCAGAAGAATGCCGCACTAGGTACGAAGCCATCCCCGACAGCCCCCTGTACTTGAGTGCATGGATAAGCCTGCGCGTAAGCGGGCGCATCGGGAAAAGGCACATGGCATCCGGCCCAGGGTAAGAATAGTCGAGCGACTCGCGAGCAAGTTCTTCCCTGCACGCAGAACACAGCCACGGGTCGAGTCGCTCAGAGACGCTCCCGCAACCAAGGCATTCCATACCGAAAAGGAATCCAGAACAACGACGGATAATTTCCATAGCAAAACCGTCCTCCTATACATAATACGGTTTCGCGACGAAAATGAGCCAAATTGATACTTTTTTTTATTGACGGCGGCCCTGATAGCGCATGCAGAGGATCCCGCCCACAAGCACCATGCAGGTAAGCGCAAACGAACCACCGTACGAAAGGAACGGCAGCGGAAGCCCCGTCACGGGCATGAGTCCGACAGTCATCGCAATATTCACGATGATGTGGAAAAGGAATATCGTACAGGTGCCCATGGTAATGAGCGTTATGAACGGGTCGGCAAACTGCTTGCAAGTCGAACTCGCACGCCACAGAAACAGCGTGTAGAGCACAAGAATAAAGAAGCAGCCGACAAAACCGAACTGTTCGCCAAGCACGCTAAAAATGAAGTCCGTATGTTCTTCGGGCAAGAACGCGAGGTTTGTCTGCGAGCCCTGTCCAAACCCCTTACCGGTAAGGCCACCCGAACCGATAGCCGTAAGCGACTGCAACACCTGGTAGCCGTCACCGAGCGGGTCGCTCATCGGGTCGAGGAACGTATTCACGCGCTTCTGCTGGTGCGGCTCCAGCATGTTCCAGACCATCGAACTCGCATAGCCCGACAAGATGTTGGCCGCAAGGAAAATTATGGTCAGGACCTTCGGGAGCCTGCGACGCACAAGCGCAAACACCACCGCACAAATCAAGAGCCCCCATAGCACCTGGAATATAAGCGCCTGCGAATGCGAGAACAGCACCGAAAGCACTGGGCTTGCAAGCAGGAACATGTCCGTCAGCGTAAGGCCCGCAAAGAAAAACCCTACGAGAGTAACAGCGATAAACACAAGCGCCGTACTCAGGTCAGGCTGCTTGAGCACGAGAGCAAAAGGAACTATAAACAGCAGGAACGGCACCACGAACGATTTCACCTTGTAAAGGCTTACCGGGTGCCTCGAAAGCCAGTACGATATCGTAAGCAGGTACGCAATCTTTGCAAATTCAGATGGCTGCAGCTTGAATATGCCGAGGTCAATCCAGCGGCCGGCACCCTTCGTCACGTCGCCCACAGAAGAAAGCACCACACAGAGCAATACAAGCGAGAGGATATACAACGGGGCCGATATACGCTTGAGCCAGTCAATCTTCAGGAACACGATGCCCGCAGCAATCATGCTACCGCATGCGAAATACACAATCTGCTTGAACCAGAACGACTCGTAGAACACGCCTTCCGAGTTCGCCGTGGCCGAATACACAAGGCTCACGCCACAGACCATGAGCGCAATCGTCACGGCCAAGAACAACCAGTCCACCTTCAAGGACCTAGCGAGGAAGCGTCTGGAAATCATTTCTTTTCCTCCTCCTCGATTCCGAAGTAAGCCATCAGGACCTTGCGCGCGATGGGGGCCGCCTTGGCGCCACCGCCACCTGCGGCCTCGAGAATCACGGCTACTGCAATTTCGGGCTCATAGAGGGGTGCTACTGCCGCATACCACGCATGCGTCTTTTCGCCCTTCTTCCATTCACCGGAACCCGTCTTCGCGCCCACGCGAATCCCAGGCAATGCGCCACGCTTTCCAGTTCCGCCTGGATGGTTCACCACGGAATCCATCGCCGCAAGGAGCACCCTGTGCGTCGAAGGTTTCATCGTGCCCTGGCGAATAATCTCCGGCTCATACCGGCGGACAACGTTCCCGTGCTTGTCGCGCAGTTCCTTCATAAAGTGCGGCCTATAGACGCCCTTGTTAGTCGCAAGCGACCCGATGAATGTCGCCTGCTGGAGCGGAGTCACCAACTGCCCCTGCCCAATAGAGAGGTTCAAGATAAGGCCACGAGCCCAGCGCCACCCAAGGCGCTTGTTCCTCTGGTTGAACGACACGGAATCCGGCAACCACCCGCCCTTCTCGCCGGGAATGTCTACGCCGAGCGGTTTCTCGCCATAGCCGAACCTGCGGGCAAATTCATTGATGCGGTTCATGTCAATTTCAAGGCCCGCCTGATAGAAGAACACATCGCACGAAAGGCGCAGTGCATGCACCACGTTCAGGTTGCCGTGCACGCCCCAGCACTTCTGGTAGCGTGCGCCATACTGGTAACCGCCCGTACAAGGTTTCGGGTAGTACTTCGATTCCGAAAGGATTCCGCTTTCAAGCCCCGCCCCCGCAGTCGCAAGCTTGAACACCGATGCCGGAGTATACGTTCCAGAAATCGCGCGGTTCGTAAGCGGCCGCATGGAATCAAGCGCCACCTGCGCCCATCCCTTGTTGCGTTCACGCTTCTTCAGGGAAAAGATATTCGGGTCAAGTCGCGGGGAACTCACCATCGCAAGGATTTCACCGTTCCTCGGGTCAATCGCCACAAGCGCACCCTTCACGCTATCCGCAATCGCCGCTTCGGCAACCTTCTGCAACTTGAGGTCGATAGTCGAAATCAAATGCAAGCCGGGTTCAGGCGACATGCTCTCTACGCCCTTCACCTGCCCCACTTCGCGGCCCGATGCATTCACTTCCACAAGTTTCATGCCGTTCTTGCCACGGAACTCGGTATCGTACCCTTGCTCTAGCCCCTTCTGGCCAATGCGGTCACCTTGAGAATACTCGGCGAACTCGGGCTTCTTCAACTGCTCTTCCGAAATCTCGCTCGTATAACCGAGCACATGCGAAGCAAGCGTTCCGTATGGGTATTCGCGCCTGGATTCAATGAGGGTCACAACACCCGGCAATTCCGAAGAATGTTCTTCAATCATGGAAACCTGTTCCGGCGAAGCGTCTTCTAGAATGCGGATGGGACGGTTCTTTATCCAGCGCGTCCTCTGGAACGCCGTATCGAGCGACAGCGAATCGAAAAGCCTGACGCCATCCTTGTCCTTGATGTTTAAAAGCCTGTCGAAAACAATCTTGCGCAGCGAATCCTTGCGGGGCAAGTGCATCGCCTGCAGCGCAATCTGGTAAGAAGGCCTGTTGCGCACCAGGATTTCGCCGTTGCGGTCATAGATAAACCCGCGCTCAGCCACAATTTCTACACGGCGCAGGCGGTTGTTTTCGGAGCGCTGGAGGTTTTCATCGTAGTGCGTGTACTGCAGGGAATAAAGCCGCACCAGGAGTATCGTGAAAAAGATTATCACGGCCGCCATGAAAACCAGCACATGCCAGTTTCTCGTCTGGACGCCTTCGTTATCCGAAATATTAAACATGCTTTTTCGGCTTCCCGATGGACAAGTGGAAAACAACCGCTCCCACAACCATGGTGTACACGCACTCGGGAATCGTCTTGGAGAAGAAGAGATTCGTCACCACGTCCTTCTCAAGCCCCGTGAGGAAGAAATACAGCATATCGCAAAGGAAAAATCCGAAACCGAGCACGCCCACCTTCGCAGGCAAGTTAAGCGTAAGGAAGCGCTCTTCAAGCTGGCCCACAAGGAACCCGAGCACCGTATACGAAATCATGTTCGCACCGAGCCATTCCACAGGCGCGTAGATATCTTGCGTAAAGCCCGCAAGGAACCCCCACAGCACACCGGCCGCAGGCCCATGCTTAATGGCAATAGAGACAATCAGGATTATGATAAAATCAGGGCCAGCGCCAAAAATGGAAAGCCACTCCGCGACAGTCGTCTGCATCGCAAAGCAGAGCAAGAACAACAAGAGCATGCGAACCCATTTCCAATTATTGCTCATCGAGTAGCTCCTGGATTATCCATTCGGGTTCTTTTTCCATAACGAACACTTCTTCGAGTGCCGTGAATTCCTGGAACGGGGAAACGTCCATCTGGCGCATCACATCGAGGTCAGACTTACGCACGGCCTTCACTGTACCTACGGGGATTCCCTTGGGGAAAATGCCGCCCAGGCCCGAAGTGATAAGCGTATCGCCCACTTCCACGCCTGCATGCGACGGAATCATCGCCGTAAGTAAGTGACCATCTACAGATTCGAGGAAGCCCACCACGCGCGACTTGCGTTCGAGCACAGACAACTTAAGATTCGGGTCGACCAGCAACTGTACACGGGAATGCGTCGGCGATGCCTTCGTGATCTTGCCCACCAGGCCATTCATCGAAAATACAGGCATGTTTTCTTTTACACCCTGCATAGTTCCGCGGTTAATCACGAGAGTCGTGAGGAACCTTCCCGGATTGTGGCCCACCACACGCGCCGTAACAATGGGGTAATCCCACTTGTCATCAAACCGGACCAACGTGTGCAGTCTAGTCAATTCCTGCAGGCCCTCGCTCGCGTAATACGTCTCCTGGCGCAGGCGCGCGTTCTCTTCCTTGAGGTGTTCATTTTCAGCAGCGACAGAACGGAACGAACTTACAGAAGCCACGACCAACTGTGCCGGATAGAACACCGTACCGAGCGCCGTAGAGACAATACTGTCATGCACGGTCTTCGGTGCCTGGCGAATGAGAATTCCGAGCAGCAAAAAGAAGACAAAGGCGACAACGCCATGTCTCTGGGTAAACAGGTCTACAATGAAACGGAAAGCCCTAAGCATCGGACCCGAGAATCACCCCTTAGTTGGAAGAAGCGATCAAAACGGGGCGATACTTGTCGAGGTCTTCGAGAATGCGGGCAGCGCCCTTGCAGACGCACACCAGGGCTTCGTCGATGACGTTCACGGAAAGTCCGGTTTCCTTGCGGATGCGTTCATCGAACCCGCGCAGCTGGGAACCGCCGCCCGTCATGATAATGCCCTTGTCATAGATATCTGCAGAGAGTTCAGCAGGAGTGATGCTCAAGGCCTGCTTCACGGCCTCGATAATGGCGGTGACAGGCTCGTTCAGGGCTTCGCGGATTTCCGTGCTCGAAATCGTCATCGTGCGCGGCATACCGGCGATAAAGTCATGGCCCTTCACTTCCATCGAAAGTTCTTCTTCGAGCGGGCTTGCAGAACCAATCTGGATCTTGATCTGTTCGGCAGTGCTTTCGCCCACATGGAGGTTGTACATCGTGCGCAGGTAACGCACAATGGCTTCGTCCATCTCGTCGCCGCCCACGCGCACAGAGGCGTTACAGACGGTGCCGTTCAAGGCGATAACAGCGATATCCGACGTACCGCCGCCGATATCCACAATCATGTTGCCCACAGGGTCTTCGACCGGGATGCCCATGCCGACTGCAGCAGCCATCGGTTCATGCACCAGGTGCACTTCCTTGGCGCCAGCCTGCCTTGCAGCGTCGATAACAGCGCGCTTTTCCACTTCGGTAATGCCGCTCGGCACGCCCACGACCACGCGGGGCTTCACAATCCACAGCGGGTACTTCTGCACGCGCTTAATGAACGTCTGGAGCAATGTCTCTACCAGTTCGAAATCGGCAATCACGCCATCGCGCATGGGGCGCACGGCGCGGGTTTCTCCCGGAGTCCTGCCGAGCATCTTCTTGGCTTCAAAGCCGATGGCCGACACACGGTTGTTCTTGCTATCAACGGCAATCACCGTGGGTTCGTTAATGACAATGCCCTGGCCTGCCACGTGAACGAGCGTGTTCGCCGTACCCAGGTCGATACCGATATCACAGGAGAAAAGTCCGAACAAAATATTTCCTTTGAAAAGGTGAATTCTAACACTGGAAAATATAAAACATTTTTATTTCTCTGTCGCAGGCCGGTCCAGCGAATCCTGTCCGTATTTCAGCGCCTTGTAGTAGCGGTCCCACTGGCGTGCGTGAGCGTTGTAGCGGTACTTGCGCTTCTCATGCATCTGGATGTCCTGATAGATAAAGAAGTCCACCTCGGCGTAGGCCGAATAAATGGCGGCCGTGTCGCCCGCGAAAAGCCTGAAATCCTTCACCCGGTAGTAAGGGGTATCGAGGATTCCGCTCCTGTCGCCGGAGGCATGAATCGTCTGGGCGACGATAAACTTCAAGTCCTCCTGCACATAGGCGTTTAGCTTGTTTTCAATGCGTTCCGTTCTTTCAGAACAACCTAACAAAATCAGGGAAATTGCGAGAAGAATCAAATATCTCATGGTATTAAAAATAAAAAAGAAATGCCCCCGAAAGGGAGCATTCCTCTTATAGGCTGTCCTCGTACTACTAGAAGGAGTAAGTAGCGTCAATTCTCGAGAAGATACGGCCTTCTCCCTGGAACGGGTTCCTGAAGAGGAGGTCTTCGGCGACGGTCACGTCAATCTTCAGCTTTTCTTCGATGTTGATACCGAAGCCAAAGCCCACGTGGTCGTCGGCAGTGCCGTTAGCAAGCGGATTCGTGCTGAAGAAGTTGCCGTCATCAGAGCAAATGCCCCTCTTGCCCTTGTTCTTGTCGTTCTGGTCGCAATCGGTGTAGAGGATAGACTTCTGGCCACCGACGCGGATCACGAACCAATCCCACCAGATGTTACGTTCGATACCGAAGCTGATCATGCCACCGATGTCGCGGCGCTTGTCCCAAGCCGGATCTTCGCTGTTCTGGGAATTGTAGACGGTTTCGCCGGTCTTGTAGCTAACAGTCCAGTCGTGAGCCTTCGTCTGGTCCCAAATGAAGTCCGTGCCCAGCCAGAAGAAACCGCGGTCGAGGGCAACATTAATGCCAAGACCGACCTGGGCGTGCTTGTTGTCGATGCCCGGGGCTTCGATGAACTTAGCGGAAACCGCCGGTACCAGTTCGCCGTCAATTGCTTCGAGAGTGAAGAATGCACGGGACTTGGCCAAGAAGCTGAAGTCACCGTCATCAAAGAAGTGCTTGTGGTCCGGGCCAAACTGAATACGGGCAAGTGCGAAGGAGAACTCGAAATCGATGTTGCTACCGAACTGCAAGTTCACGCCTGCATCCGCCTGCACAATGGAAGCGTAGGCATCCGGATCGACCTGGTACGTACCGCTCGGGGTTTCGTAACCACCGTCCTGATGGGCGATGTAGATGTGCAAGCCCATAGCGTCGCCGCTAGAAAGCGTCCAGCCCAAGAAACCGTCGAAGTTCGTCACAGTCTCGGGCACCTTGGAAGTATCGCGCACGTTTTCGCCAACAACGCGGGTCGGCAAGAAGCGGGCAAGTTCGTTATTCACGCGGCCAAAGAGACCGCCGATAGAGATACGCGGGTCCGGATTGTTTTCATCACCGAGAGAGATGGAGAAAATACCACCGAAGTTCGGATGTTGCGGATCGAGGTTGCCGCCCGGGCCGATGCTATCTGTGTAGGGGCCGAAACCGCCAATGAGGTAGTTCGGATACAGGTTGATGTTAGCAGCGTTATCAAAAATACTCACGTCGTCCATGATGTAAGTTGTGTTCTTACCCATGGATTCGATACGGGCGAAGGTAGCAAATGCAGAACCCACCCCGAGAATGCCAAAAGCAGCACCGACGGCAATTGCTGATCTCAATTTCATTTGAGGACTCCTATTAGAAATTCTGTTATAAAGTTAGTTTAAAAAAAACAAAAACGCAACAGAAAAATGAAAAAAAAGGCCATGCTTTGTAAGCATGACCTTTTTTAACAACAGAATTACGATTATTCAGAGAACGTGAACGGAATCGTAACAGTCGTGTTACCGGATTTCACCTTGCTGAACGTCCAGTTACCGACGGCGTTCTTGATCTGAGCATCAAATTCGCCGTAGCCAGTCGTGGAAGAAGCAATGGAAATACTGATAACTTCACCGCCCGGAGCGATCGTGAACTTCAAGGTAACCTTACCCTGGAATCCCGGTTTCTTCTTCAGGAACTTGTTGTAGATGTGACGGAGACCCGGAGTACGCTGACGGACGACCTTCATGATGTCCGCAGCAGAACGGGAACCACCACCTGCGCCCATGTCGATATCACGGGCAGACGGGGTCTTGATGTTACCCTTGGCCTTGGTAGAGATACCGCCACCGCCGCCACCGAAGAGGCCTGCGAGGCCGTCACCGATACCACCGGCACCGCCTTCGGCGTAACCTTCGTTGAAGCCACCGTCAGCCTTACCGCGACGGCCACCGAGAACGGTCTTACCCGTCGTCTGGAGACCAGCCACGTCCTTAAGAACCTTATCGATGTCCTTAGTGAACTTCTGGTTCTTCATGAGGTCGTAAGCAGCGGCACTAGCAGTCTTGGTCTGTGCAGTGAGGAGCTTCAACACACCACGAGTCTGCGGAGCGTTGGGCTGACCCTTACCGCGCGGCTTACCGCCACCACCAGCCTTCTTACGAGGCTTCTTGGGTTCTTCCTTCTTCTTCTCTTCTTTCTTTTCTTCCTTCTTCTCGTCCATAGACATCTGGGCGGTAAGGTCCGGGCCTTCAGAAGAATCGAAGATCACTTCATCAACCACCATTTCGTAGGTGGAAGCCCAGAAGGAAAGAGCGAGAGCGACAAGCACGGAACCGCCAGCGATGGCGCCCATCTTCTTGTCAGATTCAGGCATAAGAGCCGCAACTAACGGATCTACAGGAGTATTTTTCTTAGCCATAGATTATTCCTCCCCTCCGTTCTTTTCGAGAACGGCAAAGGAAACGTTAGTATAACCGCTCATCTTCTCGTAGCCAGTTTCGCCTTCGGAAGAAGTGCAGGACGGCACACCGGCGATACCGCAGGTAGCCATCACCTTATACATGGCGTCGTAAGGGATGCTCTTGTCGATCTGGACAACAACGCTACCGGCTTCGTCGGCAGGCTGGCCCTGGCGCAAGTGCTGGTCCACTTCGGCCTTACGTTTTCCATAAAGGGTAGTGAGAACAGGCTGAACACAGAGATCTTCCTGAGCAAGCACGTCCGGAGTCGGCACGACTTTCTCATTGTCAACCACCACGTATTCCTTATCGATCACGACCGTCAGAGAAACTTCTGTCGGCTGGACCTTGGACGTGGAGACCGGAAGGATCAGGTTTTCGGCCTGGGTCAAAAGCTGACCTTCAGCGTCCATGTTCTTGATCATGAACACCAGGATGATGGTCATCATGTCCATCATCGAGGTAATCGAGAACGGGACGTCGTCAGCGTATTTACGAGTTCTTCTAGCCATGATTAACCTCCCAACTTTGCAAGGTTGATCTTGCTGAAGCCTGCTTCCTTAGAACGGTCCATGAGCTGGATGATCTTGTCGAACTGGGTATCATCGTTAGCAACGATGATGATGTTGTCGACGTCTTCCAGGTCGATGAACTGCGTATGGATAGCGATCAAATCCTTTGCGATCAGATCGTATGCAGAAAGCGGGTGAATAAGGTTCTTCGCCGCCACGTCCGGTTTAAGCGTACGGGCAGAGTTCGGCGTGAGCGTAGCAAGGGCAGTGCCAGCAGCGGGCTTCTTCAAAGCCGGCGGCGGGGTGAGGCCCATGGCGCCTTCGCCCGGGAGAGCGAGGAAGTTGTTGTTGCCGTCAACATAGGCACTGTCGGCGACAGGTTCTTCCGGGGTGCCCCCGTTCGAGTAGAGAGCCCAGATCACGCGACCCGGATCTTCTTCAGACTCTTTCTGGATAGCCCAGAGTTCGATAGCCTCGATTTCATAGAGATACTTCTCTTTATCCATCTCGGTACCGTCCTTGCACTTCGGGCCATGTCCACTTTCAACTACAGCCTTGACATCCTCAACGGCATGAGTGATAAGCTTGGCATCGGACTTGCAGCGGAACGTCCACATTTCCTTGAAATAGACGTTCGGCTGGAAACCGCCACGAGCACCAATCACGAGGTATTCGCTAGTGATGGCGAGTGACAGGTTCAATGCCTGCTCATCCGGCGGAGGAGTTTCATCGTTCGGGTTGATCATACTGCGTTCGGGCAGGTTAACCTGAACAATTGCCAGCTTGGAGAAAGCAGCCATGGAGAGAAGCATAGGAATCAGAATAGTGAACAAGCCCATCGCCGGCAACAGGTCCGGTTCTTCAGGCTTTGCTGGTTTCTTGATTTCTTTTGCCATTTTTTAAAACTCCATTTAAAGACTAAACTCTCTGAGTTATTAGACGAGGGAGTTGATAATCTTGAGGCCCTTTTCTTCCATTTCCTGGATGAGGCGTTCGGAGTTCATGTTGAGGAAGCCCACAATGACCAGGAGAGGCACTGCGGAGAGAAGTCCTTCAAGCGTCGTACCCATAGCGATAGCGATACCGTCGGAAAGAGCCTTAGCACGTTCAGAAGCGGGTTTGTTAGCCACGGCGTCGAAGGTGTAGATCAGACCGTAAATCGTACCCATAAGTCCGAGCAACGTAGAGATGGAAGCCATCACGGAAATGAGGGAGATGTAACGGGTAAGACGCGGAGCTTCAGTCAGGAACACAGCATCGCAAGCAGCCTGCATGCCTTCGCGGCCACCAGCACGGTTAGAAACGATAGCGGACATCACGCGGGCAACCGGGAGGTTGGTGGCGTTGGCGAGGCTCAGAGCCTGGTCAAACTGCTGAGAAGAGATGAGCTTGCCGAAATCAGCGAGGAACTTGGCGCGGCCCTTGGAGCTCTTCACCAGGATGTAAATGATGCGTTCGATAGAGATGCCCAGGCCGATGATGAACACGGCAAGGATGATCCACATGAACTGCCAACCATCGGATTCGGGGCTGAAGGATTGAAGCATTTTAGACATTAGAGTACTCCTTTAGAGTGTTTTGTTTTTGTGTTTGTTTTTGAAATCTTTGTTCATATTTATTTTTTTTTGAGCAATTTGGGAGGGTCTACAGGGTAAAATTATATTTACCGCTATAAAAACCCCTTTAAATGCTCAAAGAATAAGGGGAACCCATGAACGAGGTTCCCCCGTAAAATAGTTTTTACCGCTATTTTTTCTTGCCTTTCTTCTTTGTCGCCTTCTTCTTGGCCGGGGCAGCCGGGGCTGGTTCCGGTTCAGCGGCGGCGTCAGACATAGAAGGTTCGGGTTCGGAAGCGGCAGACACACCGCTGGCGAGCTGCTTCTGGAGGTCGGCAAGTTCGGCACGGAGCTTTTCGGCTTCAGCCTTAGCATCCTTGATGATTTCGCGGAACGTGTTGATGCGTTCTTCCGGAGTCATGACTTCGGACTTGGAAATCTGTTCGATACGAGCCTTCGTCTTGAAGTAGGTCGGGTCAGCAAACAGCGTAGACGGGTCGAACTTTTCGATCTTCGTGGCGAGAGCTTCGTTAGCTTCGTCGAGAGACTTCAAAGTTTCGAACAACTTAGCTGTCCACTGGTTTTCGATACCGTAGTGAGCAGAGGCCTTGATACCGGTTGCACACTGCGGAACAGCGAGTTCCTTGGCGGCGTTCGACTTGTTCTGGAGCTCTTCACGGTAGGCCTCGAGGTCTTCGTGAGCGGCTTCGATAGCGTCGGCCTTCACCATCTCTTCGTAGATGTATTCCTGAACGATGGCAGCAGAGTCCGGAAGCGGAGCATTCGCGAATGCGTCAGCCACTTCGACGAACACGGCGCAGCCCTGGTAGAACATTTCGATGTAGCCTTCTTCAGCCTCGATCACGTCCTTGTTGTAGAAACCCTGGTCGCGAGCAAGGTCGATGTTCTTCTGGAAGATCGGACGAGCCTGTTCGTAGTACGTCGGCAGCTGCTGCACGATGGTAATACGTTCGGCAAACTTCTCTTCTTCCTTCTTGGCGTTCATTTCCTGTTCACGGATCTTGGCAGCCATGGTCACGAAGAGCATACCCATCTTGTTGGTAGCACGGAAGGTCCACTTTTCAGATGCGTAGGCAGCAGACTTGGAGTAGTGACCCATAGCCTTCTGGAGGATGTCCACCAACTGCTTAACAATCTTGGCCTTGTCCTTTTCCTTACCCTTCAAGATAATCGGGTCCATCTTGTGGAATTCGTGTTCACCGATATAGAAGGCGGCTTCAGCCGGGATACCCGGGTCAGCGTTCTTAATCTGGAGACCGAACTTGTCGTAGTTCTTGAGGGTTGCTTCGTAGTCAGCAATAGCCTTGTCTTCTTCCTTGAGTTCCATGTAGGCACGGGCTGCACCGATGTAGGCGGCAATCAGCTTTTCCTTGTCTTCCTGGTACATCTTGAGGAAGTTGTGGTATTCGGAAGCGGCGAGGTCCCACTTCTTGGCGTTTGCGTAAGCCATCGGGATGGAGAACGCAGCGTCGAGAGCGTAGGTGCTCTTCGGGTAATCGCGAACGAGGTCCTTGGAGCAGCGGATGGCTTCGTCGGTCATCTTGGCTTCGTCGTAGCTCAAGCAGGCGCTGTACAGGAAGCTCGGGGTCTTCTCGTTCTTCGGGTAGCGCTTGTAGGCGAGTTCGTAAGTGACAGCGGCGTTCTTCTTATCCGGAATGGAGTCGTAGACAGACGCTGCGAAGCCGATAGCCTGGAAGGCCATGGAATCCTGCGGGAAGTTGTTCGTGATGAAGAGGAACGTAGTAGCAGCGAGTTGCGGCTTGTTGTCCTTCTTGTAGGCGGAAGCGGCACGGAGCACGCCCTTAACAGTGAGCGGAGAGCTGGAGTACTGCTTGGGCAAGATCATGAACGTTTCGGCAGCCTTGGTGTACTGGTTGGCGCTTTCGTAGGCGGCAGCGGCTTCGAAGATGGCCTTGTCGGCGATTTCAACCTTCGGGTAGCGCTTCACGAGAGCGAGGTAAGCGTTAGCACCCTTCTCGTACTGGCCGTCCTTGACAGACTTTTCAGCCATCTGGTAGAGCACGAAGGCGATAGCCTTTTCGGTCTCCTTGGCCATGGAGTCGTTCTTGGTGGCCTTCACCTGCGTGTACTGCTTCAGCAACCATTCGAATTCGGCAAGAGCTTCATCGAGCTGGTTGGATTCGAGCAAGGACTTAGCAAGCATCTGGCTGATGAGCAAGATGTACTGGTGGTTCGGGTACTTGGTGCGGAGTTCGCGGAGAACCGTGACAGCCGTCTTGAACTGCTTGGCGTTGTAGTGAACGAGGGCAGCGTTGTAAGAAAGTTCAGCAGCTTCCTTGTTCTGGCCAAACTTCTGCATGTACTTGTCCACCTGGGCGAAGTAAGCCTTGGTTTCGGGCAAGCTGTAAGCCTTGATGGTATCGCCGTTGGCCTTGGTCTTCAAGGCAGCTTCGCGAGCCTGGTCCATCATGAGCACGGCGTTGTAGGCAGCTTCTTCCTTCTTCAGGAGGGCAGCGGAACCGAGAGCGCGGCGGCCATAACGGGTAGTATCGGTATCGACGATCCAGTTGAACATCTTGGCGGCGTTCGCATGCTGGCCCATTTCCTGGTAGGCGGCAGCGAGGTCGATATGAACAGTGTATTCATCCCAAGTCGGTTCGTTCTTGTAACGGGTAAGGAATGCTTCGTAAGCCTTGATAGCTTCGGCATAGCGCTTCTTACCGCCTTCGATATCACCTTCCTTGGTGATCTTGGCAGCCTGCTGGTGATGGTAGTGCGGAATTTCGAGCATAGCACCGCGGATGGCCTTGTCAGCGTTCGCGACGGATTCTTTATACTTGGTGTTCTTCTTGCGCCAAGAGGAGTTCTTGTCGTAGCGCTTCACCACAACATAGCGGTACTGCTGGGCTTCGTCGAACTTCTGCTGCACGAGCAAGATTTCGATCATAGCAATATCAGCAAGCGGAGCGTCGATGTAGTCCGGGTTGATCTGCATCAAGCGCTTGAAGGACTGGACGGCTTCTTCGTTACGGTCGTGGTCCTTGTTCTTCATACCAATGCGGTAGTACACGGAATCCTTGAACGGGACCTTCTTGTCCTTGAGGAAGGATTCAGCTTCGGCGACACCACCACCTTCCAAGTCAGAGAAGGAGGCCGCCATGAAGTCCATAGCTTCAGCGCGCAAGTCGTTAGGATATTTACCCTTGTCGGCGCCGATGATATATTCGTAGTACTTGTAAGCTGCAGTTTCGTATTCAGCGATGTTGTAGTAAGATTCCGCCAAGTGGTACATGGCGAGAGCCGCTTCCTTACCGGTGAGGTTCTCGAAGCCAGTCACCTTCTTGTAGGCGTTGATAGCGTCGCGGAACTTGCGGTTCATGAAGTGGTATTCAGCGATACGGAGCCATGCCTTCGGCACGAGACCGTCGTTCGGGAAGTTCTTGACGAGGCGATCACGGAGCTTGAAAGCCTTTTCGTCTTCGCCACTAGCTTCCTGCACGGCAGCAGCCTGGTAGAGCACCGCCGGAATCTTCGGGGCCTTCGGATACTTGTCGATGTATTCGAGGAAGTAGCTCAAAGACTTCTGGTGGTCGGCCTTCGGATACTGGCCGATGTTGGCGCACTTGGCCGGCTTGTTGTCGCGGTCGGCACACCATGCCACGTCTTCTTCGTACTGTCCCTGGATATCCAAGAAGCGCTTTTCTTCGAGCATGAACTGGTAGTGACCCAGCTGCTGGAGAGCACCGGCACAACGGTCGGACTTCTTGCCCTTACAGGTTTCGCCCTTGGCGAGTTTTTCCCACTGTTCGATGGCCTTCACCATGCCGTCTTCGTTGAGGCCGCCAGAGCGGCATGCCTGTTCGGCCTGGTTCTTGAGGACCTTCGCCTGACCCATGCACTGCTTCCTCTGTTCGGAATCCTTCGGCATGGATTTGCACTTTGTGGCCAGTTTCTTGACTTCTGCCGTCTTTTCCTTACAAGGATCAGAGGCAGCAAAGGAAGCTCCAACAAGAGAGCAGACAACTGCACCAATAAGCCAGAAATTTTTCATCGTTCTCTTTTCCACCTGTTTTTTTAATCGACAAAGACCCAAAATCCTTGGATTTCGGGTCTCATCCTATTTTTTCCTTATTCATCCAAATCCAAATCATCCAAGGAGTCGAGTTCCTTCGCTGCCTCGGCATTTCCGGCAGAGCCCTGACCCATCTTGGTCTTGACCGTTGCCAAAGTAAAGCCGGCGTCTTCGAGGATGCGCTTACGGTTGGATTCGAAGCGGTCGCTCTGGATAGCCCTCTGGGTGAATGCTGCGTAATCTTCAATAGCCTGGTTCGCCTTGTTGAAGGTCGGGCGCAGAGCCTCACGCTTGCTTTCCACACGCGGAGTGGGGAGCTGGCGGGCAAGGTCAAGGGCCTTAACCTGAACAGAGTCGAATTCGTCCTGCATGGCGTCGAAGGCCTGACGGGCGCTATCGCGGGCGGCGACAGACACAGCCGGCTGTTCGGTCTTCTTTTCGGCCTGTTCCAAGGAAGCAGCTGCGTTCTTGTAGTCCTTCTTCATGAAGTAGCAGTAACCCTGAACGAGGTAAGCTTCAGACACGAGGAAGGATTCCGGAAGGTTGGAAATAATCCACTTTGCAGGCTTCATGGCGTCGTCCGGCTTGTTCACCTTGAGGAACGACCATGCAATACCGAGCATAGCTTCGTCGTACACCGGAGAACCGGGCTGCACCTGGCCGTACATCTGGGCGGCGGCGGCAATGTCAGCCTTCTCGCCGGAGAAGTAGATGTGGCCGAGCTTCACGCGGGCGGCATCCTGGAGGTCCTGTTCGGACTGGTTGGAGTACTGCTGCTCGGTGATGTCGCGGAAGCAGTTTTCAGCTTCTTCGAACTTGCCAAGGCGGCTGTAAGCGATACCCATGGTGTAACGGGCGTAGAAGTAGTTTGCGTTACCCGGAAGGATGGCGGCGAGCAGGTCGACAGATTCCTGGTAGAGGCCCTGTTCGAACTTGATCTGGCCGGCAACGTAGTCGGCGTCAGCCTTCACGTCGCTTTCACCGAACTTCTGGGCAATGTTCTGGTACTTGCTCATGGCTTCGGTGTACTTGCCTTCCTTATAGTCGATGTTCATCAACTGGAAGTGGTACTTGGCCTTCTGGTCACTCTGCGGATAGCGCTTGATAGCGTCTTCGTACACGGCCTTAGCAGCCTTGTGCATACGGAGGTTTTCGAAGGACTTTGCCTTATAGAAGGCGGCCTGGTCCACAAGGTGGAATGCGGGGTACTTGGTCTGAACCTTACCGAAGGCATAAGCGGCTTCGAGGAACTGACGGTTCAAGTACAGACGCATAGCGGCGCGGTAGTCGTTTTCAGGT
>JBGUQN010000099.1:0-6492 GCA_045131085.1 Fibrobacter sp.
CCATAGCAACGGATGAAGCCCGTAGCGTCCTTCTGGTCGTACATGTCGACGTCGGTGAATCCACCGAGGCCCATGTCGTAGAGGCTGTAGGGGCTCTTGATGCCGGCCGGAATGATGTTGCCCTTGTAGAGCTTGAGCGTCACTTCACCGGTCACAACAGAGTTGACTTCGTTGAAGAAGGCGTCCATAGCCTGGCGGAGCGGAGTGAACCACTGGCCATTGTACACGAGGTTGGCATAAGTCATAGACATCTTCTGGGCTTCGAACAAGGTTTCCTTGTCGAGCACGAGCTGCTGCAGGCATTCGTGAGCCTTGTACAGAAGCGTGCCACCCGGAGTTTCGTACACGCCGCGGCTCTTGAGGCCGACGAGGCGGTTTTCGACGATGTCCAACAGACCGCAAGCATTTTCGCCACCGATCTTGTTCAGGAATTCGAGGAGTTCGACAGCGCCCATCTTCTTGCCGTTGATGGAAACCGGATTGCCCTTATCGAAACCGATGGTCACGTGGTCAGCCTTGTTCGGGGCCTTTTCAAACGTGTTGGTGTGCTTGAGGAATTCGTACTTGTGTTCCTGTTCCGGGAATTCCAGGACGCCACCTTCGTGAGAGAGGTGCCACAGGTTACCGTCTTCGGAGTAAATCTTCTTCTTGCTGATGCCGTTGAGCGGAATCTTGTGGGCGGCAGCGTAGTCGATAGCGTCTTCGCGGCTGTGGAACGTCCACTTCGGGTCCTTCCACGGAGCGATGATTTCGAGCTTCGGGTTGAGGGCGGCGTAGGTCAGTTCGAAACGGACCTGGTCGTTACCCTTACCGGTAGCACCGTGAGCCACAGCGTAAGCGCCTTCCTTTTCGGCAATCTTCACCTGGTACTTGGCGATGAGCGGACGGGCAAAAGACGTACCCAGGAGGTAGGTTCCTTCGTACTTTGCACCGGCGCGGACGGTCGGCCAAACGTAGTCTTCGAGGAATTCCTTCTTGAGGTCGAGGACGTAGCACTTGGAGGCACCCGTCTTGAGGGCCTTGTCTTCGAGGGCCTTGGCATCCGGGAAGTCGTTCTGACCGAGGTCGGCAGCGAAAGCGATCACTTCGCAATCGTAGTTTTCCTTGAGCCAGGGAATGATGATGCTGGTATCGAGTCCACCGCTATAGGCGAGGACTACCTTTTTCTTGGATTCTTTCTTAGCCATTTTGAATGTCCTTTAGGAAAATTTTAGACGTGACAAATATAGAATTAAAAACCTATCGTGGTGCCAAGATACACCGACATCGCCCAGGAATCTACGGACCTATTAAAGTACCGCTGGAAACCGGATTCGAGCGAGACCCAGGAAGCGGAGAGGTTTCGGTTAGCCCATCGCCACACTTGGCGGAGATTAAAGGCGATTCCCGGCGAGAGCGTGAGCATCTGCGCACCGCCGAAATTGTATTCGTACAAGACGCTTCCCGTCAAACCGAAATACCTGGAAACGTTCACGCCGGCACCGAGATCGATACCGATAGAAAGCCCGTCGAGCGAGAACATCTTCTCGCAGTCCTCGACCTCGCGAGTCGTGTCCCGCGGCGCACCCGGAATCCACCACTCGTCATCACGATTATGCCATTCTTCGCGGAAATCCTCGAGGTCGGTAGACTCGAACCCGATTATCGGACTGACGTACCAAGACCAGCGTTCGTGAGGGTAAAGGAAGCGGACGTTCGCCCTATAGCGCTGGTAGCGCAACATCATGTCGGTATCGAGGTCGCCTCCAAAAAAGCGCACATCGAACCCGGCACTAATCCAGTCGTTATAGAAATACTCTATCTGTCCCTGCCACACCCCCAAGCAGTCGCATTCCTTTGTCGGGTTGAAAATACCGGCGGCAAGGCCAACCAGCAGCCCATAACCCGTATACGCCGACTGGCGAGGAAGCGGAATGCTATTCCCCTTATGGCGGGAGGAATCCTTTGCCGTAGTATCCTTTGCAAGGGTGTCCGAGGCGGCAGCCTGTTCGGTACCCGCAGAATCCTGTACTGCAACAGTGGAATCGGCTACAGCGGAAGAATCCTTCGCAGTCTCGACCGCGAAGGCATACATAGCGAACAGGAATATTGCCAAGAATATTCGCACAACCATAAATTATAAAAAGAACGGAGCTTTGGTTCTATCCATAAGCGAATTTCTATATTTGGCGCATGTCTTTTGTTCAAGAACTCAAGGAAAAAGTCTTAGGCGGTTACGAAATCAACCGCGAAGAAGCAGTAAAACTGCTCAGCGAAGACCTCGGCGAACTCTGCAACGCCGCAAACGAAATCCGTGAAAAGTTCCACGGGAACAATTTTGACTTCTGTTCCATCGTGAACGCCCGCAGCGGCCGCTGCTCCGAAAACTGCAAGTACTGCGCCCAGAGCAGCTACTACCATACCGGCGCTCCCGAATACAAGTTGCTCAGCGCCGACGAAATCGTGGCAGACGCCAAAAAGAAAGAAGCCGCAGGCATCCCGCGCTACTCCATCGTCACTTCGGGCCGCACGCTCTCGAACCGCGACGTGGAACAAATTGGCGAAGCCATCCGCCGTCTCAAAAAAGAGACGAAGCTTTCCGTATGCCTTTCGGCAGGGCTCCTGAACCGCGAACAGTTCGACAAACTTAAGGAGGCCGGCCTCACCCGCTTCCACAACAACCTGGAAACTTACCGCAGGCACTTCCCCGACGTATGCACCACGCACACCTACGACGACAAGATTGGCGCACTCCAGAACGCCCTTGCCGCCGGGCTCGAGATTTGCAGCGGCGGCATCATGGGCCTCGGCGAGACGATGGAAGACCGCATCGACATGTGCCTCGACCTGCGTAAACTCGGAGTCAAGTCCACTCCGGTGAACGTGCTGAACGCCATCCCCGGCACGCCGTACGAGAACTTGCCCAAGCTCACGAATGACGAATTCTGTCGCATCGTAGCAATCTACCGTTTTATCAACCCGAAGGCGTTCATCCGCCTCGCGGGCGGGCGTGGAGTCCTGGGAGATGACGGCAAGCGAGCTTTCAAGAGTGGCGCAAACGCAGCCATCACCGACGACATGCTCACCACCGCAGGCGTCAACAGCTGCAAGGATTTCGAGCTCGTGAAGGGGCTCGGCTTCGAACCGCACGGCTTTCTGAACTAGCAATACGTTCTTTAGGCCCCAAAAAAGGGCCTATATGAAACGCTCTTTTAAATTTTTAACAAAAGAATGCATTTTCCCCTAAAAAAAGGGATTATGCGGTATTTGTTTTTGCATCCAAACAAAATATATTGCATAAAAAAAATTCTTCAAAACAATTCACAGGAGGTTTGCAAAAATGAAACCGCTTCATCTCAGCCTCTTATTCCTCGCCCTGTTATTCACGGCCTGTTCTCTCAACGTCACCACCTCCGACCCAGATGGATTATGGGAAAAAATGAAATTGAGCAAAAAGGAAGTTCACTTCGACCACGCGGGCGGTACCGACACCGTTTCCGTGCTGAATTACAGCACATGGTGGTTCAGTTCTGCATGCGACGGAGAATGTGCCGATGACAATTACATTCTCCCAGATGGTCCAGAAACAGAAAATGTGGGTTTTAACCACATCACCGGAAGCTGGTGGAGTGCCGAAGTCCTGAAGGATTCGCCAAACAAAATTGTCATTACATCAGGCGGCGCCCTGACATGCCCAGTCGATGACTGCGACAAAGAGGTTTACCCGAAAAAAGCCATTATCAACGTGACAGCAGGTGATATATTTAGTTCCATCACTATATATCAGCATTAATTGAACCTCATACATAGCTTTTTTTACAATTCGGCAGGTTCAGTTAGGCAAGGAATAATGTATATTCCTTAACAAGAAGAAGGAGTTTATCATGTTCAAAAAAAATATCCGCCCAACAGCGGCTCTATCCGTCGCAACCGCGATGCTATCCACATTAATAGCCTGCGAATCACCGGTCGCTACCGACTTCGGTTCGACACATGGTTCAAATCCGGACAATAGTTCCAGCAGCATATCATCGGGAAAGGATTCTCCCAAGAGTTCCAGTAGCCTCAAGGAAAAACCTGATACGGACTGCGAAGGCGAAACAGGCGACCCCTGGAACGGAACGACAGCCAAGAAATTCGCATGCGGTTCCGGGTCGGAGGGCAACCCGTACGTCATCAAGAATGCCGAGCAGCTGGCAAACCTTTCCTTCGTCATCGGAGCAGGCGAAGAAAAATACATAGGCAAGTATTTTAAACTCGGCGCAGACATTATTCTCAACAAAGGGGAACTCATCGACAGTGACGGAATGCCGGTCGACAGCACCGCAGACCTGTTGAAGTGGACCCCTATCGGGAAAAGCGAAGCACCATTCGTCGGCCACTTTGACGGAAACGGCTTTTCCATAAGCGGCCTATATGTCGGCTCCGACAGGGATTACAACGGCCTGTTCGGGTTCTGTTCGTGTTCCATCAAGAACTTGACCATCAAGAATTCTTGGATAAAAGGAGGACAACTCTCCGGAGCAGTCGCCGGTGCCATAAGCGGAGATGCCGTCCTCGAAAACATCACCGTGAAAGCCAACGTTTTCAGCACCTACCAGACTGCTGGCGGCATAGTTGGCCAAGCCGAGGGGGGCTTGAACAAAATCAAGATTGATAACGTCAAGAGCTACGGGAAAGTTTTCTCTCAGACATTCTCCGGTGGAATTGTGGGAGTTGGCGGCAACATCGAAATAACAAACGCCAAGAACTACGCCAAGGTTACCGGCCACACGAACACAGCCGGCATCGCCGGTGGAATGCATTCGGACGTAACGGTATCTAGTTCCGAAAATGCCGGGGAAATCGAAGGAACCAGCAACGTCGGGGGCATCGTGGGTTACTTCGTTGATAACGGCACAGTCAAGGAATCACGAAACAGCGCAAAAATCACGGGATATATGGCCGTCGGCGGCATTGTCGGCAAAGGTGAGGACATGTCTGTACGAAGCGTTACGAATAGCGCCGAAATCACGGGCAGAACTCGCATAGGCGGAATTGTCGGGGACGCAAATAACCTGAAGGTAGAAGACGTATACAACACGGGTGACATCTACAGTGCAGAAAGTGCCGGCGGCATCGTCGGGATGTACCGAAGCGGAGTCACCAGGAACGCCTACACTACAGGCAAAAACATAAGCGTACCCGCCAATTTCAAGAATGTGGGGCTCATGATCGGCGTGAACGAAAACACGACACTGGCCGATTACTACTACATAGAGCAAGAGGTTTCGGACACTACCCGGAGTTACATACTAGACGATTACATCTCCCCCTTAACAACAGAAAATCCAATCGACGATGACATCGCAGGCCTGGATACCGTAGCCTGCTGCACTGACTACCCTGTCATCAGCCAGCCCATCATCGAAATCACGACAAAGAAAATTCCTGCCTTCGGGTCTAGCAATGGCGGAATCGCCCTTCCCAAGACCGCCGAAGAAATGAAGACAAAGGCTTTCGCAGAACTTCTCGGTGACGAATTCGTCTACGATTCAAAAAAGAATGACGGCTATCCTGTACTGAAATGGGAATAAACGGTAAAACGTTTTTATTACATTTCAGTCGATGGCGCAACTCAAAATAACTTACAGTTTAACATTCGCAGCGTTATGCTGCGGATTGTTTTTTGGTTGCACCTTCCCGCAACGCACTGGCTACGACAGGAACATCGGCGCATACAAGCCCATCCAGGCACAAAGCGAGCAGCCGGCTGAACCTGTAGAAAAAGCGCAAGAGGCACCCGCAGAAAGCAATCCTGTAGCCAGCGCAGATTCTGCAACAACCGAAAACGCCAAGCCAAAGCACATGAATTCTGCCGACAAGGCGAGAGCCGCGGCAAACAAGAAAGAAGCGCAAAAGGCGGCGCAAAAGGCAGCGCCCGTCCCTGACTTTGAAACTTATGCTAAAGGCTGGCTCGGCGCAAAATACGTGTACGGTGCGGCAAGCAAGACCAAGACGGACTGTTCCGGATTCGTGATGCAGGTTTTCAAAGGTTACTACAACATTGCGCTTGACCACAGCGCGGCAAAGATGTATAAAGACCCGCGCGGGAAAAGCGTCGGCCGAGGCAGCCTGCGCGAAGGCGACTTGATATTCTTCGGAAGTTTCTGGAATATTAGCCACGTGGGAATCTACCTGAGCGGCGACCGCTTTATCCACGCCAGCTCCAGCAGGGGCGTCGTCATTTCGAACCTGAACGAAAAATACTACAAGAACAAGTACCAGGGCGCACGAAGATTCCGCTAGCGACCGCGCCATACGGAAAAAGCCTGCCCCGAAAGGCAGGCTTTTTTGGAGTTTGGATTATTTTCGTTTAGCGCGTTTGAAGCCGAATGTCTTCGTCGTGTTGTCCGTGGTCTTTATGACGTCACCCTTCTTATAGGTAGAGCCACTGTCCTGCGACGCGATGCTCTCCGAGACGTAGGTGGCCTTGGACAGGAAGTCGAACTTCGCGATGTACGCGCCGGTGCC
>JBGUQN010000100.1:0-3943 GCA_045131085.1 Fibrobacter sp.
AATCCATTACGACCGCGGCGACCTCGCTACGCAGGCCGAAACGTTCAAGGACCCGATCAAGGGCGTGAACGGCGAAAACGACCGCTACATCGAAATCTGGAACAACGTGTTCATGCAGTACGAACGCGTGAGCGACGGCTCCCTGATTCCGCTGAAGGCCAAGAACGTCGATACCGGTATGGGTTTCGAACGAATCTGCGCTATTCTTCAGGGCAAGACCAGCAACTACGATACTGACGTGTTCACCCCGATCATCGCAAAGATCGCTGAACTCTCTGGCGTTCCGTACAACGATGGCGAAGCCGGCACTCCGCACCGCGTGATTGCCGACCACATCCGCGCTATTTCTTTCGCTATTGCTGATGGCGCTCTCCCGAGCAACGAAGGTCGTGGCTACGTGCTCCGCCGCATTCTCCGCCGCGCTAGCCGCTTTGCCCGCCTGCTCGGCCAGAAGAAGCCGTTCATTTGCCAGCTCGTTCAGGTGCTCGCCGACACGATGGGCGATGCCTTCCCGGAAATCCGCGAACGCAAGGAATTCGTTGCTTCCGTGATCAAGAGCGAAGAAGAAAGCTTTATCCGCACGCTCGACGCTGGTCTCGAACGCTTCGCCGCTATTTCTGCCGAACTCAAGAAGGGCGACAAGATTCCGGGCGACAAGGTGTTCCTGCTCTATGATACTTACGGATTCCCGCCGGACCTCACTGGCATTCTCGCCGAAGAAAAGGGCCTCCTCATCGATGAAGAAGGCTACGAGAAATGCATGGAAGAACAGAAGGCCCGTGCCCGCGCCAACATGAAGCAGGGCATCAACACCATGGGCACCGAAGGCTGGACGCAGTACAGCGAAGCCAGCACCAAGTTCGTCGGTTACGAACTCGCCGCCTGCGAAACGAAGGTCGTGCGCTGGCGCGAAGACAAGGGCGTGCTCAGCATCGCTCTCGAAACCTCCCCGTTCTATGCCGAAATGGGTGGCCAGGTCGGCGACAAGGGAACGCTCGTTTCCGCTGACCTTGAAATTCAGGTGTTCGACACCGTGAAGGTGAACGATACCGCCCTCTGCCGCGGCAAGGTTACAAAGGGCACTGCCAACGAAACTACGATGGCTGCCGTGTTCATGGCTACCGTCGATAACGACCGCCGTGCCGACATCCGCAAGAACCACTCCGCAACCCACTTGCTGCAGGCCGCACTCCGCCAGGTGCTCGGCACTCACGTGCAGCAGCAGGGTAGCTTTGTTTCGGACGAAGTGCTCCGTTTTGACTTCAGCCACTTTAGCGCCATGACCGACGAAGAAATCCAGAAGGTCGAAGACATCGTGAACGCCAAGGTGATGGAATGCCTGCCGGTGAACACCGCCGTGATGGGCGTGGACGAAGCCAAGGCGAGCGGTGCCATGGCACTGTTCGGCGAAAAGTACGGCGACGAAGTCCGCGTGGTCAAGATGGGCTGCGAAAACGAAGAATTCTCCAAGGAACTCTGCGGTGGCTTGCACGTGCAGAACACCGGTAACATCGGCCTCGTGAAGATCGTGAGCGAATCCAGCGTTAGCGCTGGCGTGCGCCGCATCGAAGCCGTGTCTGGCCGTAACGCCCTCAAGCTGCTCCGTGCCGGTACGCAAATCCTCACTGCGCTGCGCGAACAGCTCCGCTGCAAGGATGCCGACGTGCTCGACAGAATCCAGCAGACATTCGCCAAGACCCAGAACTTGGAAAAGAGCCTGCAGTCCGTGAAGCTCGAACTTGCGACCCTCATCGCGGCCGAAGTGCTGAACGGCGGCATCAACGTGATGGGCGTGAACCTCTACGTGCGCGAACTCAACATGCCCGATGAAAAGTACAAGAACTTGCTCGACGGCATCCAGAACAAACTCGCAAGCGACTCCGTGGCCGTGATTGCCAACAAGAACGAAGGTGCTGGCAGCATCGCCGTGATGGTGGGCAAGGACGTACAGGCCAAGGGCATCAAGGCCGGCGACCTGGTGAAGGACCTCGCGGCAGCCTGCGGTGGCAAGGGCGGTGGACGCCCCGACCGCGCTCAGGCCGGTACCAAGGAAATCGACAAGATTTCCGGAGCCATCGCGAACGCCAACAACTGGATCCGAGCTAAACTGACCGCTCAGCCCTAAGTTCAGAAAAGAACCTGTGGTTTGGGCTTCGCTCTCGCCACCACGACTTGTTTATACAAGTCGCTTGTGGCTCACGGAACTCGGCTAATAATTCCTTCTGTCACCCTCGCGCAGGCGAGGGTCTTTGTAGCCCTTTCTCGTCATCCCCGGCTCCGACCGGGGATCTTTTTTTTACGCACGAACTAAAAACAGTCTTGACGTTGTAAGTAAATAAAAATATATTTGTATACAAATTAGTTGACACCTCAAAAAAGAAGGAGTTCCCTCGATGAATTCAAAAATCCTGAAAGTACTGGCGGGCCTTGCGTTTGCCTCTATCCTGGCTGCATGTGGCGACGACGACAGCAGCTCCACGGGCGCCGATGATATCTCGGTCCGCGACTCGGTGGTTGTCCACGATAGCCTCAACTGGATCGATTCCATCCGCATCACCGATAGCCTGTACATCAAGGACAGCGTGCACTATATCGACAGCATTATCTACAAGACAGTGGAACGCATCAACGTTGTCGACAGCACCCGCATTATCGATAGCATCAACGTTATCGACAGCCTCTACATCACGTTCAAGGATAGCACCCGCATTATTGACAGCCTCAACATCATCGATAGCCTCCATATCACGTTCATGGACAGCACCCGCATTGTCGATAGCATCGTTACTTACCCGCCCGAACTCTTCGTGGGCCCGTGCAATGCCAGCAACGCCGGCGACATGAAACGTACCACCGTTAACGGCGAATCTCGCTATTACTACTGCGACATGGGGACGCACCTCTGGAGAATCGCTACCGATGCCGAAATTAATAGCATCGCCAACAGTGCCTTCGTCAACCATTCTCACGTTACGGAGTTTGTCCCGCTGGATCAAGTTTACAACAGTGTGCAGCCCGATGAAAAGATGATTGTGGTGCTGCGCCATGCAGAACGCGAAGACGACATTAGCCTCTCGAGCCCGTTGACCGAAATGGGGAAATTCCAGTCCCAGAGCCTTGGCATGAGTTTATCCGAAGGCGGGCCCGGTTACGTGTACTATGCGGGTTCGCAGTATGTCCGTACCCACCAGACGTGCAACTTTATTGCCAGGGGCCGCCATGATCTCGATACCACCAGCGATACCATGGTCGTGTTGAACGAGGGCTGGTTTACCAAGAACTTTGATTCGTACTTCATGACCACCATTAGGGAAAACGACGACGGAAGGGGCCTGATTACCAAGTGGGCGGCCGAAGGCGGCTACACCGACGTGTTCTACGACCTTGCCCCCCGCAGCTCTGAATTGCTGGAAGATTACCTTATCCCGGCGTTGGAACTTTCTGGAAGGACGGTCGGCGTTTTCGTCTCGCACGACGTGATGATTATCCCCTTGTTGTCGTACATATCTGAACAGAGAATAACGTTCAAATACTACAAGGCCATGAGGGGTGAATGGGAGGGCGACAACTGGCTGAACTACCTGGCCGGTATCGCGGTCATCCTCAAGCCGGACGGAAGCAAGGTGTTCTATGCGGTGAGGGGCCTCGACTCCGGCACCATGAAACTGGAATTAGAATAATATTAAATAGGGAAGGGGGAAGCCTCCCCCTCGCTTCAGCTGCTTCGTCATGGCGGCCTTGAGCCGCCATCTCCTCGCATCTTCCGCTACCCCCTCCAGTGATGTGAACCCCGAAAGTTGGACACAGCTTTCGAGGAATTTATGGCTTTCAATCGAAAAAAATGGGAATTGGTCATAAAACTATACAAGGACGGACTGAAGGTTACTGAAATATGTCATCTTACGAACTTTGACAGGCGCGATGTCAGGCATGTATGCAGGGA
>JBGUQN010000101.1:0-20090 GCA_045131085.1 Fibrobacter sp.
TACGCTCCCGGTAATCAAAGAAAGCAGTTCAAGCGTCACCATCGATATGCCGGAGTATTTCCAGAACTTGCCTTTAAAGCGGTAAGAATCGTACCATCCTTCGCCTTCAAACAAAGGTTCAATTTCATCGATAGAAACATCCCTGCAATCTAGCGTATAGTTCCACCCCACGCCAAGCAAAACCAAGGGCGAGCCAAACTCATACCCCATTACATGGCGGTCACTGGAGTCTTTTGGAGTTGGCAACACCTGCGCAAACAAACCGCAGGGAATCAAGACAAGAAACAATACTTTTATCAGGGATTTTATCACCACCCAAATCTAACAAATTAACATCAGCGCGTAAAGTAAAAAAAGCCCCGCGAAAATATCGCAGGACTATTTAAATCACGTTGATTCTAGCTTATTGCACGTCGCAGCCGGCGCTCGGATTTTGCCATCCATCTTCTGCGGGGGCTTCGCCCGCCTTCCAGCAATGGAGCGTATCGAGTACGTCGCCTTTCTTGAACGTGGACCAGTCTTCTACTTTCTTGATGTTGGTTGTCGTAGAAGTGTTGTATCGGGTCATGTAATGATCGATCAAGTACTGCGGGCATTCCACTTCTTCGATGTAGTAAGTCGGATTGTCGGCAGCCATGTACCAGTCAGCAAACCAGTTGCAACCGCGCAAAAGATTCGGGAGACCGGCGTCACCGAAAGCCGCTTCGCACATATCCTTGATACAAGTCTGGTAACATTCCAGGGAACCTTCGGTACCGCAGTTTGCTTGTTTCTGGCATTCCGTAAGGAACCCGCCAAAACCAGCACCCCAGTTAAAACCGGCGCCCTTGTTCACCTGGGTAGAGAGAGCGTCAAAGGCGCCCACGCCGCCACCCGGCACCATCAAGTCGAACTGGCCTGCAGGCAAGTTAGCGTTACCGCCAGCCACATCGTTACCGATGTTAGAGGCCATCACCACCAGGTGCTTACCCTTAAGGGCCTTATGGGTCGCCTTGGGCGGGTTCTGCTCGAACTCATCCTTGAAATGGCCATCGTACTGCAAGTGATAACACTTGCCGCACCTGCTGTCGGCGGTGCCAGCAACGTATGCGTAAGCAAGAGTGTCGTTCACGGCAATAGGAGCCATGTCGGTACAGGTGAACACGCCCTTTTCTTTTTCGTCGCCACAGGCGCTTCTGGTACCTTCGTAACCGAACCAGGACTTTGTTACGTTACCCAAAGTAAAGGTGGGGACTTCCACATCGTGGATGTTGCAGTTACGCGCCGTGCCAAAGGTGGATTGATAAGCCTCGTTAGAAGATATGTCTGCGCGAGTCTTATCGTTATCGCTTTCCTTAAGCCAGGAGCAGTGCGGCTTGCAGGCGTCCCAGTAACGCGTATTCCAGCCACGCGGGGCCGTAGCGCTAATGTCCTTGGTGTATTCGGCCGGAGGCGGGCCGTAAGATTCAATCGTCGGGAATCCGTTATCGTCGAGCGGGACCGCGCCGGAACTGCTGACAGGGACTGTCTCGCTGGAGTTCGGGTCGATGCTGGTGCTAGAACCCGGAACTACGGAACCGCTGGAGAGCGGCGCCACGGCACTCGATGTCGGGTCAACCGGATTCGTCGAAGAACCAGGGTTCACCGCAGCACTCGAGCCGGGATTCACGGATTCACTGGAGCCCGGAACGATAGCAGCGCTCGATGTCGGGTCAATCACCGCACTCGAAAGGCCAGGCTGCGGATTATCCGGAGACGACGGATCGTCACTGCAGGCGCATATCATGGCCACGGCACCAGCCGCAACTATCGTCTTGAACAACTTACGTTTCATAGCACCTCGTTACGGAGCGCAGCCGGCGCCCCTGCCGTTCGGGTCGTTCGGGTTTTCGCCATCCTTCCAGCAATAAACTGTATCGAGCACATCACCCTTCTTGTAATCGGACCAGTCGTCCTTCCAACGCCAACGGTTTTCCAAAGTCGTATTGAAGGTCGTCGTATAGTGGTCCACCAGGTACTGCGGGCATTCAACCTCTTCCCAGTTGTAAGTCGGGTTGTCGGCGGCCATGTACCATTCGGCATACCAGCGGCAGCCGCGCAAAAGGTTCGGCCAATCCTTGAACACCTGGTCGCACTTATCGAGCACGCACTGCTGGTAGGCTTCCACAGTGTTGTCCCAGCCGAGGCTCTGCTGGCATTCAGTGAGGAATCCGCCACCGTTTGCACCGAGGCCGCTAGCAGGCACGCCAATCTGCGTAGAGAGTGCGTTAAAGGCACCCACGCCACCGCCCGGCACAAGCATGTCGTACTGGCCGGCTTCCACATCGTAACCGATGTTAGATGCCATCACGATCATGTGCTTGCCCTTGAGGGCCTTGTGCGTGGCCTTCACGTCGTTCGCATGGTTGCCACCGTTAAACTGCAGGTGGAAGCACTTGCCGCATCCGCCGCCGAACTGTGCGCCCGGAGCAGCGACGTAGCCGTAAGAAAGGTTCTCGCTCACCTGGATAGGAGCCATGTCGGTGCAAGTGTAGGTGCCGCCGGCATTGTTGTTGACGCAGGCGCTATTCGTGCCTTCGTAACCCATCCAGTACTGCTGTACCGCATGGCCGAGCGTAAACGCCGGGACTTCAACGTCGTGGATATTGCAGTTACGGGCAACGGTACCGCCAGCCTGGTAAGCGGCTTCGCTCGTGGTATCTACGCTGCTGAGCCAAGAACAGTGCGGCTTGCAGGCATCCCAGTAACGGCTGCTCCAGCCGGTCTTTCCGTTGTTCAAAATATCCTTGGTGTAGGCCTCGGGAGGCGGGCCGTAAGATTCGAGAGTCGGGAATCCGTTATCGTCGAGCGGAACTTCGCTGGAGCTGCTGACCGGAACAGTCTCGCTGGAGCCAGGAACAACGGCACTAGAACCAGGAGCTACCGCACTGGAGCCCGGAACGACGGTACTGGAGCCAGGGACGGTCTCGCTGGAGCCGGGAACGACTGCACTGGAACCAGGAACTGCCGCGCTGGAGTTCGGGTCGATGCCGGTGCTGGAACCAGGAACGACCGCACTGGAATTCGGGTCGATCACGGCGCTAGAGGCACCGGGCTGCGGGTTATTCGGAGACGACGGATCGTCGCCACAAGCGCAAATGAGCGCCATCGCGCCCGCAGCAATCATAAACTTCGTAAAACGGTTTTTCATAAAACTCCTTATTTATACGACCTTAAAAATATATTCATGGTACGGCTTACGCACAGAAAAAAGTTATTTGGAACATTATAATGTTCCCAAACTGTGCCCGAACGTGTTAGAACTCACAGATTTACGCAAATGTGACCCGCAACGAGACGCCACAGGGAAGCGCGAACGACATACGAAAAGACCCTCGCCTTCGCGAGGGTGACGATATAAAATCGCGAGGGCCACGATGCAGGATCGCGGCGAAGATCCGCAAACTAGTCGCGGAACTTCACCTGCTTGGTGCCGGCGACAACTTCACCGATCTGCACCCACTTCTCGCCCTTGGCTTCGAGGTGTGCAGTGACTTCGGCCTTGTCAGCCGGGTCGATGAAGATGAGCATACCCATGCCCATGTTGAAGGTAGAGTACATCTCGTCCTTCTCCACGGAGCCGGCCTGCTGGATGAGCTTGAAGATCATCGGCGGATCCCACGTGGTGCGGTCGATAATCACGTCGACGTTGTCCGGGAGGATACGCGGGATGTTGCCCTGGTAGCCCGAACCGGTGATGTGGGCGAGGCCCTGGATAATCTTCTTGTTGCAGAGGTCGATGAGGCTCGGGTAGTAGCTGCGGTGCGGGGTCGCAAGCGCTTCACCGATGGACTTGTCCATGCCGTCCACGACGGTGTCTACCTTGTAGCCAGCCACATCGAACAGCACCTTACGGGCGAGAGAGTAGCCGTTGGTGTGGAGTCCGGTGGAGGGCAGGCCGAGGATAATGGTACCCGGCTTGATCTTCTTGCCGTCAATGATGTTTTCGCGTTCCACGACGCCGACGATAGTGCCGGAAATGTCGTAGTCGCCCGGGCCGTAGAAGCCCGGCATTTCGGCAGTTTCACCGCCGATAAGCACGAGGTCGTTTTCGCGGCAGGCCTTGGCCATACCGGCAACGAGTTTGTCCATAACGCCCGGTTCCAAGCGGCCAGTAGCCACGTAGTCCAAGAAGAACAGCGGACGTGCACCCTGCACCAGGATGTCATCGCAGCAGTGGTTCACGATGTCCTGGCCCGGCAGTTCGTGCGTGCCCATTTCGATATCGACCTTGAGCTTGGTGCCCACGCCGTCGACGGAACTCACGAGGACAGGGTCCTTCATGCCGAGGTGGTTGAGCGTGAAGAGGCCGCCGAAATTGCCGACGTCGCCCAGAACGCCCTGGTTGAATGTAGTACGTACGGATTTCTTGACACCGACCATTGCTTCGTCGGCACGTGCCAAGGATACTCCTGCGTCTGCGTAATTCATCTTTTTTCCTTTGCCCTAGTACGGGCACTTTGTTTTGCCCTACTTGCGGGCACCTTGTTTTTCGTCAATATTCCTGAGCGCATCCAGAATGAGGCTCGTGGTATCGGCCATCTGATTGATGTTCACCGTACCCGGCATCAGGTGCGTGTCGAGCTTGTACATGGAATCGTCGCCCCACGAAAGGATATCTTCGAGGGCTGCAGGGCCGGTATGCTTGCCGCACTTGGCACAGCAGATGCGGCCGTCCTGGAAGGCGACAAAGCCCGAACCCATCTGGGATTCGCAAATCACCGTACCGGTGATGCGGCTCTTTTCCATGGTCTGCGCAAAATCAATGAAGGGGAGCACCTTGCCCGAAGCAAGGAGCGAAAGGCGCTGGAACTCGTCAAACGCCTTGTTCTTCGCACGGAGGCTATCGCAAATGACCTTGTACAAGAACACCATGATGTTGGGGTTCTTGTCGAGGAACTTCACGAATTCATCACGCGGGATATGGAGCACCGTGCAGCCGTCTTCGCCCGCGATAATGGTATTACTTGTAGGTTCGTTACAGAGAATGGACATCTCGGCGAAGCATGCGCCGCTTTCGATGTAGGCAACCACAGTGTAATGCCCGTCCGGCAGAATCTGACCGCATACCTGGGCTCGACCACTCTGCATCACGCAGAAGGACTGCCCTTCCACGCCACCCTGAATGATGATTTCACCAGCGTCATACTCGCGGATTTGGGCATTGAGCAACAAAAAGTCGGCACATTCACGCGGAACCTGCTGCAAGAAGGGGACCGAAGCCTCGTAACTTGAGGCAATCCAGCCACCGATACCACTGGGAGTCTTAATCATAATGCAAAATTATAAATATTTCTATACCATTTGTAGGGCAGGCCCTCCGAGATGGTGCCCGATTCGCCCTCTTTTATGCCGAAAACACATTCGTGCAGATTCCGGACCAGTTCCACCGGCCTCGAAACCGCGCTCTCGAAAAAGTCGTTGCCGCCACCCGCGCTCTTGCGGGCATCGTTCTGGCACACGCGCTTCGTGCGGAACGGCTTTAAGCGCGCAAGCCTGGGTTCTGCCGCAAGGATGTCTTCGGGCGTGCCGTATATGCCCGGGTTCACCCACACGTCGGCGCTGTCGGCCACCGCAAAAATTTCTTCGAGCGAGAACTTGAGTTCGCGGGTGGTATCGCTTGCCCACAGGTAGCAGCCGCCCGCCTGCCTGATGAGGCTTGCAGTGTAGCTTTTGCCGCCGGGCGCATACCACACGCCGCCGTAGGCCATGCCCGCGATTACACGCGGGCCGTTTTCCCTGCAGGCGATAAGCGGGTCCGATTCCTTCTTTGCCATTTCGGGGATTACCTGCACATACGGTTTAACGACCTTCGCCGCCTGCGGCAGCGCGCCGAAGAGTTTTGCAAACAAACTAATCCATTCAAATTTCGCGAACGGGTTGTTCTCCTGCCATTCCGATGTAAGCATGAGCGGCACCCCGAGGGTGGCAAGCCTGTCGTAGTCATCGTACGCGCCGCCCGTAGCAAAAGTCATCACCAGGTCGGGCTTGAGGGAGACTACCTTCTCGAGCGATACCTGCGGCCCGTTGCCCACCTCGAGAATCTCGCCGGCAGAGACCTTCGCCGCCAGCGCGCTATCTACAATATAGGCGCCGGCGCCAACGCCCACTATGCGGTCTTCGACCCCAAGGCGCAGCATGAACCCGAGTTGCGCCGACGAGAGCACCACCGCACGGCGCACCGGCACCCGGATGACGGTCGCGCCCTGCCATTCCTTACCCGCAGTAAGCTGCCTGACCCGTTCTGGGTCGGCCACGAAGGCGGAGTCAGCCAGCACAAAGCGCTTTATGAGGGTATCGCGCCCGACTTCGGAGCGGATTTCGACCAGGCTCTGGCCGCAAGAACTGCCCCTGCGGAACAGGTTGCTATAGAACTGGGGCGCAAACTCCACGGAATCCGAGCACAGGGCGGCCCCCCCTGCCCGGGCTCCAGGGGCATCCTGCCCCCCACAGGCACAAAATGTGAGGCAAACGAGCCCCGGCAGGGCGGCCCTGGACACAATCCGGCCCAACCGCCCCCCCAGGAACGCCCTCAAAAATGTGCGTAAATCGTTGATTTTTAACATCTTATGAAAAATTTCAATGCACATTTGCAAAACATAATGTATTTTATACATCGTCAATTCCTTATACGGAGTCTTGTATGAAGACAAAAATAGTTTACCTGGTCTCGCTCCTGTGCGCCCTTACATTTGCGACTAGCGCATTCGCGGATTCGGAATCCGGATTCTACGAGAAAGACCATATCCGTGGATTCATCTCTATCGGCGGCGACTATCGCGGCATGTTTTCAAACTTCCACGACTACGTGAACACCATCGCGCGTTACAACGGCGGGCTGTTGCTCACAAACGAAGAAACTGGCGCAGACGAAGCTTACAGCGGCACTACCCAGTACGCGGAATTCAACGACTGGTACATTGGGCTGCACCTGAACGTCGGTGCCCAGTACAAGCAGTTCCTCACCTGGTTCAACATCAACTTCATGCCGACCCAGATTTCTGAACGCCCGGCCGAAACCTTCACCGTTACCAGCGAAAGCGGCGACGTGCAGAAGGCGCCCCTGTTCGACGTCAAGTGGTTCACCTACGGTGTGGACTGGATGTTCGGCTGGAAGCTCTTTGGCGAACACACGTTCATCAACCTTATCCCCGCCGTGGGCTTCGGTTTCAACTTGATGAACATCCACCTCGCTTCGCTCTACGCATTTGTTGACGACAACGGCAAGTACACCTACGCCCGCGACCGCTACTACAGCACCATGGACGCAACGTTCAACGCCGAACTCGAACTCCGCCTGGAATTTGACCCCATCGCCATCGGTATCTACGGCGGCTACCGCCACGTGGACTACAGCGACCTCGAAATCGAAGAGAGCATCCTGGTGCGTACCCCCTACGACACGGATAACGACGGTGACACCTGGTATGTGGGTCTGCGCGTCACTTGGATTTTCATGAGTGACTGGCAGAGGAAACAAGCGGATAAATTGTAATAAGTCCACTCGCGACAAAATAATTTGCGCTTTAAACTGCCCCGGCTAAACCGGGGCTTTTTTTACCCGTCGCAGAACAGGCCGCCGTCGGCTGCGCAAAGGCCCCTTTCGGCAACGCGGTCCATCGCCACGTAGCGCGTGGCGAGTTCCTGCAAGCCGGGGTCCGTGCGCCAGCGGACAAGGCGATTATCCTTCGTGTACGAAAACTGCCAGCCCAGCAAAAGCGTAGGCAGCCCCATCGAGCGCAACCTATCGGGCAATGGTGCATACTGCCCCTGCGTGCTGAGCAGCACCACCGCGTCCATCTTGTGGTAACTCGCAAACGTCAGGGCATCTTCGAGCAGGCTCATGTTGGGCCGCACACCCTCGCGGCACACGTGGTCACAGTAGTGTATCTGGAACCCCGCAAACTTGAGTTCACGCTCGAAGCACGAGAACCCCCACGTACCGCCGTACATGTGCGGGTCCTTGTACGGGTGGTAATAATGGCAGTCCATTATCGCGTACTTCAGTCCGGGCGCAAACGTCCGCAACGCCTCCTGGCGGGCCCAGTTCTTGAGTGCGCGGAAATCCAGCCGGCAATGGTAGGGGTGGTGGAACCTGTAGAACTCGTTCACCTTCTTTAGCGTATAGCCGTCGACAAAGAAGAAGAGCCGTAGCGGGTCTTTTTTCATGGGTTACTCCGTTTTAAAGTGTCTCTAACCTTAAAACGGGTTCACCCCCCAAAATCAGCCGTAAATTTTTTGTTTACGTGCAGTTTTTACAAAACTGTGCAGGATTTCCCTGCGCGGCACCTGCTAGTCGAGCACGCCGCGATCGTCGAGGTCGTCGATAAGCGAGCCGGGCATCCAGTGCCTGAGCTTCTTGAATTCCGGATCTTTAAGCGCCTTTTGCCAGCGTTCTGCCGCAGCCTTGTCACCCATGTCGGCATATATGCGCACGAGGTTCATTACCGCACACCAGTAACGGATAGACTTGCCAGTACGTACAAGGTAATCGGCTGCGCTCTTTTCGTAGATTGCCGCGGCCTCCTTATAACGCTTGAGCCTGTAGAGCATATCGGCCTTGACCTGCAAAAGCACCGGATGGTTCGGCACCTTGCCAAGGCCGCGCAACGAAAGCTTGAGGCCCGCATTGAAATCGCCCTTGTCGTAATGCATCCACACGAGCGAGGTAAGGAACAGCGGCCAGAACCGCTTGGAGCCTGTTGCCGCAGAATCAAGTACCGCCAGGTATTCGCTGCGCCTGTCCGACTTGAAGGGCACCCAGCTAAAGCTCTTGTCTATGTAGTAGGCGTAAATCGCGTAGAAAGCGCGCGCCTCCTGTTCCTGCGATTCTTCGAACAACTTAGCAGCAGAGCGCGTGGTCATGGCGCCCTTCACGGAGTGGCCCGTTTCGGTTTGCACGTAGCCAAGTTCAAACTTGCGGAGCGCTTCCCAGAGGCCAACAGACGTGCACTTTTCGAGGTTCGTGCCCGCAGTGATAAGCGCCGCCGTATCGCCCAAGTCGTCGTAGCGGCTTACGCGCACAATGTTTTCGAGCACGCAGCCCACACCATCGTCAGATGCGCGTACTTTGTTCGCAAGTTCCATCGCGCCCGCGTAGTCCAACGCCATCGAACGTTCCGTCATTTGCACCGCCTGCGTCATGAGCGGTTCGGGGAGCGCAAGCGTGGGCTTGGAAGGTTGCGAAGGCTGTGCGCCAAAAGCGAGCACCGAAGCACTCAGCGCGATAAACAAAAGGCGGTCAATATAGTTCAATAAACAGTTCGGCACGGGCATCAATCCACAATAATTCAACGTTCCAAATATACAAATAGCAGCACACACCGGCAAAACGCCAGGGCAGCACTCCAAAACATTAATCCAAAGTGGAATAGCGCACTTGCATGCCGCAATTGCATACAAGCTTGCAAATTACGCAGATTCTATCGTGTTGATATTCAAAAAGTTATGCACTTGCGGCTGGCGGCGAACCGGCCTAGAAACCGCACCGTTGCTGGGTTTGCGACGTTTCTTACAATAACGCTACTTGACGGTAATCACTTGCCTCTGGAGGCGTGTAAAATCTATAATAGAAACAACTAATCAACAATCTTTTAACAGTCGCGCCACCAACAGCTACGGCAGAGCAAGACCGGTGCGACAAACCTGTAGAACATTGCGAAACAATATGGGGGAAAACATGAAACCGATCCATAAGACATCCGCGATTTCCTTCTACCTGATCAACTCCGGATTCCAGGCATTCAAGAACCGCATACGTGAGGAACTCGGAGCCATCAGCAGCATTTCACTCGAATCGCTTATCGACGACGCGAGCCTTCAGTCTTTTTATCGCGCAGGGGAATCCGCCGACTTCGTGGCCGCAAGCATCGCGGGCCCGAATATCGACTTTGACGACGATTACGCCGATGCAGGCTAGAACATTCTCTCTTCCCCAAAACAAAGAACCCGCGACTTCGTGCCGCAGGGTTCTTATTGATGCTTTGTAATGCATTGCTGCTTTGAAGGCGGCATAGTGCGCCGCGGGTAAAGTGCCGCGCGGTTTGAATGCGCCGCGGTTTGAATGCGTCGCGACTAACCCCTTTTTTCGCATTTCGACAGACTAAATGGACACCCTACCCCATTTAGTCCGTAATTTTACATACAAATTAAACGAAAAATGACGACTTTTTCCACGAAAAATGGCTCCAAACGGCGCATTTAACGCGAATCCTGCGTTAAAAAGCGATTGGATTGCCGTTTTGCGTTACAAACAAACTAATATTTTACGGACTAAATCCGCCTCCCCCTGCATTTAGTCTGTCGTTTTAGCCATTTCAGGCATTTTGCGCGCAACTATAAGGCTTCGCGCGGTGTGTTGCGCGTGTTGCGGGCCTTGATGGCTATGTGCCGCGTGTTGCATGTGTTGCGGGCATTAACTCGTCGCGGGCGTAAATGCCGCGTGTTGCGCGTGTTGCGGGCTTTGATGGCGGCGCGGCGCATGAAGGCTGCGCAGTATGAATGTCGCAGATATAAATGGCCCGCGGCACAGCGCGGGCGGAATTTAATCATCAGGGGGTTTGAACGCACGACCATCGCGACCATCGCACGCCGCGCGCAGTATGATTGCCGCGCACAGTACAAGCGAAGATTACTTCTTCTTTTCGTCTTTCTTCTTGTCGTCGGAGGGGAGTGCGTTCGCCGGAAGGTTGCAGCCTTCCATCACGTAGAACTTGCCCTTACGGACGGTCACCACCTTGGTGTTCGTGTTCGCGCCACGCGTGAACTTGATTTCGCCGTAGACGCTTTCGAAAACAGAAGTATTGTTGAGGTACTTGGTGAGGCTTTCGACCTTCTTCGTGATGCCGGAGAACACGATCTTCGCGGCATCGTAGCTAAGGCCACTTACTTTGTCTTCGGCCGGGGCTTCGCCCCACTTTTCCTTGAAGGCCTTGGCAAAGCTGTCGTAGTTTTCCTTGTTGCCCGAAAGGTCAAGGCCCGGCACGCTGAAGTAGGAACTGTCGACCAGGTGCTTGCCCTGAATCAAAAGTTCGCGGCCGTACCAGCCCGAAGTACCGAGCATCGTGCCCTTGATCTTGTTGTAGGCCACCTGGCCCACCATAAGGCCGGCATCGCCCGGGTTCGTCGCCGGAATGAATATGCCCGGGATGTTCATGGTAGAATCGGCCAGGTAGTCGCGGCGTTCGCGGGCGCCCACAGCGTCGAGGTCGCTAGCCCCGCGGGCAATGTTGCGCCTGCGGTTTTCTTGCTTAAAGCGCACATCGCGCAGGAGCTTGAATTCGGTGGAGTAATCCGGGCGGCCTTCCACGTAGTTCCTGAAGGCAGAAATCTTGCCGCCACGGCGTTCCACGGCACGCGTAAAGCTCTGGGACATCGCCGAGCCGTAATCCCCGATGGGGCTGAGCACGGCAAACTCGCGAATGTCAAGGCACTTCGTGGCGAAGTCCGCAATCTTGTGGGCGAGGTTGTCCATGGTGATGTTCACCTGGAAAATGTTCGGGCCCATCTTCGCGATGCCGTCGTCGGTCGCCGTCGGCGTGAGCATCGGGATATTCTGGAAGTTGCTGCCGAGCCAGGCGCCAACGGTTGCAGCGGGCGCACTCATGATGGGGCCAATCACGGCAACAATGCTATCCTGGTTTACTGCCTGCTGGGTACGCATGAGGGCAATGGAGGCATCGGCGCGGGTATCGGCGGTGCGGATGCGCACCTTGCCCGCAAGGCCCGCCTGTTCGTGGGCGAGGTAAACGCCCTGCACGGCTGCAGCACCGAATTCAGCAAAGTCACCAGAAAGCGGGGCGAGCACGAGCACGGTCGGCATACCGGCGCCAAGACCGTCGAGGGATTCCAGTCCCTGCTGTGCTGTCGCAGAAAGGTTTTCGGCCACGCCGCCGTTCACGACCTTCTTGTACCAGTAGCGGGCGGCGCGGTAGCGCTTCACGTTCTGGCATTCACGGCCAATCTGCAGCTGGATCCAGCCTACCACATCCTTGTCCACCGGGTACTTTTCGAGGAGCGCCTGCAGCTGGTCCGCATTCATGAGGCTTGCGGCAATCGTCTGGATGGCGACTTCCTTGGTGTGGCTGCGGGCGGCAGGGTTCTTGGTATAGGCCAGCACGCGCAACATCGCTTCCACGCCTTCGTACACGGAGCCCTTCTCCACCAGCGCAATCGCGCGGGCCAGTTCCATGCGTTCACGGTATTCCGAAGCCACATGGTATTCCAGGAACTTGGAAGAAATCTTCAGCACGTCGTCGCGCCTGTGTTCGCGCAGGTAGCATTCCGTAAGGAGCACCGCGGACTGGGCGCCTTCATGCCTGCGGAAGTTCTTGGAATCGGCAAGCTTCTGGAGGGGGGCAATGGCATCGGCACAGCGGCCATCGCGTATCAGGGCCTTTGCCCTAGAAACCTCGTCCTGGGCAAACGCTGTACCCACGAGGGCGAAGGAAACAAGGAGTGTTAAAAGACGCTTCATAATATTCTATCGCACTAGTCCTTGGGAGCTTCTAGGACCACTTCGTGTTCTTTCTTGAGTTTCTTTTGGATGGAATCCGGCAACTTGCTCCAGTCGACGATATCTACGCGGAAAGGGAGCCCGCTATCTGCGAACGCCTTTTCGACTGCCGTCATCGCTTCGAAAGAAAGCGGCCTGTCGGCAATAACCGCGAGGTCAAGTTCCGTATCGGGGGTTAAATCCACACCCGTGAGCCGGGGTCCGTAGGCCCAGACATCCAGGCCCTCGAAATGGAGGGTGAGGATCCGCTGGACGGTTTCCAGCTGTTCAGTTTCTAAGCATAGTGCCATAGTGCCCCAAATATAATTAAAAAGGGAACAGAAGACGATTCAGGGATGTATACAGGACTTACTTATCCTTGCTATTGCAATGGCATTCGCCATCTTCGCAGGGGCAGTGATAGCAATCACCCGTTTCGGTGTAATCCTTACCGCTCCAGCAATAGGTGCAAAGCTGTTCTGCAGGGAGGCCAATGGCGTGTACCAGGTCGTCGATGCGCTGGAATGCGAGCGTAGTCAAGTTCAGGTTCTTGCGGATGTATTCGACCATGCCCTTGTAGGCTTCGCTATCCGGGTCTGTGTACTTTGCGATATCGGCGTTCTCGCCTTCCTTTTCGCGAATGTAACGGCGCGTGATGAGGTCGTATTCGCTCTTGGAACGGGAGAAGTTGATGAACTTACACGGATAAACTAACGGCGGGCAAGCGATACGCATGTGCGTTTCTTTACAGCCGAGAGAATAAAGCTTGGCGGCCTGCTTACCGAGCTGCGTACCGCGCACGATGGAGTCGTCGCAGAACACGAGACGGCGGTCGCGGATAAGCCCCGGAACCGGGATGAGCTTCATGGAAGCCACATGTTCACGCTGGCGCTGGTCCTGCGGCATAAAGGAGCGGGCCCACGTAGGCGTGTACTTCACGAACGGGCGGGCGAACTTCACGCCGGCTTCGTGCGCATAACCGAGGGCATGAGACGTACCGGAATCCGGAATACCGCAAGCGGCGTCGGCTTCGGTCGGAGTGCGCTTGGCGAGCGCGGAACCACAGCGGTAGCGCGTCATTTCTACGTTGCGGCCTTCGTAGCTCGATGCCGGGTAACCGTAGTACACCCAGAGGAACGAGCAAATGGCCATCTTCTTGCCCGGTTCAACAAGGCAGATATCCTTTTCGGCAGTGAGCTCGACAACCTCGCCCGGGCCCAGGTCGCGAACGTACTCGTAACCGAGGTTGGGGAGAGCGCAGCTTTCTTGCACGGCAATCATGGAGCCTTCCTTGCGGCCGAGGATAATCGGCGTACGGCCCCACTTGTCGCGGCTTGCGTAAAAACGTCCGGTGCTATCCATGAGCAACACGGAGCAGCTGCCCTTCACCTTTTCGTGAACGTACTTGAGGCCATCAACAATGGATGCCTGCGTGGCGATGAGTGCGGAGACGACTTCCGTCGGGCCGACCATGCCGCTCGTGGTGGAATACTGCAGCTGCATGCAGTTGTTGTGGAAGAGTTCTTCCTTGAGTTCTTCGATGTTTGCGATAAGGCCAACGGTCACGATAGCAAACGTACCGAGCTTGGTGCTCATCACCAGCGGCTGCGGGTCGGTATCGGAAATGACGCCCACGCCGACATTACCGGCGAAGGTTGCCAAATCGTGTTCGAACTTGCTGCGGAACGGCGTGTTCTGGATGTTGTGGATTGAACGATGGAAAGTTCCGTCGGACTTCAGCACGGCCATGCCGCCGCGATGCGTACCGAGATGCGAATGATAGTCAGTGCCGAAGAAAAGATCGCATACGCAATCTGACTTGGAAACAACACCGCAAAAGCCGCCCATAAAAGCTCCTTGAAAGGGTATAATCTACGGGCAAAAAAAATAGAAATTTCCTTTTAAATTGAAAAGGGGCAGCGCACCAAGGCGCCGCCCGATTTTTTATCATCAATGTTTTAAATATCAGATTTCAACTAAAAAAAGTTGCATCTAATTATTGATTTAGAAGCAAGTAGAACAAGGCGCGAGCCTTCGTGGCGTACATAGAAGTACGCGAGAAGGCAAGCAACGAAGTTATACGCCGCTTATAAATCGATAATGCGGTCGTTCTGGAGCAACTGCTCGAAGCTCTGGCGTTCGCGAATGACTTTTAATTCTCCGTTCGTGTACATCGTCTCGGCGGCGTAGCGACGGCTGTTGTAGTTGCTGCTCATGGCCGCACCGTAGGCGCCAGCATCATGGAGAATCAGCAAGTCGCCGACCTTGGCCTTCGGGAGCTTGCGGGTCACCACAAAGCCACCTTCTTCCTGCGTGAACACGTCACCGGATTCGCAGAGCGGGCCAGCAACGACGGCGTCGACCGTCTCGTTCAATTCGCGACCGTCGCGGGCGATGATGGAAATGCCGTGATAGCTGCCGTAGAAACTCGGGCGAACGAGGTCGGTAAAGCCGGCGTCCACCAAGTAGAACAAATTATCGCCCTGCTTCTTGACGGCGCGGATTTCAGCCATCAGGTAACCGCTCTCGGCCACCAGGTAACGGCCCGGTTCGACTTCCAGGTGAACCTCGTGGCCGATGCTCTGCTGGATTTTTTTGCGGGCGTCGTCCCACAGCTTATAGTAGGCGTTCACGTCGATGCGGTTGCCCTTTTCCTCTTCGTGGTACGGAATCGGGAGGCCGCCCCCTGCACTGATGGTGCGGAGATGGCTGCCCAGGCGGCGGCTAGCGTCCACCATGGCATCGCAAACCTGCGCGAGGTGTTCGAAGTCCGTGCCGGAACCGATATGCATGTGCAGGCCGGTAATCCACATGCCGTTCGCCTGCGCGAGCTTGATGCAGTCCTTGATCTGTTCGTGCCAAATGCCGTGCTTGGAAAGGTCGCCGCCGGTGTTGGTCTTGCGGGAATGGCCGTGGCCAAAACCCGGGTTCACACGGATGGTAAGTTCGGACTTCACGCCAAAATCGGCGAGCTGCTGGATCATGTCGGGCGAACCGACGTTCACCGCGATGTTGTGTTCTTTGACAAGTTCGAGAGCGTCCTTGTCGAAGATGTCTGCGGTGTAAACGATTTCGGGAGCCTTGCCCTTCTGGACTCCGCCCTTGAAACCCGCCTTGAGGGCGCGGACGATTTCGCCGGCCGAAACAGCATCGACGCTACAGCCGAGCTTACGGATGAGCGAGACGATAGAGAGGTTCGGGCATGCCTTCTGGGCAAAACGAACGGTATCAAATACCTGGACATCCTTCACGCACTTTTCGATGGTGGCGCGGTCATAGAGCCAAAGGGGGGTGCCGTACTGTTCGGCAGCCTTAACAAAAACTTCTTGAGGAATGGAATAATTATTCATACGGGGGTAAAAGATAGAAAAAGGCGAAGGCCGCGCGGGCGCTATTTAACCGCAAACCCTTGCATAGCGCGGGCCCGCTTCGCAACACGGCAAAACAAGCAGCGCACCACTTTACACAAAATGAAAAATGCCGAGCAATCTGCCCGGCGCATTCCTCACAAGCTCTACAAGCTCAGCGACAATTTCGCGCCCACCGCCTTGTTGAAAGGATCCACTCCAGGAACAATGCGGAGCATCATATGCGAAGTCCGCCGGTACCTTTCCTTTTGGGCTTTTTCGCGGTACTTTCCTGCCGTCTCAAGGTGAGCATCTGACTGCTCACGAAGTTCTGCTACTTTACCTTTATCGATTGCTCCGAAAGACATCATAAGCACGCCGCCAAACAAAAAGATTTCTGCTGGAGCGGCAAGGAAAACCACTGCCGCTCCCCCACCTTCTATAGAAGTCTCCTTTGCAATGCCCAGCACTGCCAAAGTACTAACAGCACCAACCGCCGTTGCAATAGCGCCCGCTTTAATTTGCCAGGAACTTCTTTTCTGCACGGAGTCGGCTTTCAGCTTCAGCTGGTTCGACAGCCCTTCATAATACTTTGCGCTATCCGCATACATCACGCTATCGGCATAGTACGCAGGGAGCGGTATTCCAGGCTCTGCAAACGCAATCGAACAGAAGGCAATCAATATAAACAGAACAAACTTCTTCATATGCCATAAAGTAATTTATTCCAGCAAAAAAGGCCCCGGTAACCCGGAGCCTTCCGATAAACGAACAAAAAAGTACGATTAGACGTGCTTAATCTTGTTGTCGCCTGCATCCCAGTTCTTGCCGTCGCACACGAACTTGTATTCGTAGTCGCCAGCAGCGAGGGAAATCTTGGCAGTCCAAAGACCGGACTTCTTGTCCTTCTTGAGCATGTCCTTGTCGACAGCCCAGTTGTTGAACGTGCCGGCAACAGAGACAGTCGTTGCGAGCGGGCAATCAGCGACGAATTCCACAGCGACCTTCTTGGGGGCTGCGGCCTTCGGAGCGGCCTTCTTGGCCGGAGCCTTAGCGGCGGTCTTCTTTTCTGCGACCGGCTTGGCAGCCTTTGCAGCGGCCTTCGGAGCAGCCTTCGGGGCTGCCTTGGTAGCGCACTTCTTGGCCGGGGCCTTTGTAGCCTTGTTTGTTGTTGTCTTAGCCATGTTTCATCTCCTGCTAAAAATAACTCGAACAAAGTTAGTAAAAAATAAGTTTCGTGGCTAGGTATAAAATATTATCGATTATTATCAATTTTTCTGATACCACTACACAGCCCAGCCGGGCTTTTTTCTACCTTTTTAGGCATGTTGAAGCAAATTATCGCCCCTAGCGTACTGAACGCAAACTTCCTGGAACTCGGAAACGGCCTCAAGGCCATCGAAAATGGTGGCGCAGGCCTCGTCCACCTTGACATCATGGACGGGCACTTTGTACCAAATATCAGTTTTGGCCCGGGCATTTCTGCCTGCATAAGCAAGGGCACCAAGCTCCCGCTCGATTGCCACCTGATGATTGAAAATCCCGAGAACTACGTGGGCGAATTCGCAAAGGCCGGCGCAAGCATCATCAGCGTACACGCCGAAACCACGAACCACCTCGACCGCCTGCTGCACCAGATCAGGGAACTCGGCGTAAAGCCCGCTGTGGCCATCAACCCGGCTACCCCGCTCGAAAGCATTAAGTACGTGCTCGACATCGTGGACATGGTGCTCATCATGTCGGTGAACCCTGGCTTTGGCGGCCAGAGCCTTATCCCGTACTGCCTCGACAAGATTCGCGAACTGCGCGCCCTCAAGCCGGAACTCGACATCCAGATTGATGGCGGCGTAAAGCTCGACAACATCCTCGCCTGCAAAGAAGCGGGTGCGAACGTGTTCGTAGTGGGTTCCGCCATCTTCGGCAAGCCCGACCCCGAAGCCGTGTGCCGCGAATTCGTGAAAAAAATCCAGTAATTTGTAAAATTTCCATTCTTTTCTTGATTTACAAGCATTTATAAGATAAATTAAGGGGTTAAAGAGGAGAATGGGGATGAATTTCAAGAAATTTCTTCTTACCGCAATTCCCGTAACGTTCGCTACGGCGTTTTTCGCTTGTTCAGAAAAAATAGCAGGCACCACGGAAACCGACAACGCCCTGGCCAACGAAGAAAGCTCCTCCAGCAACGGCGGCACTACAGAAGAAATCAGCATGTCTAGCGCTATCTCCAGTTCAAGCGACGGCGCCACTAGCCTCTCCAGCTCGATTTTCGGCATAAGCAGCTCTATCAGCGTCATAATCCCCAGCTCCAGCAGCATTAGCATTGTATCGCCGGACTTCAACACCGACAGCCTCATAATGAACCCGCCCATGGGTAGCCAAGGCGGTGGTGGCGGATCGACCGTCTGCATCGACAGCGCTATAGTTAACGAAGCGCTGAGGAATACCATCACGTTGAGCAAGTTCATTGACGGCCGCATCGAAAAACTCATGGCGACGGGCCTTACCCAGGAACAGGCTAGCAGCACTGCCAAGCAAGAACTGTTCGCGACACTCGGAATCGACACGTTCTTCCTCGAACAGCCTGACCAGATGAAGTTCATCAGCAACCTGCTCAACTACGTCCTGGGCGGCACGGTCACATCTGACTTCTACAAAGAAGCCAAGAACAACTTTACAGAAACCGGAACGCTCTCGAAGGAAAACTACTGTAACTTCGAAACCTACTCCGCTACAGAGTACAACACCCTCCCGATAACGGGCCGCACAACCCGTGCCTTCAACAGCCACTTCCTTTACGAAAGGACAATGTACCAGCGCGGCAACTGCAAGGGCCTCTATGTCGTCCCGACCAAGATTTTGGATGTTGTCGATGCCAAGTGCTACGACATACCAAGGTGCGACAGCTCCATCATCGATACCGTCGTCAAGGCAAGCTACAACACGCTGGAAGGCCTCTTCACCTGCAGGGTCTCGGGCTGGGAACATGCCAACATCATGGAAACGCGCACCTTCGACGAGGCCTGCGACAAGGAAGGCAAGTACATATTCTACGAGAAAAAGCCGGATACTTCATTTGTATGCAACCTCCAGTCGGGGTGGAAAGCCGCAGAAACCATAGACGCAGAAACCTTCGGTACAGAATGCGACAAGCACGGCAAGCTGTTCCAAAGCCCGAACAGGCCCGGAACCACCTACGTATGCCGCCTAGATTCCTTCTGCCGTGACAACGGGCCCTACAATGACCCCCACTGCCTTGACAGCGGGTGGGATTTCGCAAACAAGACCGACCTGGAAACAGCAAACAGCGAGTGTGACAGCGAAGGGAAAACATACCAGAGCCCATCGGATGCAAACCTCACCTATGTTTGCCACGACGGGAAATGGACCGAGTTCTTCAACATGCCATGCGACACCGACAACAAGCGCATTAAAGTCAAGCGCCAGAACATCAACGGGTTTGTCGAATACATCTGCTACAACAAGACATGGCGCCCCACTTACGAATGGCATACCGACTACCCGGCAGAATACTACTTCAACCCCGAAATCAATTACGGGAGCTTTACTGACCCGCGCGACAACTACGTCTACCATACAGTGGTATACAAAGGCCGTACATGGATTGCAGAGAACATGAAGTATGCCGGGTTCAGCGAAAACGAACTTGCGAAAGAAACCCGGTGCCTTGAAGACAGTTGCAAGAACGTCGGGCGTTTTTACAGCATCAACGTTGCAGACAAGGTTTGCCCCGATGGCTGGAGCCTACCCGATTCCAGCGACATGCTCACGCTCGGGACAAGGCAACCGGAAACCGAGAAAAACATTTCGCAACTCGGCGGCACAGGCAGCGAATACTCCGCACCCGATACCTACGGCTTGAGCTTTATACTGAGCGGGAGAATCGTTGACACCGACCAGCCCTATTCACCTTGGCAAAGGTTCCGCGCCCTCTTCTGGATGAAGGAAACTAACGCAGAAGGCTCACGGCTTGCCGTTTCACTCGGCTATTACGAAATAGAATTCTACGGATATTACCGAAAAAATCCAACTGGCATACCAGACTATCCTGACATGAACCCGACAGCATACAGCTACCAGACATACCTCACCATCCGCTGCGTGAAGAAATAAGTGTCATAGCATTTAACGTCATGGCGGACTTGATCCGCCATCTCCTAGATTATAACATCCTTTTTTTGCAAAGCCCTCGAACATATCTTATATTTAAGACA
>JBGUQN010000102.1:0-2425 GCA_045131085.1 Fibrobacter sp.
TACGCTCAGCTGGTTCTCGTTCCTCTGCATGGACATGATATGCAAGCGGTTCGGGCCCAAGGCCGCCATGAAGGTCTCGGTGGTCGCGCTCTTCGTGAACCTATGCACCTGCCTGTTCTTCAACATCCTTTCGCATGCGCCGGGCATGTGGGGCGAATTCTACAGCTACATCGACACGAACCCCGATGCAGCCAAGGTGGCAAACGACGCCCTCAACGCCACGTTTGGCGGTTCCTGGTACGTGGTGCTCGGCTCGGCGCTCGCCATGTTCACCGCGTCGCTTGTCAACTCTGTCGTGAACTATGGCATGGGGAAAATTGCAAGGGGCAAGGACTTCAAGACGTTCGCCGCACGTTCCTACGTTTCGACGATGGTCGCGCAGTTTGTGGACAACATGATTTTCGCCCTTACGGTAAGCCACGTGTTCTTCGGCTGGACCATGAAGCAGGTCATCATCTGTTCGATTACGGGCGCCGTCATGGAACTCCTATGCGAAGTCGTCTTCAGCCCCTTCGGCTACAAGATGGCCTGCAAGTGGGAAAAGGAAAACGTCGGTAGCGAATACATCAAGTTCAAGGCCGAAAGGAAAAAGGCGGTGCAAGCATGAACGTCTTTATCAGCGGAACACATAGCGGCATCGGCCGCGCCATCGCGGAACTGTTCTTGAGCAGGGGCGCGCACGTCGTCGGTTTCGATGTACAGGAATCTACGATTGACCATGCCGAATACGAGCATCATATTGCCGACGTCTCGGACAAGGACTCTTTCCCGGAACTGACCATTGCGGCAAACATCGTCGTGAGCAATGCTGGCGTGCAGAATTCCGGCCGCGACATCGAAATCAACTTGATGGGCGCGATGAACTTTGTCGAAAAATATGCCATCCAGCCCGAAATCAAGTCGGTGCTTTTCATTGCGTCTTCGAGCGCACACACCGGCGACGAATTCCCCGAATACGCCGTTTCGAAGGGCGGGTTGTTGACCTACGTGAAGAACGTGGGCCGTCGAGTCGCCAAGTTCGGAGCGACATGCAACAGCATTTCGCCGGGTGGCGTCAAGACCAGCCTCAACAAGCCCGTGATGGACGACCCTGCGCTTTGGAACCGCATCATGGACGTGACCCCGCTCAGGCGCTGGGCCGAGCCCGAAGACATCGCGGAATGGGTCTGGTTCCTGACTGTCGTGAATAAGAACTGCACGGGCCAGGACATCCTCGTCGACAACGGCGAGAAAGACTTGAACAGCACCTTCGTGTGGCCGTAATTCACCTGCGGTTTCGTTAGTGCCGCAGAGTTTTCGAAAAACTATCGGATTTCCAGCTGAGTGAAAGATTTATAATGGCTGGACGTATAGTAGATAACACAATCTGAAGCGTAGACAAGGCGCTTATTCCCTCGGTTGTCGCCAAAATAATCTACATCAGCCTCATGGTACGAGCCTTCAGGTAAAAGGCCCTCGTTGTTACCGAATTTGTCGCCGCCAATCATCACGCCGATTGTGGTCCACGGATTAAAGCTCCAGTTAACAAATGTGCTATCCGTTTTCGATTCGTAAAGAGCGATACCCTCGTCCTTGCCAACATAGTTTGCAGGCAATTTGTCGAACTTGCACAAGTACGCCGCCACAGAGTCCTTGGTAGTGTATATGCCAGATTCCTCTACCGCTTCATAAATGCTTTTTTTATTCGCGCTAGATGATTCAATTACACTGCTAGAGGATATCTTTTCTGCGCTAGACGACTCAGCTATACTGCTGGACAAACTCTTTTCTGTACTAGACGATTCTACAGCACTGCTGGAAGACTTCTTTTCCGAACTAGATGATTTTGCAACACTGCTGGAAGACTTCTTCTCTGAACTAGACGATTCTGCGACGCTGCTAGATGATGAATCAGCGTCATCCGCATCGACAGGCTCCACTGACACCGTACACGCCGCAAAGCAAACTGCGACGAGCCATGCCAGGAGGGTCTTTAAGGAAACATTTTTCATGCAATAAATATACATTAAACGGCCCAAGCACGCAAAACAGCAAAGCGACCGACGATAAAAGAACTATATTGTGGGCGATAACTAATAACTATTAACCATCAATGGCAAAAAAAATGGATATTAACGAACTCGCACAAAAGCACATCTTGAACCAGCCGCTCTACGTGACCGGCAAGCCTATCGCCTACACCGCCCGCGAATTCGGCCTCGACCCGAAAGACATCGACAAGCTCGCGAGCAACGAAAACCCGTTCGGCCCGAGCCCGAAGGGCATGGCAGAAGCCCGCAAGGCCCTGGAAGAAGTGAACCTCTACCCGGATGGCGGCAGCTACGACCTCATCGGAAAGATTGCAGAGTTCCGCGGCGTGAAGCGCGAACAGATTGCCGTGGGTAACGGCAGCAACGAGCTCCTGGACATGATTGCCCAGGTGTTC
>JBGUQN010000103.1:0-76028 GCA_045131085.1 Fibrobacter sp.
ATGGGCTTTGCCCATTGTTCGTCGAAGGATGTCGTAATCATATCTTGTCGGAAACTTGTTTCCGTTTCAAGATATAGATTAGGACCTGGCTCGTTTCTAGGCGAATTATTTGCAGCCTATAAACATCGCGTTTCGGCGCCTCACGTAGGCTGTCTCGCCTAAAAAATGCATAAAAAAAACGGCGCCCCGAAGAGCGTCGTTTTATTGGATTTGTATGGATTTTAGAGAGAAACCTTGAACGTCCTGCTACCGACCTTCACGATGTACATGCCCTTCGCGCCGGTGTACACCTTCTGGACAATGCCGAGGCCGCGTGTGGTGCGGATGACCTGGCCCAAGTTGTTGTAGACTGTGATCGCCATGCCCTGTGCACCGGAAACTTCGATGTAGTTATCGGCGGTCCTGTAAACGGCGACTGCAGCGAGGCCTGCCGGGGCAGTAGCGATTGCGGTGGTCGAGGAGGAAGACTGAACCGGGCCGAATCCGCTGCTGGAAGACTGCGGCGGCACGGTGCTAGAAGAGGAGGCTACGCTGCTGGAAGAAGCGACTTCGCTAGAAGAAGACGGGGTAGTTGCACCGCCGGAGATGACGATGTCGCCTGCGTTCGGCACGGCGTCGAAGTAGACATAGCCGCCATCGATCTTGGATTCAAGCTTTGCGCCGGCCTGCGTCACCTCGGCCTTGGAGCCGTCGTACTTGACCTTCAGGCTAAGAGGGTAGTCGTACTTGGAAATGTTGTCGGCGATGTTGTGGGTGAGCTTGACGGTGATGTTGCCACCGCTGCTGCTAGCTTCGGCCTTCGATGCCTTGCGTTCCTTGAGATACATGGCGACATGGCCCATCGGGGCGACCCAGATGTCCTTATCGTTCTGCTGGGCCCACTTGAGGGCACCATCGATGGCGTTGATATCCGTCGGCGAGTAGTTGGCGTTGCCGTTGTTCTTGCCCTGGAAACCATGGGTGAGGAATGCGGCCCAGCCGTTGCTCTGGATGACTTTCTGCATTCTGCCGGTAAAGTCGTTCGTGCTCTTGAGCTGGCCTTCGGAGCCGGTCATGGTGGCAGGAACCTGAGCCCAGTTGGAGGGACCGTCCTTGCCCATTTCATCGGCCATGCCCTTCCAGCTGCCGTTGCAGATACGGCCCACGATGTAGTTCTGGAGAACGGCGCTTTCGTTCGGAACGTTGCAGTTCGGGTAGGCCACCGTGATGATGCCGTACTTCTGGTTGATTTTACCCTTGATGTTGTTCTTCGAAGAGGCTTCTTCGCCGCTCATGTTATTGCCGTGGCTGTTACTGTGGCTTGCGATTTCGTGTCCTTCGTCGGCCAAGCCCTGGAAACCGCTCCAGTTGGGGTTCCAGTTCACCACCAGGTTGAATGTGGCCTTGTAGCCATATTTCTTGAACATCGGACCAGCGTCGCTCACGTGGCTCGGAGCGCCGTCGTCAAACGTGAAGGATGCGGCGCCCTTGCGGAAACCTGACCATGTGGCGATTTCGGCGGTCTGTGCGAAAGAAAGCCCGACGCCGAATGTGATGGCGAGGGCTGCGGGAATGAATTTTTTTTCCATATTACTCTCCAATTTGTTGATCAATTAAGAATCTATATTATTGGCTGACATAGGGCCTTTGATGCCCTTTTTTTTGCGTTGTATAGCTTAGCAACGGATATTTGCCTTTTTTTACGCAAAAACGGCAATTTTAGGGCGTTTTTAGTATCTATATTAGTGTCATGCAGTTCGATGACATTGTAAATTCTTGTTATACAAAAGCGGAATATCCGGCTCTTTTGGCCTTGGCCCATGAATGGTCGGGTACGAGGCCATTTCGGGCTCTTCGTTTATTGGTGGCAACACCGGTTTTTAGGAATACGCTTTTGCAGTACCGTTCGCTTATTGCGGGCGGGGCAGACCTTGTCGTTGGGGTGGCTGGCGGGATGCCTTGTGACCCTGGTATCGTGGATGTTGTGCGCAAAAATGGTATTCCAGTGGTCGGGTTGCAAGAGGCGCTCGAGATGGAAGCCGCTGGTCGCGGGTTTGACCTGATATTGGATTGTGCAGGCCAGTTTTCGGCATGCCACCCGCGGTTCGGGTTTGTGGAACTCACGCGCAGTGGCGTGCAGTTCTACGAGAAGTGCGAACATCCGGTTTATGTGGCCGACAGCGGGATAGTGAAACGCATCGAGACTTGCCTCGGGACGGGGGAGGGTTACGTACGCGCTCTCGCCCAGCTCGGGTACGATTTCGAGTCTGGTGACAGTTTAGATTCGGTTGCTGACGGCGCCGGCAAGAAGTTTGTAGTGTTCGGGAGCGGCAAGGTGGGGCAGGGCATAGTGCTTCAACTGTTGCGCTCCGGAGCAAGCGTGCATGTGGTGACAGACTGCTCGCGCGGTTCTAATCCGTTCTTGGATGCGAACGATGTGCCGGTCACGGACTGCAACGATTTGGATGCAGTCGCATCGCTTGTGCGCGGTGCCGACTTCGTGGTGACTGCGACAGGCGTGAAGGGTGCGCTTGATAAGCCGGAGTTGACCGCGGCGCTCTTGGAGTCGCAGGCGGTGCTTGCCAACATGGGCGTTGAGGACGAATATGGGCCAGGCGTCCCGGCTAGTCGCGTGCTCGCCGAAAAGAAACCTCTGAACTTTATCCTAGAAGAACCGACGCACCTCAAGTACATCGATGCGTCGCTCGCATTGCATGCCGCCCTCGGCGAATTGCTTTTGCGCGAAGCCTGCGATGTTTATGACGGGCCGGCAACTGCCGCCGCCAGCAAAAAAGCGGGCCCGATGGACCCGCCTAGTGAATTGGAACAGCGCATCCTCTCGACGACGATGCAAAATGGCGTTATCGGCCCCGAACTCTGCGAGATGCTCGGCGGCCTGCCGAATGAAAGCGACTAGCAAATTTTGAGATGGTTCATGAGCCCGATGGCGAAGGCCATCACGCCTAGAACAAATGTCGCGCCCACGTTCAGCCAGTACATGGTGGGGTCGGCGTCCCTGTGGTAAAGGTCCATGTAGAATTTGAAGCGCCGGTCGATTATGGCAGAAAGGCCGAATAACCAACACGCACAAAGTGTAAATATGCCTGTGTACAACTGAGCGGTCTCTCCGACTACATAGTAGTAGAAGAATCCCGATACAAGAAGGAAGAGAGCGAATCCCCTGAGAGTGGTGGTTAGCTTGTGCTCGGAGCGCTTGTACTTTTGCTCCAAGTGCTCAATCAATTTTCCCTTGTTCGCTTTGAGTACGTCTTCGATTTGGAATTCGAGGAGTTCCTTGCGTATGTCTTCAGGGTCGTCAGGGAGCTCCTTGAGACGCCTTTTCAGTTCGCCAAGGGGCAGCCTTTCAATCTCTTTTTCATACGCTTCGATTTCTTCGTCAGAGAGCTGCATGGATAGAGCGCAAGGCGAATACTAGTTCTTCTCGTTTTCCAGCTTGACGAAGAACTTCTTCGTTTCGCGGGCGACAATACCGGAGAGCAGAATAAGTGCCACGAGGTTCGGGAATGCCATGAGTCCGTTGAAGATGTCGGCGCTCGTCCACACGGCGCTCACCGTGAGGTAGGGGCCGATGAATACGGCGGCAACGTACACCCAGCGGTAGGCGAGGATGGCCTTTTTCTTGCCGCGGCCGATGAGGTATTCCAGGCAGCGTTCGGAATAGTAAGCCCAGCCGAGGATGGTCGTGAATGCGAAGAACACGAGTGCTACGGTCAGGATGTACGGGGCGATGGCGGAGCCGCCCGGGAAGTTCACGAGGCCGCGGGAGAACGCTTCCATGGTGATGTTCACGCCCTGGAGCCCGAGTTCCGGAGTCCAAGCGCCGGTGACCACGATGGCAAGGCCCGTCATGGAGCAGATGACGATCGTGTCGATGAACGTGCCCGTCATGCAGACGAGACCCTGACGCACAGGTTCCTTTGTCTTGGCGGCGGCAGCGGCGATAGGAGCCGAACCGAGGCCCGCTTCGTTACTGAAGATACCGCGGGCGATACCCTTCTGCATGGCGATGAAGATGGTGCCCACAACGCCGCCCGTGACGGCGCTCGGGTTGAATGCCGCTTGGATGATGGTCTCGATTGCGCCGGAAATCTTCGAGAAGTTGAAACCGAGGATGAGGATGCAGAAGACGATGTAGAAGATGGCCATGAACGGCACGATGTAGAGGGAAACCTTCGCGATGCGCTTTAAGCCGCCGATGATGACGCAGGCGGTGAATGCCGCGCAGAACAGGCCAGCTATAGCGGTGGAATACGAGATGGAGTTGCCGGCGATGTTCACGAACTCGCCCGTCGGGATGACGGTCGCGACGGCCGAGGTGATGCCGTTCACCTGCGTGATGGTGCCGATGCCGAGCAGGCCCGCGAGCACGCCGAACACGGCGAACAGCACGGCGAGCCACTTGAAGTTGAGCCCGAAACGTTCCTTGATACCTGTTTCGATGTAGTAGAAGGGGCCGCCCAGAACCTTGCCGTCGTTGTCGACCTTGCGGTACTTGACCGCGAGCAGGCCTTCGGCGTACTTGGTGGCCATGCCGAAGAAGGCGGCGACTTCCATCCAGAAGAGTGCGCCCGGGCCGCCCGTACCGATGGCGGTCGCGACACCCACGATGTTACCCGTGCCGACAGTTGCGGCGAGAGCCGTGCAGAGCGCGGCGAAACTCGAGACTTCGCCTTCGCCTTCCTTTTCGCTGTGGAGCATGTAGCGCAGCGCGTTGCCGAGGTTTGTCACCTGCAAGACGCCGAGACGGCTCGTGAGCAGGATGCCTACGAAGAGGACGATGCCGATGAGGGGTATGCCCCACACGTAACCGTCGATGGTATCGAGAAATGCGTTTAAAGCTTCCATTTTGAAATCCTTGTAACTCGTTGACGGGCAAAAAGATAGAAAGGCAGTTTTTGTTTGTCAGCGTCATTTTGGAGCGGGGGGCGCCTAAAGGGGCTTTTTGGAGGGGTTCGGGATGACAATTTCAAAGAATGTTATTATAGCATCCTTGGGGTTTTGTAAACTTTTTTCTATATTTGCGCCCGAAAAATGAAGCTCCGCGCGGTTATCCGGCGGAAAGGAGCCAAGATGAGCAAGGATTTAAAGGAAAAAGCTCTCGAATACCATTCCATGGGTAAACCCGGCAAGATTGAAATCGTGCCGACCAAGCCGCACAGCACCCAGACTGACTTGGGTCTTGCTTACACTCCGGGTGTGGCCGCCCCCTGCTTGGAAATTGAAAAGGACAACAACCTTGCTTATGAATACACGGGCAAGGGCAACCTCGTCGCGGTGATTTCTAACGGCACGGCAGTGCTCGGCCTCGGTGACATTGGCGCCCTCGCCGGTAAGCCGGTGATGGAAGGCAAGGCTCTCCTCTTCAAGATTTACGCTGGCATCGACGTGTTCGACATTGAAATCAACGAAAAGGATCCGAAGAAGTTCATCGAAATCGTGAAGGGTATCGCCCCGACGTTTGGCGGTATCAATCTCGAAGACATCAAGGCTCCGGAATGCTTCGAAATCGAAGACACTCTGAAGGCCGAACTCGACATCCCCGTGATGCACGACGACCAGCACGGTACGGCCATCATTTCTTCTGCAGGCCTCCTGAACGCTATCGAAGTTGCTGGCAAGAGCATTCGCGACGTGAAGATGGTGGTGAACGGTGCGGGTGCAGCCGCCTGCGCCTGCACGCGACTCTACTTGTCGCTCGGTCTCAAGAAGGAAAACTTGGTGATGTGCGACAGCAAGGGCGTGATTCGCAAGGACCGCAAGGGCCTTACCGAAGCGAAGGCCTTCTTTGCGACCGACCGCACCGACATCGAAACGCTTGCTGATGCCATGAAGGGCGCCGACGTGTTCGTGGGCCTCTCGAAGGGCAATATCCTGACTCGCGAAATGGTGCGCAGCATGGCCGACCAGCCGATCGTTTTCGCACTTGCCAACCCGAATCCTGAAATCAGTTACGAAGAAGCCATGGCAAGCCGTGGCGACCTGATTTTTGCAACGGGTCGCAGCGACTATCCGAACCAGGTGAACAACGTTATCGGTTTCCCCTACATTTTCCGTGGTGCCCTCGACGTTCGCGCAACCTGCATCAACGAACACATGAAGCACGCCGCCGTGCGCGCCATTGCAGCGCTTGCCCACAAGCCGGTTCCGGATGTGGTGAACATCGCTTACAACGCACAGCGCTTTACCTTCGGCAAGGAATACTTGATTCCGAAGCCGCTTGACCCGCGCCTGCTTACGGATGTTTCTATTGCCGTGGCCAAGGCCGCCATCGAAAGCGGTGTGGCCCGCAAGCCCATTACCGATTGGGATGCCTACTACGATCGTCTGCGCGACATGATGGGTTACGATAACAAGCTCATCCGTCAGTTCAGCGATACCGCCCGTAGCAACCCGAAGCGCGTGGTGTTTGCCGAAAGCAACCTCAACATGCTCAAGGCTGCCGTGCAGGCAAAGGTCGAAGGTGTTGCCCACCCGATTCTGCTTGGCAACCCCGAACGCATCCAGATTATCGCCCAGCGCGAACAGCTTGACCTTACGGGCATCAAGATTGTGAACCCGCGTTCTCCGGAAGAATTTGAACGCCGTCGCAAGTACGCCGAAATTTACGCTGAAGAAAACGGCCGTAACGGCGTGACGCTTGAAGAAGCCCGCGATGACATGTTCGAACCGAACCACTTCGGTATGATGATGGTGAAGGTGGGCGATGCCGATGCCCTCATTTCTGGTGGCTATTCCAAGTACAGCGAAACTATTGAACTGGCCAAGGAAATCATCGGTATCCGTCCGGAATACAAGCACTTCGGTGCCATGCACATTTTGAGCACCCGCAAGGGAACGTTCTTCTTGGCCGACACTCTCGTGAACCGCGACCCCGATGCCGACACTCTCGTGGATATCGTCAAGCTCACTCACGATGCCGTGCGCTTCTTCGCTCACGAACCGGTGATGGCCATGCTCAGTTACGCGAACTTCGGTAGCGACAAGGATTCCGCCCGTGGTACGGCCAACAAGGCCCGTGACGCCGTGAAGATGATTCACGAACAGTTCCCGGACTACATGATCGACGGCGAAATGCAGGTGAACGTGGCGCTCGACAAGGATCTGCGCGATACTAAGTACCCCTTCAACAAAATCAAGGGCCAGACGGTCAACACGCTTATCTTCCCGTGCCTCTCTTCTGCAAATACCACTTGCAAGATGCTCCTCGAAATGGGCGTGGGCGAATCCATCGGTCCTGTGCAGATGGGCTTGAACAAGCCGGTTCACTTTACGGACTCCGATGCCTCCGTGCATGATATCTTCAACCTGACGGTTGCCGCCGTGATTGACGCCATCGTGCAGGAAAAGAAGGACGAAGAAATGAACCGCAAGAAGTTCGACAAGATGTGGTAAGGACTGCGTCTTAATTTCAGCATCCAATACGACGAACTAGCGGTATCCCGTGAGCCGTAAGCGCCTCATCTTAATGAGGCGTGGCGGCGAGAGCGAGTGAGAAACCGGAGGTTCAGCACCCAATACGACGAACGAGCGGTATTAAACATCCCCCGCGGCTTTGGCCGCGGGGGACTTCCACACACCCAGTTAAGGGTTTTCCGGCACCAACACCTCTAAACAGTGCCGGAATATGTGTATTACTTCAATATGACCTTTTGCACGAACTGCTGGCTGCCCTGGCGTACGACGAGCATTGCCACGCCGCGGTAGCTGCTTTCAAGTTCCACGCGGTTGCTGCCCTTGCTTGCGGTGAAGCTCTTCTGCGAAATCACCTGGCCGTTGGTGTTCATGAGCATCGCCTTAGCCGGGGCTGCCTTGCTGGCGGTGAAGCTTGCGCTTACCATACCCGGCTGCACGTTCACGAGCATCTTGCTGGAGCCTGCGACGCGGATGACCTTGATGGCGTCGGAGCCACCGCTGAGGGCGACGATCTTACCGCTGGCGGTTCCTTCGAGTCCGGGCTTCTTGTCGAAGTCATCGATGATTTCGGTAGAGCCGTCGGCCTTGATGCCCTTGATGTAGTCAATCGTGATGGTGCCGGTGACCTGCGTGCCGTAAAGGTTCAAGCCGATGGCGTTTGCATCGTTGAGGCCGGTGGGTTCCTTGCGGAAGTCTTCCCACTTAATCTGGAATACCTGGAACTTGGTTGCATCGAGCATCTGGTCGGCCTGTTCCAATACGGGGGCGTCAAACCAGTCCCATTTACTGCCAGTCATCATGAAGAGGTCCATGGAGGTCCAGCCGTATGCGCCGCAACCGTCACTTGTGCCGGTGCAGGGGCCAGCAGTTTCCACAGAACCCTTCATGCGGATTTCAAGGCCCACGTACTTGGAAAGGTCCTTGCTTGTGCCGGAGAGGTTGATGCGGAGCGTGCCCACTTCGCTGGAGTCGGAAGTTACGGTCGTGTAGGTGACTTCGACGCCCTTGCCGCCTTCCGTCTCAGGAATGTCCGGGTTCTGGGTAACGAGAGAATCGATGCTGCCACCCGGAAGAGCGGCTTGACCGTATGCTTCGCGCATGGCGTTGAGAGTTTCGACGTCGGTAATGTCGCCAACGTTGCCGCCGAACTTGTTTACCTGACGACGGATGATGGTGAAGTTGCCGTCGCCTTCGTCACCGGTGTCCCAAACGCAGGGAACGAGACCGTTCTTCTTTGCGGCAGCGACTGTGTAGCCATACCAAGCGGCACGAGCATTCAGGTGGGCCTTCAGATTGTTACCGGTGAGGGAGAAGCGCTTGACGGCGCCCATTTCGCCAATCACGACCGGAATACCCTTGTCGTAGAAACGGCTCTTGAGACCGCTGAACTGTTCGTCGATAGACTTCTTGGAACCGAGTGCCGTGCCGGAGCAGGTGTGTGCAGCGTCGTTACCCGGAGTCTGGTCTTCCCAGTAGTAGAACATCTTGCCCCAGTCTTCGTCACCGCCAGTCATGAGCGAGAACTGATACGGGTAGTAGTGAACTTCGGCCATGGTATAGCCTTCGCCAGCCGGGTCGGTCGGGTACATCGAGGCGAGAAGCGGAGACTTGTCAATTTCGGTACGCGGGGACTGCACGACCACAATACGTGTGGCGTTGTTGCCACCGGTGGAACGCACTGCCTTGAGGCATGCTTCGTGGAACTGCTTGAGTATCAGCATGCGGGCCTCGTCAAAAGCCCACTGGCCGTTATCGGCACCGCCGTTCCACGGGTCATTTACGCCGGGTTCGTTGGCGGAGGCGAAAATCAGGTGTTCGTCGTAGGCGGCGAACTTTGTGGCAATCTGCTTCCAGTAAGATTCCTGCTTGGCAGCGACCGTTGCTGCAGAGCTGGTCACCAGGCCGGTTTTGTCGTAGCCTTCGCCATCGAATACGTGGTCTTCGAGCCAGCCGCCGTCCCAGTGGCTGTTCAAAATGGCGTACATGCCGTTATTGATAACGAGATCAACGACGGTCTTTACGGAGTCAAGCCAGCCGGCATTGATCGTGCCGTTAGAGGCGTGGCTGTCCCAGGCGCAGGGGATGCGCACGGTATTGAAACCAGCGTCCTTGATGGCCTTTACATAGGCGGCGTCGGGGAAGGGGTTGCCCCATCCTGTCGGACCACCTTGGTTGCCCGGCACTTCCATCGTGTTACCGATGTTGTAGCCGAGACCCATCTTGGGGAAGATTTCGGTTGCCTTGGGGAGGGCGAATGCGCTAGTGGCGGCGAAAAGTGCCGTACCACAGACGATTCCAAACATTCCAAAACGGTTCATAATTGCTCCTTGCAGTATCGTTTTCTTTGAAATTAGATTCGCGAGGAGCATTTATAAAGCAAAATGTGCTTGTGCGCGATAATAGCGTTTTTATTTGTTCAACAAATGTAAATAAAAGTTTACTTTTGATGGCGTGTGGGGATGTGCGGGGTACCTTGCTGTGGTGACGGTGTGACGGGCCTCACAGCGGGGCGTGTGAAAGGAGGGGGAATGTGGCTTATTTCATGCCGCGGATGATGTCGCGGAGGCGGGCAGCTTCTTCGAAGTCGAGGCGTGCGGCGGCTTCTTTCATCTGGCGTTCGAGATCTTCGATGTTTTGTTTGCCTGGAGTGCCGCGTTTCGCCCGCGATGCTGTAGGTGTGACGCCGATAGTTTCGCTCAGTTCGGCATTCTCCGCGCGCTTGGAGTAGCGGGAGGCTTTCTTCTTCGTCTTGCTCGAAGGTTGCAGCGGTTCCATCGGACGGATGCCCGGTTCCCCGTTTGTCATCCCCGCGAAGGCGGGGATCTCCTCGTCCTCGTCGACAGAATCGTCGCCGTCGATTCCGAGCGGGTCATTGATTCTCAGGTCTTCTTCGAGCTTGCGGGTCACGGACTTCGGCGTGATGCCGTGTTCCTTGTTGAATTCTTCCTGGACGCTGCGACGTCGAGCAGTTTCGGTGACGGCCTTCTCCAGACTGTCGGTCATGTTGTCTGCAAAGAGCAAGACTGTGCCGTTCACGTTGCGGCTCGCGCGTCCCATCGTCTGGATGAGGCTGCGGTAGTTGCGCAGGAACCCTTCCTTGTCGGCGTCGAGAATCGCGACCATGCTCACTTCGGGCAGGTCCAGGCCTTCGCGCAGCAGGTTGATGCCCACGAGTACGTCGAATTCTCCGGTGCGGAGCCCGCGGATGAGCTCGTGGCGTTCGAGAGTCTTGATGTCGCTATGCAGGTAACGTGCGCGGATACCCGCTTCCACGAAAAAGTCGGTGAGGTCCTGCGCCATCTTCTTGGTGAGCGTCGTGACAAGCACGCGGTCGCCATTTTTGATGACTTCTTCGATGCGGTACAGTAGTACGTCCATTTGCCCCTTAATGGGGAACATCTCGATTTTCGGGTCCAGAAGTCCGGTGGGTCTGTTAATTTGTTCGGTGACTACACCGCCCGTCTTTGTAAGTTCGTAATCGCCGGGGGTGGCTGAAACGAAGAGTACCTGTTTTGGGTACATGAACTCGAATTCGGCGAAGTTCATCGGGCGGTTGTCCAGAGCGCAGGGGAGTCTAAAACCGTATTGTACGAGTGTTGTCTTGCGGCTTTTATCGCCTTCGGCCATGCCGCCCACCTGCGGGATGCTCACGTGGGATTCGTCCACCATCAAAAGCCAGTCGTCGCCGAAGTAGTCGATAAGCGTGAAGGGACGCGTGCCCGGGGCGCGGTCCTCGATAATGCGGGAGTAGTTCTCGATGCCGCTGCATTGACCGGTTTCGCGGATCATTTCCATGTCGTAGCGGGTACGGCTGCTGAGGCGCGCCGATTCCAGCACCTTGCCTTCCTTGTCGAGTTCGGCGAGGCGTTCGGTGAGTTCCACCTGCATGCGCTGCAATATGCCCGCGCGGCCTTCTTCTTTGGTCACGAAGTGCTTCGCCGGAGCAATCGTCATCTCGTCGAGTTCCTGCGTGACTTCGCCGGTGACGATGTTGAAGCGCACGAGCCTGTCGACCTCGTCGCCGAAAAGTTCGATGCGCAGGCCTTCTTCGTCGTAGCTCGGATGAATTTCGATCACGTCACCGTGCACGCGGAAAGAGCCTCTTTCTAGGCTGAAATCATTGCGGGTATATTGAATGCGTACGAGGTCGTGCAGAATCTTGTCGCGGTCGTAAATGTCGCCTTTCTTGATTCGCACCATCAGGTCGAAATATTCGCTGGGGCTTCCTAAACCGTAGATGCAGCTCACGGAGGCAACGATAATCACGTCCCTGCGGGTGAGCAAGTTCGCGGTGGCGCGCAGGCGCAACTTGTCAATCTCGTCGTTGATGCTCGCGTCTTTTTCGATGAAGGTATCCGTGTGCGGGATGTACGCTTCGGGCTGGAAGTAGTCGTAGTAGCTGACGAAGTATTCCACCGCATTGTGCGGGAAGAACGCCTTGAATTCCTGGTAGAGCTGCGCCGCGAGCGTCTTGTTGTGCGTGAGGATTAGTGTCGGCTTGCCTACGTTCTTGATGACGTTTGCCATCGTGAACGTTTTGCCCGAACCGGTCACGCCAAGCAGCGTCTGGAACTGTTCGCCATTCTTGAAACCTTCGGTGAGTTCCTCAATCGCTTTCGGCTGGTCGCCCGCAGCCCCGTAAGGGCTCACGAGCTCAAAGTTCGCTCGTGTCGGCGATTGGAACTGTTGCAGTTTTCCGGGTAAGCTCTTCTCGGGCGGTAGCAGTTTCGCTATCGGTTTCGCATACGGGTCCGGAGTGATTGTCTTGCGTCCGCGGGCCATGGAAAATCTGCTATTACGAGGCTTTCCGGTCTTGCCCCTTGTCTTCGATATAGAGCGGACGCTGCTTGACTTCGTCGTAGATGCGGCCGATGTATTCGCCGAGGATGCCGATGGTCATGAGCTGCACGCCGGCAAAGAACACGATGGCGGTCATGAGCGATGCCCAGCCGGGAACGGTTGTCGCGGGGCTGAGGAACTTTTCGAGGATGGACCAGACGAGTACGCCGAGGCCCACGATGGTCGCGAAAACGCCCATGTAGAAACTGACCTTGAGCGGTGCGGAACTGAATCCGGTAATGCCGTCGAAGGCGAGGTGCAACATCTTTTTGAGCGGGTACTTGGACTTGCCCGCGGTGCGTTCGGCACGGTCGTACTTGACGCCGATTTTCTTGAAACCGACCCAGCAGACGAGCCCGCGCAAGAAGCGGCTCCTTTCGGGGAGGTTCTTGAGCTGGTTCACCACGCAGCGGTCCATGAGGCGGAAGTCGCCGGTGTCGGGCGGAATTTCGATATTCGTGAGCTTGCCGATAAGGCGGTAGAAGCAGAACGCGGTAAAGCGCTTGAAGATGGTTTCGCCCTTGCGCTTGTTGCGCTGCGCGTAGACGACCTGGTAGCCCTCGCGCCACTTCTCGAGCATTTCGTGGATGAGGCTGGGCGGATCCTGCAGGTCACCGTCGATAATGACCACGGCATCGCCGATGGCGTGGTCGAGGCCGGCGCTAAAGGCGGCCTGGTGCCCGAAATTACGGCTGAAATTGATAATCTTGTTGTTCGGGTTGCTGGGAAGCAGACCCTCGACGATTTCACGCGTCTTGTCCTTCGAACCGTCGTTCACGAAAATGAGTTCGTGTTCCACGTCCTTGAGTTCTTCTTCCAGGACGCGGTAGGTTTCGGCGACGATTTCTTCTTCGTTGAAGACGGGAATGATTACGGATAACAACATGCGATTAATATAGCAATTAAGGTATCAGGAAGGGGTGTACGAAGTCGACATGGCTGCAGTCGATACTCCCCTTGGGAATAGTCTTGAGGGTGAGCTTTTGGACGCCTTCCGTATTTGCGGAAAGGGTGTGTATCACGCCGTTCTGGAAAACGGGGCTCGTGGCGAGTACGTTGCCGTCACCGAGAATCTGGACGGATACGCCCTCGCTGCAGAGACTTTCGTCATCTAGCCCGAAGGAGGTGCGGAAAGCGCGGTACTTGCCTTCGAGATTGAAGGACGTCTCGGACGAGGCGTGGGTGCTGAACCCAATCGTGAACGGTTCTCCGTTAAGGACCATGGTGTGGTTCTCGATGCTCTTGCCCCAGTGGAGGGAACCCCAGTCCTGGCGGTTTTCTGCAAGCATCGATTGCGGGAGCGGCATAGCCCCGCCAGCCACATTGAAGTAATACTTGGAAACATCGGCGAGCTTGGTGTGCTTTTCCGTGTCCGTGATAATGATGCGGAACTGGTTGTAGCCCTGCTGCAGGTCGGAGACCGGTGCGCGCATGTCGTGCGGGCCGTTCGCGTATTCGCCGTTGCCGGCGATTTTTCCGTTGAGGGTCGCCGTGTAGCTCCAGCCCTTGCTGGCATCAGATGTCTCGTTCAGTTCAAAATGCAGCTTGATGCTGGCTGAGGCGCTGTCGGTGTTGGCGTTGGTCGAATCTGCGGCTTCTTCAACAGGTTCGTCGACGGCGATGATGTTTTTCGGGTTGTATGTCTTGCGCCCGTTGAACTTCGCTATTTGCACCCAGTAGTTATTAGTGATGAGGATGTTCTTTACGCCCATGAGGTCCATTTCGCGCTCGAACACATCACAGGTGGTCGGGATGCGGTGTTCCACGGCCTTCTTGTGGTAGGTATGGCTATCCCAGCAGTCAAGCCCGCGGATATAATAGACTTCGCCCTTGTATTTTTCGATAAGGTCCTGCAGTTCGGAAGCCGATAATTGGCGTGCCTTGTCGTAATGGATAGAAGATATCCCGTAACCCACGAAATGCCAGGGACGTCCGTAGATGAACAGGCGATCCCTTGTGGGCTGTTCCTTGAGCCACTGCCAGATTTCGTACTCTTCCGTGGTCAAGTGGTTGCGGTTGTACATGATATTCTTGTTGAAGTCTTCCTTGTAGTGGAATGTCCAGACGCTTAAGATTATTGCGGCGATGAGCATTCCGGCGAAGGCGATTCTTGCGCGGCTCTTGTTGTCGATGCTGCCTGCAAAGTACTCGATGGCATGCGCGATGGGGAGTGCCCCCACGAAAGCCATGCTGGGCAGCATCACCAGACTGTAGCGCTGGTTAATCTGGATAGAAAAGTCGCCCGAGACGTTCTCGAGAATCATGTAGGTCTGAACGTGGTAGAGGACCAGGAATATGAGGGTCCACAGGTAGAACTTGCTGCCTTTTGCAGTATCGTAGATGGCGCGGAATACGAGGTAGATGCCGCCGATGGCGAACAGGTAGTTGAAATAGGTGAGGAAGGGGTTCTCGAGTTCGCCGTTTTCCTTGAGAGGCAGCGTCATCTGGGCCCAGTTGATTTTGAGATCGTCGAGGAAGTGGCCGTGTGCACTGAATTCTCCGCCCTGGAAACCGAAGCCCTGGTAGTAACTGATAGTGAGCAGTGCCGGGACGGAGAATAGCGAGAGCGTCACGAAGAACGCGGGCGCCTTCAAGCTTTTCTGGTCGAGAATTTTCGGGAAGGCAAAGAAAATGAAGGCGAACAGACAGAATACGGTTTCTTGACGCGTCTGGGCAAAGAAGGCGAGGCAGAGCGCGAGGAGTATCCAGTGTATGACAGTATTGCGGTCGTAGGCCCACTTAAAGATGAACAGCGAGAGCGCAGAGAGGAAAATGTACAGCGGTTCCACCGACATGGCGCGGAACTGGAACAGGATTGTCGGTTGCAGTGCCATGAGGAGCGCGGCGAGGAAGGCGAGCAGGGGCTGGCGTGTCCAGGCGACAATCGCGAAGAACATCAGGAGGAACGATAGCGGCAACATCAGGAGTTCAGCCGTGAAAATCCAGTGGAGGTCCTTGCCGAAGATGGGCATGCCGAGGTAGTAGAGGAACGCTAGTCCCTTTGTCTTGAAGCTGTTCGATTTTGCGATACAGTTGAGATTGCCGTTCTCAAAATAGCCCTGGTTGCAGGTCCCTGATTCGTGATTGTAGTATGTGTTCTGTGCTACGGACATGAACACGCTCTCGTCGCTCTGCACGCGGTGGCGAGCTTCGATTTGCGTGCCCGCGAAGATAGCTACGGCTACGGCGAAGGTGATGGTGCAGATACTAAAAGCCTTTTCGGGCAGGATTCCCTTGAACCAGTCCCGGAAATCTTTTCTGAGGAAGACGAAGAGCACAATGCCCAAAATGAACTGCACGAGGAACAGCGGGAGGGGGAGGTACAGGTCGAGCTGCCGCACGATTTCCTTGTGGCTGCCGCTAGGGAGGCCGGCGTACCAGATAAGGGCCGGGATGACGAGTGCGATTATCAGGCCGATAATGCCTGCGGGATGCGCGAGATTTTTCAAAAGTCCAGTGATAAAAGCTTTCATTTCATAAATATAAATAAAGAAGGCGCCCGCAGGCGCCTGGTTCTTTGTTAACTATTCAGTTTTCAATTTTCGTGTGAATATTACTTCTTCTTTTTGCTTTTTTTGCTGGGTTTCTTAGAAGTCTTCTTGGTAGATTTCTTGGTAGTCTTTTTGGCCTTCTTGCTGGCCTTCTTCGAAGGCTTCTTTGCGGCGGGCTTGGGTTCCGGTTCCGGAGCGGGTTCTGCAACCGGTTCCGGTTCTGGCTCTGCTACTGCTTCGGGCTCATTGGCAGATTCTTCTGTAGCAGCCTCTTCTGTGGCAGGTTGTTCTGCAGTGGAATCTTCTGTGGCAGGTTGTTCTGCGGTGGAATCTTCCGTGGCAGGTTGTTCTGCAGCGGGAGCCTCGGCGGCTGTTTCTTCGGCAGGACTTTCTTCTGTTACAGTATCGCTTGTAGTGTCTTCGGTTACAGATTCGGTCGGTTCCGTGTTGTAGGGAGAGCTGAAATCGTTGTCCGTTGAGGTGGTTTCCGGTTCGCTGGATTCTTCCGTAGCGTTTGCGGTGAGGGGTTCTTCCTTAACGGTTTTCTGCACCTGGTCTTCGGGCTTGTTTGTCTTTTCGTGGGTCAGATTGAAACCGATGGAGAGCTGTACGCCTAAGCGGCCCGAAGTAACGCGGAATTCGGTGTTCTGGTTCTTGAAGGACTTGAGCAGGGAGGAATAGCTGTAGTTGACTTCGAGCCCGATGTCGAAGGGCAGAATGAAGCCCACACCACCGCCTGCAAAGAAGTTGAGCGGGAGTTCCCACCAGTTGCCGTTATCGGTAAGCGGGGCTTGATAACCAAGTCTGACTACTGCATAGGGAATGGCGAACCAGTCTTTGCCGTAAGGGCCGAAAGAAATGTTTCCCCATATGGGCAATGTTGCCGGAACGATTAAGGAACTACCGTCTTTTTGGGCGCTTTTGTATCCAAGTCCGAAACCGAAGTGAATGGGGGAGGATTTTGCGCCAAAGAGCAATTCGGCACCGCCAATGTATATAAACTCGGTATCCCATTCCTTTTCATTTTTGACGCTGTTGACTTTTTCGTGGGATGTTGTTTTGTTTGGGAAAAAATCAAACTGGACTAGAGGACGGAGTTCCATAGAGTAGGCATACTGAATGCCGAGAGACAGCAGTGCTATTTTGAGTATGTTTTTTTTAGATAAGAACATCTTTGTAGCTTCCTCATCAAATTTGTGGTACTCAAATTAGAATTTTTTTAAGCCACGAAACACGGTAATGAGATTTTTAATATATTCGGGTGTTTTTTTGGATAGGAAGAGGGCGAAAATGAATCGGATTTCAAGAATTCTTTTTCTTTTTTTACAATCGTTGCTCTTTATATCTGGCGTATTGATTTCAAGTTCAAGGAAGGCCTTTCCGAGTTCCGATTGGTCAAAACGGGCTAAAAAGAAAGAAATAAGGTTGTATTAGTGTGAAAAATGCCCCATAACCTTGAGAGAAATCGTAAAAAAAACTAAATTTGGCGCGTAAATAATAACACCCTAAAGAGGTTTTACCGTGCAAGACTCCCTAGTTACAAAAGCAGCTGACAACGTCCGAATTCTCTCTGCCGCGATGGTGCAGAAGGCGAAGTCCGGGCATCCGGGTGGCGCGATGGGCGCCGCCGACGCCACGACGCTTTTGTTTGCGGAATTCCTGCGCTACGATCCGGACGACGCCGAATGGATGGGCCGCGACCGCTTCTTCATGGACCCGGGCCACATGAGCCCGCTCCTGTACTCCGAGCTCGTGCTCACCGGCCGCCTCACGCTCGACGATGTGAAGAACTTCCGCCAGCTCGGCAGCCGCACTCCGGGCCACCCCGAACTCGACGTGATGCTCGGCATCGAGAACTCTTCGGGCCCGCTCGGCATCGGCCACGGCATCGCGCTTGGCGCCGCCATCGCCGAACGCTTCATGGTGGAACGCTTCGGCTCCATCCTCGAGCACAAGACCGTCTGCCTCGTTTCTGACGGCGGCCTCGAAGAAGAAATTGCCTACGGCGTGGGCCGCATCGCGGGCCACCTCAAGCTTTCGAACCTCATCTTCTTCTACGACGCGAACCAGGTGCAGCTGAGCTGCAAGACCGAAGACGTGATGAGCCACGACTTCGTGAAGCAGTACGAGTCCTGGGGCTTCCGCGTTATTGAATGCGATGGCTCCAACATCGCCGACCTCCGCAAGGCGTTCAAGGCCGCTTGGGCCGAAAAGGAAAAACCGACGCTCGTGTTCGGCCACACCACGATGGCCAAGGGCGCCGTTGCCGAAGACGGCAAGAGCTACGAAGGCGAAGTTTCTACGCACGGCCAGCCGCTCAACGCTGCCGGTGCTTCTACCGCCGCGACGGTCAAGAACCTCGGTGGTAACCCGGACGACCCGTTCCAGGTGTTCGACGACGTGAAGGCTGCTTTTGAAGCCCGCGCAAACGAACTCCGCAAGGAAGTCGCCGAATGGAAGAAGGCCAAGGCCGCTTGGGACAAGGCGAATGCCGAAAAGTCCGCGACCCTCAATGAATGGCTCTCCGGCAAGGCTCCGGTGCTCAACCTCTCCAGCCTCCCCATCAAGGAAGGTGTGGCTACCCGCGTTACGAGCGGTACGGTGCTCGGCTACCTCGCCGAAAACTTCCACAACATCATTTGCAGTTCCGCCGACCTCTCCAACTCCGACAACACGCAGGCGTTCCTTAACAAGACGGGCATCTTCCGTCCGAACGACTTCAAGGGCGCGTTTGTCCAGGTGGGTGTCGCCGAACTGACGATGGGCGCCATCATGAACGGAATCGCATTGCAGAAGGGCTTGTTCCCGATCTGCGCCACGTTCTTCGTGTTCAGCGACTTCATGAAGCCCGCCATCCGTATGGCCGCCCTCATGGGCCTGCCTGTCAAGTACGTGTTCACGCACGACAGCTTCCGCGTGGGCGAAGACGGCCCGACGCACCAGCCCATCGAACACGAAACGCAGATCCGCCTGCTCGAAGGCCTCACGAAGGAAAACGGCAAGGCCGAAATGCTCGTGCTCCGTCCGGCAGACGCATTCGAGACTCTCGCCGCCTGGGAAATGGCTTTCGAAAACAACGACAGCCCGACGGCTCTCATCCTCACGCGCCAGGTGGTGAACACGCTCCCCGGCGACAACCGCTACGAAGCTTCCAAGGCTTGCCGCAAGGGTGCCTACATCGTGAGCGACAATACTGCTGCCGGTAAGAACCCGGACCTCACCCTCGTGGCGAACGGATCCGACGTGCTGCTGGAACACCAGGCTGCTGAACTCCTCCGTGCCGAAGGCAAGGCCGTGCGCGTGGTCTCCATGATCAGCCCGGCTCTCTTCCTCAAGCAGGAAAAGGCATACCGCGACCAGGTGCTCGTGCCGTGGACTCCGGTGTTCGCTCTTTCGAGCGGTCTCCCGGTTCTCTTCGACCGCGTGGTTGGTGGCTTCGGCAAGGCTTGCGGTCTGGAACGCTTCGGCGCTTCCGCTCCGGCCGGCGTGCTCGAGAAGGAATTCGGTTACGTGCCCGAGGCTGTGGCTGCGAAGGCCAAGGAATACCTCGCCGAGTTTGCCCAGAACGTTGCCGACTTCAAGAAGGTGAATGGATAAGGCGACCGCTCGCGATTCGCGTTGACATTCCTCTGCAAAAACTTTCATGGCGGCCATTGCGCCGCCATTTTAATTATCATGGAGGCCTTGAGTTGCCATTCTAAACGTCATGGCGGCCTCCGAGCCGCCATCTCCTTTTTATATTTCTTATGCACGCAATGCCTGAAGGAGAGCAGGAATGAGTATCAAGGTCAAGAACTTTATGGGCGCAGTGGGCACGGGATATGCTGCACTCTTTTTGTCGCTAGTGCTTACTGCCTGCGGTGACGATACGTCCAGCGTTACACCGAAGTCGAACGATTGCGAGACAAGTGTGTCCAGTAGCAGTACTAAGTCCAGCAGCAGTTCGGAATATGCAAGTCTGTCGTGTGATGTCGAAACAGATGGGGACTGCTTTAAGGACTTGCGCGATGGCCAGACCTACAAGACAGTGCAGATTGGCGGGCAGGTGTGGATGGCGGAGAACCTCAACTACGAGACTGCGACTAGCGTGCTGATTCCCGAATACAATGGTAAACCCCGCGAAAAATACGGAAGGCTTTATACCTGGGACGATGCCATGGATGCGTGCCCTTCCGACTGGCGCCTGCCGAGCGAAGAAGATTGGAACGACCTGATTGCTGCTGCGGGCGATTCCGCTACTGCGGGTACGAAACTCAAGGCGGCCCGGGACTGGGACAAGAACGGGAAATATACCGTCGGGACGGACGACTTCGGGTTCGCGGCACTGCCTGCGGGCGTTTCGCACGTCAACGAGAACGATGTACGGGGCTTCAGCAATAATGGCGCCTACTTCTGGACCGCCACCAAGAGCGGGAACCGGGCTATCCTCTTTGTGATGCGTTACGAAAAGGATGTCGTGGAGTCAAGCCGTTTTGAAAAGGATGTCTGGCTCAGTGTCCGCTGTATCAAGGATTAGATTGGGTCAGAAAAAAGAAAAAATTTTGCCTTTTGTCTAGAAAAAACCTATATTCTAGCCATGATTTGCCCTTTCTGCAAGACAGACAACGACAAGGTAGTCGATAGCCGCGTGAGCGGTACCGCAATCCGCAGGCGCCGCGAGTGCCAGGCGTGCGGTCGCAGGTTCACGACTCGCGAGTATCTCGAAATCCAGCCGTTGACAGTCATCAAGCGCAGTGGGGAAAAGGAACCCTTCCAGCGTGAAAAGCTTATCCGCGGCATCATGAACTCGTGCAAGAAGCGCCCGATTTCGCCCGAGGATATCGAAGAGCTTGCGACCCGCGTGGAAAACGCCCTGCCGGTGAACGATAATTCCGAAGTGGGCTACGATACCATCGGGAACCTCGTGATGCAGGAACTCAAGAAACTCGACCCGGTCGCCTACGTGAGGTTCGCCTCCATCTATCGCGAGTTCAAGGAAGTGGGTGAGTTCGTGGACCAGATCAAGTCGATGGACAAGGCTTGAGTCGCAGTGTCACCCTGGAGCGTAGCGATAGGGTCCAGGATGCCGTCAAGACATTTCTGATTGATTGATGATTACTCTTCTCCAAAAAGCATTTGAAAAACGTTCGTCGCTGTTCGATGTGACGGATGCTTACCGCATTGTGAACGGTGCCGCCGACGGTTTCCCGGGGCTTACGCTCGACCGCTTTGGCGACCGCTATCAGGTTCAGTTCTTCGGGCCGGAGATGCTCCCGCGCCGTAACGAACTGGTGGATGCCGTAGTCGAGACATTTGCCCCTGCATGCGTCGTCGTGAAGGAGCGTCTCTCCCGCTCGGGCAAGTCGCTTGAGAACGCGCCCATGGAGGTAGCTTTCGGGACCCGCGAATCTGCCGTAGGTACGGTACGCGAAGGCAACGCGCGCTTCCATGTGGATTTACTTGATACCGTCAATCCGGGGCTGTTCCTCGATATGCGGCACGTGCGCCTCGAGGTGGAAGACCGCTTCCGCGCGATGACCGGCGCAGTTCCTGCCTGCAATAAACAGCCCGCGCAGTCTAACACTGGCGACAAACCTGCGTCCGATGCTGGTACAAACGGTCCGCGTTTCCTCAACCTCTTCAGCTACACGTGCAGTTTTTCGGTGCACGCGCGCCTCGGGGGTGCCGCCGTCGCGACAAACGCCGACATCAGCGGCAAGATTCTCGACAAGGGCCGCGAAAACTACGCGCTGAACGGTCTCGACCTGCGTCCTGGTGAATTTTTCCGCGGGAACGCGCTCGAATACGTGCGCTGGGCCATCAAGAAGGGCCTCAAGTTCGATGGAATCGTTCTTGACCCGCCGAGTTTCGCGCGCTTCAAGGGTTTCAATTTCAACGTGCGCGAACACCTGATGCCGCTCGTGTCGGAATGCGCGCAGATTTTAAACCAGCGCGGGTTCATCATGGTGAGTTCCAACTACAGCGAGTTTGTGCTGGACTCCTTTGCGCGCGATGTGCTTGCCGCCGTCAAGTCGGTACATAAAGAAGCCCGCACTGCATGGAAGCGCGGGCAGGATATTGATTTTGCGGGTAGCGGCGCTACGAAGGATTCTTGCCTCGTCGCGACACTCGTTGAAGTTTAACCTTTTTCCGCGCCGTCCATTTCGGCGGTAGAGTCGGCGGAATTTTCTTCCTCAGTCTTCTTCTTCAGCCAGGGAGGAGTCTTTTTCGCCTTCGGTTTTGCTTCCGGCTCGGGTTCCGGCGGGTACAACAGCCCGAAGCGGATTCCCGCGGTGCTGATGAAGAATCTTTCGACGCGCAATTTTTCTAGGAGCGACTTGAGCCAGAACAGCCCGCAGATGATGACGTCGCTGCGTCCGTTTTCAAGCCCGGGAAGCATCGCGCGGAGTTCCTTCGAAAGGTTCGAAATGCGCGTGGTGACGGCGTCGAGGTCGGCAATGCTCATCTCGAGCCCTTCGATGGCCTTGTAGTCAAACTTCTGCTTGTCCAAAAATACCATGGCGAGTGCGGTTCCCGTACCGCCGATAAGGTAGACGGGCTTCTTGGTCATGCCCTTGAAGCTCACTTCCTTGAAAGTTTCCTTGACGAACTTCTTGTATTCGGGGCCGGGGATGGGGCCCATCGCCTTAAACATCTTGAGCGCGCCCACGGGAATCGAGAACGTGGTCTCGCCATTGCTGAGTTCAGTTGAACCGCCGCCGATGTCGATGGTGACGATGCCTTCGCCGTGCCATTCCTTCACAGAACGGTAGGTGAGCTTGCCTTCTTCTTCGCCGCTGATGATGCGCGGGCGGAACCAGAGCGCCTTTTCGACTGCGTCGACGACTTCTTCCTGGTTTTCGGCTCTGCGCATGGCTTCGGTCATGGCGACGGCCTGGATGTCGGCGCCCAAAGCGTGCAAGTCCATGCGGAACGATGTCATCACGTCGACAAGTTCCTGGATTTTCTTTTCGGTAATGCGCCCGTGCTCGTAGATGTCTTCGCCGAGCTTGCAAATCTTGATTTTCTGGAGTTTCGGGACGAGGATCTGGCGCGGTTCCGCACCTGCCTCGGCTTTTTCCTCGAAGGCGGCGATGAGCATAATGCAGCTCATGCTCCCGATATCGATGGTGGCAAGCAGCTTGTTAGCCATTGTTAGCCTCCGACGCGGCATTGTCCTGCCCGGCATCTTCCGGCTTTTGCTCGAACTTGTTCATGCCCGCCTTGATCTTTTCGGCGATGGCGCCCGGGTGGAGCATGAATTCCTTCGCGCTGGCGATGGCTTCTTCGATGAGGTATTCGGAATACTTGTCGCTCCAGCTGGCGACCAGGTCGCCCGATTCGCTCCCGAGGGGTTTCTTCTCGCGGATTTCCTGACCCATTTTGAGGGCGAGGAGCAGTCCGAGCTCGAATCCGCGCGGGTTTTCCTTCTTTTCGAGGAGGGCTTCGACGCGCTTGACGCGTTCGTCTAGGGGAATTTTCTGGAGTTCTTCGAGGTCTTTTTCCGAAATCATGTGTTTAAAGATAGAAATAATCGGGAAAAAAGAAAGAACCCGCACGGGGCGGGTTCTTTCCAAAAAGAGAGCGAAGAAGAATTACTTCTTAGCAGCAGCCTTCTTGGCAGCGGGCTTCTTAGCAGCGGGCTTCTTAGCAGCAACCTTCTTGGCGGCCGGCTTCTTAGCAGCAACCTTCTTGGCAGCCGGCTTCTTAGCAGCGGGCTTCTTGGCAGCCGGCTTCTTAGCAGCGGGCTTCTTAGCAGCCTTCGGAGCAGCCTTCTTAGCAGCCGGCTTCTTGGCAGCGGGCTTCTTAGCGGCGACAGCCTTCTTGGCGGCGGGTTTCTTAGCAGCGGGTTTCTTTGTTGTAGCCATTGTTTTCTTCCTTTTTTTAGGGTTAATTGTTTTGATGACATTAAAATAACTTTATTTTCACAAAAAATCAACACCTTTTTAAAAAAATTTTCATTTTTTTTCAAAAAGTTATTGACAAGACTAAAAAAATGTCTTAACAAGAACGAATATTACTTTGTATGTAAAATAGCGCGAACCCAGTAACTATGCGGTTTCCAGACGATTTGCCTTTTTTAGCAAGTGAACGGATTTTTTGCTTGTAACTTAATGATACTCAAAGAATTAATTGTGATTTTCCTAACATATGCAAAAAATCTCGCCTTCGACGAGATTTTTTTTCTTCTTCACCAAAAATTTTTTCAATCGCAAGAGTTTTTTTTACTCGTCGACAAATTTTTTTTGTTCACCGTTCGGATTTTTTTCTCTTCTGATGCCAGAAAATTTTTCTTCGACGACTTTAAGCTTCGCTCTTCACGCTCTCGACATACTTGCGGAAGCCTTCGACGCCGATAGAATACATGTCGACGAACTTCGTTGCGAATGGAGGAATCTTGCGCGGGTGCATTCCGAGCGCATCGTGCATCACGAGCACGTGCCCGTCGGTGAACTTTCCGCCGCCGATGCCGATGGTGACTGCGTTCACTTCGCGTGTAATCCTTGTCCCGAGTTCTTCGGGAATGTGTTCCAGCACCATCTCGAAACAGCCGAGGCTGTCCACGAACTTGGCGGCATCTTCTATGGCGCGGGCCTCTTCTTCGGTCTTGCCTTTCTGCTTGAAGTTCTCGGCGGTCTGCGGCAGAAGTCCCAGGTGCGCGCAGACGGGAATGTCCTTGCTGCGCAGGAACTCGATGACGCCTTCGGGAGTGCCTTCGAGCTTGACGCTTGATGCTCCTAAGTCCATGAAGCGCTTTGCGTTATCGTATGCCGTTTGCGGATCCTTGTCGCTCAGGTAGGGCATGTCGGCGACTACGTGCGTGTTGGGGGCGCCGCGACAGACGGCTGCGACGAATATGAGCATCTCGTTCATGCCGATTTCGCGGGTGCTCTTGTAGCCGAGCATGGTGTTTGCGAGACTGTCGCCCACGAGAATCTGGTCGACTCCGGCGGCTTCCGCCATCTGGGCGAATGCGAAGTCGTAGGCCGTAATCATCGAAACTTTCTTGGCCGTGCCCTTCAGGGCGCGGATATCTTCCGCAGTAAGCATGACAAACTCCTATTTATGAACTGCGTTTTTTATAAACCGCAGTTTTCATGGCGTGTAAAAGATAGAAATTATGTTGGAGATTGGTTTTAGTTCGCTTTCTAAAACAATTTGCGCGTTTCGCTCAGGAACTTCAGCGAGTGTATTTCGCGCAGGAACCCGATATGGTTCCGGAGGTAGGCGAGGAGGGCGTTCTCGGTGAATTCCGGGTGCGTGATATCGCCATTGCCGGTACGTAGCGCGTAAAAGCCGTTGAGAGTTTCCTTCTTGGCGCGGGGAGTCTCCACTCCGAGGCAACTTTTGCAGACGAATGCTCCCGTTTCGGGGTGAAAATCGGCGGCAGAACCTTCGATGGTGTGCCCGCAGCGGCTGCATGTGGAAATGTCGAGATGGTAGCCCCAGAGTTCGCAGGTGTCCAGGAGCCAGCGGGCGAAAAACTCCTTGTTCCCCGGTCTTGCTTCTGCATCGCGGAACGACGATTCCAGCAGGGCGAATTCCCCTTCGAGCGGGACACCCGCGGGCGCATACCGCAGTACGATTTCGGTCATGACCTGCGCCTTCGCTGTCGTCAGGAGGTCTTCGCGCATGTTCCTGTGCCAGTCGATGAGCGTCGCCTCCTTCACGAACTGCAGCTCGGTATTCGGGTTCTGCCGGAATACGACTTCGCTCAGGGCGAGCGGGTCGAGGGCGCCCTTGAAAGGCGACTCCTTGCGCTTGCCTCCCTTCACGATGAAGGAGACAATGCCGCATTCCTCCGTAAGCGCCTTCACGATCCAGCTGGAGTCGCTGTAGGCGTAACGGTGCAGGACTATGGCACGGGACTTGATCATAGGTGTGAGATGTGAAATGTGAGATGAGAGATGGCGAATCTATCATCTCGCGTCTCTCGCCTAGACGGTCGGGAACGGGGGCCAGCCCATCGCCTGTCCGCCTACTACGTGCAGGTGGATGTGGAACACGGTCTGTCCGGCGTCGGCCTTGCAGTTGAACACGAAGCGTGCGCCGCCCTCTTCGAGGCCGAGGTCTTTGGCGATGAGTTGCGCGCGGTAGAGCATCTTGCCCACGAGCTCGCAGTCTTCGGGCTTCATGTCCATGATGGTGGAAATGTGGCGCTTCGGCACCACCAGGAAGTGGACGGGTGCCTGCGGGGCGATGTCGTAGAAGGCGAACACATCGTCGTCTTCGTAGATTTTCTTGGAAGGGATTTCTCCCTTGATGATTTTGCAGAAAAGGCAGTTTTCACTCATAATATGTAATAGTAGTAAAAATGCTTATTGGTTTTCCCGCTGGGCGAGGATTTCGTCGACTTTGCGTTCAAGGAGTATGCGCTCGCGCATGGCGTACAGCGATTTCTCGTTTTCGATGATGGTCTCCATTGTCTTGATATAGGCACCGACGGTAAAGACTAACAAGACGAGGTACGTTATTCGGGCGGGAGTGATAGTGCTCAATAGGGAAGAGATGATAGCCAGGGCTGTCAATATGGGAATTGACGCTAGAATTTTCTTGTCGTAGGTCTTGTATTTCTCGCTTTTTGCAGTGAGGACATTTTTTTGCTGCGCGAGGATATCCTTGAAGATGAAATAGTCGAAGAACCCGCATAAACCGGGAATTATTGTGCAGAATACGGCTGCGACGGGGGAAAACTTTGTCGACGTGTACTTACGCAGGAACTTGACGCAGTTGTAGAGCCATGTGCAGAATTTACAAATGGTCACGAGCGACACGATACCGAGGCAAATAGACAGGAACATGAGGGAAAGGAGCCCGAGAACGGAGGTAATGCTTGGCGGTTCAATCGGGGCTGTACCAGTCGTTTTTTCTAGGAAGGGTTTGATAGCGTAAAAGGTGTATTCGGCGACAATGGCGGTGAATACGCAGATGGCGAGAAAAATCTTTGTCCAGAAGATGGCGCTCTTGCCGCGCACGACATTTTCGGGCTCGTCTTGGACAATCGCGCTTTGCTGCACGTTGCTTGCCGGTGCCTCAGTTTCGGGCGCTTGGTCCGGGCCCTCGTTCGGTGCGTCGCACCACAGGCATTTGGGCATATCGTCGTCGTATTTTCTACCGCACTTCTTGCAAATCATCGATTCTCCTTTTTTTGGGGGCAATATAGTAAAATCAGGTTTCTTTATCGATGTTTGCCAAGGAATTCAGCGCGCTCATGTTCGCGGTGATGGCGCGTATGACTTTGATGTAGCTTGCGAAAAGGATGATGCTGAACGCGATAAAGCATGCTACGGCAGTGTGGTTGAGGGCGCTTCCGTCACACAGCATCAGGAGAAATGAAACATAGACGGCAATGCCGCCACCGAGTATGCCGGGGAGAACCCACCGCGGGACAAATTTGCTTTCGAGATTGTTCTTGTCGAGTGCCTCTTTTTGCCGGGCGAGCAGTTTCCTGAATATGAAAAAGTGTATAAAAGGGAATAAGGGGAGAATCAATGCGTGGTCGACGTCGTTCCACGGGACATACTTTACTTCGGAGAACTGGTTCAGTTCTTTTTCTGCATGGAATAACCATTTGCTGCATTTATAAATTGCGATGCATAATGAAGTGATGGTAAATAAAGGTGGACCGATAAAAGGCAGGAAAAAAAAGAAAAAGGGGATACCAATAATTGAGTATAAGGAGAGTACGGCAAGTATTCCTCCAATAAGGAGCCATCTTGCGCAAAAATCCACGAAACCATTCTCTAACGAGGGGTCGAAGAAAAGGTTTACAACCCATGCGATTATAACGGAGGTAAGAAGGCTAAAAAAGAAAATCTTCAGCCAACGCAGGGCATTTCCCGCACGTATCTCGCATTCCGAGAGGGTTGCAGTTTCCTCCGACTCGGTTCCGTCTGCCGGGCTTGTGCCCGAAGGATCGACTTTGTTGTCGTTCGGCGCATCACACCACAGACACTTCGGCATGTCGTCGCCGTAAACCCTTCCGCATTTCTTGCAAATCATGCTGGCCCCTGCTGGTTATCGGTGGTGATGGCTTCGTCGATTTTACGTTTCAGGACCTCATCGGCAAATAATGAATGAATTTCTTTTTCGTTCTCGATGATTGCCTGTATGAATTTACTTTCACAGATGGAGGTGATTACAAAACAGAGGGCTGTAATTGCTAGTGTGAGTCCGAATTCGAATGATTGCTCTAGAGGGTCATCAGGAATGGTACAAGCAATAAAGAAGGAACTTGGGAGGAGAAGTGCTGAAAATAGGGTGTCTATGTTGAACATCCATGCAGGAAATGCTTTTGCTTTTTTGTTGTTTGCTTCAAGAACTTCTTTTTGCTTTGCTAATAAATCTTGTTCGGCAAATGCGATAAAAAGGGCGCGTCTTTTTTTAGGATAGTATCGGGTGTCTGTGAACAGGTGCTGCTTTTTTATTGCCTTGCCAATCCATCTGTTTTCCCGAGCTTCAGATATAAACAAAAATACAACGGACGAAAGGATTAGGATAAGTAGTATGATGACGAGAAGGTCATATACGCTTTCGCCCATGGCATTTTGAAAAAAGATTAAGGCATAATACCCTGCAAATGATAGGTATATGCACAAATTGGTGAATGTTCGAAAACTAAGAAAATCTTTTCCGTATTCGACGTTCTCCGGTGCGGTCAGTTCGTTCCAAAGCGTATCTGTCGATGTGTACTTGATTCTATCACAAATCATGCTGGCCTCTGCTGGTCATCGGGAGTGTCGCTGTCTAGTTCGTCGCTTGGGGTGGCTTTGCTCGGTTCGTCGCTGGCTGCGGTGTCGGGAATATCGGTGGGGCCGTCGTTCGTTGCCAATGAATTCAGCGCGATTGTGTTCGCAGTGATGGCCTTGATAACTTTGATGTAGCAGACCATGAGGGCGATGCTGAGAATTATGCTGAGTACCCGTGCCGCGAAGAGTCCTTTTGCAACGAAGAGTCCCAGGAACCAGCCAATTTGTACAGTGAAGCCGAAAATGGGGATTGCTTTGAGCATCCAGTCGGGAAGGTGTGCGCTTTCTAGGTTGTTTTGTCCGAAAGACTCTTTTTGCCGAGCGAGTAGATCCTTGAAAATCATATAGTGATATACTGGAAAAATAATGGGGATCAGGGCAAAGAATATCGCTCCACGGGGTGTAAAATCGGTTTCTGAATAACGTTGCTGTTCCTTGATGACGCAGTGGAGCCAAGCGCAAAACTTGTAAATGGCAATCCAAGAGGTGACAAAGAGATGTACAAATAGCAGGAAGAAGTTTATGATGATGCCGATGCCCAGGAGGTCGCCGACTGCGTTTGCTCTTGTTCCTGAAAGGATCTGTAGAAACATGAACGGAACGAATATGCCAATCATTCCCGAAATCAAAAATCCTTTAAGCAATTCTCCAAAGTAATTGTCGAAGCCGCCATGAGTTGCGTTTGAAAGTTCCGTCGGAATAGCGAGAATGGTTAAGCCGATAAAGAAAAAACTGAGCCAGAAAACTGCATTCTTACAGTAAATCTCGCATTCCGAGAGGGTTGCGGTTTCCTCCGGCTCGGTTCCGTCTGCCGGGTTTGTGCCCGAAGGATCGACTTTGCTGTCATTCGGTGCGTCACACCACAGGCACTTCGGCATGTCGTCATCGTATTCCCTTCCGCACTTCTTGCAAATCATGTTGGCCTCTGTCAACCAATGTAGAAAAAATCCCGGCGCAAGGGCCGGGATTTAAATAAGGTTGCGTTGCTTGTCTATCCGCTATTGCTTTATCGTCGGGGCCTGGCGTGCCACAGGGGCGAGCTGCCCGTGCTTGCGGAACAGATGCTTCACGAGCGTGCCGAATCCACGGAATACGCGGTAGCGTTCGCGCGGGTTCTTGATGGCCATGATTCCCTGGCGGAATATGTAGCTCGGACGCAGGTAGAATTCACGGCGGGCCTTGTCGCAGAAGTCGACGAGCGCCTGGCTGGTGAGTTCGCCGCGCTGGATGGTAGTGCGGTGGAAGCCGTCCTTGTCGAGCCACTGGTTGTAATCCTTTGTCTGTAATGCACCGCTTGCAAGGGCTTCCTTGTAGGCCTCGGTACCGGGGTATGCCATGATGGGGTAGAACTGAGCCGTATTGGGGTTCAACTTCTTGGCGTAGTCTAGCGTCATGCGAAGCGTTTCCGGAGTGTCGCCCGGGTTACCCACCATGAAGCAGCCGTGCACCAAGAGTCCTGCCTTGCGGGCGTTCTTCGTGAACTCGATTGCCTTGTCGGTGTTCTTCACGCCCTTGTGGATGTTCTCGAGAACCACGGGGCTTGCACTCTCGAAGCCTACGCACATTTCGCGGCCGCCGGCCTTCTTCATGAGCTTGAGCAAATCGAGCGGGACATCGGCGCGGGCGTTGCAGCTCCACGTAATCTTGAGGCCGCGTTCCAGGATCAGGTTGCAGATTTCGCGGACGTGCTCGTGGCTTGCGGTGAACGTGTCGTCTTCGAAGAAGACTTCGCCCAGGTCCTCGAAATTGTCCTTGATGTACTGCAGTTCGTCGACCACGTCCTTGGGCGTGCGGCGGCGGAACTTGTGGCCGTTGAGCGTCTGCGGAATCACGCAGTAGCTGCAGCGGTTCGGGCAACCGCGCCCGCTCAAGATGACGATCAGCGGGTTGAGGTTCGCTCCGTAGAAATACTTCTTGTAGCAGCTGTAGAGGTGCTTGCGGTAGACCTTCGAGACCCACGGGAGTTCGTCGAGGTTCTCGATCTTCGGGCCTTCGGGCTGGAAGTCGGTCGTGCCGTCCGCCTTGCGGAAGGCGAGGCCTGCGATGCTGGAAATTTCCTTGATGTCGCCGCGCAGGTAACGCACGAGGTTCCTCGCGGTGTAGTCCGCCTCGCCGATAATCACGAAATCGAGGCTCGGTTCCATCTCCATGGATTCGAGCGGCTCGGCGGTGGCGTGCGTGCCCATGATGGCGACCTTCGTGTTCGGGAGCGTATCCTTGATGGCGTGCACCACCTTGAGGTCGTTCAAAATACTAGGCGTACTCGTGCTGCAGATAACAAGCGCGGGGTCAAACTTCTTGATGCCCTCGAGAGTCTGGGGCAGGTTCAGTTCCATCGCGGGGCTGTCGATGAGCTGGATTTCGTTACCGTCGGCTTCGACAGTGCCGGCGGCGTAGCTCAAAAACATGGGCCAGTAAAGAGTACTCGATTTGGTCACGCACGGACTGCGGGACTCGCGACTGAACATTGGGTGGAACGGCGGGTTTAAAAAAGTAATGCGCATAAGCACTCGCAAAATACATATTTATCGCCGATAAAACTACATTTGTTTCCGATGAAAACGTTATTTTCGTTGTGTATCACTCTATGCGGGCTCTGCTCGATTGCGCTGGCGCAAAAAACGCCAACGGCTGCACTTGATACGATAAAAGAATTTTACTCTGACGGCACTCCTTCGCGCCTTTACACGGTGCAGAAGGGGACGGACATCCGCGAGGGTGTGGCGGTGAGCTACCACCCGAACGGCAAGGTCGCGATTGAAGCCCCCTACAAGGCCGGCAAACTCGATGGCGTGTTCAAGAGCTATTACGAGAACGGGAAGCCCTGGCAGACTATCGGTTATCGTGCCGGCATAGAGCACGGCATTAGCACGGACTACTACGACAACGGAATGAAAAAGTTGCGCGAAGTGTACAAGGATGGCGTCCTCGACGGAATGAGCGAAGAGTACAATGAACGCGGACTCGTGTGGCGCAAGATTCCCTATGTTGCGGGCCGCATCCACGGAGTCGCAAGAGTTTACGATGAACTGGGCGTGCTGAAAGAAGAAATGACTTTCGAGAACGGGCTACGGAACGGCCCTTACCGCCGGTTCAAATTGGGCGTGAAAGTTCTGGAAGCGACCTTCGAAAGGAACCGCTGTATCGAGAACTGCAACTTCTAATTACTTCTTCGGCTTTAACGCACACCAGGTCATGTAGGCGATGAACAGCACGCCGAGCCCAACGAGCCCGATGGAAAGCTCGTGGCTGTATGCCTGTATCAAGTCCTTCTGCCCGTGGGCGATGTACCCGAGGATGGCGAGGATGATATTCCAGAAGGTGGCGCCGATGGCGGTGTAGAGCGCGAATGCCCAGAGCTTCATGTTCGAAAGCCCCGCCGGGATGGATATCAGCTGGCGTATTGCGGGAATGAGCCGCCCCACCAGGGTCGAGATTGCACCATGGTCGCGGAAGAAGGTCTCTGCCTTCTCGACCTTGCCCGCATCGAGCAACAAGAAATGTCCGAGGCGGCTGTCTGCGAATTTGTACACAATCGGGCGCCCGAGGAACTTCGCGAGGAAGTAGTTGATGAACGCGCCGGCGAGTGCACCGAGGGTCGCGAATATCACGATGAAGATAATGTTCAGGCCCGACTCGGGCTGCATTGCCTTGTAGGCGGCAGGGGGCACCACCAGTTCCGACGGGAAGGGGATGAACGAACTCTCGACAGCCATGAGGAGTGCGATGGTGCCGTAGTTCAGGTTGTCGTTGTACCAGTCGATAATTTGGTCGTAGATGCCGGTCTTCGGGTCGCCGTCCGGTTCGGAGTTTGTAACTTCGAGGGCTGTCGCGGTTTCGTTTACGGCGCTGGAATCAATAACGGATTCTGTCGCAAACGCTAGGTTTGCGACGAGGAGTGCTAGTATGGCGAGTTTTTTCATGAGTCCTTGGACTTGGGAAGTTTATCTTCTCTTCTTCTTGGACTTAGCCTTGGCCTTGGCTTTCTTCTTGGCGGCTTTCTTTGCTGCCTTCTTGTTCTTTACCTTGGGTGCAGGTGCTTCTTCGACTTCTTCTTCGTCGTCATCATCCTCTTCCACCGCAGGCGGTTCTTCGGCTTGCTGCACGTACTCAGGAGCCTGGTATTCCATCACGGAAGGTCCGTTGGAACTTGCACCCTTGAGGGCGGCCTTCGCTTCGTTGACGTACTTGCCGTTGGGGAAGCGCTTCAGGTAAATTTCGTAATCCTTCATGCGGTTGCTGCTCTTCACCAGTTCGAAGATGCCCGCTTCGGCTTCGTCGCGGAACGCGCCGTTAGGATTGTCGTTCAGGTAAGAAAGGTAAGCCTTGAAGGTGTTCTGAGCCTGGATCTCGCGGAACTTGTGGTATTCGCTGAGGGTGCGGATCTTGGCCTCGACTTCGCCGCGGCGCGGAGAATCGGGGTAGTACTGCAGGAACATCTCGAGCATTTCGGGGTCGTTACTTGCCATGACCTGGTCAAAGCGGGAATCTTCCTGGCGTACCTGGTATTCCTTCAGTTCGACCTTTCCGGAATCGAGAGACGCATAGAGCTTTTCCTTCGTGGCGAGGTCTGCCGGGTGGCAGAAGGCGAGGAAGCTTTCCAGTACGTCGGAGAACTGGGTCTTGGTGTAGGCTTCGCTCATGTCGGGCAGTTCACCGTCTTCGTCGAGGAAGAATCGGTAGTCACGCTCGATGGCCATGCAGTCCCAGTCACTGAGGGTGTCCTTGACTTCGCTGTTGTCGCGCAACACCTGGTCGCGGTCGCGCAGCGTGAAGCGCATGCGGCGGTCCCTGTGGCTTTCGCGGCCGAAGTCGAGCGAGAGTTCAAGCCCAACGCGGACGGGCCACTTGTAAGAAATCTTGTCGAAGGTAATTCCCGAGTAACCGGAGGAGGGAGTCGGGTTTTCGGCGTCGTACTTGTACGGGTTGGTTGCCTTCAGGTTTTCGTAGGGCAGGAATTCCTTGCGCACGTTCACGCCAATCTTGAGGTCTACGTCCTGGAAAATTTCCGTAATGCGGTATTCGAGGGCGCCGGACACGAATGCCGTCGGGGCCATTTCCGTGTGGTCCTTGGTACTCGTGGAGTAGTTGTCGATGAACGTAAAGAAGTGCATGCCGTAACCGCCGAGCACGCGGATATCGAAGTCGCCGGCGAGGTTCACGGAGAAGCCGCCCACTACGGAAGGTGCATAGGCGCGGAACGAAAGCGTACGGCCTTCGCCGTTTTCGGAAAGGTCGTTGTTGTGGTCGGCCTTGCCGTCGTCGTCTACGCCCCAGTATTCGGGGTTGCTTGCAATTTCACGGAACTGGATGGAGTTGACCTCGGCACCCAGCCAGATGGTAAACGGAATGTCCGCCTTGAAGAGCGGAGTGTAAAGGGGGCTGAACAAGAAACCCACGCTCATCGGGACGGTGAGGATTTCGTCGTCGATAGGCTGCTTGAGCAATTGCGGGTTCTTTGCTTCGAAATTAACAAAGGCGGGTTCTGCCTGCAGGTATATCTGACTGCGCCAATTCGAGCGTTCGAAATCAGCTGCATTTACAGTCGCAGTCAAGAGCAAAAAGGGCAAAAATGAGGTAACTATTCTTCGCATCATCTAAAAATTTACATTTTAATGGGTGAAAATCGAACAATTGTGCGTAAAAAAGAAGCGTTTTTCGGGCTTTTTTTGCGCTTTTTTGCTAGAAAGTGAGGAATAGACCCAGGCCGAACACGGCGATTCCCGTGCCGATAAGGGTTCCGCCTATAATCGAGTAGCGGTCGCCGGTATCGACGAGGTCCTTGTTTTTCCGGATTTTTTCGTTGAAATTCTCGCCTTTTGCGGCGCAGGGCATCTTGAGCTCGTTCTTGATGTCCTCGGCGTCTGCGTATTCCTGTTGGGCCAGGTACAGCAGCAGCGTACCCATCAGCACGGGCGCGATAGCTGACCCCATCAGGACCTTGCCGATGTACGATACCTTGCGCTGGTGGAACCATTCCTCCTGCTTCTTGATTTCTTCGAAGTCGGTGAGGTGTTCCATGGAAATGTCCAGGTTGATTTCAGAAACGGGAGCGACGTAGAAGTTCACGAGCGTGTCGCGGTAGCCGGCTTTCCTCAGGCGTAGCGCGGTCATGCCCGGAGTCGTGAGCGTTACCATCTTGGGGGTGGTGCCGATAGACTTGCTGTCGCGCCCGATGGCTTCGTTACCCGGGAAGATTTCTGCGCCAACGGGGTTGCTCACGATCTTGATTTCGGGGTTGATACGCTTGAGCTTGAGCGATACCTTGGCGGTGTCCCCAGGTAGCGGGTGCACAAATGTCTGTGCGCCCCAGAGATGCTTGTCTACGTTCCAGTAGGCGTTCACTTCTATGCGCCCGGTGTCGGTGACCACGAAGGTGCAGGGCGACTTGCAGATGGCATCCTTTTCGGGGCGCGAGATAGTGGCTGCTTCTGGGTCGGTTTCTACGTGAATGTAGCTGCGTGCCTGCTTGGTGGGTACGGGGATGCCGACAGCCTTCTTGACGAGCGTGGTAATGGAACTGCCCTTGATGGCGTCTTGCAGAATCGAGTCGCGCGAGACGGTTATCTGCGTCTTCTTTATGGTGGGGAGGTCTTCTTCGAAGGTGACGCGTGTGAGTTCGATGCTCACGGAATCGGGGTGCTTTGCCCGTGCAGCCTTCCCGAAGAAAATATCCGTCATGCCTGCATTCTTCAACTGTTCCTGGATGCATGCGCGGTCGTTGCAGTCCGGGAGTTCATTCCAATGGAGGATGCGGATCGTGGAGTCTAGTTCGCGCAATAGTCCGAAGGTGATGTTCCCGAGCAGTTCGTTTGTGCTGCGCGGGATTTCGGAGGGCTCGAAGGTGACAAATACTTTGTTTGTAGTACCGGCGGTCGCGGTTGCACCTGCGGTATCTGTGCTGGCGGAATCTGCAACGGTGGAATCTGCACTAGCCGTCGTAGAATCTACGCTTGCGGAATCGGCCGCGGCTGCCGCACTTACGGTATCGGCGGGCGCATTGCCTGTGCTGGCGGGGTTCAGCAGGTCGTTGCCCTGTTCGTCGACGATGCTCTTGAACTGCGCCTTCGGGAACTTCACTATGGTAAACTTGTTCTTGATGTAGCCACCGAGGCTAACGGTATCGTTTGCGATACCGAGGAACTGCGCCTTCTGTTTTGTGCCCGAGACGAGTTCGACTTGGGCGTATGTGCCCTGCGGGTCTGCGGCGCCTGCCAGCGAGAAGAGGCTGAAGGCTAGAGTCAAGACGATTTTTTTCATAGGGCTATTCATAGGGCTACCTAGAAGGAAAGGACTATCCCGAAGCCGAGGAGGATTCCCCCGGCGACAAGTGTCCCGATGGCTATGTTCCTGGACGTTTTTGCACTCTTGCTGTGGTCGTCAAAACTTTCCTGGTTGGCTTCGTATTCCTTGCCTCCACGGATTAAACTTTTTTCGACGAGATCTTTCTTTTCTTGCGCCTGGTCAATTTCGTTTTTCGTAACGATTGCCGCAATGCCGCTTGCGATAAGGGGCACTGCCGATATGGCGATGAGCTTGTGGCCAATGTTGCGGCGTGCACGGTGAGCAAGCGATTTCTGCTGGTATTGCAGGAGTCGGTCTTCGTCGGTCGGGGTGAGCGATACAATCAGGTACGATGTATCTGCCTGGCTGAGCGTGACGTTGATTGTCGTATCCTTGTAACCGGGCTTGAAAATCGTTACGAGTACGGAGGCTTCACCAGCAGGGACCTTGATGAATCCAGGCAGTTCTACATCTGGGTTCGATGCAATCTTTGCGCGCATGCTGCTTACGTAGGCTTCGGCATACGAGGGGTTCGTCGAAATATGCAGGTACTTTGGAGATTCCTGCGCGAAAACAGAAACGGCGCAGAATGCAAACAGGAAGGCTATGAGGCGGATCGCTAATTTCATTGGTCGGCCCCCAGTTCGGAGAATGGCCCCTCCAATGTGGGCTTAGTGGCGTCCGGGGTGTAACTCCAGTAAACCTTCGGGTTCGAATTGTGGGCGTAGTCTTCGACGTACAGGCGGATTTTGCAAGTCTTCTTGCAGGGGACCTTGAACTTGATGAAGGTGTCATCGAATGCATGCGAGATTATATTGGAATCTGCAGTGACTACAATCTTGTTCAGGTTTATTCCGGTCCCGTTGTCAATCGTGTAGAAGTAGAGGGAGTCTTCCTTTATGGCTGTTTTTATGGCTCCATCCCTAATGAAAATGTGTGGCGCCACTTGTGGCTGGATTCTGTCTTGTAGCTTGATGGTGTCTACGATTGTCTTTGCCCCGCGGGAAGCGTCTACCGTGAGGGATTCCGGTTGGAATTCCTCTTTGCTGAGTTCCTGTACGTAAATGTGGAGCCCTGTTTGCGGGGCGACCCTTGCCGAGACTATGGAGGGCGAGTACGTCATATCCTTGATGAATAGTGTATCGCCCTGGCGGCTGGTGATGACGACTCGCGTAAACACGTCGGTCTTGCGGTAGTCTTCGTGCTTGATGGGGATGACGATAACCGAGGAATCTTCGCGCAGGTACAAAGTCGAGAAACTTAAGATTTCTGTGGAATCGGTTTCCATGAATCCGCCGTTGGCGCGGAATGTCGCCTTTATTGCCCAGTAGATGGTTGCGGAAGTGTCCCTTTCGGGGTCTTCTTCTAGGATATCCATTAGGGAATCTTTTAAGAAGGGGCCGAAAATCTTGGCGTATTCCTGACAGTCGACATAACCCAGGCTGTGGTCCCAAACGCTGTCCTTGTAGAGCGAGGCGAAAAGGTTGCACGAAGATGTTTCCCACGGGTCGAGTCCGCTTATGTTCCAGTGCAATTCGACTTCGCCGTCGTAACCGACATCTACCTGGTTGTATCCGTTTACGGGGGCAACGGGCGAAATGCTAATCGGCGTGTTCACGAATATGTGGATGGTGTCTCGCAAGGTGTCCATGAACATGTCTACGGTCTGCAGTATGCCTAGACGGTATCCTGGAGTTTTAAAACTGAATCGCAGCGGGGATATGTTGTATTCTTCGCCATCGATGGTCCAACTGTGGCTTATGTAGTGTTTGTCCGCAGAGTCCGAAGGCAAGAACGCTCCGTTAACTTTGTAAACAGCCCAGAATTTGACGGTTTCGTTTGTGTCGATGTACAGTGTATTTACAGGTTTCGAGTATACGTATGGTATCCCGGCAAAGCGGTCTGGCAATACGAAGATGTACTGCTCGAAGTAAGCAACGTCATCTTCGGAGGCGAGGTAGTCTTCGCCGCAACCGGATACGGTAAACATGGCGGCAAGTGCGAGTGCCGCGGCAAGAACGAAACTATATGTCTTGAAATGCCTGTCCATGTTTTACTCTTTGTTGTACGTGATGTACCACGTTTTCACTTGATTTATTCCGTTGTCGTATACGGCGATGCTCTCTATGGTGTTTAGCCCCGGTTCCAGTGCGTCGGTGGTGATGCGGACGGAACACAATATGGGGTTTGGGCTCTCCGGTTGGTACAATGTGCCGTTAACGAGGAATTTGCACGTGTAGAGCGGGAATCCGTAGGGATTATTATCGATAACGTAGAGGTCAATTTTTCCTGGACCTTCCTGGGTGAAGGAATTGTTTGTCTTTATCCAGGATTCTGCAGGTTCAAGAGTGTAGTTGCGGGTTGTCCTGTTCTTGCTTGCGTCTATGGCCACGATGTCCAGCAGGCGGTTGTTCCAGGTTTTCGTGTTCGTCGGGAGGACCACGGTAAAGGTGTCGCCCTCGTTGCTCTTTTCAGTAAGCAGAACAGATTCCAGATAGGCGGAAATAGTTTTCTTGGATTGCGGTGACCCGAAGTCAGTGATGAGGAAGCGCAGGGTGTCGGCGTATTTCAGGGTATCCTTTTCCATGTCGACAACCCCGTCTTCGATGAAGGCGATTGTCGGCGCTATGGTGTCGCGGAGCCTTATGGTGTCGAGGTCCAGGACTTCGTTTGCCAAAAGGGAGAAGTTGATGGTGTCGCTGGTAAAGTCGGGGTATTTGGGAATGCTGAATACGGCCTTGTAAACACCTTCGTTCAGGGGCGAGATTGCAAATGGCCGCGCACTCTGGCTGCTGCCCTTGATGGAATCGTTGTAAACTTCGTTGTTTGCCGTGTCGAGGATAGAAAGCTTCATGGTGTAGGCAAACGGGCTTGCGATATCCCTTGCCGAAACATCAAAAAATCCGGTGATGCCGCTTTCGCTTGGGCTGCCGTTCGTGAAGAAGTCTCCGTCAATCGTATTTTCGGAAATAAACCCGAACTCGTTTATCGCCTGCACGTGCCAGCGGTAGTGGCTCAAGGGCTTGAAGGCGCCCCAGTAGGTAAAGTAGGGCACGCTCAAGATGGTGTCGACAAGCCCGTCGATGGTAAAGCGATAGTACAGGCTTGCGATGGAATCCGGGTCGTAGCCTTTCCATGCAAAGGACAGGCCTCCTGTTGTCGGGATGCCCTGTGTGCCCTTCGCCGGGATAAACAAGCTGTCCTGCAGCGCAGGCGAGTTGGATATCCGGAGCGTGAGTGTGTCGCTCAGGGTGTCGCCGAAGAACGTTTCGAGGATAAACACGACCTTGTGCAGGCCGGGTTCCCAGATGGCGCTGCGGAAACTGAAATCGTACGAGAACGGATTGCCGTCTATTGTCCAGATATAGCGCTTTATCTTGATGGATTTCGACGGAAGGATGTTGGCGATGAAAATAAGGGAATCACCGGGATGGAGCGTGTCGCACTTGTTTCGTTCGCTTATGGAATCGAAGGAATACGCCATCTCGGCAGAGACCTCGATGAACGTGGCTTCGCTCTCGTCGTATAAAAAGTCATCGCTGTTGGTGCAGGCGATGCAAAGCAGGGCCATGGCGAAGGCGATTGCAGAAAATGCGCGGAGCATCATTGCTTGCCTCCGAGTGTGTCAACCATGTAGAACGTGACGGGGTCGAGTGTGTCGGAATCCCCGAAGGTGTCGAATACGATAATCTTGAACGTGTGGGCCCCTTCGCCGAATCCGGACTGCCTTATCTGGGTGAGGCGTCCGACGGGGTAGGTTTCGCCATCGATGATTAGCGTGTGTTCGAGTTTGTCTTCGTCGAAGGAATCATTGTCGAACGAATACCACTTGAAAAGTATTGCCGAATGCTTGTTGCCGTAGATGGTGTCGTTTTCGGCAGGAATGGTATTATTGCTCAATGAGGGCTCCATGTTCACGAAAATCTCAAAATTCTTCGTTAAGAAGTTGCCGGCCTCGTCTGTGACCTTGAGTTCATTTGGAATCTTGCTTTTGCCCGCATTCGCTTCGATGACGTATTCCGTGCCTTCGCCCAGCACATGTGTTGAATCCTTGGTATGGCGCGACCATTGGAAAGAAAGCCGACTCTTGTATTGTCGGGGGTATACTGTGGCGCGTACAATGGAACTTTCGCTCGGGCGGATTTTCAGCAACGTGGAATCTTCTTTCCCTTCTTGTTGCAAAATGACGTTGATGTATTCCAACTGCGATTCCGTGTTGGGCTCGTCGGGAATGTCGAGGCAGCCCAGGAGCGCAAAAAGCGCGACGGTAAAGACCGCCCCGCAAATGCAACGGAAACCTCCGGATAGGCCCGCGGAATTGAGCCGCGGGGTATTATTCTCTAGTTTGTCCACTATGGGTAAATGTAATAAATAAAAACAGGGAAATTAACTATATTCCCTTACATGAGCAAAGAAAACTTCGAGTACAAGAACGCGATGGAACGCTTGGAGGCGATTCTTGAGCGTATCGACAATTCCGAGATGGAAATCGATGAACTTGCTGGCAACGTCCAGGAAGCGACCGAACTCTTGAAAAAGTGCCGGCAGATATTGCTGGATACGGAAAAGAGCGTGCAGGGAGCGCTGGAAAGCCTGGACGGGGAGGCGGATGCCTAACGCAAGCGATGTCCCTGCCATAGAAGCGCGCGGGCTTACGGTCAAGTTCCCGGTGCGCGGTGGCGTGCTTGGCAAGGTGAAGGATTACTTCACCGCTGTCGATGGCGTGTCGTTCACGCTGGAACAGGGCAAAATCCTGAGCGTAGTGGGCGAGTCGGGCTGCGGCAAGTCGACGCTCGTGAAGTCGCTGGTGGGGCTTGTGCCGCTTGCTTCGGGCAGCGTGAAACTCTTTGGCCGCGAGGTGCAGGGCGGAAAACTTGCTCCGGAAGGCAAGCAGGATTCTAAAGGCAAGGCTGCTCGTGTCTGCGATATGGTGCAGATGGTTTTCCAGGATCCGTACAGCAGTTTGAACCCGCGCCAGACGGTAGAAGAAATCTTGACGGCCCCGCTGATGGCGCGCAAGGTCCCGTTTGAAGAGGCGAAGGCCCGCGCATGCGAACTGCTGGAACGCGTGTCGTTGCCTTGCGAAGTGCTAGCGAAGTTCCCGCACGAGTTTTCGGGAGGCCAGAGGCAGCGCCTGTGTATTGCCCGTAGCCTGATGGTTAAGCCGAAGGTATTGCTTTGCGACGAGGTGACGAGCGCTCTCGATGTTTCGGTGCAGGCGCAGATTCTGCATTTGCTCAATGACCTGCGCCACGATCTTGGGCTTTCGATTCTTTTTATCAGCCACGATATGCAGGTGGTGCGCGCCCTTTCGGACGACGTGCTCGTGATGTATTTTGGGCATGTAGTGGAGCGGGGTGCGGCAAACGACGTGCTCGTGGACCCGCAACACGAATACACCAAGAAACTGCTTTCTTGCGTGCCTGTTATTAAGCATTAACTTTGCTTCACTGAAGCGAAAAAAAACGGCAAGTTAATAGGAACTTGCCGTAATTTCTTTATTCTTTCACGTTGAAGTATTTTGCATCGGGGTGGCTTATGTATACGCCGCTTACAGATGCCTGCGGGTACATGGCTCCGTTCTCGGTAAGGCTTATCCCGACAGAATTGAAGTGAATTAGCTTTGCGATGTTGAATATTTCCTTGACGTTCGGGAGCACGGGGTAGCCTACGGCGGGGCGGATTCCCTTCCATCCGTTGCTGCGGTTGAGTTCCTGGCTCAGGTATTCGGCGCCGGCTTCGGCGAGTCGGTCGGCAACAGTCTGCAGGAGCAGTACGTCGTAATCGCTTCCGCCCTGTTCGCTCTTCAGCTTTTCAAGGCGCTTGACGAAGGCTTCGCTCATGGTCACGGCAAATGCGCCCACGATATCGCGGAACAATACGTTGCCGACCTGCGCGTTGAATACGCTTGCGGTCTTTGCATTGGCGGGGGCCACGTAGTCGCACAGGGCGAGGCATTCGCCTTCGGGGTTCTGCTGTCGCGGTGTACGGATTTCGACGGTCTGCTTGCAGCAGGGGCATTCGCTTTCGTGGCCGCTCTGCTTGAGGAGCACTTCAATGCTGCTTTCCTTGCCTGCGGCCGGGTAGAATGCCTGTATGGCGCGGAGTGCATATTCGGGGCGGTCCAAGTCCTTGAGCAATGCTTCGGCGTCGGCCTTGAGTTTCTTTGCCTCTTCGCAGTCGGCCTTGACCTTCCACGTGAAGAAGAAGTATTCCCAGGTGATGAGCGGGATGACTTTTTCGAGCGGAATCGGCGGGAGCTTGCTTTCGCCCATGAATGGCGGGTGTACTGGCTGGTAGTTGCTCCAGTCGCACTTGAAACGGCGCTCGATGGGCGGGACTGCCTGGGCGATGGCTTCGGCGGCAGCGGCTTTTACGCCTTCCTGCTTTTCGCGGATGCGCTGTTGTTCTTCGCGGTTTTCGCGGATGGTCTGCTCGCTAGTTGCCGGGTCCAAAAGTTTTGCGACAAGGCCGGGGTTACTTGCGGCGTCGCGCACGTGGAACACGGGGCCTTCGTAGCAGGGGGCAATTTTTACGGCGGTGTGCGTGGGCGAGGTCGTGGCACCGCCTACGATAATCGGGATTCGCTGGCCTGCGTCCTGCATGGCTTTTGCCACGGTGCACATTTCCTCGAGCGAGGGAGTGATGAGACCGGAGAGGCTCAGGATATCTGCCTTGTTCTCGATGACGGCCTTTACAATGACATCTTCGGGGACCATCACGCCAAGGTCTACCATGTCAAACCCGTTACATGCCATGATTACCGAGACGATGTTTTTACCGATGTCGTGCACGTCGCCTTTGACGGTTGCGATGACGATTTTGCCGCGGCTCGATGCACTTGCGTCCTTGCCGGCCTCGATGTAGGGCTGTAAGATTTCAACCGCCTTTTTCATGGTGCGGGCCGTTTTTACCACCTGCGGGAGGAACATTTTTCCTTCGCCGAAAAGGCGACCGACTTCGTTCATGCCGTCCATGAGCGGGCCAGAAATAATGCCAACGGGGCTGTCGCCGCGGTTGATGAGTTCCATCAGGTCGGGCTCGAGGGTCGTGGAGGTGCCTTTCAGGAGGGCAATTTGCAGGCGTTCTTCGGGAGTCTGCGGCGCATTGCTGGCTTGGCTATTGCTCTCGCCGCCTGCGGTCGCCGTTGTGCCGACGGAAGTTGCGAATATCGCGGTCGGGTCGTATTTCGCGCTGGATTCCTTTGCTGCCATCTGGGCGGCAGTCATGCGGCTGGCAATCTCGATAAGTTCTTCGCTTGCCTCGGGCGCGGTATTGTGGACGACCTCGGTAATCGCCATGCGCAGTTCTAACGGGATGGACTTGTAGGCGACCTCGGCAGCGGGGTTCAAGATGGCCATGCCCATGCCGTTCGGGATGGCGAAATGCAGGAACGTGGAGTGCATTGCTTCGCGCAGGTAGTTGTTTCCGCGGAAGGCGAATGACAGGTTCGAAAGTCCTCCCGAAATATGGACTCCGGGAAGGTTGTCGGTAATCCAGCGGACAGCGCGGATAAAGTCGGAAGCGTAGGCATTGTGTTCTGCCATGCCTGTCGCGACGGTAAGCACGTTCGGGTCGAAAATGATGTCGGTCGGGTCGAAGCCGAGTTTTTTTACGAGGATGTCATAGGCGCGGGCGGCGATTGTTACGCGGCGTTCGTAGTTGGTTGCTTGCCCTTCCTCGTCGAAAAGCATCACGATGAGTGCTGCGCCGAGGCGCTGCACGGTGAGGGCGTGCTCGATGAAGGCTTCTTCGCCCATCTTCAGGGAGATGGAGTTCACGATGCTCTTGCCCTGAACGCACTTGAGGCCTGCTTCGATGACTTCGAAACGGGAACTGTCGATCATGATGGGGACGCGGCTGATGGCCGGGTCCGATGCGAGCAGGTTCAGGAATTCGCGCATTTCGTGCTCGGCATCCAGGAGGCCGTCGTCCATGTTCACGTCGATTACATGCGCGCCGTCTTCTACCTGCTTGCGGGCGATTTCAAGAGCTTCTTCGTAATTCTTCTCGTTAATCAGGCGCAGGAACTTGCGCGAGCCGGCGACGTTGCAGCGTTCGCCCACCTTCACAAAGAACCCTTCGGGAGAAAGCATCGGCGGGGCAACCAGCGGTTCAAGGCCCGCGAGTCGCAGGTCCTTGGAAAGCGTGGCGGGTTCCCTGCGTTTGTAGTCGGCGGGGAGCGCGTCGAGCATTTGGCGCATGGCGGCTATGTGCTCGGGGGTAGTGCCGCAGCAGCCGCCAATCATGTTCACGAGGTGGTCGTCGAGGAACACGCGCATCTTGTGCACCATGTCCTCGGGTGTGTCGTCATAGCCGCCGAACTGGTTCGGGAGCCCCGCGTTCGGGTGGCACGTGATATAGCACGGCGCGACGGCTCCCATGCGCCTCAGGTAGGGAACCATTCCGTCGGCACCGAGCCCGCAGTTGAGCCCGATGGAGAGTGGCTTTACATGGGCTACGCTTGCGACAAAGGCTTCAACCGTCTGGCCAGAGAGTGTTCTGCCCGAGGCGTCGCTCACCGTCATGGAGAACATGACTTCGATTGGCTTGAGGTTGGCGGCATTGTCAGCGGCAGTTTCCCGCGCATCCATGACCTTCATGAAGGCGCTTGCGGCGGCCTTTGCGTTCAGCGTGTCGAAAATCGTTTCTATGAGGATGGCGTCGACGCCCTCGGCCACGAGAACCTGTATCTGTTCTATGTAGGCATCTTCGAGTTCGTCGAACGTGATGGAACGGCTGGCGGGGTCGTTCACGTCTTCGCTCATCGAGAGCATCTTGCTGGTGGGGCCCACGTCGCCCAGGATATACACCTTGCGGCCGTATTTCTTGAAACCTTCTTCGGCGGCCTGCTTGGCAATCTTTACGGCCGCGCGGTTCATTTCGGCGACGCGGCTTTCCTGGTGGTATTCGTGCTGGCTTACGCGCTGGCTTGAAAACGTATTCGTGGTGAGGCAGTCTACGCCGGCGTCCACGTAGCGGCGCTGGATGTCGAGAATGATCTCCGGCTTCTCGATGGAGAGCATGTCGTTGTTGGCGCCCTTGATCCCGTAGGTCTGGATAACCGAACCCATGCCGCCGTCGAGCAGCAGCATCTTGTTTTCAAACGCTTCACGTAGAGTCATCGTTTCCGCCCTAGGTATGCATATATCTGTTTTTATGCATAATTTAGTAAAAATCCCCGCAGGCACAAGGCCAAACGGGGAATATAACTGGTAAAAAGGGTGGTTCTACCTGAATTTTGCGGTATAAGACGCTCCGTCAGTCGGTGCTACGAACCTCGGGTTGTCTGTTGAACCGTCTTCCCACTGGTAGAAAACGAATCCGCCCATCGGTGCGGCGTACAGTTCCATCTCCACGCCGGCAAAGAACTTGCCCGAGTATGTCTGCGGAAGGGTTTTCCCTTCGACTTGTACTAGTCCAGAACCTTCTGCGGTAATCTTTACCGTAATCAAATTGGTATCCAGGTCGAATTGGGTTGCGTAATCGTGGATAATCGTGGTGTCGCGGGTCTCTGTCCATTCCTTGAGGCAGCTGCCCGTTTTGCTGAATCCGTGACCACAGGAATTCTTGTAGTACATTTCGTCTTGATGGAACTTCTTGAGGTCGCGCGTGATTTCTGCCGTATCGATAGTTGCCGTCATCGCATCTACAACCTTTGCCACATTGGCCGCATTCAGGTTGTTTTGCAACATAATGGCGGAACGGTTTATGAAAAGTCTTGCGAAATCCGGATTCTTGATAAGTTGTATGAACAGGTTTGCAAAACACCCTTCATCTTTGCAGGGCTTGTTTCCGCCGCCCTTCAGGATCCACGGGAAGATATCTGTAGTCTGGCCGAATTCGCCACCGTTCACGCCCCACGTCCAGTCAAATCCGTGGTCGAGGTCGTATACCATGAACTTCCAGGGCTGATTGGGGCTCTTCCAGGCGCGTACGTTGTTGTTCGGCCAGTCGCCATTGTGGTCGTAGGCTTCTGCGGCCATGTAGTCGGCGAAATTGCCCACGTCCATCATGGTCTTGACCATCTCGTAGTTAGCGTTCCCGGGACCGCTGAAGTCGCTGTTTGCAACAAAGGAAAGCAATGCCTTGTATTCGTCTGGGGAACCGTTGCTTGCCGTAACCTCGTGGCCCAGGTGCTTGACCATGGTGACCGTGTTGGCGTCGATGCCGTAGTTCGTTTCTACGTAATGCTTGTTGAAGCGTTCGCGCATGTCGTGGATGCCGTAGTAGCGCCCGTTGTAGAATACCACCACCTGGCGGCTACGCTGGTAGTCGACTCCGCTCCCTTCGAGGATGGCGCCGCCCATTGCATCGCCGATGTAGTCGCTCACGAATCGGTTACCGTTGTTCCTCAGGTTGAACCCGCGGAACTTGCTGTTGGTCTCCTTGCGGGTTTCGAACAGCGGGTAGTCGATTTTCCCGTCCTGGTATTCTTCTCGCATTACGATGGCGACAGACTTCTTGTTCTTTAGCCTGCTGTAGCCGCCCATGATGGAAATCCCGGCGTCGATACTCCAGCTGGCGGCCTTGGAAGAACTGCCTTTTTCGAAGTATTCCACGTGTACGGGGTATTCCTTGTCTTCGTAAAGGCCTTCGGGTGCGGTCTTCGGGCTTTCGGCGTCGGTTTTGATGTAGTATTCCCTGAAGAATGCGGAATCGACTGTTACGGCGACTACGGGCATCTTCACGGTTTCATCGATAAAGTAAGTGTTGGTCGTAGATTTGGTGGTCAGTGCGCCCGGCATGAACGTGGCGCAGCGGAGAACCGTGTTGGCACTGATGGCCTTTGGTTCGGTAAATGCGGGAGAATCCTGGGTGGGGGCAGAACCGTTCTCCGTGCAACGGACTGTCGCACCTTCTGCGACCGTGGGTGCGGCAAGCGTTATCGGTTCGCTGTAGAATCCACCTGGCGTAGTGCTGAAATCGACCGTCGGGGCAAGTGCCGCATAGGCGTTTGCGTCGTCGTTTACTGCTTCGGGTGTAGAGTTTGCAAAATACTTGTAGCTGCCGTCAGAGGTACGCCCGTAACTTACGCCGGCGGGGAGTGTGGGGTAGGTAATCGAATCGTGGATGGCGTTGTGGCCGTCAATGATGTAAATCGTGCCGCCATCCTTGTTGAGCCTCCAGTTCGTGTGCGTACGTGCGTGGAGCGTATTCCCTTCGTCATCGATGCCGTCTGCAATTCCCTTGACCGTATTGACGTCCTTCCTGTCGAGGAACACGGTGCGGTAAGATTTGGCGGCAATAGTCTCGTCGTGGAAGACCCACTTTCGCGGGTTTTCGAGATTCTCTACGAGCGCGAAGCCCTTCAGGTTCACGTCCTTGTCAAGCGCGTTGTAGATTTCCACCCATGCGGGGTCGTCACCGTCCTGGTCGAGCCATGCGAGGTTGAGCGAGGAGATTTCGTTCAGTTGCACCTGGACTTTTTCTTCTTCGATTACATGGACGGGTTCTGTCGGGACGGGGATGACAATATCATCGTTGCCAGCAGATGCGGTGTCGGAACACCCTTGGAAGCAAAGCCCGAAACTTGCGGCTAAGATTGCGGGAGCGTATAAATAAGAAAACTTTGAATGAGCCATACTAACCATATGAGGAAATTTACTATCTAAAATGCCCGGTGTGGGTGAAAGCTTATTTTTTTTACACTTTTTACGTTCATCCGCTGTATACGGCCACTTATCGTGAAGTTGCCGAAAAAGCCGTGTTTGGGGTAAAAAAACGCATTTTTTTTGTTATATTAGTCCTTATGGCTAATAAGAAATCCCTGATAGAGCGTTTTTCCAACTGGTATATACCCCTGATTTGCAGGCACCAGTACAAGGCGTTGGCCTTTTACCTTCTCCTTGCGGTACTCTTTGCCATTCCCATCCTGTACAAGCCGGGGCTCAAGCTCGATGCCGACCTTTCGCACCTGCTACCCGAAAATACCCCGAGCGTGAAGGCTCTTGAGGAGTCTTACCAGCGTTTCGGGAGTACCGACCGCTTCATGATTGCCATCCAGAGCGAAGACGTGCACCTGGTGGCTGCATTGCAGGATTCCATCAGCGAATACATCCACAAGAACTGGCAGGGCGATTTCGTCTCGACCCAGGTGGATAACGACAACAAGTTCTTCAAGGACAATGCGCTCCTTTACCTGCCGGTGAAGTACCTCGAAAACATTCGCGACAACCTTGAAGACCTTCAGCTGGAAATCGGACGCAAGAATGGCCCGCTTGTCGTCGACTTGCTGGGCGACGAGCCTGCAACAGATTCCGCAGGCAATGCGGGTGAGTCCGCGCCGGCTCCTGCTAAGAAGGAACGCGTGTGGTTCAGTGCAGATATCCCGCAGGAACTTGGACTCCCCGACGAAGCCGCCGGCGCGTTCGATGCATTCTTCAAGAAGAACGAGAAGGAAGACGCTTCCAAGAAGGACAATGCCGGTGAATGGGACAAGAAGAAGCCTGTCCCGCCGGAACTGCGTACCCGCTTTATTGGTTGCCCGCAGCCCGATAGCACCGGCAAGATCCTGTTCAACGGTGTGGTGAACGCGAAACTCCTCAAGCCTTCTACCGATTACGAATTCGTGACGCATATCCTTGCGCGTACCGATACCCTGCTTGCATATTTCAGCAGCAAGACTTACCCTGTGCCCACGCGCTTCTCCGTGGAAGGCACGTACGAGGGCCTCAAGGAAGTGGATGACGTCGCTAACGATTCCATCTTCTCGTTCGGCATAAGCCTCGTGCTTATTATCCTCCTTACGATGATATTCTTCAGGAGCGTGAAGGGCCCGATTCTCGTGACGGCATCCGTGCTCTACGCCTGTATCCCCACGCTCGCGTTTACCGCGCTCATCTACGGCAAGTTCAACCCGTTCACCGTGTTTGTCGCCTCCATCATTTTGGGCATTGGTATCGACTACTCCATCCATATCCTCGGCACATCGCAGAAACTCATGCACAAGTATGCGACGCTCGAAGAGGTTCTCGAGGCTGCCCAGCGCAAGATGCTCAAGCCGTTCATCCTCGCGAGCTTCACGACGATTGCCGCGTTCCTTACCTTGCTTGCGGCTCATTTCCGCGGCTTCTATGAATTCGGCGTGGTGGCGTCGAGCGGCGTGCTGTTCAGTATGCTCACCTCGGTGCTCGTGCTTCCAGTGTTCATCAAGTGCATGGGCGGTATCCCGAAGGCTCCCGAAAACAGCCTGTTGCCCAAGTCCTGGAACGAATCAAAGATCCTCAGGTTCTTCAAGTATGCAGCATTTGCGGGCTTTGCCCTTGGCGCCGTTTCCATCTGGTTTGCTCAGGACGTGGATTTCGAACACAACTTGCGTAACCTCCGCCGTGTATCGACGGAAAAGAACCACAAGAGCAATGGCATCGCCACGGGTGTGACCCGCACGAACAGCCGTGCTACTTCTACGCCTGCTGCAGTAATGGGGAGCAAGTCGGAACAGCTCGATATGCTTTACGACACCCTAATGGTGCGTCTGCATGTGGAAAAGGATTCTACGCTGCGTAGTTTCCTTACACTCAAGACGTTTGTACCTTCGCTCGATTCGCAGAAGGCCCGCCTCGAAATTATCGAAGAAATCCGTGAACTTGCCGAGGCCCGCGTGTTCGACCGTGCCGAAGGGCAGGATTCCGCGAACATCGCAACGCTCCGCAAGCTCGCCGGTGTGGAAGAGACGTTTACCGCCGAAGACATTCCGGAATGGGCGCTGGACCTGCTCCGCGAAAAGGACGGCAGCTACGGAAAGATCGGCTTTATCTACGGCGCATTCCCCAGCTGGGATGCGAAGGCCCTGCACAGGTTCCAGGAACGCTATGGCCGCTGGAATTTCGATGGCGAAGACCTCCGTACGTTCTCGTCGCAGTTCATCCTCTCCGATGTGATTGAGTCGGTGAAGCAGGATAGCTTCAGGCTTGCTCTCGTAATTATCCTCGTGATTTTCGGTACGCTTGTGCTTTCGTTCCGCAGGCCCAAGCTGTTCTTGGCGGGCTGCATCTCGTTTGGCATGGGCACGTTGCTCACGCTTGGGCTCCTCGGGCTCCTTACCGACCTGTTTGAGTTCGGGAAGATTAGCATCTATAACGTGATTGTCATCCCGATGGCGCTCGGTATCGGCATCGATTCCACGATTCACATGATTACCTCGTGGATGGCGGACAAGAACATGACGCTCCGCCAGCTGATGGATACCACGGGCCGCAACGTGATGGCAAGTTCCACCACGACCATCGCCGGTTTTGTCGGGTTCTTGTTTACCACGCACCGTGGCCTGAAGGGCATCGGCGATCTAGCTTGCATTGGCATCGCGATGTTCTTAATTACGAGTGTGGTATTCTGCATGTACCTCTGTGGCACATGGCTCAAGAAAAAATAGTCAAAGCCATAAGCGTCGTCTAGCTGCGTTCTCGACCCACTCGCCGTATTTTTATACGGCTTCGGGGTCTGCGGCCTTGCTATACTCGCTTCTGACTTTGACTGTAGTTTATAAGCGACATTTTTTTGTATTTTCTTTTATATGAAAAAATGCTTTGTTCTGATTGCGGCGTTTATGCTGGCCGCTCACGCTTTTGCTGGAGAAGCGAAAAAGCAAGAACACTTTGTCATTGACGTGGGTGGCGGGTTTGCGACTTATTCAAGCCTTATTGTTCTGGCTGGGGCGATAGAAAATTTCGATTATTGCAGTAATGGAAAATGCGATGCGCCCGACGAAGTTGACTATGAAACGAATAATGCGGTAGCGAACTTCGGTGCACGCTACATCCTTTCCCCTCATTTCGAGATGGGTCTAGCGGTCTCTTACGAGTACTACAGTTCCCATGAAAGTGTCTGCGAAAAGACTGGATTTTACGGCAACGGGTTGCGCTGCAGGGCGGGTGATTTCCTGGACCACCACCTGGTCCATATTGCCATCGAGGACAAGCTCAACTGGTTCATGATTACTGACTTTCTAAGGCCATACAGCCGCATAGGTATCGGTGCCTTGCTTGAATTTGATGACGGGCTGGAAAGAGTCGTGCAGACTTCCGTCCAGTTGACGCCGGTCGGCCTGGAATTCCTGTTCCCGTACGTGAGCGTTTATGCAGAACTGGGCGCGGGCTACCGAGGCATCATGAACGGCGGCATCGCATTTAGGATTTAGAGCCCGCGTTCGAGCGAGTAGTCCGAAATCTTGAGCAAAGTGTCGAGGGTCGCTGAGAGGCGGCCTTCTTCGTTTTGCAACTTGCCGGTCAGTTCGTTTTCCTGGCGGGTGTCGCTTTCGGCGAAGATATGCGTTTCTTCTTGTGAGGGGTATTTCGCGATAAAGCGGTAGCCGTCCAGGCCGATGGCCGCATAGCCGGAGTAAGCGCCGAGCGATAGGCCTGCAAGCGGTTCCGGCGCAGATGTAGAATCAGCCGTATGTACGCGCAGCAAGTTATGGCCCATGAAAATATTCGGTACGGCAAAGCCCGCAAGTTCAAGCACCGTGGGCGCAATGTCGATTTGTGCCGCGGTCGTCGTGTCGAGCGTAGCTTCGAGTCCTTTTCCGTGAATCATGAACGGAATCCAGCTCACGTTCGAGAATCCGCCACCGTTCATCGTGGAGACTCCGTTTTCACCTAGGGGGAACCCGTGGTCGGCCATCACGATGACATAGGTGTTCTGGTACCATTCCTCGTTTTCGATGGCGCGGAAAAAGCGGGCGATTTGCCTGTCGGCGTAATTCATGGTCACGTTGATGCGTTCCTGCAGCGGGCGGTTCTTTTCTTCGTCGGTCATACCCGCAGCGAAGTTGAAGGGGTAGTGGTTGGAACGCGTCATGAGCGTGGCGAGGAAAGGCTTGCCTTCTTTAGAAAGCGTGTCGCGCACGTATTCAATCGCATTGTCGATGAAGGTGGAATCGTCTTCGCGCTCGCGGCTGTAGTGCTGCGCGGTGTACCACTTGGACATCCATACGCCCAGGTTATCCCAGGCGGGGTCGGCAGCCGACATATAGTGCGTGCTGTAGCCGTTTTCGGTAAGCACTTGCACGAAGCTCGGAATATTCTTGTGCGCAAGGTCGGTCGCCTGCGAGAGCCGCGAATGGTGCGGGATGCCGATATGCGTCGAGAGCACGCCGCCCGTAGTGGGGACGCCGCTCGTGTGCATGCGGGTCCACGCGTGGGAATAGGCTGCCAGCGAGTCCATGAAGGGTGTGGGCGAGGGCTTCTGCGGGTTCAAGAATCCTGCGTTCAGCCCGCGCTGCGATTCCATGAGGACCAAGATGAAGTTCGGTTTCATCTCGCGCTGCGCCTGCAGTTTTTCGCTTTGCAAAAGCGCTTGTGTCGGTACGCGGTAGAGCGGAACACCGTTCCCTTCTTTCGCGTCCGAGAATTCCCAGAGGGAATCTCCTTCGATTGTCTGCCACAGTTTCTGGTAGGCCGCCTTGTAGGTGCCGAGTTCCTCGGCGCTGATGCCGCCGGCATTCTTCTTGACGAACAGGTCCCTATAGACAAGCGATACGACGGGGCGGAGTTTCGTCATGCGCGAACCGCCGGTCCAGATAAAATAAACGAACAGGTACGAGGCGATGTAGAAAATGAGCATCGCGATGACGGACTTTTTCACGTAGAAACCGTCGCACGGGCGGTACCACTTGCAAAGCAGCCTGTAGAGCCCGTAGGTGAACGGGAGCATGAGCAGCAATACTACGAATTGCAGGTAGGGGACGGACAGGTCGTTCGCCACGTAGTCGTAGAACATGGTGATGGAAGACGTGTCCTTGTAGGTGTCCATGAGCCCGAAGGAAAGGTGACCGCCCAAAAAGCGTTGTACTTCGTTGTCGAGCAGAGTGAACAGCAGGATGACGCTATGGAAAACCGCGTAGACGACGGTTGTGACCTTCGCGACGGTTGCCTTGCCGGATGTCGCCCGGAAAATGATTCCGCCCACGACCAGGAACACTACGAGCGCGTTCACGATCCACATGAAGTCGATGCAGACCGCGTGGAAAATGAACCAGTCGGGCTTGGAAACAAACGGGAATCCGTAAGGGTTGTTGCGGAACAGGAGCAGGACGCGCAAGATGATGTGCATCGCCCATGCGGCAAGCGAAATCAGGACAAGTTTCTGGAAAGGCGCTGCGCAGGGGGCAATCTTGCCAGCAATCTTTCTAAAAAGGTCGACAATACGCGGCTTCATTTGGATGTGGCCTTATTCGTAATTTGGGTGTAGAGTTCCAGCTGGCGTGTAAAGCAGTCGTTCCAGCTGAACTTTTCGGCATAGGCGCGGGCCTTGCTTTTCATGGCCTGCATGTCGGAGCGGTAGAGTTCTACGATGGCTTCGGCGAGCGCTTCGGGTGTGCGTTCCTTGAGGATTGTACCTGCGCCCGATTCGGTCACATGCTCGAATGCGGCGCCGGCGGATGCACCTACGAGAGCGTTTCCGCTGGCCATACTCTCGAGGATGGATAGCCCGAAGGTCTCCCAGCCCGAAAGCGCGAGCCCGATATCGGCACTTGCGTAGTAGCGTGCCATCTCGTCAATGGAATTGATGAACCCGACGTAGCGCACGTGCTCGTACTTGCTTGCGGCCTCCTGTACCAGCGGGAGGCTCGGGCCTGTGCCCGCGAAGACGATGGCGGGCTCATGCCCCAGCTTTTCTGCGAGGATGTCGTATGCGCCGAGCAGCAGGTCGATACCCTTCTCGTTGCAGTGCCTGTGCGGGAAGAATATGGTGAGGCGGTCGGGGTTCCCGGCCTTGAGTTCGTTCACGAGCGCATCGTCGCGCTTTGTGGGGGAGAACATGTTGATGTCGCAACCCAGCGGAATCCACCGCGGGTCGGGCAACCCGTTTTTGCGCAGGCGGGCCATGGCCTCTTTCGAAGATGCCTGTATGCAGTCGTAACCCTTGAATTCCTTTCGGGCGTACCAGAAGGCTTCCTTGCGGGCGAACGTACCCACGCCTGCCCCGAGTTTTTTTGCGACGGGCCGACCTACGTAGGTGACGGGGAAGTCTGCATGCCAGAACCCGACGAGTTTGGAATTCGGGCTCACGCGCTTTGCCGCATGGCGTACAGCCGTGGGCAAGATATACGGGGAACCGACCTCGATAATGTCGGGCTTGTACTTTTCGAGTACGGGCGCAATCTGGTTGCGTTTCCACATGAAGCGGTATTCCCAGTTGCCGGGGAACCGGAACGCTTCTACGTGTTCAATTATCAGGCCTTTGCTCCGTACTTCGGTATACGTCTTCGAGTCCGGCATCACGAACACTTCGAGCACGTCGCTCTGCTGTTCGTAGAATGCCATTTTTTGCAGGTGGTAGCGCCGCACACCACCGCCCGACGGACTCCAGAAGTTGTTGAAATCGGTAATGGTGTACATCAGGCTTCGCAGATGCGGTTCGATTCCGGGTCGATGGAAAGCATACTCTTGAAGTAGTTGTTGTTGCCAAGTCGCTTGGAATTCACCGTCAGGGAATGCTCGCCGTCCTTGGTTTCGAGCCAGTAGATGGCGTCGGAATCGCGCAGGTAGGGGCGAGGTGCGATAAGGGTTCCTTCTTCGTCGACAAGTTCACCGCCCAGGAACAGCGGAATGTCGAGCGATTTGTAGATGTCGAGCATTACGGACGAACGGCGTTCGTGGATGTCGGTGAGGTCGGGCCTGTCGGTCACCTTGAAGTGGTCGATGCCGTCGATCATCACGATAAGGTCGGGGTGTTCGCGTTGTTCTTCCTTGAGCGTGGAGAGCAGTTCCTTGTTGTCGAATGCGGGCTGGTCTTCCCAGATTTCCAAACGGTTCTCGCGGACAAACTCCATGAGTTTGCGTGTCGCTTCGAGAATCATCTGGTTCACCTGTTCATCCTTGTTCTTTTTGCGGACATCAAGGACGGACTTGCCGATGCGCATGGCGACGAGACGGTCGAATATCTGGCGGCGCGGCGTTTCGAGCGCGATGTAGATGAGTTTCACGGTCGGGTTGCTTTCAATCAGGTCGAGCGCGAGGCTAGAAAGCAGCGATGTCTTAAGGCCGAACGGGTTCGACGAGACATAGAAAAGCCCGGACTGGATGCCGTCAATCTTCTTGGTGAACTGCGGGAATGTATTGAGCGTGTAGCCCACGCATTCGTTGGGCGGGCAACCCATTGCCGTGTCGTAGTTCTCCTTGATGTCCTGGAGCAACATGGAACGGCGGTGGGTGTGTATTGTGTCCTCTTCCGTTTCCGCAATCAGGTTCATCAGGTGGTCTGCACCGTAGTTGCGTACCATCAGGTCGAGTGTTTCGTTTTCGGGCAGCACGATGGACTTGAATTTCAGGCCCTGCGTCTCGGCCATCTTCAGGTAGTTCTGGATGCGGAATTCCTGTTCCCTGCGGTTGGGCTCCCTGCGGAGGATGACGGTTACGGAATCTGCACCGCAGGCTTTGAGCTTGTACAGGTGGCTCATCGTGAGTTCCTGGTACATGGTCGATACAACGCCAGGAATGCCAGCGAGGTCAGCCGTAAGTGCATCGAACATGCCTTCTACGATGATGGGCTTGTCATTATCGGGCTGGATATTGAACGGGATGTCGCCCGGGCCCGATGCGTACGAAATGTAAGGATTGTGCGCGCCATCGTTTTCCATGGAGCGTCCGTACACGGAGTGGATGAGCCCTTTGGAGTTGCGTGCCGGGATAGTAATGCGCGGCTCGCGGTAGACTTCGAGATTGTCGAGGAAGAACGCTACCTGGTGGCGTTCGATTCCAGAGAGCATGCAGTAACTGTAGAACGGTTCCGGGTCTCCGCTGTAGTAGCCGAGGCCGTAAAGCTGGGCTTGGCCGATGCTCCATCCGCGGCTTTCAAGGAACTCCGCCGAAGACGGGCTCTTGCATGCCGCCCAGTGGCAGTAGCGAACAAAGTTTTCGAGCACGCGGGATTTTTCGCCGCCAATTTCCTTAATCCACGGATGTTCGTCAGGGTCCGCTTCCGGTTCGTGGTCTCGGGCTCCTAAAAATTCAGTAGCTTCGGCGCGGGCGGTTTGTTCGTCTAGGCCGTTGAAGCGGCTCCTCATCACGAATTCGACGAGGTCGCCTTCGCTCCCGCATTGCAGGCAGCGGTAGCGCCAGTAGCCCAGCGCGTCGTAGAAGAATAGCGACGTTTCTTCGGGCGAATGGAAAGGACAACAAGAAATAAGATTTCTACCCCAGCGGCTCAGGGGTACACCCAGCTGTCTCGGGTGTGTCTTTTTGCGCATGATTCCGGCGTGTTCTTGATCGATGACCATAAAAACCTCTCTCCTAGAAAATCTAATAAGAAATTACATAAAACGGATAACGCAGGTTCACTATTTATCTAATTTGAAAGCATGATTATACTCGGAATCGACCCTGGCTCCATCACGACGGGCTATGCCTTCGTGAAGGCAGAAAAAGGGAAGGTGGATGTACTCGAATATGGCGTGTTTCAAGCGAAGGCGACCCTTCCGGTCGAAGACCGTCTTTTGCAAATCGTAACGGAACTGGAAGCGCGCTTGGAACAGTACCGCCCCGAAGCGCTTGCCATGGAAGGCGTGTTCTTTGCAAAGAATGCGAAGAGCGCTCTTGTGCTTGGGCATATCCGCGGGGCTATCCTCGTCGCTTGCCGCAGGCGCGGGATGACGTTCAACGAGTATCCTCCGAAAATCGTTAAGCAGGCTGTTACCGGCGACGGCAGCGCTTCCAAGGAGCAGGTGGCGAATATGGTGTTCGCGCGCCTGGGGATATTGCCGTCTGAACTTCCGCTCGATGCATCCGATGCCCTTGCGATTGCCTGGACCCACGCGAATCCGGCTCCGCTATCTGCAGCGCTCTCTGCCCGCGCAGGCAAGCCTGTCCGCCGCAAAAAGAAGGCAAGCGTTTCGGAATGGAAGGCGCTTGTCGAAAAGATGGGAGGAGTTATTCAATGATGGCTCAGAACCTTTTGCCTTATGGCCTGGGCACACCCGACCTTGTTGAATTCCAGAGCGGTTATTTTGTATGTAAAGAGATTTGCGCAGACTTGGAAAAGTTCTCGCAGCTGTTGGCCCAAAACGGTTTCCGCCTTCGTCTGGAATCGGCCTACCGCCCGTTCGAAAAACAACTTTCCATCTGGAATCGTAAGGCCGCAGGCGAGCTCCCGCTGCTCGATGAATTTGGCAAGCCCATGCAGCGCCCATCCGACGAAGAAAAACTGATGTATGCCATTCTTACGTGGTCTGCGCTTCCCGGTGCAAGTCGCCACCATCTGGGCACGGACATCGACGTCGTCGACGCTAACGCTTGCCCCGAAGGTTACGAGGTGCAACTGACGCCCGACGAGTGCACGGGAATGTTTGCCAAATTCCATGAGTTCTTGGATGCGCGCTTTGCCGCAAATGATGCCTTCGGTTTCAGCCGCGTGTTTGTTCCCGGCAGGGGGAAAATCAAGCCCGAGGGTTGGCACATTGCGCACCTGCCTACGTCGCGCAGACTGCTGGAAGGTTTTTCCCTGGAAACGCTCCGCGGTATATACGAGAAGAGCGATATCGCCTGCAAAGGTGCCATTCTTGCGAACCTCCCGCAACTCGCCGAAGACTACATCTACCCGTACTTCATTTAGCAGTTGTTGGCCTGAATCGTCATGCCGCCGCCCCGCAGGGGCAAGGGCATCCACTAGCCTTCCATCCCTGCAATCCACTTGGCAAATTCTTTCCCGTACCTGTCGAACAGCGCTTCCGGCGACATGCGCGGCAGTTCCAGCGTAATGCATTCGGGCCTTTTTTGCAAATGGCCCGTTCCGGCTTCCTTGCACCATGTTCCGAGGCTCCCTGGAGTCGGGTAGCCAATGTCGGGCTTCCACGGCAGGCGGAATGTATCGCACAGGCTTTGCACCAGCGGGCTCTTCTCCGGAGCGTCAACGCACCCGATGGGGGCGTGCATCGAAAGTATCGCCTTCGGGCCAAGTTCTTCTATCAGGTTCACGAGAGCTTGCGTCTCGGGCTCGCTGCCGGCGGATTTCCCTGGGGAGAGTTCCGTGTCGCGCTCCGCTTCAAGTACGGACCTCACGCGTACAGGTTCGCTGCTCCAGTTGTGTGTCGGAAAATTTCGGTTCAGGTCTACGCCGTTCGCGTTCCCGCGGGTCCCGAGCGCCACACCGTCGGGGTTCGCGCACAGCACGAATGCGGTATGTTCCATCGGGCTTCCGCAAAGGCGGAGCGCACGGCTTAGCAAAAAGGTCGTCTCGGGCTCTTCGCCGTGAATCCCGGCAATAACAAGAAGGTCGCACCTTCCTTTGCAGGGGGCGTAATGGAGCGGACTGCCCTGCGTGGTGCAACCGTACTTTTTTAGGGGCAGGTGGAGAACGCCGGAAATCATCTGGAATTGACCCGTTATTCTATGCCCTGCTGGGCGTGACTATTTGTCGCTTTCGGCTTTCGCTTCTTCGATAATCTTGTTGCGCTGGATAAGCCCGACGGCAAGGCCAATTGTCAGGTAGCTCACGACGAGCACGAGCAGGTATTCCAGCAGGAACATTTTTTCGGAGAAGAACAAGAAACCCGCGATGTAGGTCAAAACGATGAGCACGGCCTGGAACAGGTTGAATGCCTTGTTCTTGCGCGGCTGGAGCTTCGGGAGGAACAGCGGGGCCACCATCAAGATGCCCGTGATGAGCAGGACAATGACGGGGACGTAGATGATGAAGCTTTCGGTATCGGCAAAGATGCCCTTGTTCTTGAGGAACACGATGAGGATGGCGTTGGTTGCGCCGACGAAGGTCGTGGGCACGCCAGAGAAATGATGGTGGTAGCAGTCTGCGTCGCAGGCGTTGTACTTGGCGAGGCGCATGGCGGCACAGAGTACGTAGACCGAGAAGGCAACAGCCATCAGGGGTACGTTCGCGTCAAAGAATTGCGGGGCGAGGTTCTTGTAGGCAAACAGGATGCTGAATGCGGGAGCAAGGCCGAATGCGATAAGGTCGGCGAGGCTGTCGAACTGGGCTCCGAATTCGGAACTCGCATTTACCAGTCGGGCAGCAAAGCCATCAAGCTTGTCGAACAGGACACTCAGGATAATGAAATATGCACCCATGAGGATGGGGTCTTTTGCAGCGAAAGCGCCAGTCGTCCAGCAAATGGAAAAGGCTCCCAGAAGAAAGTTCATGCTGGTGAATGCGTTCGGCAAAATAAAACGAGTCTTACCCATAAAAAGCTCCACTTATACGTGTTATACGAAAGATAGTTTTTTTTGCCAGGAAAAGAACTGCAGGTAAACAAAAAACGAGAAGGCAGTAGCCTTCTCGTGATATTTTGAAAAATCTGTTAAATTACTTGACGGGCTGGATTTCCCAGAGGGCCTTCACGCCGGCGGCCACGATCAGGTGCTGCGGCGGAGCATACGGGTTTTCCTCGGTGGGGAAGTTCGTCCAGTGCTTGGTGGAGAACTGGTAGTACTGCGTGGGGCGGTACATGACCGGGAGCACCGGTATGGTTTCCATGAAGATCTTGTTCAGTTCGCGGTAGGCGTTCGTGAGTTCCTCTTCCGAAGTGATGGTCGGGATCTTCGCGAGCAGCTTGTTTGCGGCATCGTTGGTGAAGCGACCCTGGTTCGAGAAGGCATCTTCGCCGACCGGTTTGAGAGCCACGCTTCCCATCACCTGGTCAAATCGGGTCCACGGGGTTGCCGCCGAAAGTTCTGCGGTCTGCGTCTTCATGGCGAGGTCGAACGTGCAGTGGCGCAGGTTCTTGTCCCACACGCTGTAATCCACAAAGTTCTGTTCGGCAGTGATGCCGACTTCGCCGAAGGATTCTACGATGACCTTGATGGCGTCTTCCCAGTCGGTCCAGCCTTGCGGGCATTCGATGCTGATGGCGCGTACCGGCTTGCCCTGCTTGTCGAGCAGTTTGCCTTCGGCATCCCAGCTGTAGCCAGCTTCAGTGAGGATTTCTTTTGCCTTTTCAGTGTTGTAGGAGTAACCGTACTTGTCGGCGTCTTCCTTGTTGAAGAAGCGGGCTTCAGGCCCAAACGGCAAGATGAACCCGGCCTGGATTGCAGGCGTGTAGTTGGAGTTTGCCCTGGACTTGATCTTTTCGAAGTTTACGGAATGCGCGAGAGCCCTGCGGAATGCGGGGTCGTTGAAGGGAGCGACCTTCTGGTTGATGATGAGCGTCGTAATCGATCCCGGGAGGTGGTAGGGCTCTTCGCGGCTCCATGCACGGATGCCGTCCTTGGCCTTGTTCCAGATTTGCGGGAGGAAGATGGACGACACATCGAGGTGTCCCTTCGTCATCGCACTGTTGAAATGGTTGTTGCCGTTATACAGTGAATGTATAATGTACTTCGGGGCGGGCAACTTGCCGCCGTGGTTCGCATTGCCCCAGTAGTTGTCGTTCCTTTCGAGTACAATCTTGTCGGGCGAGAACGCCTTCAGGTTGTAAGGCCCGGAAACGACCGGCATGGTGTCGTTCTTGAATTCGACGACTTTCGAGAAATTGTAGTTCTTGCCTTCCTTCGCTCCCTTGATGATGGGTTCGAAAACAGACTTCGGGAGGATGGAAGTTTCCGCAATGGCGTTCAGGATTATGAGCGGGTTCCTGTTGTTGCGGGCAAAATTGAAGACAATGTTGTTGTTCCCCTCGTCTTTGACGGAGGAAAGGTACTGCCAGTTCCCGTGACGCGGTGTCGGCAAGATGGAATCGATGTGGAATGTGAAGATGACGTCTTCGACGGTCACCGGAGTGCCGTTGTTCCATTTTGCCTTTTCGTCAAGGTGGACAGTGATGCTGGAATCGGTCTTGGTGAACGAATCCGCGAGCATCGGTTCGAGCTTATCGGTAATTTGGTTATAGGTGACAAGAGTCTCGTACATCAGGCGGACATTTCCGTCGATGGGGAAATTCGGGTCATAGTCCAGCGGGTTGAATGTCGCCGGAGGGGCCCAGTCAAAACCACCTATATATAGTGTTTCTGCACGAGGGTATTCTGAGTTGTCAGCAACACTTTTCTCTGCAGATTCATCTTCGCAAGCCACGAACATTCCCATGGCGATGACCATCGGAAATGTTGAGGTTGTACGTAATATTTTACCAAATATGCTCATACTACTAAAATTTAGTGAGAATAAATGATTTTTGCTACTAAAATTTCTTTACAGTAACTCTAAAATGGAATAAACGAATGCATTTTCGGAAAATGCAATCAATTTTTTACAAAATGTGATGGATATCACAAAGAAAAGCCGTAAAGCAGTCGTTTGGACGAGGCGCTATAGAGGGTCCTGTTCATGACGAACGGCGTGCCCGCACCTCCAGGGGTCTTGAAGCGGTTGACGACCGAACCATCCTTTAACGAAAGCGATATGACTTCGCCTCCCTGGTCAATCCAGGCGAGCGAACCCGAAATGAAGGGTTTCATGAAGATAGAGTTCTTGCCCTGGAATTTCCACAGCGGGGTTCCGGAGGGCGAGTAGAGCAGCAGGCTCTGGTCCGCAAGCCCGACCAGGATGTTGTTCCCGTCGTGAGTCTTGGTGGCCTGTAGCGATACGATTGGAGATTCCATCAATATCTGGGTAGGTTCGCGGACGATGTCGTTTGCGCTATAAAGGTAAAGGCGGTTGTTTTCGGTGGCGAGAGCCACGGTGGTGTCCGCATGTACGATATGCAGTACGCCGGTCGGGAGCCTTTGGCTGGATTCAAGCGGTTGCCCGGAGTTGTCGACGATATACTTGATTTCGCCATCGAGGCTTGCCGCATAGACTGTTGATTCGTGCGGGGCGAACAGGAATGGCGAAGAATAGATCTTGCGAGACCAGGCAAGCCTGTTTTCGGACTTGGTGACTTTGAGGAGGAATCCGTTCCAGGTGGCGATGTAGATAGACGATGAGGTCTGCTGAATGTTGAATGCCTTGCCGGGCAATTGTATCGACTGCGGTTCGGTTTCGTGGTCCAGGTCGTAGATATTGAGCGCGAATCCGGAGGCCAGAGCGAAAGTGTTCTCGTCGCTGCTCATCACGGGGCTGTCCGTCATCTTGGGGAGGTTCCTGGACCAGCGCACATCTCCGTTGTCGGCATTGATGCAGATGAGCTTTTCGGCGGCGGGGTCAAGCGTAAAGAGGTTCTTCTTGTGGCCAAAGAACTGCGGGTACATTGTCTTGGGCGATATGGATAGCAGGCTTACGAATTTTGCACCGATGGTTTTGCTATAGCGGTTCAGGATGCTGTTGCTCGAACGCATTGTGCTGATGGATAGCCTTACCGCTTCGGACCAGGCTTTCTGACGTTCCTTTTCGCTCCCGCCGGTAGATTCGAGCATGAGAGCCTTGTAGAGCCAGGCCTCGGCATTTCCGGGTTCTAGCCTGAGGAGCGTGTCGAGCAGGGGAGTAATTTCTTTCCATGCGCCCGCTTCTGCCATGGCGGAAGCCTTCAGGGCGAGCAGGTCGGATTGCAGCGCGCGTTTGCCGTAGTAGTGCGGGGCGATGCTCACCAGGTGAGAATCGTCGAAAATGAGGTGGATGCCGTTTTCGGTATGGATGGGCGGAGCCAGGATGGGGCGCGCGAAATTGAAATGCCAAATGGGCAACAGGAGCGTATCGACAGCGATGAGGTCGCCTTCGTTCGAGAATAGCCCGAGCGTGCCCAGGGCGAGCGGGTGCATTGCGACAGCGTCGCTCCGGATGATGTTCACGATGCTTCCGAGGTTCTTGTCGAGTAGCGTAATCTTGCCGGAAGCTTCCAGTACGGCGATGCGCTTATTGAATGGCAGGACTTCTTCGGCGTTGCTAAACTGCATTTTCCAGCGGGGGCTGGAACGGAGCTTGGGCTGGTAGCAGAAGAGGTTGTTGCCCGAAAGGAGCAAAATGTCGTTTCCGTCTACAAGCACTTTCTGGATGGCGTCGAAAAGCGAGATGGTGTAGGTTTCGGTGCCGTCAACATTCGATACGAAATGCAAGGCGTTGTCGGTGCAGTTGAGAATGTAGTGGCCAGTAGTGGAGTAGTAACCTTCGATATGGCAGCCATTGTAGGTCTCGTTCACCTGCGCCACGATGCCTTTTTTGTCAAGAATGGTCAACGTGTGCCCGTTCTGCGCGATGGCATTGTCGCCCCTCGCGTAGAATTCGGTCGTTGCCGGAATGGCGTAGGCTTTCAGGGGAGACTTGCTGTAATGCGGCTTGTAGAAAAGGCTGTCCCTGGCGCTGGTCTGGAACCATATTCCCGAACCGTCGATGTTCAAGATGTCGGACTTTTCAGGAAGGCCTGCGCGCACGTCGACGATGGTGTCGGCAAGGACCTTCTTTATATTGCCGTTGTTGAGCAATATGTATGAAGGTTCTCCCTTGAATACCCTCTTGATGGGGAAACGGAGGGCGACCTTTTTCTTGATGAGGGCTTCGCTCGTGTTTCCCGTTGCGGCTTCGCGTTCGGAAAGCCAATAGGCCTTGTTGATTTCCTTGGTCGTGCCAAGGCTCTGCTGGTAGTAGAAGTTTGCAGAGGCCCTGTTGCCGGCGAGTTCCTTGATCTTGCCCAGGTAGAAGAAGGCTTTTTCGCGGTCTTCGCGGTCACCTTGCGTGGAAACTTTTTCCAGGAGTCGGGTCGCCTTTGCGGTTTCACCCTTCATCTCGAATTCGTAGATGGCTTCCTGGATGGTAGAGTTCATTTTTTCGGCATGTGCGAAAACGCCGCAAAGGCTCAGGAGGGCTAGGACTGATTTCGCCTTCCATGTTGCGCTTGTCGAGTGTTTCTTTTGATGCCAGATGAACATTCTTGGTTTCCTATGCGTCGAACTTGTAGCCGGCTCCGCGGATAGAGACGATGATTTTCGGGTTAGTCTGGTCGTCTTCAAGTTTTTTGCGGAGGTTCACGATGTGGTTGTCGATAGTACGGGTAGAAGGCATGTTGTCGGGTGTGTAACCCCAGATGTCGGTGAGTAGGTCTTCGCGGAGCACGACCTCGCCGCGGTGCATCCAGAAGTACTTGAGAATCTGGAATTCGCGTGCAGACATTTCGAGGGGCTCGCCGCCCTTGGTGGCTTCGTACTTCTTGAAATCCAGGTGGATGTCGGCGAAGTCTATAGAATCTGTATTCTGCGGGGCGCTCTCTTGCGGTGCGGCAACTTCGGTGCGACGCAGGAACGCCTTCACTCGGGCGAGCAGTTCCAAGATGGAGAACGGCTTAGTGACATAGTCATCGGCGCCCATCTCGAGGCCTGCGACCTTGCTTGTTTCTTCGGTCTTGGCCGTGAGCATGATGATGAAACATTCCGGGTGTTTTTTGCGGATGATGCGGCAGACTTCGAACCCGCTCTTCTTCGGAATCATCAGGTCGAGAATGACCAGATGGGGGAGGAACGAGTCCGCCTTTGCGATGGCCTCGTCGCCATCGGCGGCAGTTTCGACGATGTAGTTCTCAAGCTCGAAGTTGTCTTGGAGCCCGAGCCTGATGATTTCTTCGTCTTCGACGATGAGTATTTTGTGTTGCATAATCAGTCCACCTTCTTGAATCTAACCGTAAATGTAGAACCCTTCCCGAGCTTACTTGCAAGCGAGATTGTTGCCTTGTGCGTTTCGGCAACCCTCTTCACGATGGCAAGTCCGAGCCCGGAGCCCTTCGTACTGCGGGTCATTTCGTCACCGACCCTGTAGAAGTCATTAAATATATTCTTTTGTTCCGAAGAATCGATGCCGATACCTGTATCGGCCACAGAGAAAACGGTCCTGTCTTCTTCGGTATAAACGTTGATGGTAATTTCGCCGGGAGCGTTCGTATACTTGATTGCGTTTTCGATAAGGTTCTGCGCAAGGCTGTAGAGTGCCGTGTAGTCGCCCATCACGTAGGCGCCCGGTTCGAACCTTGTATGGAATTCCAGCCCCTTCTCCACACCGATGTCTTCGACGGCGTCGAACACCTTGCGCGCACACACGGAGAAGTCGAGTTTTTCCCACTTGAAGGCTCCCGTGCCGTGTTCCATGCGCGTGTAGTTGAGAATTGCACCGATGAGGTTTTCGAGCCTTGTCGCTTCCTTGCCGATGAGCCCGGAGTATTCCTGAACCTTTTCTACCTTGGCGACGCGCCCGCGGGCCATCATTTCGGCAAACATCTTGATGGAGGTAAGCGGCGTCTTGAGTTCGTGCGAAACGCTCGAAAGGAAGTTCGCCTTCATGGCGAGCAGCCTGCGTTCTTGCACAATGAAACGGAACATGAAGAATGAACCGAAGATGACGGTGATGAGCGAGAACAGGAGCAAGCCGTACATCAGGTACATGCGCTGGCGGGATTCCTGACGGATTTCGCTGATGTCCTTTTCGTAAAGGGAAAATTCCCAGGCGAAAGCTTCGGAGAGGCGTGTCTGCGAAAGCACATTGGAACTGTCGGGGATGCTCCCGACAAGGATGGAATCGCGGTCGTCTACGATGGAGAACGGAACGTTTTTCCAGCGCTGCGAAACGTTCTTTACCTTTTCAAGGAGCCTTGTGCGGTAGGCCTCTTCGTCTATTTTGGCAATGACGACCTGATTGCCCGAAAGGAGCGGGTATCCCATTTTGAACAAGATAATTCCGTCGTCGTTCCTGTAGAGGATTCCTTCTTTTGCCGCCAGTTCGTTGTCTAGCAGTTCTTCGAAGTTCTTGCGGTACTTCGAAAGGATTTCCATGTGCCCGAGCTGGCGGTTGAAGTTGGCTCGGAGGTTCCAGAACGATTCGCGCTTTTCTTGTGAGAGGTCTTCGAACGAAAGGATTTGCGAGAACGCCGTCTCGAAGAAGAACTTGGCCGAAGGGATATCTTCGATGCTTTCGCTTTGCAAGAACTGGTTCAGCACGGAAAGGCTGTAGTCTTCGGCTTCGGCGTGCTTTTTCTGCTTTACGAGGATTTCAAAATGGAGCAAGTTCACGGAACGCGTGAGGTCGGCGTGCAGGTAGCCCTGCAGGTGCGGATGGCTCTCGAGAATCTTTAGCCACTTGAGGGCTTCGTTGTAGTTCTTGTCCCTGTAGCAGAGGCGCACTATTCCGAGGATGTTCATCACCTGCTCGTTTTTCGTGTCGAAGAGCGAGTTGCTCTTCATGAGTCTCGGTAGCAGGCTTTCGGAATTCGTAGAATCTTGCTCGGCGTCGAACAGCCGCTGCTCGAGCGGGGTTGCCACGATTGCTGAAAAATCATGCGTGTTGTAGAAATGCTTCGACGAGATGTCGGGGTAGATTAGGCTCCCGTTGTTGTACAGGAAAATCGCTTCAATGCCGGCGACATCCTTGAACGATGCAGCGTTTCCGAATTCGAGCAGACTGCGCGGTTGTTCGTACAAAAACAGCGATGCTGCCTTTGTCTCTTGGTAGATTTTTTCTTGTTCCTTGTTGATGGCGTCTTCGATGTCTTTCTGGAGCGCGGCCTGGTTCTCGTCGAAGTTCTTCTGGGCGAGGAACATTTCGTTCTGGATGTTCCTGAAGCCAAGGAACGAGAGAATCGCCGTAGGCATGATAATGCCGCCTACGAAGACGAGAATGAGAATCAGGTTTCCTTTTGAAAAACGCATCGTCGCCCCTTCTTATAGGGGGAGACTAGCCGAAATACCTGGGAACAACAGCACGAGGACGCTGCTCGCCATGAGCAGCATCACCAGCGAAAGGGCAAGTCCGGTTGTGATGAGTAGCGCTTTTGTCACTTGACGATACTAGCCTTGTGGGTAACGGAAACTCTGTGTCCGGGTTGGATACGGCGGTTGTTGGAATAAGCTTCGCGGACAAGCACTGCGGATTCGTTCTGGGAGGCGCGTGCGATGATTCCACGGCCAAGCAGGCGGGGCGGAATGGATGCATCAGACTTGTCTTCTTCCCAGATGGCAACGGCGTCGCCAGTGTTGTAGCCCTGGTCGAAGCCCTTGCCGATGAGCACGTAGGAGTAGCTGCCGATGATGAGCATCGGGTCCATCGCGTAACGGATCTGCGCCATCGAGTCGATGTTCGATTCGGGAACGTTCTCGTAACCGCTCACGTTGATCGGTTCAAGCGGGTGCTTGAGGCGGCACTTGGACTGGTTAATCTTGATTTCGCGGAAGCTCTGCATAATCATCGCGCGGGAAAGCGTATCGCCAATGGCGGTAATCTTGGCAACGCCCGAAAGTTTGAGGAGCGCGAACTTGTCGAACGAGTGCCCGTGATTTGCGGGAACTTCAATTTTTTTCGCGTCAAGGATTTCTATGAGGTCACCCTTCTTGAGGTTCGGGTTCGTCTTCTTGCCCACGCCGACAACGATTTCCATTTCGGGAATGTGGAGGATAGGTTCCTTCTTTTCGCCGGAACGGACAGATATAAAGTTGCTGTCGTTCTTCAGGGAATCCAGCGTATAAATTTCCGGTGCGAGAATCTGATAGTAACCGTTGAAAATCTTCGGGGCGGGGCGCTTCTTGTAGTAGTAGGAATCTGCTTCCTGGCGCTTTTTCTTCTGCTTCTTGTCCTTGTCGCGCAGGTTGCCGAGCATGTTCTCGAATTCGCCGTTGCGTTCGTCATTCTCGTCGCAACCGGCATTTTCAACCTTGTAGCCTTGTCCCTTGGGCAGGTTCGAGTCGGCGACTGCAGCCTTGCAGGGGTATTTCTTCTTGTCGGCAGGGATCATCATCACGGGCTCGTCGCGGACGGAGTCACCGAGGTAGATGGAGTCGCCGGGGTAAATCCAGTGCGGGTCCTGGATGTGCCTGTTGTTTTCCCAAAGATCGGGCCAGGCAAACGGGTCGTGCAGGTATTCGTCGCTCAGGTCCCAGAGGGTATCGCCTTCCTTGACCACGTAGGCGGAGGCAATCAGGGCCGATAGACCGAGGGTGATGGTCGCACACTTGAAAAACTTCATACAGAACCTTGTAACCCTTTGAATGAAAACGAGTTAACTGCTTATAATTTAATCTTTTCTTTTGCAGGGCGGCTACTTTTTTTGCACGAAATGCGGTATATCGCCCTGTTTTTTGGCGAAAACCTGCTCTCTGGGGCGTTCAACCTTGCGGTTCTTTCCATTTTTGGCGGCAAAACCGCCCAAAACGCCGACCCTGTCGGGTACGAACAGCATCAGGAGGTCGAATTTCCCGGTGCCGGGTTCGAGGTACAGGGGGATGTTCTTGCGGAGCATGTAGCCTTCGGCGCGGAACCTCTTGACGTATTTCCCGGCGGATTCGAGGTCGCCGGCCTGCAGCAATATGCGTTCGGGGCGCGAGGCCGCAATGGCCTGGATTTGTTCTGCGTTCAGGGGTTCTTCGGCCGGGACGTTCAGGTAGAATGTCCAGCGGCCTTCGTTCTCCTTGCGGGAGAAGAATTTTTCGAGGAAGGGCGCTTCGAGGTGGCCGCGGTGGAACTTGAGCGAACCGCCCGCGAGGTTGCGGGAGTTCATCTTTGTGGATTCCATGGCGGTCTCGCGGCAGTCGAGGGTATCGACCTGGTCGAAATCCTGCGCGAGGCTCGATGCTACAAAACTTGGCCCACAGTAAAATTCAAAGAACTTGTCGCCCGCGGCCGGATGGATGGCGTCGCGGATGCGCTCGGGCAGTTCTATCCAGGCGTCCTTGATTCTCGGCGACCAGTCGAGCACGTGCGTCGAAAAGCCCGTATTTGCGATGGGCATGAACGCGCTGCCAAAAACGTTGCGCAGGTCGACGCGCATCTTGAGTTGTGCGGCAGGGTCGAAAATGTGGTTGGGCGTGCACTGGATCTGGTGGCAGCTGATGACCTGCGGGTAAGAGTGCTGGATGAACTCCACGAGGGTCTTGATTTCGTGGCCGGAGTTCTTGCCGTGTACGTTCGCCTGTATGAGGAGTGCGTACCTTCCGTCGCCAGTTGCACGGAACCAGATTTGGCGGAGCGCTTTCTTGATGGTACGGAGGTGTTCCTTGTGCAACTGGTCGAAAATTCCCTGCACGGTTTCGGGAACTTCCATTCCCTTTGCGGGGGCGTCGAGTACGAGCGTCTCGTGCCCGCCCACAAGCTTGTTTATGATGCGCCAGTCGCTGTGGTCAGCGACGGCGTCGCGCGTGAACCATGCCTGGATTTTGCCGGGAATGCGTTCGTTCGTTGCCCATGCGGTAAGCTGCTGCTTGAGGTCTTCGAAACTGGCGACCCTTGTTTTTGCGGGTGCGGATTTTGCCTGAGCAGGCTTTTGTTCGGGCGTGGCCTTGCGCGAAGACGCATGGAATCTGCCGGCGACCATCTTTTTCGGGGCACGGCCGGCGGTTGTTTTCTTTCTTGTGTTTTTGAACATCTGTATTTACTCTTGTGGGGCTTACACGAGGAAGCGCGGGTAGATCCAGGAACATTCCCTGGCGAGCATCTTCGGGAATTCGCGGAAAGACCCGTTTATCTGGAATAGGTTCAGGGCGCCTTCCACCGGCGCAAGCGAAATGACGCTGTCTGCGCGGGACTGGAGGTAGGGGTATTCGTCGTTGTTGCATGCGGTAACGACGGCGCAGCCCGTAAGCGCGATAATCGTGTCAATCATCTGCATCAAAATCTGGTGCGGCGAACCCGTGAGTCGCATGGACTTCGGATTGTGGAGCACGGCAGATATCGGGTCTATGACCACTACGCGGTAGTCATGGTTCTCAAGTTTCTTTGCACCTTCGATGCGCTTTGCGATAAGCTGTGCGGTTTCGAGCGGCGAGAGAGCCGTTCCGCGCAGGTTCAAAAAACCGAACTTGGGCGTGCTGGCGCTGAGCCCGCGCTTGTTGCCGAGCAGGTGGAGTCGGTTCAGGAACACCGACTTCGTGAGTTCGAAGTTGATGAACAATACGTCGTTCGAAGATGTCGCATTGCCGAACCAGTCTTCGCCGTAGCATATGGAAAGAGCCATGTCCATGAGGGCGAGGGACTTTCCGCTTTTCGGGGGAGCCTGGAACAAGAAGAATTCGCCTGCGCGCAGCATGTTCTCGATGATGCTCGCATCTTTCTTGGGCGGTTCTTCACTGTCGCTTGCAAGTTCGATAAGCGGCTTGCCGTCGAGGGAGTATTCGACCCATTCCTTCCATTCCTTGAAGTTCTTTGCGCCCTGTTCTGTGGCGATGAGGTATTGCTGCTTGCCGCCGCGAAGCACGCCCGGCATGCGGGCCATGTAGCTTGGGCTCTTGTTCGAAGAGTCTACCTTGAACCCTTGGGAGTCGAGCGTCTTGAAAAGGAAATCGATGCGTTCGTCGTACTCTTCGCGGTCGACGGCACCAATCTTGATCCAGGCCTGCACGGAGTTCGCGCCTGTATTCACGAGGGCTGCACAGGGGAGGTTCAATGCCTTATAGTAGGCGAGCTGCTTTGCCAAGGACATCTTCGGGTTGTCGATGACTACATAGCGGTAGCGCCAGCTGTCGTCGGTCGCATCGGCGCCGCCCTTCGTCGCGTTTACGCAGATAAGAGCGCCGTCCTGGCAGTCCAGGCTCTTCATGATTTTCTTGATGGTGTCGTCACGCCCGACGATGTTCGAAACGAGTTCGGCAGTTGCCGTAGGCGTATCCGAAATCTTGAACTCGATGGTCTCGTCGGGTTCGAATGCGACTTCCAAAAGTTTCGCGAGGTCCTTGCGCCAGTCGGCTGCCGGCCAGGGAATGGAGAGCGCTTCGGGGTCAATCTTGAAGTTCTGCAACAGTTCCATCGACTGCGTGTCGAGGCCGAGGGCAAGCATCTGCTCCATCGAAATCATGCCCGTGGGCAGCGGCGAGATAATCGTGGGCTTCGGCATGGATTCTACTACGGGGCCTTGGCCGGCAGGTGCGGTTGCAGGCGCTTCCTGGTGGACTTCTTCGCGTTCGCTTGCACGTTTTTCTGCTGCGAAGGCCCTGCGCAAGACCTGTTCGACCTCGTCGGGCGACAAGCCTTCGTCGCGGGCCTTGCCGCCCAGCTGGAAGCTTGCGTCCATGAAGGTCCATCCCTCTTCCTTGGCGGCTTCGCCCGCCTTGTAGAGTTCGCTCTTCAGGTCGTTCGGGTTGTACTTTGTCTTGAGGAACAGGTTGATGACTTTTCTTGCGCTTTCCATAAGAGACCTCTGTTCTGTTTATGGTTTCAAGATAATTTTATCGGGCGCTTCCTGTCTAGTGGGCCTTGATGCGGAGCCTTGCAAATTCGTAAAGACCGAGGGAAAGGGCTACAGATGCGTTGTAGGAATGCGCTTCGGGCATCATCGGGATGCGCAACACCGCGTCGCATTGCTTCTTGATGAATGGCGGGAGGCCTACGTCTTCGCCACCGACGGCGATTACGGCCTGGTCCTGGAACTTGAAATCGGCGAGGTTCGTCTCGGTGTCGGCGTCGAGCCCGAGAATTTGGTAGCCGGCCATCTTGAGTTCGCCGACGGCGGCTTCGAGGTTGTCGGGCCTGCAAACGCGCATCTTTTCGAGGGCGCCGGCAGAGGTGCGGGCTACGCTCGGGGTAATCCCGCACATTCCCTTCGCAGGGATGAGGAACAGGTCGACGCCCAGGGCGAGGCAACTGCGGATGCAGGCGCCGAGGTTGCGCGGGTCTTCGATGTTTGTGGCAACGGCTATAAGCTTCTTTTCGCCTTTTTCTTTTGCGCTGAAAAGTTCTTCGCGCACATCCATCCAGTTCAGGAGTTCCTTCTCGTTCATGAGCGCGACCACGCCTTGGTTGGGGCGGGCGTAGCTGTCGAGAATTTTTGAGTCAACCTGTTGCACGTGTACGTGCGAGCGCTTGGCGAGTTTCTGCAGTTCGTAGAGCTTGGGGTTGCCCGACTGGTGCATAAAGAGGATGCGGTGGACTTTCAAGGGTTCCTTGGTCAGAAGTTCGGTGACTTCCTTGATGCCGCCTACGGCGACCTGCGGTTGCGAATCGGCATCACCCATCGCGGTGATGACCTTGTCCGGTGCTGGGCGCTTGCTTTCGAACCTTCTTTCGCCCCGGTTGTCGAACCTCTTTTCGAATCGGTTGTCGAATCGGCGCTCGCGTCCGAATTCTTGCCTGCGGTCGCTGCTGAAACCGCGACGGTTGCCGTCATTATTGAAAGCCATTGAAAAACTCCGTGTTTATTTTGTTCTGAATGTTCGCGTTTGTTAGTAAAGTTGTTTGCAGGCGATGATGGTATCCATTTTGATATCCGTTTCCTTCTGGGGGAGCGGTTCCTTGGATATTTGCGCCGGAGTGGCGATGCCTGCCTTGTACGCCTTGGGGTACTTGGAGAGGAACCTGTCGTAATAGCCCTTGCCGTGGCCGACCCGGCAGCCGTCCCAGTTGAACTTCACTCCGGGGACGAGGAACACGGGAATGTCGCCTTCGAACTTTTCAAGGCCCTCGCGTGGTTCCATGATGCCGAAATGTCCCTTGACCAGGTCCTTGCGCAAGCTGCTCACCTTGTAGAAATTCATGATGCCGTCGCCTTCGCAGCGCGGGAGCAGAAGACGACCCTCGATGGCCAGTTCCTGTATGATGGGCTTGATGTTGGGTTCCCCTTTGACGGGGTAGAATGCCGCGATGTTGCGCGAATCCCTGTAGCCAGGAATGTCGTGGATTTCGGTCCAGGGATCCTTGATGATGTCTTCGCCTTTTTTTTCACGACGCTTTTTGAGGACAAGCTCCACGATGGGGCTACTCCCGAAAACGAGCATGACCAGGATGCAGATGGCGATTGCCGGTAACAGACTCATGGGCTAGTCCTCGCCGATGCGCTTTGCCGTGGGGAGCTTTTCGCGGAGAATGCGGTTCCAGATATTCTTTTGCCAGTTCATCAAGTGAGCTTCGGCATAGCGTTCTTCCCATGCCATGCTACCCGGTGCGGCAAGCCAGATGAGTTGGGCCCTGTTTGCAAGGAGCGAGGGGTCGAGGTGTTCCTTTGCAGCTTCTTCGTCGCGCCAGAACTTGAGGGCGGCAAGCAGTTCGGAATGCGGGATTACTGGCGGCGGCGGAGCCTTGGGCAAACGTTCGGGCCACTGACATTCCGGTGTGGAGATGGCAGCCTGGAGCATTTCCTTGAAGGAATCCAAACGCTCTTCCCTGAAGTTCCTCGGGAGCTTGGGGAGTTGCTCTACCTTCACGTCGGGGAAATGGGCCTGCGCTGAACGCACGACTGCAAGCATGAGTTCTGCTGGCATGACCTTGTAGGGAGGCCTGTCCATCAGTTCTGCCTGCTTTTCGCGCCATTCCCAGAGGTGCTTTAGAATGTTGAGTCCGCAGGGGCTGAAAAGGCTTGAACCTGTGAGGCGCCAATGCTCACGAGTTTTTTCGCTGGGCATCCTGGCGTGTTCTATCAGGGCTTGGCACTGTTCCATGAGCCAGTCAAGCCTGTTGGCCTCGATGAGCTTCTCGGAAAGGATTGCGCAGAGTTCGTGAAGGTAGAACGTGTCGTGGATGGCGTATTCGCACATCTCGAGCGGGAGCGGACGGATGGTCCAGTCGGCGCGCTGGTTCTCTTTCTTGAGTTCGTCACCGAAGAATTTGCGCACAAGGTCCGCAAGTCCCAGGTGTTCTTCGCCCAGGAACTTTGCCGCGAGCATGGTGTCGAAAATACTTTTCGGCGAGAACTTGTAGGTTTGCCACAGGAGCCGCAGGTCGTAGTCGGCCCCGTGGAAAATCACGGTCTGCATGGCCTTCGTTGAGAAAATCGGGGAGATGTCGACGGAACAGAGCGGGTCGACAATGTAGTGGTGCTCTCCGATGGTAATCTGTATGAGGCAGAGCCTTGCGAGGTAATGGTGCATGGAATCGGCTTCCGTATCTACGGCAGCCATCTCATATTGTTCAAGGTCCTGGAGGAGCCCTGCAAGGGATTCTTCGCTATCGACCAAGATGTATTTTTCATTCTGCAACATTTTGCGGAAAATGTAATTAATTATGTTAAGTGAAAGGTGAGGGCTGCGCTAATTGTCGGGCAAATGCACATTTTGCTATATTTGCGCCCATGAAGAAAATTTCCCTTACGGGCATCAAGCCCACCGGCACGCCGCATTTAGGCAATTACCTGGGCGCCATCCGCCCCGCTCTTGAACTTTCGAAGACCTACGATACGGTCTATTTTATCGCCGACTACCACGCGCTCACTACCGTCCAGAACGGCGCCGAGATGCGTGCGAACATCTATAAGATTGCTGCCACCTGGCTTGCTCTCGGTTTGAACCCCGAAGAAGGCCTGTTCTACAAGCAGAGCGATATTCCTGAAATTTTCGAACTCAGCTGGGCTTTGAGCTGCTTTACGCCGAAGGGATTCATGAACCGCGCCCACGCCTACAAGGATAAGGTCGCCAAGAACGAAGCCGCCGGCGAGGACCCGGATGCCAACGTGAACATGGGCCTCTACTGCTACCCCTGCCTGATGGACGCCGACATTCTCATGTTCAGTGCCGACATCGTGCCGGTCGGTAAGGACCAGAAACAGCACGTGGAATTTGCCCGCGACATCGCCATCAAGTTCAACAAGCATTTTGGCGAAGACGTGTTCACCATTCCGGAACCGGTGTTCCAGGAAACCACAGGTATCATCCCGGGTCTTGACGGCCGCAAGATGAGCAAGTCTTACGACAACGTCATCGACATCTTCCTCGAGAGCAAGGCCCTCAAGAAGAAGATCGGCAAGATTGTCACGAACTCCCAGGGCATCGAAGAACCCAAGGATCCCGATACTTGCAACGTGTTCAAACTTTATAAGTTGTTCGCAACGCCCGAGCAGACCGAAGCACTCGCTGCCCGCTACCGCGCCGGTGGCATGGGCTGGGGTCACGCCAAGCAGGAACTCCAGAACGTTCTCGAAGAACACCTCGGTGCCGCTCGTGAAAAATACTTCTACCTGCTGAACCATACCGAAGAAATCGACAAGATTCTCGCGTACGGCAAGGAGAAGGCTCGCGTGAAGTCTAAGGCGATGATGGAGAAGGTTCGCTCTCTCCTGGGAACGTATTAAGACCGCTCGCGCTACGCTTGAGTATTAAATTACTCCGGAATGCGCTCGCTCTCGCAACCGCCCCTGTTTAGTAACAGGGGCTTGTTGCTCACGGAAGACCGCTCGTTTAAGCGACCGCTCGTTCGACATTTCGGGTGACGAGACCTCCGGTTTCTCACTCGCTCTCACTGCAAAGGCTCGTTAATACGAGCCTTTTCCGTTCACGGAAGACCGCTCCCGCAAAATAATTGCAAAAAAAATCCCGCCGACCGGCGGGATATTCGCATAAAATCAAAGTTTTATAAAAAACGCATTTCGTTTAAGAAACGAGTGAGACGAGGCGTCGCTCGCCCGTAGCGTACAATTCGTACGTGAGGTGCGAGCGCAACGAAGTATCACGAAGTTTATTAAGCGAAAGGCTGCATGACCTGCCAGAGAACAGCCTTATGAGCGTGCAGGCGGTTCTCCGCTTCTTCGAAGCTCATGTTCACGTTGAGGTTGTCCATCACGGAGTCCGTGATTTCTTCGCCGCGGTGTGCGGGCAGGCAGTGGCTCACCTTGCAGTGTGCCGGAGCAAGCTTCAAAAGTTCGTCGTTAATCTGGAACGGGAGGAAGTGGCTCTGCTTTTCGGCCTTTTCGCCTTCCTGGCCCATGCTCACCCAGACGTCGCTATAGAGGATGTCGGCGTCCTTGACGGCTTCCTTCGGGTCGTTGAACACGCGGTACTGGCAGCCGTGCTTCTTGAGGCTGGCGGCGGCTTCTTCCACCACGCTCTTCGGCTGTTCGAAACCCTTCGGGCAGGCGAGCGTGAAGTTCATGCCCACCTTGGAGGCGAGGGCAAGGAAGGAGTTTGCGACGTTGTTGCCGTCACCGATGAAGGCTACAGTCTTCGGTTTTCCATCGGCGTTCTTGAAACCGCCGAGGTTTTCGCTGATCATCTGCGCGAAGGCGATGGCCTGGCACGGATGGTAGTCGTCGGTCAGGGCGTTCACGACCGGGATGCTGCCATATTCGGCGAGCTGCTCGACCAGGTCCTGCTTGAAGCAGCGGACCACGATGGCGTTCACCCAGCGGCTGAGGCAGCGGGCAACGTCCTTGACGCTTTCGCGCTTGCCAAGACCGATGGAATCGGGGGAGAGGAGCACGGCGTGGCCGCCGAGCTGGTTCATGCCCACCTGGAAGGTAGTGATAGTTCGCAGCGAGGGCTTCTCGAAGAACATGCCGATGTTCTGGCCGTGCAGACGGTCAGAAACCTTGCCAGCGTGGACCTCTTTCTTGAGGCGCGAGGCAATCTCGACGGTTTCCAGAATCTTTTCTTCGCTCCAGTCCATGAGGCGGAGGAAATGCTTGTTGCGATCGATCATTTTCAATCCTTTGGGCAAGCCCGTTAATGAAAAAAACTAAAAAACGGAGTTTTTTCACTCCGTCTTTAGGAAATCACAAGAAAATGCTAACGGATATTAGCGAAGTTTCTTTTTGTGACGGTCACGACGACGGCGCTTCTTACGCTTGTGAGTC
>JBGUQN010000104.1:0-4681 GCA_045131085.1 Fibrobacter sp.
GGCAAGCGTAATCACCTTACCGGCGCGCCAGATGTAGTCGCGCAGGCGCTGCCAGCAGTGAATCATCAGGGACTTGAACTTGGGCAAATGATACGGCGGAAGTTCCATCACAAAGTTGCTGGCCTGGCCCTGGAAAAGCGACTTCTTCAGGAACAAACCGTAGGCGATGGCGAACAGCACGCCGGCGAGGTAAAGCAGGAACACCACCGTGCCCGCCATCTTGCCAAAGAATGCCGCCGCGAACAGCGCATACACCGGGAGACGTGCGCCGCAGCTCATGAACGGCACCAGGAAAATGGTAAGGAAGCGTTCACGCTTGGATTCCAGCACGCGGGAGCCCATAATGCCCGGCACACCGCAACCGAAGCCCACCATCATCGGCACGAAGGCACGACCCGGGAGCCCGAGGAATCTCATGAAGCGGTCCGCGACGAAAGCCGCGCGGGCCATGTAACCCGAGTCTTCGAGGAACGAAAGGCACAGGAACATGAAGAAGATGACCGGGATGAAGGTCGAAACCGTCTGGATACCGGCACCGATACCGTCGGCGAGAATGGCCGCCACAAAGCCCGGCGCATGGAGAACATCCGTGAGCACGTAGCCAAGGCCATCCACAAAGATTGCACCGAACAGCACATCAAAGAAATCAATAAATGCAGAACCGATTGTCACCGCAATCCAGAACACCAGATACATGATGACAAGGAAAATCGGGAGGGCTGCCCAACGGTTCAAAAGAACAGCATCAAGCTTATCCGAGAAGGTCTTCTTGGAACGCTTCTCCACAATCGCCTTCCCCGCCACTTCGTGCGAAATGGAATAGCGGTTTTCGGCCATCGCAAATTCCGGCTCTTCGCCCAAAATCTTCACGACTTCGGCCTTGTCGAGCTTCACGCCCGCTTCGGCAAACTTATCCGCATAGCTCTTCTGGTTGCCCAAGTACATGAGCGAAACCCAACGGGAGTCCGCATCCAAAAGCTTTGCGACCGGAGCCACCTTCGGTTCCAAGACCTTCACAGCTTCTTCAACCTTGTCGCCATAAGCAATCTGCTTCGGGAGCGGCATCGGAGATGCCAGCACGTGGCCCATCTGGCTGATAAAGTTGGTGACACTCTTCTCGCTCACGGCAGAAAGCGGAATGCACGGCACGCCGTAGAAATCAGAAAGTTCATCGAGATCCAGCTGGATTCCGCGATTTTCGGCGATGTCCATCATGTTGACGGCAATCACCATCGGAATCTTCATGTCGGCCAGTTGGCTCGTGAGGAACAGGTTACGTTCAAGGTTCGTCGCATCGACGATGTTGATAATCAAGCTCGCTTCGCGGCTGAGCAAGTAGTCGACAGCAGCGCGTTCGTCTTCGGCATTTGCGAACAAAGCGTAAGTACCCGGAAGGTCCACCAGGCGAATCTGGCGGTCACCCAGTTCAAAGTAGCCTTCCTTCTTTTCAACAGTCACGCCGGGCCAGTTACCCACATGCTGACGGGCACCCGTAAGGGCATTGAAAAGAGCCGTCTTACCGCAGTTCGGGTTACCGGCAATTGCAATCGTCAAAAGTTTTCTGGCAGCCATTATACCCTCCTCAGCTTGAGAACGTTGGCTTCTTCTTTGCGGAGCGAGAGTCTATAAGAAAGCACGGCCACTTCGATCGGGTCGCCGAGCGGGGCCGCCTGTAATACTTCAATCTGGACGCCACGCACAAGGCCCATCGAAAGCAACTTGGACTTGTAAGCAGAATCGCCCTCGTTATAACCGACGATCTCTACCTTGTCGCCCTTCTTGAGTTCCGAGAACTTGGGCTCGGTACTCCACTTTTTTGTTTGCGACTTGCCGCCGCAACCACAATTACAGCTCATATTATCCTCATATAACAAGACAGCGCCTGAGCAGCGCTTTCTAGTTTATTTTGTGTTTTTGACAACCTTTGCTTTTTTTACCGACGGATTTTTCACGGAAGAAATCGCATCCGACGGCTTCATAAAATCTTCAATCTTTCCTAGGGTTTCCGCCGAAAGGATATGCTCCATGCAGCAGGCGTCCTTGTCGGCAATCGCCTCGGAAACTCCAAGCTTAATCAGGAACCCCTTCAAGAGAATGTGACGGTTCAGGATCATGGCCGCAACACGCTGGCCCTCTTCGGTGAGTTCCACACCGCTATAGGGTTCCTGCCTCACAAGGCCCATTTTCTTGAGTTCAACCATCGCCTTGGCCACCGACGGCATCTTTACCGAAAGGGCTGCGGCAATGTCCTTAACGCGGGCCAACCCGTTCGCAAGGCGCAGCATGTGCACCATTTCCAAATAGTCTTCAAGACTCTGAGTAAGTTTTGCATGGTCCATTTCTTAGCCTTTATTAGTTACGGCTAATATAGTTTAATAAAACTAATTAGGCAAGGCTAAAAATATTACATCTGCCATACTTTTTTAGACAAATCTAATTTTGAAAAGGAAAATTTACACATTTTCCGCGTTTTTACCCTTGTTTTTGCAGTTAGTTTTATCTAACTTTTAATTAGACAAGTCTAATTCTGATTGTAGCCATAGCTTTCGGACCTCGGCTTGTCTGGTTGAAGCAAAAATCCAATTCCCTCCTTGTGTCTCTTTGGGAACGATTGCGCCCCCGCTCAAGTAGCTCTGAGCAGGGGCGTTTTTTTATCTAAGCCGATTATTTATGTATTGCGGTCTTATGCCTGTTTCAACGGCGTCATGCTCTTGGCGCAAATGGCCATGGTCGAGAGGTTGTGCAGCAGGGCCGAGGTCGAGGGGGCTAGTATCCCGAAGAAACCTGCGGCCAGGAGCGACGTGTTGAAGGCGACGATAAAGCGGTAGTTCGCCTGGATGCGGTCCATGAGCTGCGTACTCAATGTGCGGAGTTCGGCGAGGTCGCGCAGGTCTTCGCTGCGGAGGGTCACGTCGGCGGTTTCGCGGGCAATGTCGCTGGCATCGCTCATGGCGACCGACACGTTCGCGGCAGCCAATGCAGGTGCATCGTTGATTCCATCGCCCACCATAATTACGCGTCGGCCTTCGGCCTTCATTTTTTCCACATAGCGGTGCTTGTCTTCGGGCAGCACCTGCGCAAAGAAGGTATCGATACCCAAAAGTTTAGCGGTGCGTTCGGCAGCCTTCTGGCTGTCGCCGGTAATCATCGCCACATGCTTGATTCCGCGTTCACGGAGCATGCGAATGGCTTCGGCGGCTTCGTCACGCGGAGGATCGCTAATGCAAAGCACGCCCGCGAGGTTCCCGCCAATGGCAAGGTAAATTACGGATGCGGCTCCGGCGAGTTCGTCGATCTTTTTCTGTTCCGCCTCGCCCACTGCAATTTTTTCGTCTTCGACGACGAAATGCTTGCTGCCGATAACGGCGCGTTCACCGTCGAGGGTCGTCGCGATTCCATGCGCCACAATGTACTTGACATCGGCGTGTTCTTCTTCATGGTCGATTCCGCGTTCGGCGGCACCGCGCACAATGGCGCGCGCCATGCTATGCGGGAAATGTTCCTCGATGCAGGCGGCAATGCGAAGCACCTCTTCTTCGCTGCGGTCGCCGAACGGGATAACACGTTCGAGTTTCGGTTCCGCCTTGGTGAGCGTTCCCGTCTTGTCGAAAACAATCGTATCGGCAAGCGCAAATTCTTCGAGATACTTGCCGCCTTTTACGGTCATGTTGCGGTCGGCAGCCTCGCGCAGAGCCGAAATCACCGAAATCGGGGTCGAAAGCTTGATGGCGCAAGAATAATCCACCATCAGAATCGAGACAGCCTTGGTGATGTTGCGCGTAAACAGGAGCGTGAGCCCGAATCCGATAAAGCTGAACGGCACGATACCATCAGCAAGGCGTTCGGCGCGGCTCTGGATAGAAGCCTTCAGGTCTTCGGAGCGGTCGATGAGTTCGATGATTTTCTGAATCTTGGTGTTGCCGCTCACGGCCCGTACAGATACTACGATGGAGCCTTCGTCCACGACGGTGCCCGCAAAAACGGACTTTCCGACCGTCTTGTGCACCGCCTGCGATTCGCCCGTCATGGTCGCTTCGTTCACGAACGCATCGCCTTCGGCAACGGTTCCGTCCACCGGAATCATGCTGCCGGAACGCACGCGCACGAGGTCGCCCACCTGAACATCCTGCATACGCACCTGAACGTCGACACCGTCCTTGACAACCCACACGCGGTCTACCTTCACGGCAAGGCTTGCGGTAAGGGCCGTGCGGGTACGCGCCTTGGTGTAATCTTCCAAGAGACTACTCACGTTCAGCAGGAACATGATGGTCCCTGCCGATTCGTAATTGCGCTGCAAGATGCTCGCCCCGATGGCCGCACCGTCCAACACCTCGACAGAAAGCTTTCCTTCGCCAAGGCAGTTCAGGCCCTTCGCCACAAACTTGAGGCCCCTGTAAATCAGATGTACTGTGCGGATGGGAGCCGGAATCAGCAACTTCGAAAGGTAGCGCCTCGCAATCATGAACGCAAGACGGTTCTTGAATCGCGTGTCAAGTTCCTGCAGTTGGTATTCAGTATCGGGCTCGCTCTCAAGGAGATTTGCAACATCCAGATTCCGGACAAAATCAATCACCTGTTCACGATAGCCGTTTTCGTATTCCAGCAGAATGCCGCCGTTTTCCGAATGGACTACCGCTTTCTGGACATAAGGTTCACTCACGCATGCCTTGTGGATGCG
>JBGUQN010000105.1:0-15029 GCA_045131085.1 Fibrobacter sp.
CATTCGCATGCCTGTGATGCTGGTGCTCAACATGATGGATGTGGCCGAAGCGGCGGGCAAGAAGATTGACGCGGCTGCGATTGAAAAGCGCCTCGGCGTTCCGGTGCTCGGTTTCAGCGCGGCCGAAACAAAGCGTTACCCCGAATTCTTCAAGAAGATGGTTTCGGCCATCAAGACTCCCGTTTGCCTCGATAGTAAAAGCTTGCGCGAGGAACTCGTTGGTGAAAAAACGGATGGGGAAGATGTCATAAGCCGAATTGAAGCCGCCTTGGGTGACTTTGAGTACGGCGTATGTGAAAAAATCTGGATTGCGGAAAAAATTCTCGAAAAAGACAAGCTTGTTTGCGGTATCGTGAATGAGATGCTCCCGTTTGCTAGGAAGAATGCGATAGAAGTAATTCTCGATAGCGCTGAAGGGCGCGATGGCGGTATTCTCACCGGCGAAGCCAAGTATCGCTGGGTTTCAAAGATTGTACGCGAGTCGGCCACTCCGAAATCCATCGAGAAAGTTTTCAGCAAGTGGGACCGCATTGCGACGCACCATATCAAGGGCAAGTTCTTTGCTTTTGGCATCATGGTTGTCTCACTGATGGCGTGCATGATTCTTGCGTTCCCCGGCATGGGAATCGGTTTTGGCTTGCAGCCCATCTTGGAATCGGCGGTGGAGCGTGCAGGAAATGCTCTTGGTGTCTGGCCAGTCGCCATCTCGTTTGTCAAACTGGTTTTGGTTGGCGGCACGTGCATTACCATCTGCATGACGAGCTTTATTTTCTCCATCATTTTCGTATTCCGCATCCTCGAAGAAATCGGCTACATGGCGCGTTTCTCGTACGCGTTCGACAGCTGGCTTTCGCGCCTCGGCTTGCAGGGCAAGGCTATTATGCCGCTGTTCTCTGGAATTGGCTGTACGGCGGGTGCGGTTTGCGGAACTCGCGTTCTTGATACCCGCGGGCAACGTCTGTTGGCGCTCGTTCTGTTGTGGGCGATTCCGTGCGGGAGCAAGGTGGCGGTCGTGCTGTTCCTTGCGTCGACTTTCTTCGGGTCGGCGGCTCCGCTGTTCGGCGTCGGTTACGTGGCGCTGATTTTTGCGAGTTTCTATCTGTCTTCGCGCCTGTTCGGCAAAAAGCTTGTCCCGCAGAATGAACGCGTGGGCATGATCATGGAACTTCCGCCGTATCACAAGCCGCACTGGAAGATGATTGCCGCGATGGTCGGACGCAGTACCTGGGGCATTTTCAAGAAGGCCCTGAAGATGATCCTGATGGTGGCGGCGATTTTCTGGGCGCTCTCTTACGCAGGCGACGGCAATGTCGAAAATACGCTCCTGTACAGAATCGGCAATGCGATTGAGCCGGTCACGATGTTCTTTGGAATGCGTTGGGAACTTTTCGTCTCGTACCTGGGTGGAATGTTCAGCAAGGAAGCGTCGCTTGGCATCATGAGCACGCTCTTCAACCACACCGGAGAGGCGTTCTCGCTTGTGACCCGCGTGGCTGCAAGCGAAAACCTGGGCGAGGCTCTTGCAAGTACCATCAGCAAGCCCGAAGCACTCGCGTTCCTATTTGCTTCGATGTTCAACGTACCTTGCGTACTTGCGATGGGCACGACCTACCGCGAGGCGGGCTCAATCAAGTGGCTCTGCACCATCATGGGCTATTACATTGCACTCTCGTTGGGCCTTGGCTTTATCGGCTACCACATTGGATTGCTGATTTTCTAGCGGAAAATTTTATAGCGCGCTGTCGAGCACCATCATGAGCGTGAAGCCCACGGCAAAAAGGATGGTGCCGGCATCAAAGTGTTCGCCTTCGCTGACTTCGGGGAGCATTTCTTCGACTACGACATAAATCATTGCACCTGCGGCAAGCGAGAGCAGGTAGGGCATGAACGGCGAAAGCGCTTCGGCGGCAAGTAGCGTGATTAAAGCGCCTACAGGTTCTACGGCTCCAGAAAGCGCGCCGAGTGCAAAAGCTTTTTTGCGGGATCCCCCTTCGGCACGGAGCGGGAGCGAAACTACGGCCCCCTCGGGGAAGTTCTGGATGGCGATGCCTATAGCAAGTGCAAACGCGCCCGAAAGCGTGATGGCGACATTCCCTGAAAGCCAACCTGCGAAAACGATGCCGACAGCCATACCCTCAGGCAGGTTGTGCAAGGTCACTGCAAGCGTGAGCATGGTCGTGCGCTTGAGTTTTGCCTTGGGACCTTCGGGTGTCGCGCTGCCTAAATGCAGGTGCGGCGTGATTTTATCTAGGATAAACAGGAATAGAATACCTGCCCAGAACCCGACTGTCGCCGGGATGAAGGCCAGTTTGCCCATCGATTCGCTTGCGCTTATCGCGGGCAAAAGCAGGCTCCAAACGGAGGCTGCCACCATGACGCCCGCCGCAAACGACAAAAGTCCGCGTTTGAGGTTTTGCCCCATCTGCTTCTTTATGAAGAAGACGCAGGCGGCGCCGAGAACCGTCCCTAAGAACGGGATGGCAAGACCTTGGGCAATTTGTACGATTGGCTGGCTCATGCCATAAAGATAGTATTAACCTTTCCCGTACGGTTTTGTGAGGTACACAAGGGCGGTGGTAAGCGTGTAGTCGGCGATGAGTGCGGCTCCAAGACCCACGATGGAGAGCAGGCCCACGTTGTGGAGCGCGCCCATGGGGCTGAAGATGAACACGAAGAACATCGCGCAAAGGATGAAGGTGGTCATGCCCATGGTCTTTCCGATTTCGCGGTAAGAGAGCAAGAGTGCATGCCTGTAACTACCGGTGCGTTCAAAGCCGTATTTGATGTGGTTGTTCATGTGGATGGTGTCATCGACGGCGATGCCCAGGATCATTGGCATCACAAGCATCGTTATCATGTCGAGTGGCATGCCCGAATAACCCATGACGCCGCCAATCAGGAGTACGGGGGCGACGTTCGGAATCATCCCGATAAGGCCGGCCTTGATGCTTCCGAACGCAAGAATCATCATGATGGCGATAATTGCGAACGAACCGCCGAACGAACGCAAAAGTCCGCCGACGAGCTTGCCGTTCATCTCGGCGTAGTTCACGACTTCGCCCACGACAGAAACTTTCGCGTCGGGGAAAATCTGTGCGCTATAGTTTTTTGCCGAATCTAGGTCTTCAACGATTTTGTTCGCGTCATAGCCTGCAAGTTCTATGTGGATAAATGTTGTCTTGTAATTTTCGTCCATGCGTTCAAAGAGCGCGTCTGGGTCCGAAATTTCGTAAAGGAACAGCAACTGCGTGAGCATGTCCTGCTCATCGGGAATCTTGTAATACTCGATGCTGTCGGCGTTCAGTGTGCGGTTCATCTCCTTTATGAGGCGCGTTACCGATAGTACGCGCGGCTTGTCGCCTGAAATCTTGGTGAGCTGGAGCGAGCCGAGTTTCTGTTCGAGTTCTTCGATGCGCTTCATATTGACGGGGTCTTTGAGTGCGTCGTCATCCTCGAATTCTACCATCACGTTGAAGTCGTAGAGGCTTCCGATTTTGCCGCTGAGCATATCCTTGAGTCGCATCACGAAGGGAATTTTTTCGCCCATGGTCTCGGTGTAGTCCATGTTCACGTCGATGTGCATCATGCCCGGAACTTGCAGCAGCATGACCGCGGCCGAAATTGCGGCGACAATCCCGCTGTGCCTGCAGACCTTGCGTCCGAAAAATTCAAAGAGAATATCCGCCTTGGTGGCTCCTGACGATTTTACTTGCGTCGGGTTTGGTTGTGCTTTCTTCCCGAAGCTCATGAGAATCGGAATCAGGATGATGACGTACAAGTAAACCATCGTGACGATGCCTGCCGAAATTCCGCCAATCCAGCGGATGGGGCGAATGCCTGCGAACAGGAACGAAAGCAGCGAGGCGACCGTGGTGATGACTGTAAAGAGGATGGGCCAGCCCGTCTCTTCGATGGCGCAAATCACGGATTCACGGCGGTTGCCCGTGCGCCTGAAGTGCATGCGGAACGAGTTGATGTAGTGGATGGAATAGCCCACTGAAAGTGCCATGCCCAAGAGCACCGGGAGCGCGACCATGCTCTCGTCGCCGATAATGCCGAGCCATGCGTTGATGCCGAGCACCGAGGCAATGCCGCCGACTGTTGCTATTGCGGGCACCACCACGCCACGGAGCGAGCGGACAAACAAAATGAGGCATATAACCATCACAAGGAATCCGAAACCGATGCGCAAGGCACATTCACGCGAAATGACCTCGTTTTCTTCCATCTCGGTGTAACTCATTCCCGTCGGGAGCATCTCGAACTTTTCGCTCTTGAATTCGTCGGAATAGATGACCTCGCGGGCGAAAGGCGCAATACTATCCTTGCCGAAATCGACACCGCCCTCGTAAGATTTCAGCGAGAGGATAATCCATGTTTCCTTCGCATCGTCCGAGACGATATTGTTCACGAGCGATTCGCGGGAAAGAATTAGCTGCTTTTTCGCTTCCAGTTCCTGCGGGTCATCGGGAACGCCGTCTTCGAACGGGTCGATGACTTCGAAACCCTCGTCGTTTGCGACCGGAATAGACAAATTGTGCGTCAGCGAAACCACGCGGTCAGCATAAGGCACCTCGTTTTCGAGCCTGCGCGAAAGCCTGTCGATTGCTTGTAACACCTCTGGCGCGAATACGTCGTCAGCACGCACCATTACCATATAGCCATCGTCACTGCCGAATTTTTCGTTGAAATGCGCCTGGTCTATCTTCACCTTGTCCCAATCGTCAAACCATTCCTCTTCGCTGCTTGTCATTTGCAGTTGCGGTAGCCCGAGGCACGCCAAAACTGTCACAATGACTGTTGCCAGCAATATCAGCCAGCGGAATTTAATCTGAAAATGCCCTAACTGGGCAAAAACCTTGTTGACATGAGAAACTTGCATTGTAAAAATCCTCCAAAAGCCCCAACGGAGTGTAATTCCGTCAGGGCTACTTCATTCCAAAACACTATAAAAAAGAATCTTTCATTTTAGGCGGTGGCGAGTGCCTTGCCAAGATCTTGGCAGGCGGCCTTGCCGGCGTCATCGGGAGCGTTCTCGATGGCAAGCGGTTCTGCCACAAGCACGAGCCCTGCGGCTTCGGCGTCAGCCTTCCACGGATTCATCCATTCACCGCCACCCCAGCCGTAAGAGCCGAACAGGGCGACTTTCTTACCGTTGAGCGAAGGCTTGACGGCTTCGTAGAAGGGCTGGAATTCGGAATCTTCGAGTTCCTCTGCACCCATGGCGGGGCAACCAAGCGCATAGCGGGTGTATTCGCTCAGCTGATTCTGCGAAAAATCCGAGACGCTGAATACGTCGGCTTCGGCACCGGCGGCCTTGGCACCTTCGGCGACATATTTTGCCATCAGTTCGGTGTTTCCAGTTCCGCTCCAGTAGATTACTGCGATTTTTTCCATTGTAATTCTCCTATTTTTGATTTAAAACTTTAGCAGGCTACAGCCAGCATCGGCAGCGAGTAGCCTCGTTCGAAAAGTGAACTCATGACCGAAAAGCATTTCCGGAAGCACTCGAATTTCTTTTCTGATTCGACGACGTCGCCATACACCTTCCAGTAGCCCGTACTTTTGCAATTTTGACCGCCATTGGCGATGAAGCCCTTGACATCTTCGAGGGGATACCCCAAGAAAAGTCCGATTTCATGCGGAAAACAATGGCATTTTGCAATGCGGTGGGTGAGGTTTGCGATAAGTGTTTCCTCGTCGAAATGCTGATAGCCGTAATGTCCCATAAATTGACGGATTTCAGTCTCGTTGAACAATTGGCTCAACACATTGCGACGATAGACGTACACGAAACTGCGTCCGCAACGTTCCGCGACGATGCGCACGAATATGCCCGACGGATTCAGGTCACGGTTCCAGCGGGCAAGCAAAGCGCAAAGCGGTTCGTGCATCGGCGTGCAGTTTTCGACGCAGAAGAGGCTGCCGACTTTGCGGGCGGCAAGGGTCGGTGCACATTGGCGAACCAGTTTGTAATCCATCAATCGCTGTGCGGTCATATGAAAAAATGTGAGATGTGAAGTGTGTGGTGTGAGATTATTTCATTATCCATGTCACATTACACATTTCTGTTTACTTCCTGTAGTTTTAACATGTGTGCAAACAGGCCGCCTTTCGCCTTGAGTTCGGCAGGGGAGCCTGTCTCGGCGATATGGCCGTCTTGCAGCACCACGACCTTGTCGGCATTTGCGATGGTACGCATGCGGTGTGCGATGATGATGACGGTCTTGCCCTTCACCAACTGCGAAATGCCGCGCTGGATCTTGGATTCGTTTTCCACATCGAGACTTGCGGTCGCTTCGTCGAGCAAGATGATGGGCGCGTCTTTCAGCAGGGCGCGCGCAATCGAGATGCGTTGGCGTTCACCGCCCGAGAGCGTTTCGCCGTTTTCGCCGATGACAGTGTCGTAGCCCTGCGGCATCTTCTGCACGAAATCGTCGCAGCCCGCAAGTTTTGCAACCTTCAGGATTTCTTCGTCGCTGGCGCTGCGTTTGCCGATGCGGATGTTGTCCTTGATGCTCGTGTTGAACAGCACCACGTCCTGGAAGACGATGGAGAAATTCATGAGGAGCGTTTCGGGATCAATCTTGCTGATATCCTGCCCGCCGAGCGTTATCGTGCCGCCCTGAATGTCCCAGAAACGTGCCGCGAGCTTTGCAGCGGTAGTCTTTCCGCTACCGCTCGGGCCCACAAGTGCTGTGATTTCGCCCTGCTTTGCCGTGAACGAAACATTCTTCAAAACTTGCTTGTTTTCGTTATAGAAAAAGTCGACGTCCTTGAATTCGATATCGTAATTCTGGGGAGTGAATACGGTTACACCATCCTGAGGTTTCATCTGGTCTATTTCGCGGAAACGGCGAAGGCGCACGTTCACAAAGAACAGTTCGGCGAGGTTGTTGAACACCAGGTAAACCGGGTTGTAGACGGTAGCCGCGCACACAATGAACACCAGGTAAGTAAACACGTCGATTTCGCCCTTGGTCCAGAGGCGTGCGCCTGTAATCAGCACCGTGGCAAGTCCCATCTTGAGAATACCTTGGGCTGAATTCAGGAACATGCCGACCTTGATATCGGAATCCATCTGCGATTTTTCGTATTTGATGCAGTCCTTGTCAAAGTGATTGAGGTAGGCTGCTTCGCCCGAGTACGAACGGATTTCTTGCACATTTTCCAGGCCTTCCTGGATGTCTTCTATGACCACGCGGCGCATGTTATAGGAATTCACGAACCAGTGATCCTGAATTTTCTTGGAAAGCGCAATCAAGAGTGCTGCGGCAGGAACCACCCAGAAAAGGGCGATAGACATTTTCCAGTTGTATGTGAACAACATGATAGCGATAATGGTAACGCTACCGATGGCGGCGAAAAGTTCCGGCACCGCATGCGAGAAAATCATTTCGAGCGCATTGCAGTCGTCCATGATGGTCGAAGTCAAGTCCGAAAGGTTCTTCTTGCCAAAGAACGAAAGCGGCAACTTACGGAGTTTTTCGGCAATCGAGACGCGGCGGCGCATGCTTTCGTCATACACGCTACTGTAAGTCGCGCTGTACGAAAATCTGTAAATGACAAGCATCACGACAAACAGAATTACCGCAATGCCCACATAGAACCATGTCCCGTGCGGAGTCTTGCCTGCAAATTCACCGACGCCCATCTGCTCCATCAAGAAATAAAAGAGCATCATCATCGGGAACATGAGCGAAACAAAGTGCAGGAATGTCCAGACAACGCCACGGACAAACGTGCGCGAGCCTTCTTCCGAAAGAGCAAAAGTATTCTGAACCCACTTATACATTTTCGCCTCCTTCATTATCCTTGGAATTGTCGAGGGTCCATGTGACAGACTGCTGGTATTCGGCCCACATCTTGGCATAAATGCCGTTCTTTTCAAGTAATTCGCTGTGCGTTCCGCGTTCAGCGATTTCGCCTTCTTCAACAACGATAATCTGGTCGGCGTTCACCACGCTTGTAAGCCTGTGGGCGATCATCAGCACAGTCTTGCCTGCGGCCAGTTTGTGCAATGCTTCTTGAATCAAGCGTTCGTTTTCGGGGTCAGCAAAGGCGGTCGCCTCGTCGAGCACCACGATGGGGGCGTTCTTCAAGATGGCGCGCGCAAGCACCACTCGCTGCTGCTCGCCACCCGAAAGATAAGTTCCCTTGCTCCCGATAACGGTATCGATGCCGCCCGGCAACTTGTCGATGATTTCGCGGCACTGCGCAAGATCAAGCGCCTTGTTTACCTGCTCGAGAGTCGCGTCGGGCATGCCGTAGCGAACGTTGTCTAGAATGCTCATCTTGAAAAGTCGTGTATTCTGGAACACGAACGAAACGTTCTTCATCAGTTCCTTCGGGTCAATCTGCTTGACCGGAACACCGCCAATAGTAATTTCGCCGCTATCGACATCGAAGAAGCGCGGTAGGAGTTTTGCAATCGTACTCTTGCCGCCGCCCGAAGGCCCGACAAGTGCTACCGTGTGGCCCGCCGGTACCGTGAGCGAAATGTCGCTCAATACCTGCTTGTCGGTATCGGGGTAAGTGAAGTTCACGTTTCGGAATTCCACATCGAACTTTTGCATCGGCACCGGATTTTCGCAAACTTCCAAATCCTTGGTGCGGGCGATATCGTTGATGCGGTCAACCGCGATTCCCGCCTGGTTTGTGGCGTTGCTCAGGTACATGCTGCGCATCACGCACTGCGAGAACAGTGGTGTTACCAATACGTAAATCATCATGTTCACGATGGTGAGTTTTACATCGTCGTCGTTACCGATAATGAGCGCTGCTGTCGGCACCAGGAACAGCACGAATCCGTTCACGAGAATCGTGTAGATGCAGTAAGGGACTTTCCAGTTGTCGGAATAGGCTGTGACCATCTTGTGGTAAGTCACGATGCTGTTGTAGAAACTCTTGAACGAAAAAATGGTCTGCTGGAAAACCTTGACTACGGGAATTCCGCGCACGTATTCCACCGCTTCGGAGTTCATCTCTTCGAGTGCCTGCATGTAGCGTTCCATGAACTTGGTTCCCCTGCGGCCAAGGGTGCCCAAAATGAACAAGGCGTAGGCGATAGGCACCAAAGAGGCAAGGCCGAGTCGCCAATCGAAAACGAACATCATCACAAGCGCCACGATGGGAATCAAGATGGTGCTTGAAATGTCGGGCATCTCGTGCGCGACGAAGGTGTGCGTAATTGCGGCATTGTCGTCGATAATTTTGCGGAGCTTGCCGGTCGGATTCTTGTCGAAAAATCCAAGCGGAGCTGACATCAACTTTTTCATGGCGAATCGGCGCAGGTCACCTTCGAGCCTGAATGCTACCAAGTGCGAGCAGGCGAGGGCCGCAAAGTAGAGCAATACGCTTGTGACCGAGGCGAGAACCGCTCCGATGGAATAGTCGAAAATCTTGATGTTTGTCATGTCGCCGCCAGAGATAACCTCGCGGACAATCAGCCACATCAGTAAAAACGGCACGAGCCCCGCGATGGCGCTCAATGCCGAGAGAATCAAAGCTAGCGGGAACAACGGTTTTCGTGAACCCATGTATGCGTAGAGTTTTTTGAATGTGTTTTTCATAGTTATGCGACGTTTGTCATTCTGTATTTTTTCCTGTATTCCTTCGGGGTCATGCCCATTACGTCCTGGAAGGCGTGTGCGAACTTGCTCCCGTTATTGTAGCCGACCGAGCCCGCGATTTCCAGAATCCCGTGATCGCTTTCGCGGAGTTCTTTTGCAGCAATTTTCATGCGCTCGCGGCGGGCGTAGGTAAATACTGGCAATCCGAACACGTTCTTGAAGCAGAGCTTCATTGCGGTCACAGGCATGTCGAACTTGTCCGAAAGTTCGTCGATGGTCCAGTGATTGTCGATGTTTTCACAGATAAACGAACGGATGCAGTAAATCTTTTCTATCTGGAGCGAAGACAGGTTGCATTCGCGGCAAATCGATTCACGCTGCGTATCCAAATTCTTCAGGGTGAGCAAAAGCTCCAAAATGGCGAGTTTGCCGTATTCAGCTTGCGTGTTTTTCGATTTGTTCTCGACTTTTTCGAATGCGTTGGCCACTTCTTCCTTGGTGTGCACAATGAACGGTCGGCCCGGACGGCACATCTTCTGTGCAAGCATCTTGATGTCGATTTGGAACCCTGCAAAATGTTCGTGGATGTATTTTGCCGATTCCTCGTAGAACAGAATGCGGTCGCCGCAGTAATCTGCAGAACGCGTCAGCGCTCCCGAGGTCCAAGCGTCGTAGACCAGCATTTCTCCGACATTCAGCTGATTGCAGGGGAGGGCCCCGCCGGCCCAACTGATTTGCCCCTTTCGACAGAATTCAAGAACCAAAAGAGGGTCCCTTTCAAGCGTTGTATGATAGCATCCGATTTTATGCAACCATTCGATTCCGTTGATGTTTAGCATTCTTTCCTCGTAAATCGCTTCAGACTAGGGTTGTTAGTCTTGTCTTAAAAAGTAAGACAAATCTAACAAGCCGATAAAACTTTGTCAAGGCTAATTTTATTTTGTGGATATAACTTTTTGAATACGAGTTCGCCTAAATGGAGTGAAAATGGGCTAAATGGAGTAATCTTTTTGGATTTTTGCGCCCCCATTTGGAGTAGAATGCCTCGGGAGACATTTCTAAAATGCTCCTGCAAATTTAATAACGCGGGTTCCCCGCATCTCAACTAAGGAGCATATATGAAAACACGTTTACTGGCGGCTCTTGCTGTATCGTTCAGCATGCTTGTCGCTTGCGGCGACGACAACTCTTCTTCTGCTGGCGGTGACGACGAAAAGGAACTCTCCTCTTCGTCTACCAAAAAGTCCAGCGACAGCAAGGACAAATCTAGCAGCAGCAAGGCAAAATCCAGCAGCTCTAAGGGCAAGTCCAGCAGTTCCAAGAAGGAAGACAAGAGCGAATACAGGCGCGAATTCGCAACATCGATCGCTTCGGGCGAAACGATGTTCATTGGCACCATGTCTCTGGATCACACCGGTGATTTAGGCAAGGACTATATTGAAGTCGGCACCCGCGCAGGCGTTGTCTTCTACGACAATTCCCTGTTCATTGCAGACCTTGATGTAGGCTCTGTCGCTCGCTACAGCCTTGATAAGAACAATAAGATTGGCGGCAAGACGGCGGAACTTTCGCTCGCTGGTATTTGGGCGAACCACATTTACTTCGTGAACGAAGAAAAGGCCTATTTGGGTGGCATGCTCGACTCGCTGCTCATCATCAATCCGAAGACCATGAAACGCACGGGCGCGATTGACCTTTCCAAATACAAGGGCGACGATGCTCTCGTGGTGAGCCCGGGTACTGGCGTGATCGTGGACGGTCGCCTCTATGTAGGCCTGTTGCAGAACGTGAGCGACTATGCTACCGGCAATACGGCCCAGGTGGCCATCATCGATGTCGAGAAGGATTCCGTGATAGCTGTGGCCGAAGATGACCGCGTTGCAGCCGTGGGTTCGCTTGATGACTCCCAGAACCATGCATTCATTGTTGTCGATGATTACATCTACTGCTACAGCAACGCCTCCTGGGGTTACGCTCCGGGCCAGAAAGATGGTTTCTTGCGCATCAAGGTGGGCGAGACCAAGTTCGACAAGGACTACGTGTGGAACGTTTCGGATGAACTCGCAATCAAGGACATCACCGCGAAGGGCAACTACAAGTATCTTGGCGTGATTAGCCTGCCTAAGGGCGAAATCGTCTATTCTTTCTTGAACGTGATGGTGGACTTGCAGCAGGTCTGGACCGATATGGACAGCTACCACAACAATACCTGCAAGCCGGTTGAAATTGACCTTGCCAAGAAGACCATGAAGGCGCTCCCGATTGGTTATTCTTCTAGCTGGGCTAGCTACGGCACCTACATCGAAGAAGATGGCAATATCATTTTCGCGGTTTCGACCGAAGAAGACGGCAATGCCTACTTCCGTTATGACCCGAAGAAAGAAAAGGCCGAAAAGATCGCTACGGTCGAGCCCATCCCGATGTGGATTGTGCCGCTCAAGTAAGCGAAATCGCCGCAAATCTGCGGTGTGCTCTTTGTCCTCATAAACACGATGGTCCGTTCCCGCCTAATGGTGGGGGCGGATTTTTTTGAAAATAGGACAAAACCATTCGGATTTTCCAAGGCCCGTTTGGAGTAGAATTTTGGGGCAAAAATTGCTCAATTGCGCTGCGATGAAAAAGATGTTTTTTTACAAGGCGACAACGCTTGCAATTATTATGGTGGCGTTCGGTGCAATGGCTGCCCGCGCGCAGGATGACGAAATTACCTCGATAGACGATTTCCTGGAAGAAACCGCCCCGGAAAGTGCTGCGACAGATAGTGACGCCGCAGGTGCTCCCGTAGCCAATGCGTCGGATGTTACGCAGTTGGACGAACTTTCGGTAGAATCTGATGTCGAGGCGGAACAAGCCAAACAGGCCAAGAAGGCAGAATCTGTCGCGACGATTGACGCGGCCGAGATGCAGAATACAAGCAAGACCGTTTCAAAAGCGGTCAATTCCGCTTCGGGCGTGAAAGTGCGCAAGTCCGGCGGCATGGGCAGCGAAGGTAAAATCAACATTCGCGGCATGGAAGGCAAGAACATCAAGGTGTTGGTGAACGGTGTCCCCGTCGAGACGCAGGGAAACTTGGGCCTTGACGATATTCCTATCGACCAGATTGCGGACATTGAAGTTTACAAGGGTTATGTTCCCGCGCGTTTTGCGACAGACGGAGCGGGCGGTGCCATCAATATCATTACCAAGAAGCGCCCCGCCAATTCGGTGGATGCATCTTACAGCCTTTCAAGTTTCAATACACATAAGGCATCGGTAAGTGCGAGCCATGTAATCGATAGTATTGTGGGTGACGCGAGCCTAGAAGTGGGCGTGTCGGGCTACTTTAACCATTCCGATAACGATTACGAATTCACGTCTCCCTACATGAAGAGTTCTGCGGGCAAGGATACGAGCGTTGTTCGCGACCATGACCGTTATACATCTTACAACGTGCAGGCTTTTGCGAACTTGATGAATGCGTGGTTCGACCAGATTTCGCTTGGTGCAAGCTACGGCGCGTTCGATAAGGAAATTCAGGGCGATGCGAACCGCATTGTGGAAGCGACTGCCGAAGGCTATAGTTTTGGCGCTACATTCGGATTGGATAAGAAGAATATTTTCGTGAACGGCTTGAATTTCGGCAACCATTTTTCATTCGGTTATAACGAAAATAAGATTATCGATACGAGCCGTGTGCATTGCCGCAACTGGTACAGCTGCGATACCGCCAAGAAGAACGTGGGGGAGCTTTCTTCGATGGGACTCCCGAAACTGAGAACAGTGCAGGCGTATGATTTCAACGATTTGCTGAATCTCGATTACCAGTTCTACAAGAATCAGGTTATTTACTGGAATACGCTTTTCAGGTATCATAAAGAAGATCCCGAAGATGACGTGGGTTCCGAAATGGTTGGCTTTAATACGGCAGGTTACCCGGGAAAGGCGATTTCTGTAACGACGGGCCTTTCGCTTGAAGATAATTTCTTTGATTCCAGGTTGCAGAACCTGCTGGGTTTCAAGTTTCATTACCTGATGGCCGATATTTCCAATACCTCCACAAGTATGATTCAGCAGGCCAAAGTAGAATCGAATGATTATACAGATTTTAGCTACGACGAAAGCATTATGTTCCGCATCGTGAAGCCGCTCGCGGTCAAGGGCTCCTACCAGCATGCGGTGCGCTTGCCCACGCCCGAAGAACTTTTTGGCGATGGGGTGCGCGTGAGTGCCGCCACAAGCCTCAAGCCCGAAGAAGCGGATAATTTTAACGTCGGTCTGTCCCTTGACCTGCAGGAAATCCCGCTGGTGGCCCGCTTCCGTTTTGATGGCGACGTTTTCTATTCCTACTACAAGAACCGTATCCATTACATGGGCACGGCGCAGATGTCGGTGCCGTACTTCAACATGGACCCGATTCGAGGCTGGGGCTACGAAGGCGATGTGAAACTCGATGTGAATGAATGGGTGCTGCTTGGGACGAACTGGACTTTCCAGGATTTGCGCAACATAGATTACAATGCAAAGCAGGGCATTCTCGAAAATGCGATTATCCCGAATATCCCGCGGTTCTTCATGAACTACCTCGCCGAATTCCATATGGGCGATATATTCAACAAGAACGATTTTGTCAAGTTCTGGTGGGCCGCAAACTACACCGGAGAATACTATTATGGCTGGAAAGTCAGTTCTCGCCAGAGCCGAAAAATTGACGCTTCGTTCACGCAGGATTTAGGCGTGGAATATTCCGTGTGGGATAATAAACTCGCCTGGAGCTTTGAGGTCGATAACTTTATGGACGAAACCATTTACGATAAGTATGGCGAATCTAAGCCCGGTCGCACGTTTGCTACAAAAGTCAGGTATAGTTTCAGGTAGTTTACACTAACTTCGGATAGTTTACGCTAACTAAGTTATCTGATTGGAAACTAAGTTGTGTAGCGTGAACTAAATTGGAATTTTGCAACATTGTTAGTTGTGCGGAAAGCTTATAGGACTTGGGTTTGAAGTCTGTTTGTTAGTTTGTATGTAAGTTGCTTTTGGAAATAAAAATAGGTACATTTTTAGCAAACATTCAACAAAAGGAGTAAGCTATGTCCGTATGGAAAAATGAAAAGTTCTGGTGTGTGGTGGCTGGTGTCGTTGGCCCGACTATCATCAAGAAAATTCTCAAGGCTCCGAAGACCCGCGAATATGCCGTCAAGGGACTTGCCGAAGGCATGAAGATTACTGCCGATGCTAAGGCCGCCTTCCAGGATATGAAGGACGAAGCTGCCGACATCTGCAACGACGCGAAGAAAGAAGCAGAAGCGAAGTAATCCATGAACTTCCGAATCGTTTACGATCAGCCGGGGCGTATCCGCTTTCGGGCGGGGGCCTACGCATTTGAGCGTGTGCATGAACCGCGCATCCACAAGGCATGCGTGAGTGAACCTTATGTCCAGAAAGCGGTAGTCCATTCGGAAAACGGCGGCATTCTGC
>JBGUQN010000106.1:0-4841 GCA_045131085.1 Fibrobacter sp.
TCGTCACGGTGCCGACAAGCCGGTTATCCAGAAGGCTCTCGTTGAACTCGACGGTGCTCCGTTCAAGTTCTTCGCCAAGAACCGCGAAGTCTGGGCCAAGACTGAATCCTACACCTACCCGGGTCCGATCCAGTACTGGGGTCCGAGCGAAGTTTGCGACGTTACGAACTTCACGATTAAGCTGGAACGCGGCGCGCTTAAAGTTAAGTAAGCGATAAACATCGTCTAAAGACTTTTAATCTCTGCAGGTTGCCTGCAGAGATTTTTATTTTATAAAAAAAGGAGCTACACTATGGCGTGTGCTGATTGCAAATTTCGGGCCAAGTACGACGAGAATCCCAAGTCACTTATCGGGCGTTTCTGGCGCTTCCATATCAATTTTTGCCCCGGCTGGAAGAACTATTTGATTAGCCTCTCCGAAGAGGAACGCATCGCCCTCAAGGAAAAGTACGGGCTAAAATAAGGCAAGCGCTTTTTTAAGTTGTGCCAACCTGAACTTTTTCTACCTTTGAGCTTATGGATAATCCTGTGCCACAGAAGCGCGAAGTATACGCCGAATGGTTGCGCATTTTTGCAGCGTTTATCGTTGTGTTCCAGCATACGGTGACTTCTGCCTGGTACATCACTCCGGTCGACACTCCTGACTTCTTCATGCTCAATTTCATGAACAGCCTTTCTCGCTTCGGCGTGGGCGTGTTCATCATGATTAGCGGTGCGTTTATGCTTTCGCCCAAGTATGCGCACCCGCCCCAAAAGGTGCTGAAGCATAACCTCGTTAGGATTCTTGCATTGATAGTGTTCTGGGTCGTGTTTTACGGCATTGTCGATGCTCTCTGCGTAGGGATCAAGAACGGAGCGGGTATCGGCGAGACAATTCTGAACGTAATTTCTGCGCCGGTACTGCTCTTCACGACGCCGGCGACGCACCTGTGGTTTTTGTATGCGATTGCAGGGCTTTACCTGATTACGCCTGCGATGCGCGTTTTTACCGAGCATGCAAGCAAGCGCATGGTGCTCTATGTAATCGCGATATTCTTTGCATTCGGCCTTGTGTTCCCGACGGTCAGTCACCTGTTCGGCAAATGGTTCGATATAACCCTCTACAAGAATATCGGCATCCAGGGTTGCACGACATTCGCCGGTTTTTACCTGACCGGATTCTACATCGCGCATTACGGATTCGGGCAGAGGGCCCGCCGCATTGTGTATGCAGGCGCGATTCTCTCGTGGGTTATCGCGTTCTTTTACTCCTCGTACATCAGCCTGCTGCGCGATGCCCCGAATGAGTTCTTCTTCGGGAATTTCAGGCCGACGACGTTCCTGATGGCGGTAGGCGTTTTCTGCTTTTTCCGACAAAAATACGGCGATACAGTAACGCAAGACAATCGGCTTATCAACTTTTCGAAATGCATGCTGGGGGTGTATATCATCCACCCGCTATTCATCCGGATGTTTTACGGATTCAAACTTACCTTGCTGGAGCCGCACCCGCTGGTGACGGTTCCGCTGATGACCGCAGTATTCTTCGGGATTTCGCTGGGCCTGGTTTACCTGTTCCGGCGGGTGCCTGGGATTAGGAAAGTCCTGTAGCGATTATTTTATTTTTTGGTAAAAACAGTGCGCGAAATGCACGTCGCCGACTTTCGGCGGAATTTGCTGCGAGTGGCACATTGCTTGCAGTTCAGCGCCACCATCAGCACAAACGGAGCAGCGGTCAGCAAAGCGACAGCCAGCTACAAAGTCCCGCGGGTGCGGTACAGAGCCCGGGATAGATTTCATGGTGCGCATGTCGCTATGGTTCTCGGGGATGGCGGCTAAGAGCCCCTGCGTGTACGGATGCATCGGGTTATCGATTACGTCGCGCACGGGGCCGCATTCTACGATGCGGCCGGCGTACATTACCGCCACGCGGTCCGCGTACTGCGAGACAATCCCCATATTGTGGGTAATCAGCAGGACCGCGGTGCCCGTGCGATTTGCCATATCCTTGAGTACCGCAAGCACCTGCGCCTGCACCGTCACATCAAGAGCCGTTGTCGGTTCGTCGGCAATAATCAGCTTGGGCTTCGGGAGTAGCGCCATCACGATGCAAACGCGCTGGAGCATGCCGCCCGAAAGTTCATGCGGGTAGGCGTTCAGCACGCGGTCAGGGTCGCTGAACCCCGCCTGCAGGAGCATCTCGCGGATAGTTGCCAGCGGGTCGGCGGCGCCCTCCTTACCCGAACCATCCTTGCCCGCGGAGACTGCGCAGAACTTAAACACCTCAAGCAACTGCTTCTTGATGGTCACGACCGGGTTTAGGGCCTGCATCGGCTCCTGGAATATGCACGCGATTTCGGACCCGCGCACCTTCTGCAGTTCGGCCAGCGGGAGTTTCGCCAAATCGACCGGCGCGCAGTCCTTACCCGTGGCGCAGTCATTACCAACGACGCCGTCCTTACCTGCATTCGCAGCGTCAGTACCGGCGCGGAACAAAACCGCCCCTTCCACAATCTTGGCACTCGGCTGCGGCAACAACCGCAAAATGCTCATGGAAGTCACGCTCTTGCCGCAACCCGACTCGCCCACCAGCGCGAAGAACTCGCCCGCACTGATTTCGAACGAGACGCGGTCCGTCACCTGCACCGGCTTAACGCCATCGCGCGGGTTACCATTCTTGTCGAACCCGAATGCCACCGAGAGGTCGCGCACCTGCAAAACCGGCATGTCCTTACACATAGCGATCCCCCGATTTTGGATCCATGGCATCGCGCACGCCCTCGCCCACGAACGTGGTCAAGAGCAGCGTCACAAAGAGTGCGGCGACCGTACTCACCGAAATCCACGGCGCGTAAAGGTTGTTGAGCCCCTGGCTCATGAGTTCACCCCAGCTGGGCGTGGGCGGCTGCAGGCCGAATCCAAGGAAGTCGAGCGAGGTCAGGCTCCCGATGCCGCCGATGAGCGTGAACGGGAAGAGCGTCACTACGGGCGTCATCGCATTCGGCAGGATTTCCTTAAAGAATATATGCCTGTGCCCCATGCCGAGGACCTTCGCAGACTGCACGTAGGTCATGCTGCGCAACTTCAAGAATTCCGCACGCATGTAGTAACTCAGAGAAATCCAGTTGAACGCCGCCATAATGAGAATCAGGAGCCAGAAACTGCGCCCGTAGATGCTCCCGATCAAGATTACCACGTAGAGCATAGGCAACGACGACCAGATTTCAATCATGCGCTGCATGCCGATATCCCAGAACTTGCCGAGGTAGCCCTGGATACCGCCGATGACAATCCCGAGAAACGTCCCGAGCAATGTCAGCAGTAAACTAAAACTGATACATATCCTGAACCCGTGAATCAGGCGCGCAAGCACATCGCGGCCATTGCTATCCGTCCCGAGCCAGTGATTTGCACTCGGGGCAAACGGAGGCGCTCCGTCCTCGCTCAGGTCCGCCTTCAACGGGTCATGCGCAATCGGGGGCATAATCGCCCACGTTTCGGGGCAACCGCCCGCGCGGGTAAATCCCTCGGCGGCATCTTCCTCGCACTCGCGCACCGCTGCAAAAAACTTCGCGTAATCGGCTTCCGTCTGGTATTCCCCGCCAAAGTCCGCCTCGCTGTACCGCACGAACGCCGGGAAATACGTCTTGCCCTCGTAACGCAGCACAAGCGGCTCGTCATTTACCGTCCACGGGCTCGTGAGCGAAAGCAGGTACGCCACCACGAGCACCACCAGCGACCAGAACGCCCGCTTGTTCTTGCGGAAGCGCTTCAGCCGGTTCAAGGTCTCTGTGGATACGCGGAATTTCATCAGTGCGGAATATAGAAAAAACTCCCTGCAACAGGAAAATTTATTAGTTTAGTTCCATGCGCAAAGGAATAAACACCTTAAAATGCCTGGTCATGACGGCCGTCGTCGCCCTATGCGGGTGCAGCGACCCCAACGAGCTGAAAACAGCCAGCAAGGACTTTACCCCCTCCATCAAGTTGCGTCTGGAGGACTATATCGATGCCGCGGATTCCATGGCCTTTTTCACATGCACCGAAGGCACACCCCTACTCGATGAGCAGGCATCCACGCCCCTCCCTTTCGCAGTGTACCAGACCCGGCTAAAGAGGGACTTTGACGACTTGATGAAAGCTATAAAATACAAGGAAAAGGAACGTGCACAAGGTGGCGGCAAATACTTTGACAAGCAATGGAGCGCCTACTACGTAGAACTCTATAGGGATGGCAACCCCATCGATTCCACTGAATTCTATGCAACCCACAAAACACAGGGATTCATAAATAACGGGTACATCTACTATTTCGCCGACAATAAAAAGGTTGCAGAATTCTTCAAGTCCCGCAATATCAAGAAAATGCCCTGGGGGTGCTGGCCCGACAAGCGAGGCCCCCAGCCAAAGGCTTTTAAGCCCCCAAAGCGCAGAAAACGCATTTCAGAACCGCAACCGATGGTTTTTAGACCCGGGTACCGCGACCACAAGCGTTAAAATTCGTTTACACGATTCCGTCAGCATTTTAAAGCCCTTATATAATCCCCTTTAAAGAGAATTTTTCAAAAAATTCCCGTTCTTTCGGGCTCAATCTTTATATTTTTCTCTACGGATTTTTGCGCCTCTGGTGTGCGCCACATGCCCGAGGTGTATATGATCAGATTTTTTGAAACCTAAAAATTGGAGACACACACATGGCAAAAAAGATGATTGCGTGTGATGGTAACGAAGCCACCGCTAACGTTGCGTTTGCTGTTAGCGAAGTTGCGGCTATTTACCCGATTACACCGTCTAGTCCTATGGCTGAGCACGCCGACAACTGGAGTGCTGCAGGCAAGAAGAATATTTGGGGACAGGTTCCC
>JBGUQN010000107.1:0-36611 GCA_045131085.1 Fibrobacter sp.
CCTTAGCGAGCTGAATGGATTCGCTAACGGTCTTGTTCATCTTCCAGTTACCAGCAATGATATACTGACGCATAATTAACTCCTTGAAAGGTTTAAAATTTAACGCGCCTAAATTTAGTAAAAAAAGCCGCCTTTTGAAAGGCGACTTTTAAAAGTTAGGCCGTAATTTTGGCTAGTTGTAGTTGCTGGAACGGCTCGAAGTCGGGGCCGGAGAGCCACCGTAGCGGTCGCCTTCGATCTTTTCGAGGATCCATTCGCCTTCGTAGCCCTTCAGGCGAGCCTGGTCGGGGTGCTTCCAGAAGAGGCGGGTAATGAGCTTGCCTTCTTCGGTGTAGTATTCCCACACGCTGGTAGAATCGGTCTCGGTTTCGTGGTCGGGAGGTCCCCACAGCAGGTTCACCATGTCGTTGGTCATGCCTTCTTCGATGTAGCCCTGCTTGAACACGTCCTTCAAGCGCTTTTCAATGCCCATGCTTTCCTTCGTCACGAAGTATTCGCGTTCGTATTCATTTTGGCCGACGCCGCGTTCGATAAGGATAGGGGAAGATGCTTTGTTTGCGCAACCCCAGAAAAGCAATCCGCTGAGGGCGAGTACGCACAGATGAGAAATTTTCATAGGAACTCCTATAAGATTAGTGTCCACAAAATAAGAATTTATTGGGCAAATAGATGAAATATTTTTTAGATTTTACATTGAAATGCAGAATTTCTGTCGACAAATAAGGATTTCGCTTGCCGCGGTGCTCCTGGCGTTCAGCTTTTCGCTGGCAGATGGTTTCGACCAGAGTGCGCAGTTCGGTTTGCGCTACGGCCCGAACCTCTCCTGGGGCATTATGGGCAACACGCCGTTTGTATGGGGTCAGTGGCTCCCGCAGCTTACCGCGGACGTCCACTATACGTGGCTCGAACCCATCGAACCGCTCAATTACGGCGAAAAGATGGGCAAAAACCCGACGTTCCTCAAGATGGAAGCCGCATTGGAAGTATCTCCGTTCTATGCGGGGTACCAGGTGGGCTTTGGGTTGCGCCCGTTCAAGACAAATCCGCAGGTGGAAGTTTCTGCAACTTACGAGAGCTTTTTTTACCTGATGAGCAACCTCGAAATGGTCACGTCCGACGTTCTGGGTGAGGGTCGTATTGCCGAAAGCTGGAATGCGGACTACATACTAGACCACGCCTATGAGAGCGACGAATTCGATTACGCTCAGCTGTTCGATGTCGCTATCAAGATAGAGTACTTTTTCCCGAGGTCGGCGCTTCTCGGCATCAACATGCACTATATCCTGACGGATATCAGTACCGATTTTTCGGGCAAGAGCTATGACTACCAGCTGAATATGCCGGTGTTCAGCCGCGATTTTATCCTGGACTTTGAATTCTTCGGGCAAATCCCGTTCACCAATTACATCGCGATGCTTGTCGAAACTTCCATGTTCAGCACGGGGTTCTTGCGTGACGGCGATGTTGTCGAAAAGGAATCCCTCAAGTACATGATGGTAAAGCTAGGCCCGCATATTTCTTTGCGCGAAGGCCGGCACAGCATTACGTTGGAACTGGGTTTCTGGAAGCGTCTGAAGGATAGCTTCTACGATGGGAACTTGGCGCAGCAGTTCATGGTGCAGCTGCAGTATCAGGGCTACTTCTCGTTCCCGATCCACAAGGACGCACGGTAGTCGTGCCCGAATTTCAGCAGATTTTCTCGTAACGGGTCGCGGTTCAGGTCTTCAATGGGGTAGGCCGAACGTATCCAGAATTTACCGCGGTAGTCCGTGCTGGCCACAGTCACAAGGGTCGGTAACATGACGCCCGAAAGTTCCTTCCAGGAGTCGATTCTCATTTCGCGTTTTTCCTTGAACGCCCCCCGCATGGTCACGAGGTGCGGCGTCGGGAGCGAATCGCTTGCAATGCTCCACCACATCTGCGAGAATGCGGTCGAGAAAATGGTCGGTTTCTGTACCGTAGAATCCTTGCATACAAACAGACCGTGGGCAAGGAGTTCCAGGTCATCGTACCTGACGGGAGTGTTTCCGATTTCTTCTTTCAGGTGGTGCATTGCCATCTGCCGGCGAATGCGCGGGGAATCCTTCTCGATGTAACGGCTTGTTTCGGCGGTAATGTACTTGTACGAGGGCTTTCCGGGCAGGTGGATGAAGAACGTGTCGCGCTTGGCTGCCTCGTGGTGGCGCCATTCAATGTCAATCCTTGCGCGGGAATGCTGCGGATTGATGAACCAGCCTTCCATGTTCACAATCATGTCCTTGTCCAGGAACGTATGCGGGCAAAGTTCCTGCGCCTGCGCCGTAAAGGCGAGTGCGGCTGTCAGCAATGCTGCCGGAATGATGGTGTGAACAAACTTCATGCGAGGAAAAATAAAAAAACTCCGCTCTTTCCCAATGGCTAAAAGAGAGAACGGAGTTCGTTTTTAAGGAAGAATTTGTATGGCAGGGGCGGGCCCGCCAGTGCAAAGGGCGAGGGCTTAGCCTTCGGCCACTTCGACGGTTTCGTCGTCGCCGGCTTCGAGGGCGTCGTTTTCGCCAAGCTTGAAGAGTTCCACGTCCTTCATGCTCTCGCGGATTTTCTGCTCGATTTCGTTGCAGAGTTCCGGATTGTCCTTCAGGAAGAGGCGGGTGTTCTCGCGGCCCTGACCAATGCGCTCGTTGTTGTAGCTGAACCAGGAACCGCTCTTCTGGATGATGTCGAGTTCGCTGGCGAGGTCGAGGATGGAGGCTTCGCGGGAAATGCCGCAACCGTAAAGGATGTCGAATTCGCATTGGGTGAACGGGGCCGCGACCTTGTTCTTCACGACCTTCACGCGGGTGCGGTTGCCGATGACTTCTTCACCGTCCTTGATGGCTGCGATGCGGCGGATGTCGATACGCTGGGTGGCGTAGAACTTGAGCGCGTTACCGCCGGTAGTAGTTTCGGGGTTACCGAACATCACGCCGATCTTCATGCGGAGCTGGTTGATGAACAGCATGCAGGTATTGGACTTCGAGAGGATGCCGGTGAGCTTGCGGAGGGCCTGGCTCATGAGGCGTGCCTGAAGGCCTACGTGGTTGTCGCCCATTTCGCCGTTGATTTCGGCCTGCGGGACGAGGGCTGCCACGGAGTCGATTACGATGATGTCGATAGCGCCGGAACGCACGAGGGTCTCAGCGATGTCGAGGGCCTGCTCGCCCGTATCGGGCTGGGAAACGAGGAGAGATTCAATGTCGACACCGAGCTTGCGGGCATAGACTGCGTCGAAGGCGTGTTCAGCATCGATGAAGGCGGCGACGCCACCGAGCTTCTGGGCTTCGGCGATGGCGTGGAGGGTAAGCGTCGTCTTGCCGGAAGATTCGGGGCCATAGATTTCGATGATGCGGCCGCGGGGGAAACCTCCCACGCCGAGGGCCATGTCGAGCTGGATGCAGCCGGACGGGATGACCGGGATTTCTTCGACAGGCTGGCTGCCGAGGGCCATGATGGAACCTTTACCATAATTCTTTTCGATCTGCGCAATTGCGGCTTCGACCGCTTTTGCCTTGTCGGCGGAAAGGTTGCTAGTGGGTGTCGTGTTCTTCTTTGCCATATAGGACTCCATTTTTTTGTTTTTCTTGTCTAAATATACTATTTAGTGTTCACTTGTGCAAGTGCTTTTTTGGTTATTTATCAAAAAAAGTAACTTGCCCAGCACTATATAAACGGTTTTGAGCCTGATTTTAAGCCTGTCCCCTGCGAAAATTTTACAAAAGGACTCATTTTGCAAACAGTTGTTACCAGAAATCCACGAAATGGACATCCAGACGGTGCCCACGGGCTTGCCCGGGACGGCGCCGCCGGGGCCAGCGATGCCCGAGGTGGATACTGCCCACTGGCAGCCGAACTTTTCGAGTGCGCCTTTGGACATTTCTTTAACGGTCTGTTCGCTTACGGCTCCGAACTGCTTGAGGGTTTCGTGGCTTACGCCCAGGAGTTCTTCCTTGATTTCGTTCTGGTAGGCGACGATTCCGCCGGCAAGTACTGCCGAAGAGCCGGCTTCGTTCACGATGCTGCTTGCCACAAGCCCGCCCGTGCACGATTCTGCGGTAGCCATCATTTCGCCGCGAGCAATGAGCGCATCCTTGATGGCCTTGACCAGCAGGGAGATTTCTCTTTCGATGTCCTGCACGCTCATGCTATCGAGGCCTTTCTCGATGTCTGCGCTTTGGAAACCAAAACCTTTTGTGTCGCTCATTTTCATACTCCGTAATTTAGAATTAATTTGTGACATAAAATGTCAATTTAATAAAAACCTGATTTTTTTTGAAAAATATACCTAATTGGGCCTTTGCTACTTTGACGAAAATTCTTTTTTCTATATTATCAAGCCGATGTCAAACCGTCTGCTTGCCATAATCTTGTTTGTAAGCCTCGCTCTTGCTGCAGGGGCTAGTGCGCAGACTGTTATACAGACGGGCGCTAGGCAGGTCGGTGCGCAAACGGCTCCGGCGGATTCTTCGAAGGCATCTGAACCTCTTGATACCGTGGCGGTGGAAACGCCTGATGCGGAATCGGCTGAAACACCTGATTCTGCGGTTGTGAGCGACCCGCTGGTGAAGGGCAAGACCGGCATCCTTGCAATCGACACGCTCCCCGTGAACGAATGGGATATCCCCACAAAGCGCAATTCGCTCCTGCTGACCATGCTCCTGAGTATATTGCCCGGTGGCGGCCACTACTATACGGAACATTACGTGCGTGGTGGGTTTATTACGGGCATCGAGGCCCTGCTCATATACGAAGTGTACATCAACAAGGCCTGGCAAAAGGACCGCGTACTCGAACAGGCGCAGCCCTTCCGCGATTCCGTTTCGATGGTCACGAAAGCCATTATGGAAACGACTGACCGCGATACCTTGAGGGCGCTGCAAGACAAGCGAAACGAATATGCTAGCCGCGTCCGCGAGAAAAGCGACAAGAAGATGGAGCAGGAAGACTTGCGCTATGCCGAAAATGCATGGTTGTTCGGCTTGCACTTGTATGGGATGTTCGATGCGTTCGGCATCTGGTACAACAATAACCACAGGAGCGTGGAACTCCGCAGCATGAGGAAGGCGGTGCTCTGGGGGCTTATCCCGGGGTTTGGGCAGATGTACAACGGCGAGTTCGGCAAGGCTGGCCTGCTCTATATGGGAATGATCGGCGCTGCCGCCAGCATCCGCACTTCGCAGAACATGGTGGAATACTACCTCGACCGCAAGCACTTTTTGGCTGCCGAGGGCTCGAACGCCAGGGAACTTGAACGCGTGACCGAGCGCGTTACGTATTACCGCAAGAACCGCAACCAGTATATTTGGGGGCTTGCTCTCATTTATCTGTATTCTCTTGGCGATGCCGCTGTCGATGCGCTGTTGAGCGACTTCGACAATCCGGTGCATTTTGCGCTGATGCCGAATTTCTCGGGCGGCGCGCAGGCCGTGTTCTCGCTAGACTTCTAGTCCATAACGAGTGGGGGCATCTTGATGCCTTCATGTACCGTCGTGAAGTTCCCGCGGAAATTCCCTTCGCTGTTGCGCTTGAATTCAAAGCGGTTCACCATCGCGTAGCTGAACATGCCCTCGACGAAAATGTCGTCGGCAAGCCCGCAGGCAAAGTGTTGGAGCGCCGCAATGACGCCTGCGTGCGTGACCCACAGGAACTCGCCGTCGTCATCGAGCGAGTCGAGGAATTCTTCCACCCGGCGGTCTACGTCGTGGAAACTTTCACCTTCGGGGAACCTAAAGCCGCGCCAGTCCTTTTTCCAGGCGGCCATCTCGGTGCGCGGGACTGCCGTAAGTTTCTGACCTTCCCAAGTGCCGAAGTTTATTTCCATGAGGCGGTCGTCTTTCTCGATGTCGAGCTTAGTGGCCTCGGATACTTTTTCGGCGAGCCGCATGCAGCGGAGTAGCGGGCTTGCGAACAGGCGTGTCGGTTTTGGGCCGGCCTTCAAAAAGTCTTCGATGGCGTTCTTGGATTCTTCGGGGAAAGTTGGGGATACATCGAAATCCAGCCTGCCGTAGCAGACGTCGTTCGGGTTATAGGGCTTGGTATGGCGAAAAGTCCAAAGGATCATATCAAATAAAAAAGCCCCGGAGGGGGCAAAAAAAATCCTAGGCGACCTGAGCACATAAAAATTCACAAGTCCGTTGCTGCTTTCGCCCTGGCGAGTTGCCCGCAAATAGTCATTGCGCAGGGCCTAGGACCCTCAAATATAGATACAATTCGATAATTTACAAGGGATTCCTGCCTGCATTTACGAGAAATTTGGGCTTTACATGCAAAAAAAGGCTCTTTTTTGCACGAAAAAATGCCGACTGTATAGATGAGCGAAAAAAAACTGGCACGTTTGTAAACTTTTGTATATATTTAGGGTGTCGGCGGGGAGTCGACCTCGTTTGTTTGGATTTTTGTTCAAAAAAAGGGGTTTTTGTAATATGTGACGCTGCTCACACTAAAAGGCTGGATAACGGAAATTGGGAAATTTCGCCCCGATTCTTCGAAAACAACCTTGGAATGTAATAATATTTTAGTATTTTTGGGCATGGTGTGAAATGGGTTGGAGTCAACCATTTATCCAATATGGTGGAGAAAATGAAAAAATTGAAGTGTTTGGCAGTTTTGCTTGTTGGTCTTATACCGACGTTCGCTTTCGCTAAAGCTAGCGTAGCTCCGTTGCAGTTTACGGGTGTTCCCGCAGACCAGCAGCAGGCCCGCTGGGATTCCCTGATGAAGTATAAAGTTTGGGGAACGGATTCCATCAATATATTCCAAAACGTCAACCTCTCGGATACGATTGGCTACAATGGGACGAAGGGGCGCCTTTATCTTCTGAATAACAGGCATGTTTTGGGCGGCCCTACCCTTGTGGGCGGCAACATGGTTTTCGATAACTCGGATCATGATCAAGTTCTTAAGGGGCCGGTGCGAGTGCAGGGAAATCTGCGACTAGGCACTCAGGACAGTAACGTCGTGGAAGGGACATGGTGCGTTCAGGGGGGTATTACATCGCAATACGACAATGGCGATAGGCAGTGGAACGCTCTGTTGCAAGGCCCGTTGTATACGAATGAAACAAGCGCAGTCTTTACAAAGAAGGCAGGAAACTATTCGGCTTGCCCGGATACGGTTCCCCCGTTGGAAGATTTGTCCATCCCGGAACTGCCCGATAACGCCTGGCAGGGAGCGGAAGATTTCTTGATGACCCAAACTATTCCGGAGACGGGGTATATCCACGTACCTCCTGATTCCGTTGAAACGAATATCTACGGAACATATGACAGGTACTATAATAATTTTGTTATAAACGGCACCTTGGGTAAGGTTCTTTATGTGTTGATGCCTCCAGGTGGCAAGTTGACTAGAATATTCTCGAAGAACGGTTTCCGATTCGATAATGCCGTGAATGATTTGATAATTCAGGTGGTATATGTCACCGAAGGCACGAAGTTTGCAAATGGTAAATGGGATTTGACGGATAAGGCCAACTTTACCTATGTGAGCAATTCCGATTATTCGGGTAACTTGCTCTTTTATACCAAAAGTCATATTGAGTGGAATTATTGGAAAGGAGCCTCATTCCAAGGAACCTGGATGACGACGGACTCCATTGTTGTCGGCGGTCACTTTAAATTAGCTGGTCAGATTGCTGCAAGATACATTCATTTCTTGGCTGATATCAAGGGCGATTTCCAGTATATGCCGTTTGACCCGCCTAAGATTGATATTAATCCAGAAGCGCGTACTTGGGGAACCCTCTACGAAGGTGTCTCCGGCTTGCAGGCGCTTAACATTCGCTTGAACGAAGCTCCGACGACTGATGTCACTTTCAAGTATTGCTTTATTTTCACAGGCAATCAGGCGAACAACAGGGATACGGACCCGGATTCATTGCATGCGTTTGCCAGTCTGGACGATGTCGTTACATCGGGCTTGCCCATTTGTAACGGAGCCAATTCGACCAATTATAAGACGGTGACGATTCCCAAGGGGCATCTCACTCCGACAACTCCAGTTGCTGTGGCTGTCCAGGATGAGCTTGTTGAGGAATGGGGCGAAATGTTCACGATTCGCGTGTTCGGCATGGTGGGCGCCGTGCTCCCGAACAAAATGCGCGAAGGCGAATTCCTGATTGAAATAGAAGATGACGACAGGGCTCCGCTCAGCAAGGATACCACGTTCGTCGGCATTGAAGACGAAGACAACGCTTTTGTCAGGTTCCCGGCCCTTACTGGTAACGGCCAACCCCTGACAGATTTCTTTGTGAAGATTGAATCGCTGCCGATGCACAACAGCAGTGTCGCCGGTAAGTTGATTTATGATGGCAACGTCGTTGATGCCGCTACCATTGCTGCGGGCCTCATTATTCCGAGTGCCGATATCGGTAAGCTCGTATATCGCGGGGAACCGAATGCATATGGAACCGGAGTCGCTTCGTTTACCTTTAGGATTATCAACAAGGATGTCCCTGCTGTTAGTAACAATGTGGTTGCCATCAACCTGGAGGCTGTGAACGACGGCCCGACGGTGAACAACCCGACGATTAAGGTCAAGGAAAACGTCGCTGGCGAAACTGCCCCCAATTCGACGAGCGGCAAGATTAACGTGACCGACGTGGATGATACCAAGTTTACCTATGCGTTCGATACTGGGGATGCGAATTATGCTAAGGTAACTTCCCTGTATACCATCAATTCGTCGACGGGCAAGATTTCCGTGAAGAGCGGCGTCAAGCTGAATTACGAATCGGCGGATAGCCTCCTGAAGATCAAGGTGAATGTTACGGACGCCGCCTCTACGACTTCCGGTACGGGGAAGATTACGGTCAAGTCCAACGTGACCATCAAGATTACCGACGATAATGACAAGCCCGTCATTAGAGACACGACATTGACTGTTGCTGAAAATTCGGCGGCAGATACCGAAGTGGGCCAGGTTACCGCAGAAGACGAAGATATCTGGAAGGTGCTTTCGTTCTCGCTTGCCGATATGCCGGGGAATGCGAACACGGCTAGCCTGTTTACGATAGATGGAAACGGTGTAATCAAGGTGGCTACGGGTGCCAAGCTCGACTACGAGACGAAGAAGGAATACAAACTCTACGCCATCGTGACGGATAACGGCGAAGACAAGGGCTTTACGAACTTGAAGGATACCGCCGTTGTTACAATCAAGCTTACGGACGCTAATGATCCGCCCATCATCGTCGACATCAAGGATGATTACAACGTTGTTGAAAACACCAAGACTGGGGTTGTTTTTGCAAAGTTCAAGGTTGTCGATGTGGATGCCGCCGATGGCAGCACTACCCTGAGCGCCACTGTAACGGATAAGAACCCGGTTTCGGGCTCCGTTAACGCCGGCCAGCTCTTCAAGGCAACCGTTACGCCATACAATGGCGATACAATGTATGTCAATATCCTTGTGAAGGATAGCGCCCTGCTGGACTACGAAGCCCTCTACAAGGCTGATACGGTCAGCTACAACGTGACCGTGTCCATAAAGGATGGCGGCAACAGCACCGTTTCTGCAGATACGAAGATCTTTGTAACGGACGAAAACGAAGCTCCGGATGCTAAGGATGGCGCATTTACCATTGCCGAAAATTCTCCTGCAGGTAAGCTTGTGGGTACCATCAGTGCTTCTGACCCGGATACCTATAACGCGACTTACAAGAAGCTCAAGTATACGCTTGTCGGTTCTTCTAGCCGTTATACCGTTGCCGCTTCTACCGGTAAGATTACGGTGAAGCAGAATGCGGTAATCGACTACGAAACGACTCCGAACCACAAGGATACCATCAAGGTCAAGGTTACCGACAAGAACGGTAGCGGCCTCTCGTCGCGTATTGCGACCATCGTGATTACCATTACCAACACGAACGAAGACCCGGAACTCAAGTGCATCACGGGCGATACCAAGTGCAATGGCCCGTTCGAAATTGCTGAAAATTCCGCTACGGGAACAGTTATCCATACCTTCGCGATTACGGATGTGGATGCGAACGATGCTGGCCAGCTGACGGTCGACCTCGTCGATACGAATGGCCGCGATGCGAAGACACTCTTTGACGTGAAGACGAATGCTGCGAATACGGAAATGATTGTGTCCGTGAAGGACAAGTCCAAGCTCAACTACGAAGCTGTGGACCCCGAGTACGTGGTGTTCCTGATTGTGAAGGATGCCGGCGGTGCCGCCGATACGCTTGTCCGTACAATCAAGGTAATCGATGTGAACGAAACCCCGACCCTTGCGGGCAAGACGGTTTCGTTGGCTGAAAACAGCCCGAAGAACAAGCTTGTTGCAACCCTTACGGCTACAGACCCGGATACGAAGCATGTGACGGAATTTGGCCATCTGGAATACTCCATTATCACGGATGACATGCCGTTCAGGATGGATTCGAACAAGGTGAGGGTTGAAGATTCCACGAAGCTCGACTACGAAACGACTCCGATTTTCAAGTTCAACGTGGAAGTCAAGAACTGCACGAAGAATGCCTCTACGGGCAAGTACACCGATGGCTGCCTCATGGATACCGCTGCCGTGACGGTCAGGCTTTCGAACGTGAACGAAGAACCGGAACTCAAGTGCATTTCTGGCGATACCAAGTGCAACGGTCCGTTTGAAATTGCTGAAAACTCCGCTACGGGAACTGAAATCCACACCTTCGCGATTAGTGATATTGATGCTGACGATGCTGGCCAGTTGACGGTCGACCTTGTCGATAAGAATGGCCGCGATGCAAAGACGCTTTTCGACGTGAAGACGAATACTGCGAACACGGAAATGATTGTGTTCGTGAAGGACAGCTCCAAGCTTGACTACGAAACCGTCGATGCCCAGTATGTGGTGTACCTGATTGTGAAGGATGCCGCCGGTGCTGCCGATACGCTTGTCCGTACCATCAAGGTGAAGGACGTGAACGAAGCCCCGAGCATCCAGCCGCTTAGCAAGACGATTGCCGAAAACCTCCCGAACGGAACCAAGGTGGGCGACCTCGTTGCTTCTGACCCGGATACCAAGAACGCTTCGTTCCGCAAGCTGAAATACACTATCCTCGGTGCAGATACGGTGCCGTTCAGGCTGGATTCCAACGTCGTCAAGGTTTCCGATAGCTCGAAACTGGACTATGAAAAGCAGAAAGTGTTCAAGTTCAAGGTTCAAGTGTCGGATGGTCAACTCCAGGATACGGCTCTCGTGACTATTACCCTGACGGATGTTGACGAAAGGCCGAAGATTATCGTTGATGATGACGAAGATGGCGGTGACGATACGGATTCGCTCTGCATTGCCCACTGCGATACGACCAACCGCGGTTCTGGTGACGAACACGGCAAGGATGCCTTGACCGTGGGCGTGAATGAAAATTCTCCCACTGGTACGGTTGTGATGCAGTACTGGGTGTATGACGAAGATGCCGACGACGTCAAGAAGCTTGTTCCTTCGCTTGACCAGATTGAAGCAAGCGTCGGTGGCCCCACGGCAAACGACCTCTTCCAGATTACCAAGAAACAGGAAGGCAACAGGTGGAAGATTGTCGTGACCGTCAAGGATGGCAGCCTTTTGGACTACGAAGGTCTCGGCAAGGTTGACCCAGTTACGAACCTGGTCCCGCAATACACCGTGAATATCATCTTGACCGACCCGGTGGATCCTTCGAATTCTAATTCCAAGGAACTGAAGGACACGATTGTTCGCGTCATCGAAATTCTCGATGTGAACGAATCTCCGCTTTTCGACGTGAGACCGTGTGAGATCGCCGAAAACAACCATGTTGGCGATTCCCTTGGCAGAATTGAACACCCGAGCGATGTCGACTCGCTTTCTAAACATCTTGATTACTATGACAACCAGTTCAAGCTTGTGGGTGGCGATACGGCCCTGTTTGACCTGAGGTATGATGAACCTATTGACGGCAGGCCGAACATCACGCTTGTGGCCAAGGTAATATTTGATTGCGAAACGGAACCGTACAAGAACAAGTGCGGCATTGATAGCGCGTTCCATGTGGTGATTGATTACTACGACAAGCACGACACGACGAATAAGATGAGAAAGGACGTGCCGATCAAGCTTATCGATGTGAACGAAAAGCCGAAGATCCTCACGGATTCTGTGGAAGTCAAGGAAAACGTGAAGAAGGGTACTGTTGTCGATACGGTCAAGGCTACCGATACCGACCTGTATGATACCGTGCTGACCTTTACGCTTGTCGAAGACAAGAGCGGCTGCTTCGATGTCTCCAAGAGCGGTGTTATAACGGTCAAGAAGGACAATTGCCCGGATCTGAACTACGAAAAGAACAAGGAACTTCCGATCAAGGTGAAGGTGACCGACAACGGAACCGATGGCTCCGGAGAAGGAACCTTGTCTGATACGAAGACTATCATCGTGAAGATTAAGGACGTGAACGAGGCTCCGGAAATTCCGGACCAGGAATTCACAGTGCCCGAAGACACGAAGCCTGGTAAGAAGGTGGCTGTAATTGAAGCTTCTGACCCGGATGTCGAAGAAGAATACAGCACGCTGACCTTCTCGCTCATTGAAGAAAGCGAAGAATTCGATGTCAAGGAAGACGGCACTGTCATTCTGAAGAAGCCGCTTGACTACGAAAAGGATTCTGTGTATGTTATCAAGGTGCGCGTGACGGACGGCGAACTTTCGGATACGGCGAACGTCACCATCAAGGTGGGTAACGTCTACGAACAGCCGAAGGTCCAGATTACTCTTGCCGAAACGGTGGATTCGTCTTGGACTGATCCGGATACGATTTACATCAACAACAAGAGCCTGTGCATTGAATGGGTTGCCATGGTGCGCGAGACTGATGAAGTGTTGAAGGATACTTCGGAATGCGGAATCAAGCTTGAAGAAGGTGAAAACTTCATCATCCGCAAGTTCGAAGACCCGAGAATGGATGAACCTGGCTACGATACCCTGGTGGTGTACGTGAGCACGGCGACCCCGATTGTTACCGTGAGCAAGTCGACCGACAAGCTTGCCGACCCGAACATCTTTACCGTGGTGGAACAGTCTGCTAAGGGCGATACCGCGTTCTATGTGAACGACCCGCGTAACGACATCGTCGTGACGGTCAAGGACCCGGTTGAAAAGACTAAGGAAACCTTCACGGTGAAGCTTGACCTGGATACGGTAAAGGTCCCGTCCAAGACTTACAAGACGGTTTCTGATATCGTAGACCACGGCATCGCCTTGAATGAAAGGGCTTCTAACGCAACGCATACGCCTGTTAACGGCGAAAAGATTGCTGTAACGTACACCGAAAAGGTTAATGGCAAGGAAGTCCAGATTACGTACTACACGGATGACAAGGGCGAACTCCTTGAAAATGCCGATGGCGTGGTGGAAATGACTGTCTCTTACACCGAAAAGATTAACGGTGTCGATGTGACGATTTCGTACCAGGCCGACGCGGTTACTGGAAACCTTATCAAGACTTCCGGTGGCTATGCGAAGTCCGAAAAATCTAAGGACGGTAAGGGCAAGAATTCGAAGGATGCAGAAAACAAGGTCGTCTACACGGTTTCTTACGAATATGTGGATGACGCCGGCAACTTCATGACGATTTCTTACGGTGTCGACGCTGACGGCGATATCGTGAGGAACGAGTTCGGCAGCATCGGCTACGAGCTGACCTACACCTACACGAACAAGTACGGCAACGCCTCTACGCAGTCGATCTTCGTGGTGCTCGACCAGGCTGCGCCTGTGGTCAAGATCCTTTACCCGACTAAGGGCGAGGTCATCTACGCGAATTACGTTGACGTCAAGTGGACTGTGGATCTCGGCGATGGCCGTGGCCCGATTGTCCAGGATACGCTCGTGACGCAGAGCCTTAATAAGGGCGGTAACGGTATCGTGCGCTTCTACCGCGACAAGGCCGGTAACATTGCTAGCGATACGGTGCTCGTCGTCATGAAGAACGCGAAGGACGTGGATATCTCTGTCGAAAAGCCTGTCACGCTGGTGACGAAGGACAAGGTTGAAGAATACTATGCTGCAAATGAACCTGAAGAAGGTGAAACGTTTGCCGTGTCTATCTACAACCCGAAGACGGAAAAGGAAGTCGAAACCCAGGTGGGTGGCGAATTCAAAACGAAGGAAGGTAGCGGAAACGTTCCTTACCCGGGTCTTGAAGGTCACTTGGGCCCGACTCTCGGAATCGATACGAAGGTTCCGTCTGTGAACGCTGTGGGCGGCCTTGCAACGCTTGATGACCTTGTGAATGCTGAAGGTCTCGTGGCCCTGCAGGAAGTCGATGGCGGTAAGAAGATTACGGTCGATGAATACGTGGAACAGTACTGCTCCGACGAATTCGCAGAAAGCCTCGGTAGCGATCTTAGCCGTGCGAACCTGTACAAGACCAAGATGCGTGTGAAGATCTGGATTTACACGAGCCTTGGCCAGTTCGTAGACCACTATAGCTTCACGCAGGAACTCGATGATCCGGATTACGCAAACAATGCTGGCCTCCTCACGCTCTACTTCGAAATGAAGCCTGACCGTGACGGCAACGTGCGTACTGCGGAAGGCCGCTTGATGGCGACGGGTGCTTACATCTACAAGACCGAAGTCGAGATGAACACCTTGCTCCGCTGCTCGCTCCCGCCGTTCGAGAAGAGCAATGGCGGCAACTACGTGCCGAAGAAGAAGGACTACATCAAGGGCTCGACTCGTAGAGTCACTGAAGATATGCTCAAGAGCTTCGGTTACAAGCGCCCGAGTAAGAAGTAACCACAATTGTCATTGCAAGCCCGCGGATGCGGGCGTGGCAATCGCAGACCTTCGTTAAATTTCCCCGCCTCGCGCGGGGATTTTTTATTATTGGGAATATGCTTATAGGTTGCCATCTTTCTAGTGCTGCAGGCTTCAAGGCGATGGGCGAGGACGCCCTCTCCATAGGGGCCAATGTGTTCCAGTTCTTTACCCGTAACCCGCGCGGCGGGGCCGCGAAGCCTTTCGATAAGGCCGACGCCGACGCGCTGGTGCAGCTGATGCGCGAAAACAAATTCGGGCCCGCGCTTGCGCATGCGCCCTATACGCTGAACCCGTGTGCGGCCGACGAGGGCCTGCGGCAGTATGCCCGCGACGTAATGAAGGACGACTTGTGGCGCATGGACCACTTCCCTGGAGCGATGTACAATTTTCACCCCGGGAGCCACGTGAAGCAGGGTGCCGAAAGGGGCATTGAACTGATTGCGGAACACCTGAATGCGATACTGCGCCCGGACTTGAAGACTCTTGTGCTCCTGGAAACGATGGCGGGGAAGGGGAGCGAGGTAGGCAGAACCTTCGAGGAACTGCGTGCTATTATTGACCGCGTGGAACTTTCGGACAAGGTCGGTGTCTGCCTTGATACCTGCCACGTGCATGACGGCGGTTACGACATCGTGAACCGCCTGGACTGGGTGCTGGAGCAGTTCGACAAGGTCATCGGTTTAAAACGCCTGCATGCGATACACTTGAACGACAGCAAGAACCCGCTGGCAAGCCACAAGGACCGTCATGAGGTCATCGGTGCTGGCTTCATTGGGCTTGATGCCTTAGTGCGTGTGGTGAACCATCCGGCGCTCCGCGACTTGCCGTTCTACTTGGAAACCCCGAACGAACTGCCTGGGTACGCCAAGGAAATTGCGTTGATGAAGAGCCGTGTTGTTTGAAAATTTGCTTAAAAAAACGTTTTTTTTGAAATTTTTCCAAAATTCCCCTTGACAACGGACATTGTTTATCTATATTTGGGGGCGTCCAACAGACGATGCTTCATAGCTCAGTTGGTAGAGCCCGCGACTGTTAATCGCGTTGTCCTTGGTTCGAGTCCAAGTGAAGCAGCTTAGAACCCCGTTCGAAAGAGCGGGGTTCTTTGTATTTGCTATATTGTGTAATATGATTAAGAACCTGCTTATTGCTATTCTCGCTGCTGCGGCTTTTACGTTCGCGGCTGACCCCATCACTGTCGAAGCCCGCCTGACCGAAATTCCGGGCAAGATGCCGAGCAACGACCTCTACAGCTACGTGTACGTGTTCAAGTACAAGGTGCTGAAGGTTGTCTCTGGCAAACTCGATGCCAAGGAAGTGCTTGTGGGCGTGTACAACCCGCTTATCGCGCGCGGCAAGGTCAAGGACAAGATGGCCGACAAGAGCAAGGGCAATGTGGGCGAGTTCAAGGCGAAGGCCAAGCACACGCTCAAGATTGTGCCGCTCGAGGGCAACTGGGATGGTGCCGTCGAGGACGAGTACTTTGACGACGAAGCCCCGCGCTACCTGGCCATAGAGGTGAATGAATAAATAGGGTTTAGATGGCGGATTTGGTCCGCCATGACGTGAAGGCGTCATTCCGGCCTCCGAGCCGGAATCTATCAACGGACTTATGGTTTTCTCTTCCCAGATCTTTTTGTTCTATTTTCTGCCGACGTTCCTGGTCGGCTACTTTGTGCTGTTCCGTGCCGGGGTCAAGCATTCCGGCCTGAACTTCTTCATCACGATTTTCAGCTACATCTTTTACGGCTGGCTCGAACCGTGGCTTGTGTTCCTGATGTTCGGCTCGACGCTCGTGGTCTACGTGAGCGGGAGGTTCATCTCTGCGCCTGGCGCGAGCAAGCGGCAACGTAACCTGGCGCTCCTCGCGGCGATTGTCGTGAACCTCGGTGCGCTCGGGTTCTTCAAGTACTACATGTTCGGCATGGGCGTCATCAACGATGTGGTGGCAAAGCTCGGTTGCGAGCCGTTCTCGGTGATGACGGTGCTTTTGCCGGTGGGCATTTCGTTCTATACGTTTCAGTCCATGAGCTACGCAATTGACGTGTGGCGCGGCACCGCCCCTCCGGTCAAGGACTTCGTGACGTTCGCCTGCTACGTGGCGCTGTTCCCGCAGCTCGTGGCGGGCCCGATTGTGCGTTACAATACGGTCGCAGAAGAACTTGCGACACGCACGCATACGCTCGAGAACTTCGTGCGCGGCATTATGTTCTTTAGTTTCGGGTTTGCGGAGAAGATTTTCCTCGCGAACCAGGTGGGCATCATCGCCGACCGCGTGTTTGCGGCGGACGCTCCGGGCGTGCTCAATACGTGGTGGGGTAGCCTTGCCTACATGTTCCAGATTTACTTCGACTTCTCGGCGTATTCGAATATGGCAATCGGTCTCGGCCTGATGCTCGGGTTCCATTTCCCGCGCAACTTCAACGGCCCGTACCGCTCGGGGAGCATCACCGAATTCTGGAAGCGCTGGCATATTTCGCTCACGAGCTGGTTCCGCGACTACCTCTACATCGCCCTCGGCGGAAACCGCGTGGGCAAGAAACGCCTGTATTTTAATTTGTTCATGGTCATGTTCCTGAGCGGCGTGTGGCACGGCGCGAACTGGACGTTCGTTTGCTGGGGTCTGTACCATGCCTTCTTCATGATTGTGGAACGAGCGAACAACAAGAACGCGCTCTACTACAAGGCGCCGCGCGTGGTGCAGATAATTATTACGCAGGTGCTCGTGCTGTTCGGCTGGGTGCTGTTCCGTGCCGATAACATTGGCGAGGCGTGGCGCATGTGGAAATCGATGCTCGGGCTTATGCCGGTAAGCGGCGCCGATGCCATCCTTACGGCCGAAATCTTCACGCCCACGTGCATCGTGTTCATGGCCGTGGCAGCCCTGCTTTCGTTCTGGAAATTCCGCAGTTTCGACTGGTGCAACGAGGTGAAACCCTGGAAGGCCGCAGTCGCGCTTGGGCTCTTTGTGCTTGCGACGCTTGCGCTGTTTACCCAGAGCTACAACCCGTTCCTGTATTTCCAGTTCTAATTGCGAAAGGCGCTGGATTTGGACTGCGCCCCGCACAATGCCTGTTTTAGGACTGTGCGGGCCTTTTCGGCGTGTTTTTTACTATCTTACCGAATATGAGTGAAAACCCGCAGAATGTAGAAGAGGCCGAGGAACTCGAGGAAGAACTCCCGAAAGTCGAGAGCAGCGAGGACCTTGCCCGCATTATCCAGGCTATCGTATTTGCATCGCCCGACATCGTGACCTTGAAGAAGTTGCGCGAGATCCTGGGCGACTTCCTGGATGCCCGTACCGTTTCGGATGCGCTTATCGCCGCGAATGATTCCCTGAACAAGATTAATTCCCCGTTCGAGATTGTGGAGCAGGCGGGCGGCTATCGTTTCCGCACGCGTGCGAAGTACTACCCGTGGGTCCGTAAGCTTTTCCCCGAGGCGAACGCACGCCGCCTGAGCCAGGCCGCGCTCGAGACGCTCGCGGTGATTGCCTACCAGCAGCCGATTACGAAGGCGGCGATTGAGCAGGTACGCGGTGTTTCTTCTGTGGATGGCCCGATCAGGAACTTGCTCGACAAGGGCTTTATTGCGCTGGGTGCCCGCGCCGAGACGGTCGGCAACCCCTATACCTACGTGACAACGCAGGAATTCATGAAGTATTTCGGCATCAACCGCATTCCCGAGGACCTGCCGCGCCTGCGCGAGTTCAGCGAACTCCTGGAAGCGGGGACGCTCGTGCCGCAGTACGCGAAGCCCGAGACCGCCCCGACGGAACCGACTCCCCCCGAGGAGAATCCGGAGCAGATTGAACTGTCGATGGGAGACTTGTAATGGCTGTCACCCCGTTGATGCAGCAGTATTACGAGATCAAGAAACAGAACCCGGGCTGCATTTTATTTTTCCGCATGGGCGACTTCTTCGAACTGTTCGAGGACGACGCCGTCATAGCATCCAAGATTCTTGGACTTACGCTCACGAGCCGCAACAACGGTGCCTCGGGAGCGACCCCGCTTTGCGGGTTCCCGCACCATGCCGCCGACCGCTACGTGCCGAAGATGGTGGCGGCGGGCTACCGAATCGCGATTTGCGAGCAGGTGGAAGACCCGAAACTCGCGAAGGGTATCGTGAAGCGCGATATCGTGGAGATTATCAGCGCCGGCACCGCGATGGATGAGTCGAACCTGAACGCGAAGGAGGCGAACTACCTGTTTGCCTACGTGCCTGCCGAGAAGGAGGCCGCGTTTGCCGTCGCCGACGTGACGACGGGCTACCTCGCCGTGTGCAGGAGTTCCATCCAGTCTTTCGAGTGCGAGTTCAGCCGCCGCATGCCCAAGGAAATCGTGATACCCGAGGGTGTCGAGATTCCGTCGAGCATCATGGACATGGTCAAGGCGGACAATGTGCTGGTGACGCAGATTCCCGAATTCATGTTCGGGGAGGAGCAGAGCCGCGACGTTCTCTTTAGCCACTTCAAGGTGGAATCGCTGGTGGGCCTCGGGCTCGATGGCCGCGATGCGGAAACGAAGGTCGCGGGTGCACTGATGGCCTACCTGATGGACCAGAAGAAGTCGGAACTTTCGCACTTTACGGGTCTCGAGATATTGAATCTCGACGATTACATGACACTCGACCCGAGCACGCTACGGAACCTGGAACTTACGCGCCCGCTGAATGCGGACGACTACTCGAGTACGCTCTGCTCGGTGCTGGACCATACGGTGACCGCGATGGGCGGGCGCACGCTCAAGGACTGGGTGAGCCACCCGCTGATTTCGGTGGACCGCATCCGCGAGCGCGAGGAAGCGGTTGCGGAACTGGTGCAGAACCCCGTGGCGCTTGACGAACTTAAGGAATCGCTCACGAGCATCCTCGACATGGAACGCCTGATGGGGCGTGTGGGGAGTGGGCGTGCCAACGCGCGCGACCTTGCGGGTATGGGCCGTTCGCTTTCGCAGGCATCTAAGGTGGCCGACGTGCTCGAGGGCCTGCGCTCCTCCATATTCGAAGGGCTCCGCAATACGCTGGAAAATGCGCGCGGGCGTGGCGAGGAACTGTTGGCGCAGTTCAACGAGGACTTGCCGCTTACGGTGCGCGAGGGCGGGATGATTCGCCCGGGCGCGAACGCGGAACTTGACGCGATGAACGCCGACATCAAGGAAAAGCGCGAATGGATTGCCTCGCTGGAAGGCCGCGAGCGCGAGCGCCTCGGAATCCCGAGCCTGAAGGTCGGTTACAACCGCGTGTTCGGCTACTACATCGAGATTACCAAGGCCCAGATGGCGAAGGCGACTAGCCCAATCCCCGAGGAATACATCCGCAAGCAGACGACGGTGAACGGCGAGCGCTACATTACTCCCGAGATGAAGGAATGCGAATCCATCATCAGCAACGCCGAGGTGAATATCCACGACCTGGAATACCGCATCTTCTGCAGCCTGCGCGACCGCGTGAACGGCTGGCGTGGCGAACTCCAGGAGATTGCCGACGCGATTGCGAAGGTCGACACGCTCTACAGTTTTGCGCGGGCGGCACGCAAGTACAACTACGCCTGCCCCGAAGTTTTCGAGGGCTCGGGAATCGAAATCCGTGGCGGTTTCCATCCGGTGATTGTCGCCGTGAACCCGGACCTGGACTTTATCCCGAACGATGTTTCGCTTTCGCCCGATGGCACGCGCCTGATGCTCATCACGGGCCCGAACATGGCGGGTAAGTCGACTTACCTGCGCCAGACCGGACTCATCGTATTGATGGCGCAAATCGGCTGCTTTGTGCCGGCGGAATCTGCCCGCATTGGGGTAGTGGACCGCATATTCACCCGCGTGGGGGCGAGTGACCGCCTGAGTCGCGGGCTCAGTACCTTCATGGTCGAGATGATCGAGACCGCAAATATCTTGCGGAACGCGACTCCGCACAGCCTTGTGCTGCTCGATGAAATCGGGCGCGGCACGAGCACCTTCGACGGGCTTTCCATCGCCTGGGCGATTGTGGAGACACTCCACGACGAGCCCGCACGGCAGGCACTGACCCTCTTCGCGACGCACTACCACGAACTCACCGGGCTCGTGGAAAGCCTCGAGCATGCGGGCAACTTCCAGGTGGCCGTTCAGGAGAAGGGCGACAAGCTCGTGTTCCTCCACAAGATTCTGGCGGGCGCCTGCGACTCGAGCTACGGTATCCATGTGGCCGAGATGGCAGGCCTCCCGAACAACGTTGTCCGCAGGGCACGGAAGATTCTTCTCCGACTCGAGAAGGAGAAGATTGACCCGAGCGACGGCGCCGTGAAGAAGAAGCAGAAGGATCACCCGCAAATCGATATGTTTGCGCCTCCTGACGAGAACACGCAGCTCCTTAGGGACGAAATCCGCAGGCTCAAGCCCGAGGAAATGACCCCGATGCAGGCTCTCCAGCGCCTGATGGAACTGAAGGAGAACTACGGCGCTTAACTATGATTGACTTTGCCGCGCTAATGGATTATGCTTTCGAGAACCGTCCGTTCATTTCGGAGGTTCACGGCATAGAGCATTGGCACCAGGTGGAATTCAACGGGCTCCTGCTTGCCCCGCGTACGGGCGCCGATATCGATGTCGTCCGGCTTTTTGCCATATTCCACGACAGCAAGCGCTTTGATGATGGCTATGACCGTGACCATGGCCTGCGCGGTGCCGAATTCGCGAAGGAATGCCGCGAGGCGAAACTGTTCGAAATAGACGACGCCCGCTTTGAAAAACTTTATCACGCCTGTAAGTTCCATACGCACGAACGCAGCAACGATGACCCGACTATCAGTACTTGCTACGATGCCGACCGGCTCGACCTGGGTAGGGTAGGGTTCCCGCTTGACCCGAAAAAAATGGCTACCTCTTTCGGTAGCCAGATTGCTTCACTTTCGCTGAAGCAGCAGGTTTCTGTTTTTGCAATGCGCGAATGGTTACGCGCACTGCCGCCGGGTCTTCGCTAGAAGCCTAGGCTGATTTGCCCCATATAGATACGTTCTTCGTCCTGACCGGTGAAGTAGCCGAGTTCTTCGGCCCATGTCGCGAATTCAAGCGTCACGAAGCGCAGTACTTCGAGGCTTACGCCGGCAGAGGGGTAGCCTCCCTTGAAACCGCCGGCGAGTCGCAGGCTCAGTGCTCGGATTTCGTTGTTGTAGCCGGGCCAGGCGAGCAGGGTCTGTTCTATTTCTAGGCCGAAGTTCAGGTGGGAAAGCGGCTTGTAGTTCTTTTCGGAATTAAAGGCGTCGGCATAGTCGCAAGCGAAATTGAACTTGCGGGCATAAGCCGTATTCTTGTTGAAGAATCTCGGGCTGTAGTTGAAACCTAAACTCAAGTTCGGCGTAATCTTGTCGCCGGCGAGTTCCTTGAAGTAAACGTCGCGCAGCGATGCACCCACGCGGATTTCTCGCGTGAGCTGGTAGAGCACGCCGAAGTCAAGGCCAAACGAAATGGAACTGAAGTCAAAGATGCTGTGGGTTGCATCGTCGTAGCGGTCTTCAAGGGTGTCTTGCAACGTGGAGTAGTTCAAGATATCGACGGTGATGACTTCGACCTTGTGGCGCTTTGCCGCCTTCGCACCGATACCTACGGAGAACTTGTCGGTAAAGCCGTAGGCGAAACCGCCCTGTACCACACCGTCTACGTAGAACGTGTCTACGCCGAGGAAGGGGAGTACCAGGCCGCCGTCGAGGTACGGGGCTACGCTTGCATCGACCCATATTGCACCGCCGAACCCGTGGATGGCGAGTTCCGCATCCATCTTGAGTTTCATGGAGAGGTACTTGTGGTCGTACGAGTTGATTTGGTGAACGAGTTCCGGGTGCGCCGAAAGCGTATCCATCAGGAGGTCGTTTTCGTTTTGGCCAGTGGCGGCAGCGGCATCGTGCACGCGCTGGTAGAGCTTTTGCAAGTCCTTGGTGACGTTGTAGGTGGAAAAGTAACTTTCGAACGGGCCTGCGCCACCCAAGTTCAAACGGGCATCGCCGAAGAAGTTGCGCGGGTAGTAACCCTGTTCGGGGCGCTTGTCGTAGTTACCCAAGCGGTTGATTTGGGAAAGGCCTGCATAGTTGTAATAGATGGCTTCCTTGTCGTCGACCACGGCTACATGGGCGTTACCCATGGATTCGCCACGCATGGAATGGTGTGTAGGGGCCTTTGCTGCAAAGACTGCTGTAGCCAGTCCGAGAGAGATGAATGCGGCAATGATTCTTTTCATCGCTATTCCCTCCCTTCGAACCACTTGAGGAAGGTTTCTTCCGTGTAGTTGTTCCAGCAGCCACCGATGTTTGCCTTGCGGAAGGCGAGGTTGAACTTGATGTTGTTCACGTCGGTATCTTGCTTGACCATGTTCATGATGTCGTGCAAGGAGAACTCGGTAGAAACGTTCCAGGAGAACGGCTCGGCGAAGGCGACGAACTTGTGGTTGCCTGCGGCATCGCGGTCATTGGAATTCGCTATGACGAACGTCCTTTCTTCTATGTTGGCATTGACGCCGTTCATGTCGATGTCGATTTGGTCATAGAATTCGTTCGAATTCACAGACATTACCTGGCCAAACTTGTGCTTGAGAAGGTCTGTTTCGAGGACGATGAGCTTGTTGTTGCGCATGTCTTCGTCGACAAGCCCGTCACCGTCGTTATCGAAGCCGTCTGCGATTTCTTCGTCGATACAGCCGTCGCCATCATTGTCAATCATGTCGCCCATCGATGTGTAGCTTGTGATTCCCTCGGAACTCTTTTCGACGGTTTCGCTTGCCGTAATCAGGTAAGCGGCCATGGTCTCGGTGGCAACCGTGATTCCGCTGTCCGAAAGGAGTCCTGCTTCGGGCACATAGGAGCGGACGACTTCTGTTGCGATGCTCGGGTCTGCTGCAACTGCGTGGCCGATATCGCCCAAGGTTTCAAACAGTTCTACGGCCGTTTCGCCCATCTCCTTCATGGCATTCCAGTCGATGTCGATGGAAGGCGGGTTCGTGGTAACATTGAACATTTTGGTCAGGTCTTTGGAAGATGTGCGGAGGATAAGAGCGGCCTTGGTCAGGTGCAGCACCGTGTAGCTTGCCGAAATGGTCTTGAAGGTAACTTTCTTGTCGGTTCTGTCGGTCGAGTCCCTTTCGATAAACGGGTCGAGAACCTTCATGACGGAATCAATGCCGCTTTTGTAGTGGTTGGCGGTGGAATCGTCCATGGTCATGAATCCACTCTGGCCGTCTTTCGACTTGGCGTACTTGAGCATTTCAAAAACATTCAACTTTTGCTGGTTTAGCACGCTCTTGGCTAGCCCGTACCAGGCTTCGGACAATGTGGAATCCACGGCAAGCGCCCTTTCGAAGTATACTCTTGCCTGGGTATATTCGGCCTTGCGGAAGTAGATATAGCCTTCGTAGGTGAGGGCGTCCCCATCGTCGGAATTGATATGTACGGATTCGGTCGGGTTGAATAGGTTACAGCCGGCAATCACTGTAGTGAGCGCAAGCGCTGCATATATCCCCATTTTTCTTATTCGTTTCATAGGCCCTTCCTAAAAAGCGAGTTTTTGAAATGAATTCAATAAGCAAAAAATAACTTTACTTCGTATAGTTTGTCTCAATTTTGGGGCACTTTCCTAGCGTTTATGGCGCAAAAGTCTTTTTTTCTAGTCTAAAATGGACAAAACCTGTTAATGAAAATATATTTGTGCCCGATGGAACTTTGCCGTGATTATTTCCCGACCCGAGCCTACAGGATTGCCGAGATGCGCCTGGGGTCTTTATTGGGTTCGGAACGCGACCGCCTGGACGCGATTGCCGGGCGGCTCGGGCGCGACTATGCCATTGGCCCTGACAACCTCAAGTCGGAACTCCCGAACATAGTTTCGTTTGCGGTAGACTACCATGCCGCGTACGATGCGTACTTGAAGGCGGTGTTGCCCCAGCAAGAAAAGCCCATCCAGTGCCGTGCGGCATGTGGGAACTGTTGCCACCATTACCCGATGTCGGTGGAACCGTTTGAATTAATTTATCTGTACCAGGAACTGCGTAGGCGCGACGACTTGATTACGGTGATGGAAGCGTGCCGCCTCCGTGCAGATACTTTTAATAGTTTGTTCGAAAAACGCCTAGAGGCGGTCGGTTCAGAAGATGAAGCCGAAGATTTGGCTCTCCACGATTACTTTGCAAAGTGGACTCCGTGCCCGTTTTCAGATAGGAAAGGCGATTGCGGTATCTATGGGCTGCGCCCGGTATCTTGTCGCATGTACTTTAGCCAGACGGACCCGTGTTTTTGCAGACCCGAAACGCTCCAGACTCCGCAGAACGAAAGCTATATCGTGTACCTTCCCGACAATATCGAGGAAGCCCTTATCGGAATTTCGGAACATTATGCAGGGCTTGAACTCCCCGAGAGTTATTTCGGCGGGCTCTTGTCGATGAACGCTTTTGAAGGGGTGCTGGACTGATGGGCGATAACGGTCAGATGAATTTCTTCGACCAGCTGGGGCTCCCTCTCGAACAGCCTACCGGCCCCGATCCGGCACTTGCCCGCAAGATGTCGAAGTGTTCCGCGAACGGCCTCGTGCATTTCAAGTACAACCCGCGCATGAAGCGCAGCATAAGGTGCAAGGCGAACTTTTTGTTCGGGCATCCGGAAGTCCTGCTGCCCGGATACATGGCGGCTCCCGAGTTTGCTGCTGCACGTGAGCTTGCCGCTGAATGGGCCGAACATGCTATCAGACGCAAGACCAAGAAGAACAAGGAACTGGTCAAGGATTTGGTTACGCGTTTTTGGACGGTCGTGGACCAGGTGCTGGTAGACAAAGGGCATGCTCCGCTCGAAAGCGGGGGGAGGCTCCCGCCCATAAGGCCAAAGGGCAAGTACTTTAATCTTGACGATGTGCTAGAGGCGATTAACCACACGTATTTCGAGGATTCCCTGCAGTGCCGCATTACGTGGAGCAACCGTGTGGGTGGGCTGAGTTACCATTCCATGCGCAAGGACCCGCTGACGGGCGAGGAATTCCACCTGATAAGTATCAGCAAGGGCTACGATGCGGCGAACTGCCCGCTTTATGCTGTTGCGGGTGTGGTGTACCACGAATGCCTGCATGTCGTGATTCCCGTTGAAGAAAAGAACGGGCGGCGCGTTGTCCATGGGCGCGTCTTTAGGCAGCGTGAACGCCAGTATATCTATTACGATGAGTGGATCAAGTGGCACAAGGAGGTGCTGCCCAGGAATATCCGGGCGATGCACCGCCACAAGGAACTCTAGAATTCCGGATAACCGTCTTTGAGGTGCTCGTCATAGGCGGCGCGTTCTCCGCCGATAAATTTCGGGCGGGTGCGTGCGGCGATAACGGGCGCTTGCCCGATGGTCTTTTGTGAAAGGCGGAGGGGGACGGCCACTTCTTTCAGGTGCATCCCGATGAGGGTGCCGCCAATGTCAATGCCAGCATCGGCCTTGATATGCTCGATGGCTACGGGATTCTTGAATGCCTTGTAGCAGGCGGTGGCAAATGACCCGCCGGCCTTGGGCTGCGGGACAACGTTCACGATATCGGCATTCGGGACGGCCTCGTGCTCGATGATGATGGCCCGGTTCAGGTGCTCGCAGCACTGTGCGGCGATATAGATGCCGCGCGGGGCGAATACTCCCTGGAGCGCCTCGAAAATTACCTTGCCGGCTTCGGGTACGGAGTGGTTCCCGATTTTTTGGCCGAGCGTTTCGCTGGTGCTGCACCCGACGACCACGATTTGACCGCTCCTGAGGTGTGCGGCTTCTACGAGTTCTTCCGCGATGCGCTTTGCGTCGCCCTGAATCTGTTCCAGGATGCTTTTGTCGTCAATTTCGTACGTTATGCCCGCCATTTTAGGCTCCTTATTTTTTTTCAGAATAAACGATAGGTAAAATTCGGAAGAAAAAAAACGTCAATTTGGTCTTTGCCGCGTTTCTGCAACCATACAATCCAGCTTGACAGAATCCGGTTTGTCTTATAGTTCTTAGATAAAATTACTTTGTATGTATCCTAAAAAATATTAAAATTTTACTATTTTTTTGTAAAATAGCGTAATTTTTTATAAAAACGATGATTTTTTATCACAAAATTTGTTGACTTTTATGAATTGGTAATGTATATTTCAAATTGGAAACAGCGAAGGCTTTTGAGACAAGACACTGTATGCGTTAGGAGAAAACGATGAAAGATATACTGGAGTACACGAACTATCATCAGTATATCGCTGATTACTATGCCGAGAAAAAAGCGAAATCTGCGTTTACTTGGCAAACATTTACTCAGACGGCAGGGTTCTCATCGCCAGTATTTCTGAAATATGTGAGTGAAGGCCGCTCGAACCTGAGCGAAGAAAAGGCGGGTCAAGTCGCATTTGCGATGGGGCTTTCTGGTTACGAGCAGGAATATTTCACCGAAATGGTCAAGTTTGACCATGCCAAAACGGACGAAGAAAAAAAGTTTGCCTTCAATAGAATGCTTGCCATTGCGGATGAGCATCGAGTTCGAATTATCGAAGGGGATGCGTTCCGCTATTTTGAAAGTTGGAAAAATCCGGTGCTTCGCGAACTTGCTCCCTCGATGCCGGGGGCAAAGCCCTTGGCGCTTGCAAAAGCGTGTCGCCCTAAAATCAGTGCTGCCGAAGTAACCGAGTCGTTGAAGTTTCTCGTCAAAGCTGGTTTGCTCAAAAAAGACGATGACGGACGTTATGTGCAAACTGATAAATTTGTGTCCACGGGTCCCATGGACGTGACTCCTGTGACTGTTCGGGGAATGCATCGTCAGATGGGTGAATTGGCTCTTGAAACCATCGATGGCGTTGCTCAGGATGAACGCCATTTTTCTGGCCTTACGATGGGCCTTACGCATGAAGCGTACGAAGAAATCGTTCAAGAAATTGATGCGTGCCGGAAGCGCATTGCCGCGATTGCGACAAGGGATTCTAAGATCGACGGTGTGTATCGCTTGAATATGCAACTTTTCCCGCTCACGAAAAAGAATTCTAATAAAAATGTATAGGAGGGTGCTATGGATTATTTGAAAATGAAGTTGCAGTTTGTCTGCAAAATGGCGATGCTGCTTGCCGTTGTTTTTACTGCGTGTTCTGATGATGTCGCCGGTGGCGTTACCGAAGAATCGCGTGTTTATGCGGGCTTGGAAAATGTTGCGATTTCTGGGCGGGCTCTTGTTGTGGCTGAACGGCAAAATGAAGGTATTGTCGTGCTGGGTCTCGAAAAGGGAACAGTTGTTACGCTTTATGAGCTAAATCCCAAGACCTTTGAAAAAGCGGGAACTGTGCTTTCGGATGTTGTTGAAGATGACGAGGGAAACTTCTCTTTTGAGAATGTGACCTTGCAGAGTCCTTATGTACTCCTTACGGCAGAAAGACCGCATCCTGAAAGAGCTTATGTTTTTAACGCATTTGTAGATGTTCGTGATTCGAGTGTGGTATATATGGATATGTTGATGCATCTAGAATCCTTGCGTGCACTTTATCTTGCAAAATCTGGAGTTCCTTTTGTTCAAGCGAAAAAGCGGGGTCGTGAAGAGGCTTTGGCTGCGTTTGGAATTTATGGAATATCTGATGATGTTAGGGAAAATGAAATAGAGTATAATGCGTTGGTTTATTCCCTTTCAAGAGTGTTGCCCTCAAATCTTACAAGCATACATCCCATAAGCTTGCCTTATGGCGCTCCGCTTCTAAAAAAGTTGTTTGACGGGGTTGCCCAAAAAGGGTCGTTTTGGAATTTGGATGCTTCGTTGAACTCAAGTTTTGCAGATATTGTCCTTAGTGGAGTTAAAGAGCTGGAACTGTATATGGGTGTTCCATTTGAAGTTTATGAAAAATTTGGAGAAGATTGGATTCGTGACTATCAAGTAAAAAAACTTGTGCTGGAATATTATGCGGGAATGTTGTCTGTGGTTTCTGATGCGGGCGAATGCGACCAAGAACGTGAAGGCGCGATTGTTGCGATTCCTAATCCTGCCGGTGAAAGTGATTTTAAGGGCGATTTAAACTTGGCTTGTCGTTCTGAAAATTGGCATGTGAATATTGGCGGAATTGAGCATGTTATGGGAACGATGACTGACTCACGAGATGGAAAAACGTATAAGACTGTTGCAATTAATGTGAACGGGTCTTCGCAAGTGTGGATGGCGGAGGATTTGAAATATGACTTTGGGGATGGAACTTTGTGTGACGAATCGGTAAAACTGAAAGATGGCTTGTGGGATTTTGTTGATGGCTGTTATTATTCGTGGCCGACGTTGTTGCATGTAGATAGTTCTTATCTTGTGAGAGGTTCTTCTTTTGAATCTGTGGACGATTGCAAGAAATTTTATGTCCCCGATGATGATCCCGATGGCGTTGTTGAAGCTTATTTTGATGATTATTGTAAAGAGCAACTGGCTGGACGTAGATTTGATTGGAAACGCTTCGGTTTAAAAGATTGTTATGTCTATTACACTTGGGATGGTTCTGATTTTGTGGGGGACGAACCCGAGGATTTTGAATGTGAAATTACCGATTCTGATGTGATTGATACTGTGGTATATCAAGGAGTATGTCCTGATGGGTGGAGGCTCCCAAGAACCGAGGATTGGAAAAACTTGCTGTCGTTTGTTGAAAAGAGTTTTGGATTGCAGGAAGGCTTGGGTTCCCTGTATTTGTTTGATCTTGCGGAATTGGGCAACCCGGTTGGTTTTGGCTTGCGTTCACGTTATATGGTGATGTGGCTGGGAAACTCTGCGGATTATATTCCGCCGGTATCTTCGGGGCTTCTTAGTGTAGTTGGACCGGAATATGCGGTTGCTCCGGGATACGTTGTTACGCATACGGATAAATATGGAGATCCTACGAATTATGGCATTGCGAACCGTGTGGGAATTGATCCTGAGGGTGGTATGGAATTTTTTGCAACCGAGGACCATCTTCCTGTCCGCTGCATCAAAAATTAAGCAAGCGCAAACATAAAGCCTTTTTGTTAGGAGGAAAACAGCGCTTTTTACATCCGTACAATCCAGTTTGAAAAAAAAACGCTTGCTTTTCTGTGCACTATGTATTATATTTATACTGCACAAAGGTTCAAGTGAATAAATGAGTATAGTATGGATGTCCGAGAAAAACTGAATATTCTCTCTGCTGCCGCCAAGTACGACGTTTCTTGCACTTCTAGCGGGTCCCGGCGATGCGCTCCGCCCAGTGGCCTGGGCGATGCATGCCCGGCAGGCATTTGCCATACGTGGTCATCTGACGGCCGTTGCGTTTCCCTGCTCAAGATACTGCTTTCCAACGCATGCAAGTACGATTGTGCGTACTGCGCGAACCGCCGGAGCAACGATATCCCGCGGGCGACATTCACCCCGAAAGAAGTCATCGACCTTACGCTGGAATTTTACCGCCGTAACTACATCGAGGGTCTGTTCCTGAGTTCTGCGGTGGTGGGCTCGCCCGATGCCACGATGGAAAGGCTTGTCAAGGTGGCGAAGGAACTGCGCACTGTCCATAGGTTTGGCGGGTATATTCACTTGAAGAGCATCCCGGGGGCATCGGAGCAGTTGTTGCACGAGGCAGGGCTCTATGCCGACCGCACGAGCGTGAACATCGAGGTGCCGTCGGAGCGGTCGCTTACGTACCTCGCTCCCGAAAAGAATTACAAGTCTGTTTATGGCCCCATGAACTATTTCGCCGAGCGCAAGATTGAATATTCTTCGGGCCGTATCGGGCGCTATACCCCGAATTTTTTGCCGGCAGGGCAGAGCACGCAGATGATCGTAGGCGCTTCGGGCGAAAGCGATTTGCAAATCTTGACTTTGTCGGCGGGGTTCTACAAGCAGCAGCGATTGAAGCGTGTGTATTTTTCGGGCTACGTGCCCGTCAACGCCGACAAGCGATTGCCTGCGCTCACTACAAAACCGCCTCTGCTGCGCGAACACCGGCTATATCAGGCGGATTGGCTCATGCGGTTTTACAAGTTCAAGTACAACGAAATATTGGACGAGTCAAACCCGAATTTAGATTTGCATTTGGACCCGAAGGCGGGTTGGGCGCTTAGGCATCCGGAGTTTTTCCCGGTAGACTTGCAGACGGCGGATTACGAGATGATATTGCGCGTCCCTGGAATAGGCGTGAAGTCGGCGCAGCTGATTGTTTCTGGCCGCAGGTATTGCAAAATACGCCTGGAAACGCTGAAGAAGATGGGTGTTGTCTTGAAGCGCGCAAAGTACTTCATCTACCACCCGGATATTCCTGCGGGTGTCAGGCAGTTTTACCCCGAGATGATACGCCCGTTGTTGCTCGCACCTTCGAAAAGCCAGCAACTGGATCTGTTCAACCCTCCAACGACGCTTGCGCTGCCGTCGCCCTCGTCAAATACATTGGTGGCGCCAGAGGTGCCGTCCCTGCCCGTCGCTGTATAAGCACGAATGGCTGCGACGTTCGCCCTACGCATTTGTCACATTCCTCATTTCACATTCCACATCTCACATTTTCTTATGTCTCTTTGCATTTCATACGATTCTACTTTCGACGGCTTCTTGAGTGCCGTCTTCGAAATATATTCCCAGCATCTTGATGTGGAAGATTTTTTGCCGGACCGCGATACCGAAGTTACTGCGGACCTTTTCCAGCAGTATTTCCGTGTGGAAACAAACGAAGATTCCGCGATGCGCCTGCGACGCGCCATAGTGAATGCCGCTAGCGACGAGGTCCTTTCCTTGTTGAGTACGGCGTTCCTTTCCGAAGAGCCCGGCGTCGAAATGAAGATTCTGGTTTACCTTCGCAAACTGTTTGCTGGCGATGACCCGAATTTCGGGAAGAACATTGCCTCGATGGAAATGTTGCCGCTCTATAAGCTTGCTGTTTCCGTGCGTCACGAGGCTGGAGGCATGCTCGGGATGGTGCGCTTCTCTAAGGCGCCGGGAAATTTCTATGTCTCAAGAATCGAGCCGAAATACGATATCCTCCTTTTGATGGAGTCGCATTTCAGCAATAGGTTTGCGGAAGAAAAGTGGGTGATTTACGATGCGAAGCGCAGGTATGCGTTGCTGCACGAACGCCCCGGGCATTGTCGTGTTGTAGACATTCCCGACGATGCGGCCTTGGTGAAGGCGATTAATACAGACGACTTTACGCGCTTGTGGCAGGACTACTACACGTCTATCGCCATCAAGGAACGCGAAAACCCGAAACTGCTCCGGCGCTGCCTGCCGACTCGTTACTGGAAGAACCTTCCCGAACGCCAGGCTGCCAGCACCCTCGCGCTATAGTTCCAGCCTTTCCTGATTCCAAAAAAAGAGCCCGCCAATCCGACGAGCTCTTTGAAATTTATGTAACTAACAACTAGTTGATTCTGCCAACAAGGTTGCCGGAGAGCATCCAGTCCTTCGTGCTGCCGAAGCTGTGGAAGCCGGCAGAGAGGCTGAAGCGGTCGGTGAAGGCCTTCTCGAGGTAGATGGCTCCGAGAACATCCTTCACGTGCTTGCCACCGGAAACGAACTCAGGATGTTCGTAGCGGTCGCCGATGTATTCGGCTTCGAGGATGATGCGGTCAACAACGGGAGTGTTGATGGCAACACCGCCAGTGATGGGCATGACCATGTCGTCATCGGCGCTCAGGTTCATGAGTGCAACTTCACCGAAGAGGTCGATGAAGTTGAGAAGCGGAACGTTTGCCTTGAGGGACACGTTGTGCTTGACCTTGACGTCATCGTCGTAGACCAAATCAAAGATGTTGCTGCGGTAACCGAGCTGAATCTTGATGTTGTTGAGGGCCTCGAGATTGTGGAAGTTGAACACGGCACGGAGGTCACCCTTGTTGAGGTTGGCCGACTTGCTGATGAAAGACACGTACAGGTCCATCGTCTCGGACGGGGTGAAACCGAACTGCAACTGGTTTTCGGAGGCCTGTGTAGACATGAAGCCGGTCAGGTATCCATCGATGTATCCACCGAAGTAGTCGCCATTCTTGTCAGTGTTGTCCCAACGACCGACCTTGAAGTTAAACATTTCGGTTTCCTGGAAGGCCCAGGCTTCGTCGAGGCTGAAGTAGTCATCGGCCTTGCCGTTTTCGTTGTTGCGGAAAGCGGTCTTCTTGGCGGACTTGGTTTCGTAGCCGTCGTCCTTCAGGTCACCGGGGTAGAATGCCAGGGCAATCTTGCCCTTGAAGTCTTCGCCTTCGGCGAGAACTGCAAAGTTGGCTTCACCGCTCCAGGTTTCGAGGTTGTCGGCGTATTCGTCGTCTTCGCTAGTCCAGAAAACCTTGCCAGCTTCCAATTCAAAGTCGGCGTTGATATCAAAGGCGAGCTTCGGAGTTTCGAGAACCGCGTTCTGGATCATTTTCTTTTTCTTGCGGCGTTTTTTCTTCTTGGCCGGTTTCTGTTCTTCAGCAGCAGCGACCTGTTCTTCGGCAGCGGGTTCGGCTGCGGCGACTTCGGTTGCGGGTGCTGCAGAAGCGTCGGCAGGTGCGGCTTCGGCTACAGGCGCGGCCTCTTCGGCAGGGGCTGCGGCTTCAGCAGCGGGTGCTTCGGCTGCAGGTGCTTCAGCGGCAGGGGCGGCTGCGGCTTCTGCTGCAGGAGCTTCGGCTGCGGGTGCCTGGGCTGCGGGTGCTGCTTCAGCTGCCGGGGCGGCGGCTTCAGCGGCGGGTGCTGCCTGGGCTGCAGGTGCTGCTGCAGGTGCGGGAGCTGCTTCCGGAGCGGCAAAAACAGCTGCCGCCATAATGCAAGAAGCGAGGATCATCTTTTTCATCTCTGAATTCTCCTTTGGTAATTCAATATGTCAAAAGTTTAGTAAAAACAAGGTAACTTCGGCAAAAAGAGCCAAAAAAATTTGCAAAAAAAGTTAGATTTCCCGCCTGAGAGGTTAGTTTTGAAAAGAATAGTCTGTTTTATCGCTTTTTTGCTCGTTGCAATTGCCGTCGCCCAAGAAACACTCCCCGTTTATAGGAAGATTGGGAACGAAGTGAGTGAATCTGCCCCCGTGGGAAACCTTTCCAAGTCTGACTGGATAAAGGAACTCCCTATCCCTAAGGACAAAGTACAGAAAGTTTCCTGGGTCAAGGAAACGGTGGAAGTGACCGACAAGAAGGGTCGAGTCGTGAAAGACAAGAAGGGCCGCGTAAAGACCAAAACCAAGAAAAAGAAGGTCGTGACCTGGATTGAAGTGGACCCCAAGGAACCGCCGACATACGTACCTATTGACTGTAAGTACGGGACCGTGTGGGTTCGCCGTGCAGAACTGGCCAGGTTCCAGCAAGAAGCGCTTGACCTGAGTGGCGAGTATGCCTCTGCGACAGGTAGTGTGTTCTTGAAAAAGTCCCCCAACAACCCCAAGCGGTTCGACATTGTTATCCAGAACGGCCCTGAAAGTGCCCGTGCCGAAATCGAAATGGGCAACCTTGAAATCCGTGAAGCTAACGGACGCGCACGCTTTGCTTATCAGGAAGATGGCTGTGTCGTGGATATCGCCGTGACGGGCCGTAAGGTGAAGGTGGCTCAGCGTGGCTGTACCGAGTACAATGCCGGCAGTTACACGCTCGCCGGAGATTACGATAACTACAAGGGCAATACGCGCAGGACCGTGAGGTTCAATATGCCCGAGCAGGAATTCAAGTTCAAGAAGTTCCTTTGGTGCGGTAGTGGCTTTGATAGCTGCGAAGAGATGAAGGACGAAAACGGAGCCGTTTACATTACTTGGAGTAAGGGCGGTAACGGCTTTATCGAACGCAAGGCTGGCGACAACGTGCATACCTACCGCCCGTTCGAACACGTGATTCCGCACAAGCGAGAATTCTACAAGGGTGAAAAGCCCATTGCCATCAAGACCAAGCGCACCGACATGGCGGGCGAGTGGATGATTTGGTACTTCTACCCGAAGGCCGAACGCTTCAAGATGGTGCGCGCCGGCATGCGCGAAGATATTGCCTACATGGAAATCTACGAGTGATAGATTCGATAGAAAAAAGCCGCGTGTTGTTCCTGGATTCCGGACCGGTGGTCCGGCTCTTGCAGATGCACCCTGATTTTTACCCGGCGGTGTCGGGCGTGCTCGACATGGTGTACGAGAAGAATGTTCAAGTCCTTGTATCGTCTATTACTTTATTTGAAATAACCCAGAAGGCGTTTGGGGCAAACGAGGGCGTATTGGCGCGCCAGTACCGCGAGTTTTTTGAACATTCCGCGAACGTGAAGGTTTGCCCGGTGAATGCCGAAGTCTCGGTGAAGGCGGCCGAACTCTACGCTGCTTCGCAGAAGACGAACCACAAGATTTCCGAGGCGGAGTCCCTGCGCCTTGCGACGGCGTTCGTGAACGGTGCCGACTGCATCCTCACCGAATGCGCAAACTTCCGCGATGCAACTGATGCACTCGTCGTGACGCTGGACGAAATTTAAGCCGCTGCTTACGGGGAGGATTTTGTGTACAAATTTGCGCAACTTTTCATGGTGCTGTTTTGGGGTGTACTGCTCATCGGTTGCGGAAATTCTTCCAGTATCGAATCAAAACGTCATCATATAGCGGAAGGATGTGCTTTTTCTCGCAGCGGAATGGAGTTGTACCGCTTGCAGCGTGACGGAAAATGGGATTCCTTGATGACCGCGTGCGATACGGCTTTTGTCGTAGATTCTATCCTGGTTTACGATACGCTGTATAACGATACCTTTGTAAAACGTTTTGCCAGTTTTGTTTATAGAAGCCGTGTCGATAGCGTGTTTGATACGTTGACGGCGCGCATTGCTGATTCTACGCTTAAAAACGACAATTGTACGCGACGTGTGTCGTGCCATTTTGATTCTGTGCATAAGGAATTTTCTTGCCATGAGCCTAGGGTGCGTTTATGTATGTCTACTTTTTCCAAAGCTTATGTTGTCGATGGCAGGTTAAATTTTGCGCAATGTAGTAGGAGGCGAAGAATCCTATGTATTGACGATACTGTTCGGGTGGATTCCGTGATTTATAGAACTGCAACGAAGTTGGATACGGCCTTCTTGAATTACGGTAAAAATGCATGGACTGAATTTATACCCTGGGCAAAAGCGCCCCTTTTCGATACTGCCAAATTTCGCAGTGCGCTAGATACTCTTGATATGCGTCATCCGACGTTTGCCATGGATACGTTGCAGACGGGCTACTTTATTCAATGGGAAGGTCTGCCTGAATGGGTGACTCGCGGAAAATTGATGGTAAATGGTTCCTTGGCCTATTATAAAATGAACCGTGTGTGCCCGGGGGTGTGCTACCCTTCGGACTATTTTGAAGAACCGTTCTTTTTTGCAAATGGCCTGGTGAAACCGTTGGAACGAGATACTATCATCACCTGGAAATTGAAGTTCAATTATTTGGGGGGGAGATTTGAAGGAAGTTCGGATTCCCTTTCTATCACCACTTTGTTCAAGGCTGGAAAATGACTTAAAATGCTTTTAGTTTTTGGTCATTAATAGATTTTACCCTTTCTACATCCTACTTCCTACTTCCTTCTTCCTACTTTTTTTATCTTTTCCACGTAAAATTTATTGGAGTTTAACATGTCCAACTATTGTCCTGTTATCGGTCTTGAAATCCATTGCCAGCTCGCGACTAAGACGAAGATGTTCTGCGGCTGCGAAATCGAAGTGAATACGACCCCGAACAAGCACGTTTGCCCTGTCTGCCTCGGTATGCCGGGTGCCATGCCCGTGCCGAACAAGAAGGCGGTGGAATATGCAATTCGTTTGGGCCTCGCCCTGAACTGTGAAATCGACCTGAACGCGATGTGGACCCGCAAGAACTATTTCTATCCGGACCTGCCGAAGGGCTACCAGATTACCCAGACGGGCGGACTTCCGGTGTACGACCACCCGATCTGCAAGAACGGCTGGCTCGAA
>JBGUQN010000108.1:0-23709 GCA_045131085.1 Fibrobacter sp.
AAGCTCCCGCGCAACCTGCCCGCCTTCACCAAGGCATTCGGCAGCATCGCCAAGGCCAACAAGGTTGAAGCAAGTGCTCTGTTCATGCTGCTCCACAGCACGGCACTCAAGTACACCGCCGGCAAGTACTTCCGCCCCGGCATGATCTTTGCGCTGTTGTACTAATAAGTTCCGTTTTTTCGGTTATTCACAATAGGGACTGCAATCTTGCAGTCCTTTTTTACTATACTATTTTTTTGAAAACGGAGTACTTTATGTTCGATTTGATTCATGCTGGCGTTACGGCCATAAACACGGTCTTGTACGATTTCTACATCGTTCCGCTTTTCCTGATTTTTGCAGGGATTTTCCTTTCTATCCGATTAGGTTTCCCGCAGGTCCTACACTTTTTCGAAATGCTTCGCGTCACCCGCGAAAAACCACTGCACGCCCACGGAATTTCATCTTTCGGCGCCTTGATGGTCTCTACCGCCTCCCGCGTGGGTACAGGCAACATTGTCGGTGTGTCTACAGCCATCTGCCTCGGCGGTGCAGGCGCCATTTTCTGGATGTGGTTCATCACAGTCATCGGAGCGGCTTCTGCCTTCGTTGAATCTACGCTCGCACAAATCTACAAGCGCCACGACAACGTAACCGGGCATTCCTATGGTGGTCCTTCCTATTACATCCAGACGGCCCTCGGCATGCGCTGGCTCGGCATTCTCTTTTCGGCGTTCGTGCTCATCACCTACATCGTGGGCTACAACCTGCTCGCCTCCTACAACATCCAAGATTCCCTCTCGGGCTACAGCTTCTACGACAAGGGTTCCACGCCCATCGTCATCGGCATTGTCCTCGCAGTGCTCTTTGCGGTCTGCATCTGGGGCGGAGCCAAGAAAATAACCACCATCACGAGCTACCTCGTGCCCATCATGGGCACCATCTACGTGATTGCGGCCTTCGGCATCATCATCTACAACATTTCTAACGTGCCCGCCATGTTCGCCAACATTTTCAAGAGCGCCTTCTCATTCGACGCTGGCTTTGGCGGATTCGCCGGAAGCTGCATCATGTACGGCATCAAACGCGGGCTTTATTCCAACGAAGCGGGCATGGGTTCCGCCCCGAACGCCAGCGCGAGCGCGAGCGTATCGCACCCCGCCAAGCAAGGCCTCGTGCAGGCGCTCTCCGTATTCATCGACACTCTGCTCATCTGCTCTGCTACGGCGTTGATGTGCCTTTCTTGCGACGTAGAACCGACCAAGGAAATTTCAGGCATCCTCTACGTCCAAAAGTCGTTAATGTCCGTGTTGGGCGACTATGGGGCAATTTTCCTCACCTTCTCGATGGTCCTCTTCGGCTACACCACGCTTATCGGCAACTACTACTACACCGAAGGCTGCCTCCGCTTTATCTTGAACAAGCGTCCGAACAACACCACTCGCAACATCTTCAAGGCTATTGCGACCATCATCGTGTTCGTGGGGGCAATCTCCAGCGCCTCGTTCGCCTGGGATAGTGCCGACCTCTGCCAGGGCCTCATGGTCCTCGTGAACATTCCCGTCATCTTGGTGCTTTCGCCCATCGCCGTAAAGGCGCTCAGGAACTACATCGCACAAAAGAAAAAGGGCCAGGACCCCGTCTATATTGCGAAGGAAAACGGCGTCGAACAACCCACCGATTACTGGGTATAAATACCCCACCAAGCAAAAAAGCAGTAAAAATATCACCAAAAAAGGCCTATTTCAGGCCTATTCCGTTATTCTGAATTTGCAAATCTAGATTTCGTATATATATTATAAGGAGCAAGATCCATTTGAGAGGAGGTTCAAATGCTCTACAAACACTGGAAGAAAATAGCACTCGCCCTGACCGGTTTTTTCTGGGCCAGCTGCGACAACACCTCGTCTGCCGAAGACGACACAACCTCGTCTAGTTCGACCATCGATACGCCGTCATCCAGTTCTGAAACCGGTGGCCCCGCTTCCTCTGCCGAAGAGCCTCCTACCAGTTCGTCTACCGAAGAGCAGGCGACTAGTTCATCCACGGACGAACCGAATGTTTCAAGTTCCGACGATATCGGAAAGAGTTCCAGCAGCCTCGGCGATATTGCAGCCAAGTACGGCGTGCCCATAAGTTCCAGCAGTGAAATCGCCGCCAAGTATGGCGTACCCATAAGCTCCAGCAGCATGGTTGCCGCCAAATACGGCGTCATGATGTTCACCTGCGAAAGGAACGGTTCCAAGATTGTTTGCGAAGACGGCCTCACCTGCACGGAAAACGTAAAGGGCGCGAAGTACGGAGTCGTCATCCTCCAGGACACGACCTACAAGTGCAGCGACGGAAATATCTACAGCGTAGAGGAATTCCGCAACAAGTACAATATCCTGGACGGTGCCGTTGACCTGTACGGATGCCCGAGCGACATTTGCGGACCGGATACCCTCATAGAAGAACAGCCGCTGTACGGCGTTTCAAATACGATATCGCGCCCCAATAACTAAAAAATGAAGCTCGGTCTCAAGAAAAAGCTCGCTCTCGAAGCGTACCGTCTTTACCGTCACAACGAAATCAAAGCGCACCCGCTGACCTACTTCTTTTGGGAATGCACCCTGCGCTGCAACCTGCATTGCCAACACTGCGGGAGTGATTGCGTTGCCGACGCCATTCCGGACATGCCCCGCGAAGACTTTATGCGGGTGCTGGACAGCCTTGCTCCGCATATCGACCCCAAGAATTTCGCCGTAGTGATTACCGGCGGTGAACCGCTGATGCGCGCCGACCTCGAGGAATGTGCGCAGGATATCAAGAACCGAGGCTACGCCTGGGGCATGGTGACAAACGGACTCGGGCTCACCCCCGAACGCTTTACCAAACTGATGAACGCGGGCCTGCGCTCGCTCACCATCAGCCTGGACGGCCTCGAAGAAAACCACAACCTTTTCCGCGGCAACCCGCACAGTTTTGAACGCGCCGTGCGCGCCATCCACATGGCTGCCAGCGCCGAAGACCTCACCTTCGACGTAATGACGTGCGTGAACAAGAAGAACTTGAGCGAACTCCCGCAAATACACAACCTGCTCGTGAACCTCGGCGTCAAGCGCTGGAGAGTTTCGAACGTGTTCGCGAAGGGCCGTGCCAAGGACAACCCGCTGTTCATGCTCACGAACGACGAGTTCCGCCAAACGTTTGAATTCATCCGCGAAGCGAAAAAGCAGGGCCAGATAAGCGTCAACTACGACTGCGAAGGATTCCTCGGAAGTTACGAAAAAGAAGTCCGCGACAACCCGTTCTTCTGCTGGGCTGGCGTGAACATCGCTTCGGTGCTGTGCGACGGAAGCATTTCGGCATGTCCGAGTTTACGCGGCGACTACATCCAGGGCAACATCTACAAGGATGACCTCTGGGACGTATGGCAGAACCGCTACCAGGTAATGCGCGACCGCAGCTGGGCTAGAATCGGCGAATGCAAGGATTGCAAGTACTGGCGCTATTGCGAAGGCTCGAGCCTGCACCTGAGAGACGAAAAGACGAAAGAACTCGCCCACTGCCACGTGAAGCGACTGGAAGCCGCCGGCGTATAACAAAGCCTTATAAAAGCGAAGTCCCTCGCGTCGGCGAGGGATTTTTTGTGTTTAATGTTGCGGTTGTACTTGGTCTTGTCACGCACAACCCTGGTCCGTAACGTGGCTCCGTTCTGGGAGCCGTCTATGCGAAGAGTCCGCAGTGCGGCGCTCTCCTTTGCATCGGCAACCTTGCCGACAGCCTTACTGTTGTATCTAGCCATAGGGGCCTCCTTGAGGGGCAAATATAAATTATTAGATTTAGGCTGTAAAGGTTTTTCTCTTGGCTTTAGATATCGCAGAACATATTCGCCGTCATGGGTTCAAGCGCCTGCTGCTTGCAGTTTCGGGCGGTCTGGACTCCATTTGTCTAGCACATTACTTTGTTCACAACAAAGAAGCCTTGGGCATAGAATGGCTCGGTATTGCGCATGTGCACCACGGGCTACGCGAAGGAACAGCCGACAGGGATGCCACATTTGTCGAGGCATTCGCACGCAAGCATAACGTTCCATTTTTTCTGAAGAAACTGGACGGTGAAGCGCTAAAGAATGCCGAGGGATCGCTCGAAGAGAATGCAAGGGACGCGAGGTACAAGGCGCTAGCCGAGATTGCTCAGGATGATGCATATCACATTCCACATTCCACATTAGTCATTGTAACCGCGCATCATGCTGGCGACCAGGCGGAAACGATGTACATGCGGCTCCGTCGCGGGACAACTCTAGCCGGGCTGCGGGGAATTCAAGGCGTTCGAGAGAACATCTATCGCCCTTTCCTGAACGTGACACGCGAAGAACTCCTCGCCTACGCCCGCGAGAACAAACTCGAATGGTGCGAAGACGAAAGCAATGACGACGTGAAGTTCGCACGCAACTTCACGAGGCACAAGACTCTCCCCCATCTCGAAGAAACATGCCCCGGAGCCACAAGACAACTTTGTCAAATTGCTGCGCTTGCCGACAGCGCTTACGCGAAGGTTATCGCTAGGTGCGAGGCATTATTTGCAAACGCCCAGAACGGCAAGGAGATGCCCGGCCAAGCCGGGCATGACACCACCTCAATCACGCTGGATAAGAAAAAACTCAACAAGGTCCTGCGGGAACATGCAGACGCCGACCTTTCCGAACTGTTCCGGCTGTGGCTTTCGGAACAAGGGCTGCGCTTCCCCATCGGATTCTTTTATAGCCAAAAAGAGCCCGCGCACGTTAAAATTCCCCACCGGGTCGCCTACCGCAGGCGTTCCGTCGCCAAAATCGGCCCTACCATCAAGATTTGCGAATTCCGCACCCCCGAGGAAGCCCAGAAATTTGTATTTTGCGGAATGAAAGATAAAGGATTATAATGAGCCAAATCAAGAAGCCCGTCTCCCCGTTCAAGAACAGAAATTTTATCATCGTTCTCATTATGCTTGTCCTGCTCTTCGTGATGCTCCCGCTCACAGGCCAAGATAAAACGCAGGACATGACTCGCACAGAATTCCTCGCCATGATGGGGGATTCCACTAAGGTCATTACCGAACTTACGCTGCAGAAGACCCCCGACGGAATCATCATCGAGGGCGCCTACAAGCTTAGCCCCGAAGAAATCGCAGAAGCGAACAAGAACAAGAGCCCCATCGCCCGCTTCACGCGTACCGACAACGCGGGCGACACCCGCCACTTCACGAGCCACATGCTCGACATCAGCAACGAGCAGATTACCGCATGGGAAATGTTCAAGGGCGTCAAGGTCAAGGTCATTCACGAATCGACCACGTGGATCGAGACCATCATGAGTTTCCTCCCCGTAATCCTCCTTATCGCCTTCTTCTGGCTCATGACGAGCCGTCAGATGGGTGGCGGCGGCAAGAACCCGTTCAGCTTTGGCAAGAGCCAGGCAAAAATCCTCAGCACAGACCCGAAGAAGAAGACCACGTTCAACGACGTGGCGGGCTGTGACGAGGCCAAGCAAGACCTTCAGGAACTCGTAGAATTCCTCAAGGCCCCGAAAAAGTACGACGAACTCGGCGGGCGCATCCCGAAGGGAGCCTTGCTCGTCGGGCCTCCGGGTACCGGTAAGACGCTCCTCGCCCGTGCAGTTGCGGGTGAAGCCGGCGTACCGTTCTTCAGCATGTCTGGTTCCGACTTCGTGGAAATGTTCGTAGGCGTGGGCGCAAGCCGCGTGCGCGACCTTTTCGAAACCGGCAAGAAGAACGCCCCGTGCATATTGTTCATAGACGAAATCGACGCCGTAGGTCGCCAGCGTGGCGCAGGCCTCGGCGGCGGGCACGACGAACGCGAACAGACATTGAACCAGTTGCTCGTGGAAATGGACGGCTTCGCAGCTAACGAAGGCGTCATCCTGATTGCTGCCACCAACCGCCCCGACGTTCTCGACAAGGCGCTCCTGCGTCCGGGACGTTTCGACCGCCAGATCGTGGTGGGCCTCCCCGACCTCAAGGGCCGCGAAGAAATCTTGAAAGTGCATTTGAAGAAGAGAAAGGTCCCGCTCGACAAGGACGTGGACGTCTCTGCCATCGCAAAGGGCACGCCGGGCCTCGCCGGTGCCGACCTCGAAAACCTCGTGAACGAAGCGGCCCTCCTCGCTGCCAGGTTCAACAACAAGAAGGTCACAATGCTCGACTTCGAGGAAGCCCGCGACAAGCTCAGCATGGGTGCCGAACGCCGCACACTCCTCATGACCGACGAAGAAAAGCGCCATACGGCCTACCACGAAGCAGGCCACGCCCTCATGACGCTCCTGTGCAAGCACTCTGACCCGCTCCACAAGATTACGATTATCCCGCGCGGACGCGCCCTCGGCATCACGATGAGTCTGCCCGAACGCGACCAGGTAAGCTACAGCCGCGAATACGCCGAAGAACGCATCATGATCATGATGTCGGGCCGCCTCGCCGAACTCATCTTCTTCAACCATCAGAGCACCGGTGCCAGCAACGACATCCAGCGCGCCACAGAACTTGCCCGCAAGATGGTCACGGAATGGGGCTTCGACGAAGAAATCGGGCCGGTATGCTACAGCCGCGCCGACGGCGAAGTGTTCCTGGGCCGCGAAATTTCCAAGCCCAAGGAAATGTCCGAAATGATGGCCGAAAAAATCGACAACGCCATCAACAACCTCATCAAGCGCATGGACCAGGCCGCACGCAAGCTCCTCGAAGAAAACAAGGACAAACTTATCGACCTCGCCGAAGCGCTGTTCGAATTCGAAGTACTCGACCGCGAAGAAATCGACAAGGTCATGGCGGGCGAAAAGCTCACCGGCACCAAGAAGAGCCGCCAGTACCAGGCTCTCGAAGAGATGGCCGAAAAGAAAAAGAAAGAAGAAACTCCCCCGCCCGACCCGGGCAGGCAACCGCCTATCGCCCCCGTGGCCACTGGAACACCAGTTGTTTCGAAGCCCGAAACTGCAGGGCTTTCTTCCACAGAAATTCCACCCGAGGAACCGCAAGCCTAATGCTCAAGGATGTATTCGAAAAGACCCGTTCTAACCCATGGAAAATCGGCGACGATGTTATCGATTGTGCAACACCGCTCGTAATGGGTATTGTCAACACGACTCCAGACAGTTTTTTCGACGGCGGAAAGCATAATACACCCGAAGCCGCCTATGAACACTCGGTAATGCTCCTGGAACAGGGAGCGACCATCCTCGACATCGGCGGTGAAAGCAGCCGCCCCGGCAGCGCCCCTGTAAGCGTACAGGAAGAACTCGACCGCGTATGCCCCGTAGTGGAGGCCCTCGCCCAGATGAGGGGCATATCCGATGACCTCGAGAATCCAGGGAACCGCAAGTTCTACATCTCGGTCGACACGGTCAAGGCAAAAGTCGCCCGTGAATGCATGCGCCTTGGCGCCCATATCATTAACGATATCAGCGCCTGCTCGATGGACCCCGACATGCTCTCCACCGTCGCAAGTACCGGTGCAAGCGTCGTGCTCAACCACATGCGCGGTTCCTTCGGCAACATGCAGAACGATTTCAAGCCCTATGCGAACGTGGTGGAAGAAGTAAAAAACGAACTTCTCGCCCAGGTAGACAAACTCCTGGCCCTGGGTGTCGAAAAAGCAAAAATCTGCATTGACCCCGGCATCGGGTTCGGCAAGACCGTGCAGGACAACATCGACCTGATGAAGGCTACCGATGTTTTCGCACAGACTGGCTACCCCGTGCTCATCGGGACATCGCGCAAGTCCTACATCGGGAAGATGCCCGGGCTCGAAAAGAGCGACAGGCTCATCCCGACGGTCACCGCAGGCATTGTCGCAGCCATTGGCGGGGCATCCGTCATTCGCGTGCACGACGTCCGCGAGGCAAAAGAATCTATACTTTACCTGGAGGCCCTGAAGTCCAATGGTACTGTTTAAACTCTTCGACGTCATCGATGTCCGCATGGCCGACATCCTGGACATCCTCCTGGTGTCCATAATCCTGTATTACGTGTTCCTGCTATTCAGGGGCACCCGCGCCGTACAGATGATCGTGGGCGGACTTCTCCTGATTGTCGCCTGGCTCATCGCGCAATGGTGGGAACTGCGAAGCATCACTTGGTTGCTCAGTAACCTGACGGGTATCGGTATCGTGGCGTTGGTCATCTTGTTCCAGCCCGAAATCCGAAGCGCGCTCACCCGCATAGGCCAGATGATAAGTCGAGCGGACCTACGGCAACTTTTCTTCCACTCCAGCGGCCTCGACGAAGTGACCGAATCCATTACATCTGCAGTGCAGGACCTCGCGAAAAACCGCGTCGGTGCACTTATCGTACTAGAAAAGCGCGTGGGACTCCGCAACTACGAAGAGACCGGCGAGATATTGAACGCGAGAATCAGTTCGCGCCTTCTGCGTGCATTGTTCTTCCCGAATTCGGCGCTCCACGATGGCGCAGTGCTCCTCAACAGCCAGCGCATCGTCGCCGCAGGCTGCATCCTCCCCATGCCTACCGGTAACGCCGAAGGCGATGCGGGCTACGGCATGCGCCACCGCGCAGCAAAAGCACTTGCCGCCGAATGTGACGCCATGGTTATCGTCGTCTCCGAAGAAACGGGCGGCATTTCCATCGCCTACAGGAACAGCCTGCGCCGCAAGCTATCCATCAAGGAACTGGAAGCCGAAATCAAGCGGCACTGGGCAGAACTCTATCACGAAGAAACTATTGCCGCCGAAAAAATCGAAGTGGAAGAATAGTTCCAACGAACTTCTACGCGGCAACATACTAAGCGTTTAAAGGTACATGGCATTATGAGCGAGAAAGAAGAAACTAAGCAGACGGATTCGCAGAAAAAGGAAAACAAGAGAAAGAAGAAGAACATTGCGGTCCTCGCAATCATGTTTCTCCTTTTGCTCTGCCTCTTTATAGTGCAGTGCCAGCTCGACAAGATGAAGCAGGAAGCCCTGCAGAAGCAGCAGGAAACCGAACTTGAAGCAAGACAGAAGTTTATCCTCGACAGTCTGCGCCGTATCGAGAAGATGAAGGCCGACAGCCTCGCCGATGCCGAAGCGGCCCGCATTGCCGACAGCCTGCGCACGGCAGACAGCCTAAGGGTTGCCGACTCCATCCGCGTCGCCGACAGCCTCGCTTCGCTCAAGCCCGAAATAAACAAGGACAGCCTTCGCCATGTGCGCGATAGCCTAAAGCACGTACGCGACAGCATCGCCGCCGCCGACAAGGCCCGCAACGATTCGCTCGCGGCTGTTGCCGACAGCCTCGCAAAGCTCGAAAAGGCCCGTCTTGATTCGCTCGAAAAGAAGCGCGTACAAGACAGCATCCGGGCCGCAGACCAAACGCCTCCGGGAGCCGAAATCGTGCCGCCCGCGGGCCGCTACTACGACCCCATCAAGCTTAAAGTCAAGTGCGACGAAATCAAGTGCAAGACATTCCTTTCCATCGGCGATACGCTCCACCCGCAAGAGGCCGGCAAAGCCGTGGAATACAACAAGACCGGCAGCGTGTTCTTCTACGCCGAAGACTCGGTCGGAAACCGCTCCCCGTGGGAAGAAGCCAAGTACGACATGGCATCGGACAACATCTGCGGGAAGCACGCCTACCCCGTTCCCGTCGGCAGTAAGACGGTTTGCGTAGACGCCTACGAATACCCGAACGAACCCGACGCCACCCCGCGCGACATGGTGAGCCAGGAACAGGCGGTGGAACTCTGCAAGCAGGCTGGCAAGCACCTCTGCACCATCGACGAATGGCAGGCGGCATGCCGCGGCAAGGACAAGACCCGCTACTCCTACGGCGACAGCTACAAGCAGAACAAGTGCAACACGAATACCAAGGCCATGAAGCGCAGCGGACGCAAGGAACAGTGCCGCAGCTGGTACGGCATGTACGACATGAACGGAAACCTTTGGGAATGGACTTCGACCGCAAGCAAGGACCACCCGAACATGTTCCTGGTAGCCGGCGGTGCCTGGAATACGAACAACGAAAGCAAGTGCACCGACAACAAGTTCAGTTTCTATCCGCAGAACCAGTACCCGAGCGTCGGCTTCCGCTGCTGTAAATAGTTACACATTATTCTAAAAGTTCAACGTGCAGGTGTTCTGCCTCGCCCTTTTCCCATAGCACGCGGGCGCGGCCTTCTAGGCGTTTTTGCGACATTTCGATAACGGACCTGCGCTCCTCGCTCTTCAGTCCCATCAGGCGAAAATCAAGAGCCTTGTTTTCGTAGTGTTTGGAATTCCGGGCATGGTACGGGTAGTCGTTGCCGCTCGTTATCACGGGCACATAATCGAACCCCATGACAACGTGGAAAGCATTTATTATCTCTAGCGCCGCAGAATCGAGTGCGGGTTCCATGCTCTCCAGGTACACCCCCTGCTTTTGCCTTGTCCGTTGCAACACAAGCCTGTGCACCCCGCGGTCGTTAAACGGCCTTTTTTGCGCCTTCAAGCTGCGCAGGTAGGCTTCCGCATCAAAGACGACTTCCTCGGTCTTCAATTCCACATGCGGAACCGGCCTTGTATTCGTATAAATGAGCCAGCAGGCACTACCGAAAGCCAAAATAACAAGAATAAGCAAAATTATGGGCCAATATTTCATTTCCGCGGAGAAAAATAACTATTTTAAAAAACATGAAAAAGTTAATCTCTCTCGCAGTTCTTTCCATCGTCCCCATGTTATTCACCGCCTGCGGTCCGAAAGCGGACAAGGAAGCCTTTGTCGGCTACTGGCAGGGTGAAGCCAACACCATCTTTGAAGTGCTGACCGAAAACGGCCAGGATTTCATCATTCGCAACATCCACGGCGACCTCTCCGCCAAAATTGAAGACGGCGCTCTCCGCGGCAAGAACGACATCGGCATGGACTACTCCATGAAGGTCAAGGGCGATTCCGCCTACTACCTGTTCGCCGATATCACGACCGGCTACAAGAGGATTTCCAAGGACGAATACGAGAAGATCTTTGCGACGCTTTCCAAGCCCGCAATCCAGTAAGCAACGCGGTGCAAAGCCGCTTGCTACTTCCCGTTCATCGTTTCGATGACAATCTGCTCGAGTGCCTTCTGGTTAGGCACTCCGCTCCATACACCCTTGATATAACCTTCGCTGTCCAAGAGCATCAGCGTAGGTACGGCGCGTATTCCATAACGGCGCCAGAGTTCCTTTGTCGCATCGCGATAGAGCGGATACGGGGAGCGATGCTGTTTTTCGTAAAAAGCGTTTAAGGTCGACAGGTTCTCGTCGGCAATGCCGATAACTTCGAGCCCCTGGTTTCCGAGTTTAGAATAAATACTTTCGAGAATGGGGAGAGTCTGCCGGCACGGCCCACACCAGGTAGCCCAGAAATCAAGGAGCGTAGCCTTCGGTTTCTGTTTGCGTTTTTCGCCGTTCTGGTAGAAGTTCTTGCCGAATTCAGCCATCTTGCTCCCAATGGCAGAGCCCGTAAGGCTACTGATGTCATCGGGCCTGTCGGTAAGCTTCACCTTCATCTTGAGTTTCTTGCCATCGCGAAGCACCTCGACATCAACCTTCTGCCCAGCCTTCGCAGAAGATATGACCGAAGTAATCTGCGACATATCGTTGAGAGGCTTGCCTGCAAAACCGATAACCTTGTCGCCTGCGACAATGCCAGCTGCCACACACCCTGAACCAGGATGAACCCCCTTCACATCGAGAGCGAGGTGGTTTTCGTACTGTACCTTCTTGAACGAAAGCCCAAGCCACGGGCTAGCAAACGACGGGACGGCAAAAAACAAAATGACGACAAAAGCAAGCAGCCTAAGCATCTAAACAACCTTCTTTAGAAGAACAAAATGGAGAATTTCAGATAAAGGAAAAACTGGACAGGCTCGGTCATCGGCAACTTTTCGTTTTCCTTCTCGACCGGATGGCCTAAGATACAACTTCCGAAGAATTCAAACCGGCCAAAGAGATCGGCCTTCTTGAAGAACAAGATGTCGCGACCGTAACCGAACGACAGCACCGGAGAAAAATACGTCTCGTCGTAATCAAGGTAGAACGCCGAAATCGCAAACTTGAGGAAGTCGTCGTGGCCACTGCGCATGAGCGAGCCCTTAAAATACCAGTGCCAGTCCACACCTACTTCTATGAAATCAGCTACAATCGGGAGGTTGCCGTACAGGGCAAGCGAATGATGCCTGTCGAATCTATATTCTACATTGGCATTCACCGTACCGTCGAATGTCTTGAGGTAATAAGCCAGCGAGCCGCCACCTCCAAAAATCCACTTCGGCAGCGGGCGTTCATCCTTGGTGCCGTCCTCGATAGGAAGTCCCATAAAATCGTCCGCGAGGCCAGCGCCCACGGCAAGCAATAGGACCGCAGCTATTTTGTGCAGCAGATTCATTACGAGCAAATCCTAGACAAACTATTTTTTCGGGTTGCGATCGTCGTATTCGCCAAGGGACTTGTAGCCGTCGTTCAACATCGCATCCATCAGTTCGTTGCGCATCGCATGGGCTGCCATCCAGCGGAAGGCCACCACGGAATAGCACTGCACCGCATCGACACCCATCTTGATGAGGTCGTACACCTTATAGCCATGGTCGATACCGCCACAGGCAATAATGCTCATCTGCGGGTAATGTTCACGGATGTACTTCACGTTCCACACCATGTTCTCGAACAATGGGCGGCCCGACATTCCGCCACAATCGCCATCGGCGCGGAGCGGCTTAAGGTCTTCCAGTTTCGCATTTACAGGCAGTTCGCTCAGCTTTGCGGTCGGGTAAGTATTCCCGATAACCACGCCATTCACACCGGTACGCACGAGCATATCCATGATGGAAATCAGGTGGCGTTCCGAAAGGTCGGGACTGAGCTTTGCATACACTGCCTTGCGCAGTCCAAGTCCGTTGCGGAAGTTCATTATCTCGGTAAAGATGCGTTCCGAGAAACTCATATCCAAGTCTACGCGGGATTCTCCCGTATTGGGGCAGCTCACGTTGATTTCGATGTAGTCTCCAGCACGGTAGGCAATCGTAAAACTTTCAAGAATGTCCTTGAGTTTTTCTTCGGGATCGGTAAGCCCCGGAGTTTCGGCAACAGAAATACCCACGCAGAGGCCAGCCTTGTGAGCCTTCACGAGTTGCGCATCCACGCGTTTCGCGATGACTTCAACACCCTCGTTATTCAGGCCCATGCTATTGTGAATAGCCCTGTCCTCTTCTAGAAAACCGATACGCGGACGGTGCGTATTGCCTTCGCGGTAGTGGCGTGTCGCCGTACCCACGGTAATGCCGCCAAAGCCGACATTTGCGTAATCCTTTATGCGTTCCGCCGTCTTGTTCGCACCTGCAGCCAAGATGATAGGGCAACCCAGATAAAGAGAATTGCTATGGTCAGAAAATGTGACAACGCGTCTAAGATGTTTGCTCAGGTCCGGGCGCCCACCCATAAACGGAATGAACGGAGCCAAGCGTGCGACATGCTTGAACGAATCGTGGCGGAACTCCGGCGAGTTATGAAAAATCCGACGGATAAGTGCAAGAACCTTGTCGCTGAAGCGCAAATAGTATTCGTGGTTGATACAATCATTTCCCATATTATTTAAATTACAAAAAAAAGAGGCCAGAAAAAATGAACAACAACGTAGAAAACAGAATCCACGAGAATTTTCCTAAATACATCGACGCCCTGAAGCAACTCGTACGCATTCCCTCCATCAGTTTCGACAATTTTGACCAAAAGTTCGTGATGGACAGCGCAGAAGCCGTAAAGGCAATGTTTGCCGAAGCGGGCTATACCAACATCCAGTTCCTGCTCCCGCCCAGCGGAAGGCCTACCGTCTATGCCGAAAGCCTTACCACGCTCGACAAGCCCACGATACTCCTGTACGCCCACCACGACGTACAGCCCCCGATGCGCGAGGCCTTGTGGAACAGCGCTCCGTTTGAGCCCGAGACCCGCGGGGACAGGCTCTACGGACGTGGAACCGCCGATGACAAAGCAGGCATTATAACGCACATTGCCGCTGCGCAACAGGTGCGCGAACTGCTCGGCAAAAACGGGCCGAACCTGAAATTCATCATCGAGGGCGAAGAGGAATCCGGCAGTGCCGGGTTTGCCGAAATTCTCGAAAAGCATGCGGAACTCCTCAAGTGCGATGCGGTGATTGTCGCCGACCTCGGAAACTTCGCAAAGGGTGTACCTTCCATCACGACGACACTACGCGGGATGAGCGCCGTAAACGTGACCCTCCGGAGCACGAAGGCTCCGCTCCATTCCGGAAGTTGGTCCGGCCCGCTCCCCGACCCGGCACAGGCACTCTGCCGCATGATAGCATCGCTTGCCGATGCCGACGGAAAAATTCTCATCCCGAATTTCGAAGACGGGCTCGTGCCGCCTACCGCAGAAGAACTTGCATCTTACCGCAGTCTCGGTTACAGCGAGAAAACTTTCCGCAGCGAAAGCGGCGTTCTAGATAAAGTAAGCCTTACCGTGCCCGAAGGGGAAATCCTCGAATCGCTCTGGCGCAGGCCTTCCATCGTGGTAACCACGATGGAAGTGGGCAGCCGGACCAACGCGGGCAACGTTTTGCAGGATTGCGCCTACGCAAGAATCGGCATCCGGCTGGCCCCCGGCATGAATGCCAACGCCTGCGCCGAAAAGCTCGTGAAATTCTTGCGTGACCAAACCCCGAACGGGCTTGAAATCACAATAGATATCGAAGATGGCGCCAATCCGTTCGTGACAGACATCGCCCACCCCTTCTTCAAGAAGATGAGCGAAGCCATGAAAGAGGCCTACAAGACCGAGCCGAAATTCATCGGCTGCGGGGCAAGCATTCCCGGCGCAGAACTCTTCCGCAAGACCTTCGGCGACATTCCCATTTTGCTCACCGGCCTTGAAGACCCGGAATGTGCGGCCCACGGCGAAAACGAAAGCCTCTACCTCCCCGATTTCGAGGCAGGCATCATCGCCGAGACGCTGTTCTTTATGTCGCTGGCAGATTAGCGGGCAAATAGGCGCCGATTTGCAAAAATCAGGCCATTTTTCGCCTTCCTTACGGACTAAATCGCCCATAAGCCGATTTTAGTCCGTAATTTTTTGAACAAATTAACACAAAATCACTAAAAAAACGGGCAAACAGCCCTCTTTTCATTAAAATTTGGCTCCAAAAGGGCCAAAACGCACCCTTTTTGTTATGTACAAACTAATTTTTTACAGACTAAATGGAGGGCCCATAGTTTTTAGTCTGTAACACACCCCATTTTGGGCACAGAAAAGTATGATAGACCGCGACAGGCAGTACCCCCCGCACAAAGCATTGCTATATTAAAAAATATGGAAAAGAAACTGGTTGTACTGACGGGCGCAGGTATTAGCGCTGAATCGGGGCTTCGCACCTTCCGCGGTAACGACGGAATGTGGGAACACGAAAACATCGAAGACGTCTGCACGCCCGGCGCCTTGCGTCGTGACCCGAAACGCGTCATGGACTTCTACAATTTCTTGCGCAAAGGGCTCCCCGAACACAAGCCGAACGCCGCACATATCGCCCTCGCCGAACTCGAGAAGCGCCTAGGCGACCGCTTTTTGCTCGTCACGCAAAACGTAGACGACCTGCATGAACGCGCCGGCAGCAAGCGCATACTCCATATGCATGGCGACCTGATGAAGCTCCGCTGCGTGAAGGACGAACGCCACGAATTCATGTTCAACGGCGAAGAGACGCTTGAAACCAAGTGTCCGTTCTGTGGAGCCGGCACGCGCCCCGACATCGTGTTCTTCGAAGAAGTCCCGCTGTACATGGACCTGATTCAAGATGCTCTCCGCAACTGCGACGAGTTCGTCTACATCGGCACAAGCAGTGTGGTCTACCCCGCCGCCGGTTTCAAGAACTTTGCCAAGCGTTTCGGCGCAAAGGTCACATGCCTCAACCTCGAAGTTCCGGCTCACGACCCCGACACCGACGTGTTTATCCAGGGCAAGGCCACCGAAATCGTGCCCAAGTGGTGCGAAGAGTTTAAGTAGTCCGGGCTATAAACCCGAATATTGATTTGTATAAAATGTCCCGCCTTAGCGAATCTGAAGCTTTAGACCTGTTTTTAAACGCGCCGCTTGCAGAACTCTGCGCACGCGCGAATGCAGAAAAAGAACGCCTGCACGGAAAATCCGTATACTGGGTGAACAATCGCCAGATCAACTACACGAACGTCTGCGTTTTGCACTGCAAGTTCTGCGCCTTCTCAAAAATCAAGAAGGACAGCCCCACTGCATACGACTGGGATTACGGCACCATCCGGAACAAGGCTGCCGAAGCTATTGCTGGAGGTGCAAGGGAACTGCACATTGTAGGCGGTCTCCACCCGGACCACCCTTTCGATTACTACATCGACATGCTGCGAAAGCTCCGCGGAGAATTCCCGAAGGTGAACCTGAAGGCTTTTACCGCAGTAGAAATCTGCCACTTTGCAAAAATTTCGGGGCAGAGTCCCGACCAAATCATGGCAACCCTCAAGGACGCAGGCCTGGACGCCCTCCCCGGAGGCGGCGCAGAAATACTCGTGCAGAGTGTGCGCGACCAGATTTGCCCCGGCAAGGAAACTGGCGAGGAATGGCTTGAAGTACACCGCGCCGCACACAAGCTCGGTATTCCGACAAACGCCACCATGCTTTTCGGGCATATCGAAAAGCCCGAAGACCGCATCGCCCACATGCGCATGCTGCGCGATCTGCAAGACGAGGCACCAGGATTTTTCGCATTCATCCCGCTCGTGTACCACCCGGAACACAACGCGCTACACAAGATTGTCCCGAACATCACGAGCGAAGAAGACATCCTGCGCACGGTTGCCATCGCAAGGCTTTTCCTAGACAACTTCCCGCATATCAAGGCCTACTGGATTCAGATGGGCATCGAAACCGCAATGAAGGCACTCCATTCCGGAGCCTCTGACCTGGACGGCACGATTATCGAAGAAAAGATTACGCACGCCGCCGGAGCCACCGTACCCGTAGGCATGAGCCCCGAACGCATGAAGGCCCTCATTACAAACGAAGGCCTTATCCCGGTGGAAAGAGACGCACTATATGAACGATTCTCTTAACGAGAATCGTTCTTTTAACTAGGAGAGGCTCCGCCCCTCCTAAAACCTTCCTTTCCCAGATGCAGGCCTCTTAACGAGAATCGTTCTTTTGACTAGGAGAGGCTCCGCTCCATCTATTTTGAATAAACGTTCCTCTTTTGGGGGAACTTTTTTATACATTATAGATATGAAGTTTATTTTCAAGACCCTCTCGATTTTGATGTTTGCAGCCGCCTTCGGTTTTGCAAACACTACCGCCGTTGCACCAGCCGAAACCACAACGGCTACGACCTCCACAGAAACTATCGCACCGGCAGATGATTCCGGCGCAGCGGCTGCAACAGAAGCCGCGAGCATCAAAGAGACCAAGAAAAAACATGCCGTTTGGATTAAGCTCGAAGGCGACGTGGACCCCGGCATGTACGAATTCTGCGCGCGAGCCATCGACGAGGCCATCAAGGAAAATCCGGAATACATCGTATTTGAAATCAACACCTTTGGTGGTCGCCTCGACGCTGCATTCGACCTGGTCGACACCATCATGGCTGTGAAAGGGCCGACGACGGTCGCTCTCGTAAAGAAAAAAGCCATCAGCGCAGGTAGCCTCATCGCGCTCGCCTGCAAAAAACTCTACATGCTCGAAGCTACGACTATCGGCGACTGCGCTCCCATCGTGCAGAACGGCGACGGCACTCCGCAAATTGTCGGCGAAAAAATCCAGTCCCCCCTGCGCGCCAAGTTCAGAAATCTCGCCCAGCAGAACGGCTACCCCGAACTGCTCAGTTCTGCCTTCGTAACGCCCGAACTTGAAGTTCTCGAACTCCAGCGCACGCTCGACAAGGGCAAAAAGACCGAGCGCGACACGACACTCATCATCGAAGGCAAAAAGTTCGCCGTCATGAGCAAGGAAGAAAAGGAATTCTGGGGCGCCCCCAAGATTCTCGTCAAGGAAGGCGAACTCCTGACCATGACCGACAAGGAAGCCATTGATCTCGGATTCTCGCAAGGCACATTCAAGAACCGCGAAGATTTCGAGACATCGCTTGCCATCGAAAGCCGCAGCGAAGTCGAGACAACCCTCGGTGAAGAAATCGCAGCAGCCATCGCGGCAATTTCGGGCATTCTGCTCATTCTCGGGTTCGGCGCCCTCTACATCGAATTCAAGACACCCGGCTTCGGTGTATTCGGGATTATCGGCATCATCCTTGTAGCCATCGTATTCCTCGGGCAGTTCGCCCCGCAACTCGACGGCTACATTCCGGCGATACTCCTCGTCATCGGCGTGGCCTTGTTCCTCGTAGAAATCTTCGTGATGCCCGGGACATTCCTGTTCGGTATCGGCGGCATCATCTGCATGATAATCGCACTCGCAATGTCGTTCTCGCCTGCAGAAATGCCCGAGTTCGTTCCCGAGACTGTAGAAACGACCTTCGATGCCACCCCATGGCTACTGGGATTGCTCTACATGCTGTGCTGTGCGGGCGTCGCGCTCGTGTTCCCGATTGCCGCGAGCAAGTACCTGATTCCGCTTTTGCCCGAGGGCTGGACTCCCATGCTCAAGACCGACCTCGAGACCGCAGCCTCCCCCACGGAATCCGTGCAGGAAGTTTCTATCGGTGATGAGGGCGTGGCAAAGACATTCCTCCGCCCGGTAGGCCAGGCAAGCTTCACCATGCCCGACGGTAGCACCAGGCTGTTCGACGTGCAGACGCATGGTGAAATCATCGAATCCGGCACACGCGTGAAAGTCACCGCCGTGCAGGAAGGCCACATCTGGGTGGGCGCGGCAAACGAATAACCGCCCTACTCATGCGGGTTTGACGACAGATACCTGCGGACGACATCCATCTGCTGCGGGGTAAACGTAACGTTCTCGTAGGCCATCGAATTATAGGGATACATGATGTACCCGTAATCGCCACAGTCTGTTACACCTGGGAACACGTCGGGACATTCCGGCGTGTCATCAATATCGTCGTAAGGGCTCGCTCCGAAAATACCGAATTCCGAAGTGTGAGCCAACCCAACGAAATGGCCAAATTCGTGGAGAGCTGTACTGGTTATTTCCCTAGACGAGAAATTGCGTTCTCCGTCTTTCGAATGTGTCGCAAGTGAAATCTGCGTCGGGCAATCCGCCGTCTCGTCCAAAAAGACAGGTTTCGCACAATTTCTGTGCTGGGAGAAATAAGGAATATAACCCGGCTTTGGAGAAAATCCAGAAACACTCGACCCGTAATAGTTTATATAATATCCCAGGACAAAACTGATTTCGCCTTCGTGCCCAGGCCATTTAGAAAGCGAATCGATAGACACATGCCTGTTTTCCCTATCTGCATCGTGAATTACTTCCTCAGATTCAGGGAAACGCGAGCCGACATACGGATGGTCTTGCGCATACAGCACATGGACTTTCCGCACGTTAATCCCAGCCGGGTTGAGAGCGAGATTCATCCGGTCAAAAATCCGCTGCGCCAAGACATCTACAGGAACGCTATCGCTCGTGCCCATATACTTTCCGGCGACAATCAGGTTGATATCGAATTCCTGCGGATAACCCGTCCCGTCATCGGACAATATGAAATTCGGCCAGCGCTGATCATACAGGCCGCTTTTCATTCCGTAGGTCAAGATCAGCTTAACAGGCTCCTTCGTGAAATGGAGCGAATCCGCATCTATCGGGTAATACCAGCGGCCGTCCTTCCCCACCCCCGTAATTACGCAATACTTGTCCTGCCCATCCATCATAACCCTCAGGTAAGGCATGGTGTACCCTTCCCTAGGTTCAAAACTCAACAGATAGTGTTTAGAACCTGTCGGGTAAAAAAGGAAGGCGACACTCGGAGCCCGTTCTTCGAGAACGTTTAACGTTGTATAGAGATCCTCTCTCCATTCCCAATCACTATCGTTGAATTCATCCGCATTGAACCAGGTATATTTCAAAGAATCAAACAAACTTGCTTCGTAATAGGACGGAGTGAAATTTCTCGGACCAAAAGACCAAGGCACAGAGACATATTCATAATAGGGATACTCGGCGAGCCTCGGCTGGACTTTTTTACTCGACGAAGATGGCTCCGCACTCGACGATGACGAAGTCGCGGAACTAGACGATTTCACAGAACTTGACGATTTTGCCGAGCTCGATGATTTTGCTGAATTCGAAGACTCTTCCGAGTCAGAAGATTCTGCCGCACTCGATGTTCCTGCCGAACTGGACGTTTTTGCAGAACTCGAAGATTTTCCAGAGCTGGAGGATTTTGATACTTTCTGAGAACTCGACGACTCTATGACCGTGGCATCATCACCTGCCAATTCTTCGTCGTCAATGGGGTTCGAGACAACCTGCGTGCAGCCCGCCAAAAGGAGCGCGCTCATCAGCCCCGAAAAAAGGGAAAATCGTTTCATCTGGCGCCTCCTGTCTGCATCACGGAAACTCCTGCGGTAATCGCCTTTATGGCAATATAAACTCTTTTCCCCAAAAAAGGCCAAAAAGCATAAACATCCGCCAACAGATGTGTTCTAGTTCATATCAGTAACATTTTTTTTCGAAACGAACGTCCAAATTATATATATTGCCCATTGATAACAAGCTACAATAAATTTCCACGAAAAAGCGCATTTTATGAGATTTTTTAGCCTCCTCGAGAACAAAAGACTAACGCTATTTTTAGCGGGCATTCTGGTTTTTCTCCATGTAGGGGCATTTTCTTACAGGACCGTTATTGGCGCAAACGTAACGGACGATTCCGCCGAATACGTACTCTGCGCCCAAAATGCGGTGAACGGAATTGGCTTCCAGCCCACCTCAGAAGACGAGCCCTACACCGAAGAAGCCATCTCTAGAAGGACTCCCGGATACCCCGCCATCATTTTAGCCATGGGCCAATCCGAGGTGGCCCTCATGGGCCTGCAAACGCTCCTTTCCCTTGCAACTATCGGTTTTTGCATCTTGTTGCTGAGACGGTTCACGCAAGCGCAGGCCCCGATTAACTTTCTCCTCGCAGGCTTCATCTTCACTCCATCCCAAATCATCTACGCGACATCCATCATGAGCGAGATTCCGTTCCAGTTCTTCTTGACCATAGGAATCGGAACCGCCATCCTCTACTTCAAGGAAAATTCCCGCAAGTGGATAGCCCTCTCGGCCATAGCATTCTGTATCGGGTTCGCCATAAAGCCCATCTTGTATCCGGCGGCAATTATCTTTTCCATCGCGGGCCTGATTTTCGCCTTCCGTAAAAAAGAGTTCCGGCTTATTCCGGTACTCCTGCTGCCGGCGATAGCCGTCTTTGCCTTGGCGGGCTGGAACTACACCCGCACGCAAGCGCTGGAAATTTCAAGCATCCAGACAACCAACATGCTGGATTACAACATGAAACTTGTTCTTTACCAAGCGCACGGTCAGGAAAGAGGCGACAAGATTATAGACGAACTCGAAGCAGAAGCCAGCAAAATCGAGGACTACCCCTCACGGCAACAGTTCCGCTCGCAAAAGAGCCGGGATATTTTCCTTGCACACCCATTCATTACCGCCTACCAGTTCACGAAGGGCTGCATCCTGTTCTTCCTCGATCCGGGTAGGTTCGACTGCATTACCTACGCAGGGATAGACAACAAGCACGGCTTCATGAACGCCTTTGCCGCCCATGATTCCGGAATCATCAAGAAAATCCTGAATATCATGCCGCCCTGGCTCTGGGGCATCCTCATCACGGTATTCCTCTTCAACCTTATCAAGATTGCAAGCTACATCTTTTTCCTTGCCAAAGTTAAAGGCTGCTTGCCTGCAAAAATTCTGCTTTCGTGCGGGATCGTCTTCATTGCACTGGCCACGGGCCCCCTCGGCGTGAGTAGGTACGCCCTGCCGGTAGTTCCGTTAATTTTGATAGGCGGTTCTTTGGCATTCACCCAAGACAAAGAAAGGAGCATTTATGGATGATCTCGTACTTCCCCTCATTTTTTTAAGTCCATTCTATGTTCCTGCCATACTCATCATAGCAGCAAACGCACTCACGGCCAATGAACGGCATCATCCGGCAGTTCTTACAAAGTCAGAAGTGTTCACCCAGATGAAACAATCTGCCCTAGGGCTCCAGCTGACGGCAACAATTTCATTAAGTGCATTATTTGTCTTGAACTTTGTTAACAGCTTTATCCTTCACCCGACCCATAACGATGGTGCTGCGATGGCGAACATTATAATCTTTGTATTCAGCCTTTTCCTTGCAGCAATGGGCTTTTCTTCTTTCTATTTCTACAAATTTCTCTTTTTGGCAGAAACAACATTAAAGGCAGCAATAATCCTAGTCATTCCATTTTCAGGATTGTTCCTCTGCCTCCTTGTTATGTTCTTCGTATTCAATTTCATAGATTTGTCCATATTTTTAATACTATCGCCCTATCTTATCATTTATTTTATCATGCTTATCGTCGTTATTCGCAAAAGGGCAAAATTTCCGGACCCATTCGTTCTTAAAATAAGTATATTAAAACAAAAATAATCTTGGAGACAGAAATGGATACTCTCTTAATCATTGGAATCATCATCGCGGCGATTGCCGTCATCATTCTTCTCGCCTTTGTCGGCAAGTTCTTCAGCCTCTGGCTCCAGGCCTTGTTCTCCAGGGCGAACGTAAGCATTTTCCAGCTCATCGGTATGCGTCTGCGTAAGGTGCCCCCTCAGGTCATCGTCGAAGCCCGCATTTTGAGCTGTAAGGCAGGCCTCCCCGTCGACACGAACCTGCTCGAAGCCCACTACCTTAGCCGCGGTAACGTGCTCCGCGTGATCCAGGCCCTCATCGCCGCCAACAAGGCGAACATCAAGCTCGACTTCAAGGAAGCCGCCGCCATCGACCTCGCCGGCCGTAACGTGCTCGAAGCCGTGCAGATGTCCGTGAACCCGAAGGTCATCACGACCCCAAAGGTTTCCGCTGTGGCCCTTGACGGTATCCAGCTCCATGCCGTGACCCGTATTACCGTGCGCGCCAGCATCCAGAAGCTCGTCGGTGGTGCCGGCGAAGACACCGTTATTGCCCGTGTGGGTGAAGGCATCGTGTCTTCCATCGGTTCTGCAAAGAGCCACAAGGATGTACTCGAGAACCCGAACATGATTTCCAAGAAGGTGCTCGCCTCCGGCCTCGATGCCGGTACCGCCTTCGAAATTCTCTCCATCGACATCGCCGACGTGGACGTGGGCCAGAACATTGGCGCTATCCTCGAAACCGACCGTGCCGAAGCCGATAAGAAGATTGCCCAGGCGAAGGCCGAAGAGCGCCGCGCCATGGCATACGCCGCCGAACAGGAAATGAAGGCTAAGGTCATGGAAATGAAGGCCAAGCTCGTGGAAGCCGAAGCCCAGATTCCGATGGCGATGGCCACTGCTCTGCGAGATGGCAAGCTCGGCGTGATGGACTATTACAACCTCAAGAATATCGAAGCCGACACACAGATGCGCAAGGAAATCGGCAGCGCACCCGAGGCAAAGTAAGCGACTGTAGGGCATTATGGAAACCCTAATCTTCATTGCAATCGCAGTCGTCATCACCATTATCCAAAAGAAGCTGGAAAAGGCGAAGGAGCAACAGAACCAGTTGCCCCGCCACCAGGAACAGCATCGCGAAAATGGAGATGTTGATGACGATACGCAGGAGGCCGAACACCTGCCCCCG
>JBGUQN010000109.1:0-10184 GCA_045131085.1 Fibrobacter sp.
CATCATGGCAACTGATATCAAGGCACTGGGCGATCAAATCGTTGGTCTTACCCTTCTCGAAGCCAAGGCTTTGGCTGACTACCTTAAGGAAACTCACGGCATTGAAGCCGCTGGTGGCGTCGTAATGGCTGCCCCGGCTGCTGGCGCTGGCGCCGCTGCTGAAGAAAAGACCGAATTCGACGTTATCCTCGCCGAAGTCGATCCGGCCAAGAAGATGGCTGTCCTCAAGGAAGTCCGCGCTATCACGGGTCTCGGCCTCGGTGAAGCTAAGAAGGTCGTTGAGACTGCCAACAGCGTCATTAAGGAAGCCGCCCCGAAGGCTGACGCTGAAGCGCTCAAGAAGAAACTCGAAGAACTCGGAGCAAAGGTTACCCTCAAGTAATGCTCACAGTTCTTTGAACTGCTCTTACCAATCGCCTGCACGCGAGTGCGGGCTTTTGGTGTTTTTTGTCTAATTAGGCACTTCACCGGATGAGGTATTTCAAATGACCACGGAGCGAAAGAGTTATTCCTCCAACAAGTTCCAACTGGAACTGCCGTACTTGATCGAAGTCCAGAAGGCTTCCTACGAGCAATTTTTACAGGCCGACATCCCGCAGGAAAAGCGCTTGCCCGCTGGCCTGCAACGTGTTTTCCAGGACATTTTCCCGATTACCGACCCTAACGGGCTATTCTCCCTGGAATACGAAAAGTATTACTTCGGTATCCCGAAATACAGCATCCCTGAATGCCGCGAACGTGGACTTTCCTACAACATGGAACTCTATGCCACGCTCGCCCTTCGCGTGTTCGAAAAGGACGGCGAAGACACCAAGCTTAAGGAAGAAGTCAAGAACGACGTCTTGATTTGCGAACTTCCCATTATGACCGAGAACGGCACGTTCATCATCAACGGTGCTGAACGCGTTGTCGTTTCTCAGTTGCACCGTTCCCCGGGTGTGAGCTTCGACGAAGAGCTCCAGCCGAACGGCCGTTCCGACTACAAGAGCCGCATCATTCCTCATCGTGGTGCGTGGGTTGAATTCAACGTCGAAAGCGACGTGCTCTACCTCTCCATCGACCGCAAGAAGAAGATTGCGGCCACCGCCATGCTCCGCAGCATCGGCTTCGAGACCACTCAGGACATCTTGAACCTCTTCTACAAGAAGACCGAAGAAGTCGTCGTTGCCGAAGAAGCTGAAAAGTTCAACGAAGACGGCGTGTGCGAACTCATCGACCGTATCATCTTCAACGATGTCGTCGACGAATCTACCGGTGAAATCATTGTCGAAGCGAACTCCGTCATCGACGAACGCAAGCTCGAACGCCTGCGTGAAAGCAACGTGGAAAAGATTGTTCTCCTCTCCAAGGACGAAGAAAACCTCCTCATCCACAACACGCTTGCCAACGACAAGACCAAGTCCCGCGAAGAAGCCCTCCGCACGATTTACTCTGTCACGCACCAGCAGCAGGACGAAGCTCCGAACCTGCAGGCTGCCGAAAACTATTTCGATTCCATGTTCCTCAACGACCCGCGCAAGTACGACTTGGGCGAAGTCGGTCGTTACCGTTTGAACGCCAAGGTCTACACCCCGAAGATCCTCAACATCCTCAAGGAAGTGGGCGAACAGTTCAAGCAGTACAACATGGACAAGGAACTCGCTCTCCCCGAACCGACCCGCACGACGATGAGCAAGGCCGACTTCCTGGCCGTCATCGAATACATGGTCGGCCTCTACGACGGCGAAGACGGTTATGCCAAGGACGATATCGACCACTTGGGCAACCGCCGCACCCGTTCTGTGGGCGAACTCCTCGCTAACCAGATTTCTGTGGGCCTTTCCCGCATGTCTCGCGTCATCCGCGAGAACCTCTCCCTCCACAACGACGACGAACAGACCACTCCGCGCGACCTCGTGAATACCCGCACGGTTTCCTCTGTTGTCCAGGCGTTCTTCGGTTCCAGCCAGCTTTCTCAGTTCATGGACCAGATGAACCCGCTTTCGGAACTTACTCACAAGCGTCGTCTCTCCGCTCTCGGTCCCGGTGGTCTTTCCCGTGAACGTGCGGGCTTCGAAGTCCGTGACGTGCACTACACGCACTATGGCCGCCTCTGCCCGATTGAAACTCCGGAAGGCCCGAACATCGGTCTTATCAACTCCCTCGCGTCTTACGCCATCGTGAACCACTATGGCTTCATCGAGACTCCGTACCGCATTGTCGGTCTCGTCGACTTCAAGGACGCCCAGGGCAACATCGTGAAGTTCCCGGAAGCCAAGTGGCACTTCGGTATCTTCAAGGCCTTCGTGCACGACCCGCACTACTTCCTTTCCCAGCAGGAACTCACCCGCAAGGAAATGGACGCCATCCGCATGAACCTCGACAACCGCCAGCGCGACCTGTTTGACTCGTTCGCCGGCAAGGTGTTCCAGTTCACGGATTCCGAAGGCGAAGTCCGCTACTTCAAGAACGGCTTCGAACTCGATGGCTTTAACGGCAAGGCCGACTACGTGCAGGCCAGCAACTCCATCGACCAGGTCGTTTCTGACTTTATCACTTACCTCACCGCCGACGAAGAAGACGCCTTCAAGGTTGCTCCGGCCTCTACCGAGCTCACCGACGACAACCGCTTCAAGGAAGAATACGTCATCGTCCGCGACAAGAGCGAATACCCGCACGTGCTCCGCCAGGACAGCATCGAAATCGGCGACTACGATGTTGAACGCATTGACCTCATGGACGTGGCCCCGATGCAGATCGTGTCCGTGGCCGCAGGCCTCATCCCGTTCCTTGAACACGATGACGCTAACCGTGCTTTGATGGGTTCTAACATGCAGCGCCAGGCTGTGCCTCTGCTCCGTGCGGAAGCCCCTGTGGTGGGTACCGGCCTCGAACGCCGCGCCGCCCTCGACTCGGGTACGGTTGTCCGCGCCAAGCACGACGGCCGCGTGACCTTCGTTGACGCCCGCAGCATCACGGTGCAGCGCGGCAACATGGTGAACGGCAACTTCGAACCGCTCACCGGTCTCGGCGAAAACTACGAATTCCTCGGCAAGGATCCTATCGACAACTACACGCTCCGCAAGTTCGAGCGTTCTAACCAGGATTCCTGCGTGAACCAGAAGCCTATCGTGAACGTGGGCGACTTCGTCAAGGCTGGCGACGTGCTGGCTGACGGCGTGTCTACCGACCACGGCGAACTGGCCCTCGGTAAGAACATCCTCATCGGCTTCCTCCCGTGGAACGGTTACAACTACGAAGACGCCGTTATCATCTCGGAAGAACTCGCCATCAAGGATACCTTTACTTCCATCCACATCGAAGAATACGAACTCGATGTCCGCGAAACCAAGCGCGGTCCGGAAGAACTCACTCGCGAAATCCCGAACGTCGGTGAAGATGCTCTGCGCAACCTCGACGAAAACGGCGTGATTCGCGTGGGTGCCGAAGTCGGTCCGGATGACATCCTCGTGGGTAAGGTTACCCCGAAGGGCGAAACCGAACTTTCTCCGGAAGAACGTTTGCTCCGTGCCATCTTCGGCGAAAAGGCCGGCGACGTGCGCGACTCCTCCCTCAAGGCTCCTCCGGGCATGAAGGGCGTGGTTCTCGAAACCCGCATCTTCTGCAAGAAGGAAAAGTCCGACAAGAAGAGCAAGGAAAAGGATCAGGAAACAATCGAGAGCATCCGCTCCAACTTCCAGACCCAGATCGACAAGATCAAGGATTCTTGCCGTGAACACCTGCTCGAACTCCTCGGCGGTAAGGCTGCCGGCAAGGTGATGGACAATGAAACTCATGAGCTTTTGATTCGTGAAGGCCAGACCTACACGTCTCAGAACCTCACCGCTATCGACGTGACCAAGGTGTCGCCCGCATCTACCTTCGTGGTGGGTGACGACGAACTCCAGGAACAGGTTCTCTCGCTCGTGCTCGTTGCGCGCGACAACCTTGACACCCTGACCCGCACGATGGAAAAGGAAATCGACAAGGTCACCAAGGGCGACGAACTCAAGCCGGGCGTTCTCAAGAGCGTCAAGGTCTACATCGCCAAGAAGCGCTGCCTCTCTATCGGTGACAAGATGGCCGGTCGCCACGGTAACAAGGGCGTCGTGTCCAAGATCGTTCCGGTCGAAGACATGCCGTTCACCGAAGACGGTCGCCCGCTCCAGATCCTTCTGAACCCGATGGGCGTGCCTTCCCGTATGAACATCGGTCAGGTGCTTGAAGTTCACCTGGGCTGGGCTGCCAAGACGCTCGGCTTCAAGGTTTCTACGCCGGTGTTCGACGGTGCCAAGTTCGAAGATATCTGCAAGGAACTCGAAAAGGCTTACCAGAAGAACCCGATCGTGAACTACGAAATGGATCCGGAACACGACAAGATTATCGGTAAGGCCAAGCTCTATGATGGCCGCACCGGTGAAGCCTTCCTGAACCCGGTCACCATCGGTTACATGTACTACCTCAAGCTCGGCCACTTGGTGGACGACAAGATCCACGCCCGTTCTATCGGTAGCTACGCCCTCGTGACGCAGCAGCCGCTCGGCGGTAAGAGCCAGTTCGGTGGTCAGCGCTTCGGTGAAATGGAAGTGTGGGCCATGGAAGCTTACGGTGCCGCATACACCCTGCAGGAACTCCTCACCGTCAAGTCCGACGATGTTACGGGTCGTTCCATGGTGTACGATGCCATCGTCCACGGCAAGAACACGCCGAAGCCGGGCATCCCCGAGTCCTTCAACGTTATGATTCGCGAAGTTCATTCTTTGGGTCTTGATATCGAGACCATTGGAGATAAGTAATATGTCCGAAGAAATGATGGAAAATCAAGAAAATTCCGGCGATATTTCAATTCATCTCGCCGCTCCGGACCTGATCCGTTACTGGTCTTACGGTGAAGTCACCAAGCCCGAGACTATCAACTACCGTACGTTCAAGCCGGAACGCGATGGTCTTTTCTGCGAAAAGATTTTCGGACCTGTCAAGAACTGGGAATGCAACTGCGGTAAGTTCAAGCGCGCTCGCTACAAGGGCGTTATCTGCGACCGCTGCGGTGTGGAAGTGACTCACTCCCGCGTTCGTCGCGAACGCATGGGCCATATCGAACTCGCTATTCCTCTCGCACACACCTGGTTCGTCCGTAACCAGCCGTGCGTGATCGGTGCTCTCCTTGGCCTCAACACCAAGGACCTCGAACAGGTTATCTACTACGAACGCTACGTCGTTATCGACAAGGGCGATGCCGAACTCGAAGAGAACTCTCTCATCGACGAAAACGCATACCAGGACCTCGTCGCCGAAGGCCGTACCTTCGACGCCCGCATGGGTGCTTCCGCCATCAAGCTCTTGCTCGACAAACTCGACCTCACGGCCCTTTCCGCGAAGCTCCGCGACCAGGCCCGTTCCAGCTCCAAGACGAAGGTGGACGACGCCATCAAGCGCCTCAAGGTCGTCGATGCCTTCCGCAAGTCCCAGATGGAAAGCTTCCGTAGCTACTACAACAACCCGGATTCTTCCCGCGACAACGGCAAGGCTTGGCTCAAGGGCCTCGCTGAAGCCATCGCCGAATTCAAGGCCGAATACGAAGCCAACCACAGCGACTTCGTGCTCGTCGACGCCTACGAAGAATTCCGCCGCAAGTACCCGAACGAAGTTCGCCTCCTCGCGAACCAGCCTTCTTGGATGATTCTCGACGTGCTTCCGGTGATTCCGCCCGACCTGCGCCCGCTCGTTCCGCTCGAAGGCGGCCGCTTTGCGACCTCCGACCTGAACGAACTCTACCGTCGCGTTATCAACCGCAACAATCGCTTGAAGAAGCTCATCGACATCCGTGCCCCTAACGTGATTCTCTGCAACGAAAAGCGCATGCTCCAGGAAGCCGTCGACCAACTGTTCGACAGTGGCCGCCGTACCGCACGTACTGGCAGCGCGCGCCCGCTCAAGAGCCTCGCAGAACTCCTCAAGGGTAAGCAGGGTCGCTTCCGTATGAACCTCCTCGGTAAGCGTGTGGACTACTCCGGCCGTTCCGTCATCGTGGTGGGCCCGGAACTCCAGATGCACCAGTGCGGTCTGCCGAAGCGCATGGCTCTCGAACTTTACAAGCCGTTCATTATCCAGCGCCTGGAAGAAGACGGCATCGTTTACACGCTCAAGTCCGCCAAGAAGTACGTTGACGCCGAACGCCCCGAAGTGTGGGACATCCTCGAAGAAATCATCGAGGACCACCCGGTCATGCTGAACCGCGCTCCGACGCTTCACCGCTTGGGTATCCAGGCCTTCTATCCGAAACTGATTGAAGGTAATGCTATCCGCCTCCACCCGCTCGTCTGTACCGCATTCAACGCGGACTTCGACGGTGACCAGATGGCTGTGCACCTCCCGCTTAGCTTCGAAACTCAGCTTGAATGCCGCGTGCTCATGCTGTCTTCGAACAACATCCTGCACCCTGCTTCCGGTCAGCCGATCGCTGTGCCGGGCCAGGACATCGTGCTCGGTCTGTACTACCTGACCAAGCCGCGTCCGGGTCGCAAGGGCGAAGGCATGCACTTCTACGATTCTGCCGAAGCCATCCGCGCTTACGAGAACGAAGTTGTCGACCTGAACGCCACTGTCTACCTCAAGCTCCCCGCCGGTCGCAAGATCTACACGGGCGCCCTCGAGAAGGACTGCGTCTGCGTGCGTGAAATCGCCGACGACAACGGCAACCTCGAAGAAAGCGTCAAGGCTGGCGAAAAGGTCAAGTTCCTTACGCTCAAGGAAGACAACGTCATCAAGACGACTGTCGGCCGAATCATCTTTAACGAATTTGTTCCCAACGAACTCGGTTATGCTAACGAAACCTTTGGCAAGAAGGTTATCGCTAAGTCCATCGACGACCTGTACCGCCGTACCGGTAACCGCGTGACTGTCGAATACCTCGACAACCTCAAGGCCAACGGTTACAAGTGGGCAACCCGCGCCGGTTCCTCTGTGGCTATCGCCGAAATGGTGATCCCGGAAGAAAAGCAGGCCTTGCTCGATGCCGCTACCGAAAAGGTCAATGAAATCCGTAGCCTTTACGAAGACGGTGTCATTACCGACGGTGAACGTTACAACCAGATCATCGACGTGTGGTCCAAGACCACGAGCGATGTCGCTGCCAAGCAGTGGGATTTGCTCTCTCATGACCGTGACGGTTTCAACCCGGTCTACATGATGGCTGACTCTGGCGCTCGTGGTAGCCGCCAGCAGATTATGCAGCTGTCCGGTATGCGCGGTCTGATGCAGAAGCCTATCAAGCAGCTCGGCGGTCAGGAAGTTATCGAAAACCCGATTAAGTCCTGCTTCCGCGAAGGCTTGAACGTGATGGAATACTTCATCTCGTCTCACGGTGCCCGTAAGGGTCTTGCCGATACCGCTCTTAAGACGGCTGACGCTGGTTACCTTACCCGTCGTCTCGTTGACGTGGGCCAGGACCTCGTCGTTACCGAAGCTGACTGCGGTACTACGAACGGCATTGAAGTTTCCGCCTTCAAGGACGGCGACGATACCGTTATCCCGTTGGAAGAACGTCTCCTCGGTCGCGCTCCGGTCGAAGACATCAAGCACCCGGTTACCGGCGAAGTGATTGTCAAGGCTGGCGAACTCGTTACCGAACGTGACCTCCCGAAGATTTCCGCTACCGGTCTCGAACACATCAAGATGCGTTCCGTGCTCACTTGCGAATCCCGCACTGGCGTGTGCTCCAAGTGCTACGGCCGTATGCTTGCGTCTGGTCGTCCGGTTGACCTCGGCGAAGCCGTGGGTGTGCTCGCTGCACAGTCCATCGGTGAACCGGGTACGCAGCTTACCCTCCGTACGTTCCACATCGGTGGTGCTTCCTCCCGTTTGACTGTCGAGAACAACAAGAAGGCCGTCGTCGATGGCCGCGTCGAACTCGAACAGGTCGTTACCGTGGACCACGAGGGCCAGAAGATTGTTACGAGCCGCATGGCCGAACTCGTCATCTTCGACAACACAGGCATTAACAAGGGTCGTTACCAGATTCCGTACGGTGCTATCATGCACGTCGAGAACAACTCCACGGTCACTAAGGACCAGGTGATGTTCGAATGGGATCCGTACAACAGCCCGATTATCACCAACGTGGCCGGTAAGGTCAAGCTTGTCGACCTCGTTGAAAACAAGACATTCCGTGTAGAAAAGGACGAAAACACCGAAGTCGAAACCTGGATCGTTATTAGCGAGAAGCATGGCGGCAGCGCAAAGCAGCTGCGTCCGGCCATCAGCATCATCGACGAAACCGGTGCCAAGGTTGGCCACTTCATGTTGCCGGACGGCGCTATCTTGACCGTTCACGATGGCGACAAGGTGACCGTCGGTTCTACCGTTGCAAAACTCCCGCGTGCCGCAGGTAAGACCCGCGACATTACCGGTGGTCTTCCGCGCGTTGCCGAGCTCTTCGAAGCCCGCAAGCCGAAGAACACCGCCGTGCTCGCTCCGATTGACGGCCTCGTCGTCATGGGCAAGGAAGTGCGCAACAACCAGGAAGTTATCATCAAGATGGACGATCGCGAAGAGAAAGTGCTGGTTCCGCGTGGTGTCCACTTGGCGGTCAACGAAGGTGACCGTGTCCGCGCTGGTCAGAAGATCAGCGAAGGCAGTGCAGACCCGCACGATATCCTGACGATCCTCGGACCTGAAGAGGTCCAGCGTCACTTGGTGAACGAAATCCAGGCGGTGTACCGCCTGCAGGGTGTGGCTATCGCAGATAAGCACATCGAATGTATCGTCCGCCAGATGATGCGCAAGGTGAAGGTCAAGGAATCCGGCGATTCCGAACTGCTTCCGGGCGAAGAGATATCCAAGGCACGCCTGCGCGCCGAGAACGACCGTCTGGTCGCTCAGGGCAAGGCTCCGGCGACCTTCACGCCGATGCTCCTTGGTATCACGAAGGCCTCCTTGGCGACAGACAGCTTCATCTCTGCCTGTTCGTTCCAGGAAACCACGAAGATCCTTACCCGCGCTTCTATCGAAGGGCAGGTTGACCCGCTCATGGGCCTTAAGGAAAACGTGATTATGGGCCGTCTCATTCCGTGCGGTACTGGTGCCCGCCACCTGAGGAACGTCCAGGTGACCGATGCCGATGCCGAGATGGAAGAACGCCTGCGTTTGCAGAACGTGCATGCCGAATTCGGTGGCACAGACTCTGGAATTCAGATGCTCGACGCCGATATGGGCGCATCTGATGACGAAGATGTGGACTAATTTCGGTTATGTACTTGAAAAATTTGGAAAAAGAACTATATTTGCACTCCAAAATCTAGGAGATTAATAGTGCCTACTATTCAACAGCTCGTCCGCAACGGACGTGAACAGATCAGCAACAAGACCGCTTCCGTGGCCTTGAAGTCCTGCCCGCAGAAGCGTGGCGTTTGCACCCGTGTGTACACCAGCACTCCGAAGAAGCCGAACTCTGCTCTTCGTAAGATTGCCCGTGTGCGTCTTTCCAACAAGATGGAAGTCACCGCTTACATCCCCGGCGAAGGCCACAACCTCCAGGAACACTCCATCGTACTCATCCGCGGTGGTCGTGTGAAGGACGTTCCGGGTGTTCGTTACCACATCATCCGTGGTGCTCTCGATACCCAGGCTGTCAACGGTCGTCAGAACGGCCGCTCCAAGTACGGTGTTAAGAAGAAAGGTGCCGCTCCGGCCAAGAAGTAAGGAAGTAGTATATGTCTAGAAGAAGAAAGGCTCTCCATCGCTCCATCCTCCCGGATCCGCGTTTCCATTCCACCCTCGTTACCGAACTCGTCGGTGTCGTTCTCAAGCAGGGCAAGAAGACCATCGCTGAACAGATCGTCTACACTGCTCTCGAACAGCTCGACAAGAAGGTCGAAGGCAAGGAAACTCCGCTCGAGAAGTTTGAAATCTGCCTCGAGAACATCAAGCCCCGCGTCGAAGTCAAGTCCCGCCGCGTCGGTGGTGCCAACTACCAGGTTCCTATGGAAGTTGCTCCGGACCGCGCCAAGGCTCTCGCTCTCCGCTGGCTCCTCGATGCCGCCCGTAACCGCAACGAACCCAACATGGCCGACCGCCTTGCTGCCGAACTCGTTGCTGCCAAGAACGGTGAAGGCAACGCTGTCCGCAAGAAGAACGACACGCACAAGATGGCCGAAGCCAACAAGGCTTTCGCTCACTTCCGTTTCTAATTCTTGCCTTAGCACAGA
>JBGUQN010000110.1:0-2890 GCA_045131085.1 Fibrobacter sp.
GACTCAAATTCTAGTGAGGTACACTTTGGAACGCGAAGCTCAAGTTTCTGAATTTGAAGACAAGGTTGTACACATCAACCGTTGCGCGAAGACCGTCAAGGGCGGTCGCCGTATGTCCTTCTCCGCTCTCGTTGTCGTTGGCAACAAGAACGGCAAGGTGGGCGTTGGCCTCGGCAAGGCTAAGGAAGTTTCCGAAGCCATCCGTAAGGGCACCGAAGCCGCTCAGCGCAACATTGTTGAAGTCCAGCTCCTCGACGGCACCATCCCGCACGACATCGAAGTGAAGAGCGGTTCTACCCGCATCCTCCTCATGCCGGCTGCTCCGGGTACTGGCGTTATCGCCGGTGCTGCCGCCCGTGCTGTTCTCGAACTCGCCGGTGTGCGCAACATCCTCACCAAGATTCACGGTTCCTCCAACCCGAGCACTGTCGTGAGCGCTTGCTTGGAAGGCCTGAAGTCCCAGATGAACAAACAGGACTGCGCCAAGCTGCGTGGTTTTGAAGCCTAAGGAGTAATACACAATGAAGAAAGTTCGTATTACTTTGATCAAGGGTACCGTCCGCCGTCTCCCGGTGCACCGCGCCAACGTGAAGGCCCTCGGTCTCCGCAAGATCGGACAATCTGTTGAACACGTTTTGACCCCCAGCATCCAGGGCATGATCAATGCCGTGGCTGACATGGTGAAGGTCGAGGAGATCTAATAATGGAACTCAATACTCTCAATCCTGGCAAGGCCAAGGTCGTCAAGCGCAAGCGCATCGGCCGTGGTCCGGGTTCCGGTTGGGGCACCACCGCTGGCCGTGGCCAGAAGGGTGCTGGTGCTCGTAAGAGCGCCAAGGCTGGCCGTGTCGCATTCGAAGGCGGCCAGATGCCTATCCACCGCCGCATCCCGAAGCGCGGTTTCAAGCATGCCGGTATCGAATTCCAGATCGTGAACCTCAAGCGTCTCGCTGCCGCCAACGTGGCCGAATTCGACGCCAAGGTCCTCTTCGATCTCGGGTTCATCCGTAACATCGAAAAGCCCGTTAAGGTTCTCGCCTTCGGTGCTATCGACAAGGCTATCAATGTCAAGGTTAACGCCATCAGCGAAAAGGCCAAGGCCCTCATCGAAGCTGCTGGCGGCAAAGTCGAGATCGTCTAATGGAAGCTCTCAAGAAAGCCATAGATGCGTTCGTCAATGCGTTCAAGATAAGCGACCTGCGTAAGAAGTTGCTCTTCACGCTCGGTGTGCTTATCATCTACCGCCTCGGCGCACACATCACTATCCCCGGAGTAAACGCTGCGGTTCTCGCGGAATACTTCAAGAACTCGAACAACTTGTTCGGCATGTACGACTCCTTCACGGGCGGTGCGTTTGCGAAAGCGACAATCTTTGCCCTGGGTATCATGCCCTATATCAGCGCGTCCATTATCATTCAGTTGATGGGCTCGGTGATTCCGGCAATCCAGATGCTCCAGAAGGAAGGTCAAGAAGGCCGTGCCAAGCTGAACCAGTACACCCGTTACTTCACGGTGTTCCTTGCCGCTCTGCAGGGCTGGGGCATTTCCGTGTGGCTTTCTTCCCTCAAGGTCGGTGCAACCTCCGCTCTCGCGGACGGCTTTGCATCGGGTGCGGGGAACATTGGCTTCCGTCTACTTGCTACCCTGACCTTCACCGCCGGTACGATTTTCGTGATGTACCTGGGCGAACAGATTACTTCGCACGGTGTAGGTAACGGTATTTCTCTTATTATCTTCGCCGGTATCGTCGGAAGCTTCCCGCGAGCTTTCCTTGCCGAAGTGGAAATGTTGAAGGAAGGCATCCATCCGCTCGCCATCGAGATCTTCATCTTGGCGATTGTGATTGCGATTGTCGGATTCATCGTTTTCGTGGAGCAGGCGAACCGTCGCATTCCACTCCAAAGTCCTCGTAGGACTGTCGGAAACAAGGTCATGGGTGGCCAGTCCAGCTACTTGCCCTTCAAGGTCAATACCGCTGGCGTGATCCCCGTGATTTTCGCTTCGTGCATCATGTTCATTCCGGCCATGATCGCGTCGTGGTTCCCGAACGTCTCTGCGATGCAGTCTTTCGCCGCAGCGTTCATTCCAGGTCACATTACTTACAGTGTGATTGACGCGCTGCTTATCATATTCTTCACCTTCTTCTACACGGCAATCCAGTACAACCCGAACGACATTGCCGAAAACCTGAAGAAGTCTGGCGGATTTATCCCGGGTGTGCGTCCGGGTAAGCAGACGGCGGAATACATAGACCACATTTTGACCCGAATTTCTCTTCCGGGCTCGCTGTTCCTCGCTTTAATTAGCGTCGGACCGCTCCACCTGAAAGACGCACTCAATATGAGTTTCTATATTGGGGGCACCTCGGTACTTATCGTGGTCGGTGTGGCGCTGGATACGCTTCGTCAGCTCGAAGCCCAGTTGCATACCAAGAATTATGAAGGTTTCTTGAAGCATGGCCGCATCCGCGGCAGGATGGCATCTTAGTGGCTAAAGAAGAAGGCATACAAGTTGAAGGCGTCGTTCTGGAAGCGCTCCCGAACGCGTTCTTCCGTGTCCAACTCGGAAATGGTCACGAGATCCTCGCTCATGTTTCAGGAAAGATGCGTCGGCATTTCATTCGAATTTTGCCGGACGACAAAGTGTTGGTTGAGATTTCTCCCTACGACCTCAATCGTGGGAGAATCACTTACCGTTACAAGTAATAGGTATTCAAAAGAAGGTCAAACCTATGAAACTCAAAGCCTCCATCAAACCCAGATGTGAAAACTGCAAGATCATCCGTCGTAAGGGTGTATTGCGCATCATCTGTTCGAAGAACCCCCGTCACAAGCAGAAGCAGGGATAAGGAGATCGTATGGCACGTATCGCTGGTGTCGATTTACCGAAA
>JBGUQN010000111.1:0-37113 GCA_045131085.1 Fibrobacter sp.
GGCATTTGCCAAGATTTGATGAATGGTATACCCTATACCAAATGACTGGAAATGACGTGCGTTTTTTAAAGTCAAAAAATGATTGGACAGAAAAAAATGACGGGACAGATTCCTTTGGCTTTGGAGCATTGCCTTCGGGCTATCTGTTCGCTGAACTGCATGATGTGTACTTCGATTATGTTGGAACACTTACGGATTTTTGGACACCTGACAATATCGGAACTTCAGAGTCAGCAGGTTTTGAGTATATAGATGCTAGGTATATAAGAGAAGCGAATCAAGCGTTCCCAATTCGATGTGTTAAGGATACGGTTGCGGAATTAGACATTTGATTATTGGGCTTAAACAGAAACTTCTACAGTCCGTTGTGTAAAGAACGAATCTGAGTAGGCTCTTTGGCGCATTTTTTTATGGATTGAGGCTGGCCTTTTGCAGCCCTATCAAGATGGAGTCGAGGCGTGCGGTCAGCTGCTTTGCGCCCAGACTCGCAAGGTGGTCCTCGTTGTAGGCCATTTCGTCGGTGTAGTCGTGGTCGCCCATCTTGTTTTCATCTACGAAGACGAAGTTCGGGTACTGGGTTTCCAGTTGTTGAATCCTCTGCAACAGTGCGGGGGCTTCGCTCCTTAAAATGCCGTATTTTCCAAAAGATCCCGTGTCCTTGTATTTGGGGCTTTGTGGGAACACCACGCCAATGACGTAGATTCCGTGCTCCTCGGAAGTTTCTATCAGTTTTTCCAAGTGGTTGAAGGAGGCTTCAAAGTTTGCAGATTCGAACGACATCCATGTGCTGTCATAATCGACAGTGGGAGTCCCGCCCCACGAAACCGGATCGCTAAAGAGGTAACCGCGGGTTATTACCTGGCATATTTCAAAGTATTCGTTCCCGAGGGATTCGACTGTCTTCTCGGCGAGCCCTTCGGGGTATCCGTCTTTCCAGAAGTTATGATTTTCGTCGTACACGAAACCCGGCTGGTTTTTGTATTCCATGAAGAAAAAGTTGTAGTAGGATGTTTCGTAATTATACCACAGGTCGATATCGAGCGATATGATGATGTACTTTAAGTTTTTCAGATGGGGAATGGCGTAGTTTTCGGCAATGTATCTTGAAGATACCACCATGTTCGGGACATTCGCCAAGTTAATGGCGTAGAAATTTTCGCTGAAGTCGTCTGGAATCACGCCCGACAACGGTCTGGATGAGCCGAGAATGAGTACGTTTGTTACATCCCTGAATAGCCATAGGAGTTCCATGTTGTAGCGCATGAGCAATGCGGTTTCGCCGCCAATTCCGGAGTAATAGACGCCGGCGCTGTCAGCATCGAGGGCGGTGAATTCTTGGACCGCCGGGCGTTTGCTTACCCACAAGGTCGGGTGCCACAGTTCTTCGCCTTCCATGAGTTCCATAGTGGAACCGTCTATCATATTCACGAGGACGATTTTCTGGTGCGCGCCGTTCTCGTTTGCGATGGTTGCAACGGCAAGGTTCTTGTCTGCAACCCATTCGGTGTGGTCGAAGGTATAGCCTGCGGGGGCGGCAAAGGACTGGATTAATTTGCCTTTTTTGTCTGCGACTAGGAGGCGTTCGTGAGTCCTGTATTGTGTGCCTGCAAACTGCTGGCCGGTCTGGCCTCCGAAATCCAGGAACAGGGTCCGTTCGCTGCCGTCTTTCGAAAGCGAGGCGTTGCAGGCCTGTTCCCCGTTATACCAGATTGTATCGTGCGAAGAACCGTCTAATGTAGACCCGAAATCGGCAACGCGGGCGCGCAGGAGCCTTGCCCCCGTTACGGCGAGGCGGTTGTTTTCGCTGATGCCGCCGTGGTATGCGCCGTCAAGGATTTTGCTCGGTGTGCCGAAGTGCCCTGCCATAAAGGGAACTTGCCAGGTGGATGATGCTTGGAATGCGGCGTCGTCCCTGTTGTTCCCTGCATCGTTCACGTAGACGATTACGGTATCTCCGTTATCAAGTATGCGCCAGCGCGGAATAGCTGCGCTTTCGACATCGAGTTTGACCAGGTTCGAGCCTTCGGCATTTAGGTCGCGGACATAGAGTGCGGATTTGCCCGAAACGCCTTCGAGTTTTGTGCAGAAAGCGACCTTCATTCCGTCGGGAGAAATTTCGGGGTGGTAAACCTCAATTGTGTCGGCGATTTCTTTTACGGAAAGTGTGCCGCTGGAATAATCCATGAAAGCGAGGTTCCCTGAAAGGTCGTTGCGGAACGCCAACTTCATCTTGTGTGTTTCCGTAAGCAGGCTCAACGTCGTGGCGCTTGCCATTGGGAGCAAGCGGCTAGAATTTGCCTGGCCGTCGCCGCCCATCCATACGGCGTCGGGAATATGCCCGAATGCAAGGCGGAACCCGACATATTCTGCGTGTGTCGACGAGGTTACCATGTACACGTCGCCACGGCTGTATAGCTTGATGGATTGTGAGGGGTTGCGGCAACTGCCGCCTTTCAAGACTCGCTGCCCGAGGCTTCCTCCATCGGGGGCGCCGGCGTAATTGTTTACGGTCGTATCGCGGAATGCGCCCTGCCAGTCGTTGACCCATTCCATCACGTTTCCGGCCATGTCACAAGGGATACTTTCCGGCAGGCTAGAATCTTGGATGGAGCAGACTTCGTGAATTTTGTAATCCGAATTGTCGGCGTTCCAGCTCTTGAGCGGGTCCCAGTACAGCCCTGCGACTAGCATCCATTCGGCTTCCGTTGGCAAACGGAATGCATCTACTGCGGGGCGGAACGCAAAGCCTTCCAGGTTCGTGCAGTGGTTTTCGGCATTGAAAATGGCGCTGGTGTAAGTGTAGGCGGTGTCGTAGCCCATTTTTTTGCTGAGGGCGTTGGCAAAAAGGATTGCGTCGTAGTAGTTTACGTTTGTTGCAGGGAGTTTATCGCTGTCGCATGCCATCGCGATGGCCTTGGGCATTATTTTTTTGAATTCGCCGCAAGTCACTTCCGTGCGTGAAATCTTGAATTCGTAATCCAGTACCGTGGTCATTTGTGGACGCTCGATGGTCCGTGCTTGCGCATCGTTTGTGCCGAGAGTAACAGGGGCCTTGTTCGCTGTTACATGGAGCATGCCTGGAAGCGAATCGAGATCTACTTCGACTAAGAAACCTTTGAATGATATTGTTGTGGAAGAATCTATAGTGGGGATGTCAATATGATCTGCCGGTTCTTCGTCGTTAGAAGAAATGCGTTCCGAATTAGAACACGACATGAACACGCCTAGCAGTAGGCCGAATAACAAAGGGAAAATCCGGATGGTATTCATCGGCGAAGTCCTAGTCGAAGTTCAGGGAACGGCGGTAGGGAGTAAATCCGGCATTGCGGATAAATTCTTCGGCAGCCTCGATGGTGGTGAGGCCGTGGTTCTGGAGTACGTTTTCTTCGATGACGATGCTGTTGATGTCGTCGGCGCCGCAGTGCAGGCCGAGTTCCCCGAGGGAAAGCCCCATGCCGAGCAAAGAGACTTCGATATGCGGGATGTTATCGAGGTACAGGCGGCTTAAGGCGAGCAACTTGAGGTATTCATCGCCGCGCACGTGCCTGATGGGGAACTTGTCGGTTTGCGGCTGGAATGTCCATACCACGAAACTCTTGAATCCGTGGGCGGCGTCCTGCGTTTTGCGGACGTATTCCAGGTGCTCGATGATTTCTTCTGCGGTCTCGACGCTGCCGAAAACGATGTTCGCGCTGCCGGGTAGCCCCTTCCTGTGGCAGGCGGCGAGCGTATCGCACCACTGCTGCGCGGGGAGTTTCTTGGGGCTCAGCATTTGGCGCATGCGGTCGCTGAGGATTTCGGCGCCTGCTCCTGGAACGGAACTGAGACCGGCGTCTTTTAGCGTGCCTAGCAGTTCATCGAGTTGCATGTTGTTGAATTCTGCAATGCGAACGAGTTCTACCGGCGAAAAGCCGCGCACCTTCACGCCCATTTCGCGGGTGAGCATCTTGAGCACGTCGGTGTAGTAGCTGAGCGGAATATCCCTGTTTACACCACCCTGCAAAAAAATCTGGTCGGCGCCTTTCGCCTTTGCTTCGATTGTCTTTTGGCGGATTTCGTCTAGGCTTAACACGTATGCTTCGGGGCTATGCGCCGGCCTGCAAAAACTGCAAAAACTGCAGGTAACTTCGCATACATTCGTGTAGTTCACGATGCGGAAAGCGGTATAGCCCACGCGATTCCCGGGGTTCATGCGCTTGCGAACGGCGTCGCCTGCTTCTGCCACTTCGGTCCACGGGGCGTTCTTCAAAATGTCGAGCGCTTCGGCGGGAGTGAGTCGGGAGCCGTTGACGGCTTTTTGCAATAACGAGTTCATTGTGCGCCTGCCGACACCGCCCAAAGGTTATTTTTCCGCGTCGCTACTGTCGAGCACCGGGATGTTCTTTTCTTCTTGGCAAAGGTTCTCTTCGCGAATCTTGAAGGTAAAGTCCACCAGGTTGTTTTCGAACATCTTCTGGTAGGGCTTACGGGCCTGCACGTTCTGTAGGGCGCAGGTGCAGTAGTTGATGCGCTGCACGAGTTTCGTGTTGTCGGAGGGTGTCCCCTTTGCGAAAACGCATTCGTGCATGATGGCGTATTCCATCGGGCGGTCGTAACGGCCCTTGCACTTGTTTCTTAAGTCGGGCTGTGCGGCAACCTTCTCGATGATGCCCTGCGATGGCACGTCGTTTATCACCTTGCTTACGATAAAGCCTGCAATGAAGAACAGGAGGCACACGACGGCGTTGATAAGGAATCGCTTGCCGCGGCTTATCTTGTTGTAGCTGCGCTCGACTGCTTCGAACGCTTGGGTGGCGTGAAGTCGGACGTCATCAAAATCGTTTTTAGCCATCGGATTCCTCCATCGTCCAGATTTCGGGGAATGTGCGGTAGTTGCCCGCGAAGTCTAGCCCGTAACCTACGACAAACTTGTTTTCTATTTTAAAACCTACAAAATCGGCTTCAATGTTGGCTGTACGGCGTGCGGGTTTGTCTAGAAATACGCATGTCTTGATCTTTTTTGGTCCAAGATCGCGCAGGGTATTCATTATTCCGAACATCGTGTTCCCGGTATCGAGAATGTCGTCAGAGACAAGGACGTTCTTGCCTGCAATGTCCAGCGATTCCAGGCCGGAAATTTTGACCTTGCCGGAGGATTCCATGCCGTCGCCGTAGCTTGAAGCCTTGATGAAGACGACCTTCAATTCTGGCTTGGCGAGGCGCCTGCAGATGTCTGCGGTAAACACGAAACCGCCCATGAGCGTTGAAAGGATGATGTCGAAATTTTCTTGCCGGAGTTGCTCGGCGAGGGAATCTAGGCGCGCGTCAATTTCTTTTTTGGAAATGAGCGGTTTGTCGGACATCTTATACATTGTCCACCTCGAAGTTTAGCCAGCCGAGCATGGGCTTGAGTGCGGCAAGTGGCCCCTTGGGGTCTTGCTTGTACTGCTTGTATATGCCGAACACCTTGTTTTCGAGCGATGTCTTGTCGATGTAGAGGTGCAGCCAGTCGGCGACGGTGATAAGATCGGTAATGTACTTGACCGTGTCTTCGTTGATTTTGGCGTAGACGTCGTCGATGAGCGTGTTCAGCCTGCGGAAGAACATGCGGCCCGTGCCTCCAAAGCTGGGCTTTGTGTCGAGAGCGTCGGCTTCGTCGATAAGCCCCTTGATTTCTTTTACGAGGCTAGAGTCCGGACCTTCGAGGAGTTTCAGTGCTTCGTAGTGGATGCGCGCGTTGAGCTCGAGCGAAAGGATTTTGCGCATGGTGTCGGGCAGCGTGTGGTCCGGGTCGGCAAGGCTGTCGATGGAAATTCCGTGGTTCAGCGCGAAGCTGGAGAACGATTCCGTGAGGCTTGCGAGGTGCTTCTGCGTGCTGCGCTTGTTGATGCGCTGCAGGGAGTCGCTCATGAGGTCACGCATGCGCACCACGTAGGCGGTCGGGAAAAGGTTCCTGAGTTCGATTGTACCCATGTTGGGGTTTTCTACGAACTTGAGCCCGTTCTGCTCGACGGTACCCATGGCGACAACGATGTTTACGCGTCCGAGGGCGTCGGTAATCACGAGGTTCGTGGTTTCACGGCGTTCGCCGATAAGCTTGTCTTCGTAGGTGACGCGCACGAGAGTCTGGCGACGGCGGCTGGAAATCTTTTCCGCCTTCATGCGAGTTCCCTTGTCGTCGGAATCCTCTTCGAGTTCCAGGTGGAATATCGCTGCGCGCTCGGCCATCTCTTTGAGAATAACGGGCACGTCGTCTTCGGCGTAGCGCGTAAAGACTTCGGCACCGTTCCACTTGTGTTCGTTGCTCGTTGCGCGGGCGAGGATACTCAGGACTTCGCTCTTGATGTTATGCCCGAAGGGGAGGAACGGTTCCAACAGTTCCATGGCGCGCAATGCGTAGCGCATGTTCTGTACGGGTTCCAGGCCTTCGATATCGTTGAAGAACCAGCCGCAGCTCGTATAACTGAACAGGCAGAACTTCTGGATTTCGAGCAGGCGTATGGCCTTTGCGCACATGTCCTGGTTTTGCGGCTCGAGGATTGTATCTTCGAGGAACTTTTGAACGCGGGACATGTCTTCGGGAGCGACGAGGGCCTGCACGTAGTTGTTGCGTGCTTCCCAGGGGCTGATTTTCGAAATCTTTTCGAACTCGCGCACGAACACGTCGTCGGCAAGTCTCTTGAGGTGGTTGAAAGCATCGCGCAGGGGGCCGCGCCATTTCTGGTTCCAATCGGGGCCACCGCCCGTCGAACAGCCGCAATCCCTGTACCAACGGCCCACGCCGTGGGCGCAGCTCCAGGCGCAGCCTTCGCCGTAGAAGTTCTTGAGCAATACTTCGTGCTTGGGCGGGAACTTTTCGAGGAACCAGCCGTAGTTTACCGGCACCATGTCGTGCTCGGGAGCGTAGCGGTTGTAGAGCCAGGCGGCGCACATGTCGCCGAAGGGCTCGTGGTGGCCGTAGCTTTCGCCATCGGTACCGATGCTAACGAGTTGCGCTTCCTTGCGGTTGGCGTCCCAGGCGTCGGCGATGCGCCTGCCGAACGTGCCGGCGTCGCGCAACAGGTGCTCGAAACCTACGGCAGAAGAAAGCCACGGGTTGTAGAAGAAAACGTCCAGGTAGCCGTCGCAGACGAGGTTGCCTTCCTTGTCCCGCGGGTAGATGCGGTAGGGGCGCGTGGTATCGATGTCGGTGTTGCTGCACCCGGTCCATTCTTCATCACCGAACTTGCGGAAACTATCGGCCTGTGTGGGCGAGAGGATGGTAAACTTGATGCCTGCCTTGATGAGTTCTACCACCGTTTCGAAGTTGATGGCGGTTTCGGCAAGCCACATGGCTTCGGGCATACGACCGAAGTGGAACTTGAAATCTTCGATACCCCAGCGGATTTGCGTGCGCTTGTCCTGCTCGCTGGCGAGCGGCATGATGATGTGGTTGTAGACCTGCGCAATCGCGTTGCCGTGCCCGAGCCTCTCAATGCTTTTTTTGTCGGCTTCCTGGATGCGCTTGTAGGTATCGGGTGTATTCGTGCGGATCCAGCCCATGAGCGTGGGGCCCATGTTGAAACTCATGTATTCGTAGTTGTTTACGATGTCGACAATGTGGCCATGCGGGCTTAAAATACGGCTAGCAGAATTAGGACTGTAACACTGGCTCGCGATACGGTCGTTCCAGTCATGGTTCGGCCTTGCGCTGGGCTGGTTTTCGATAACGCCGGTCCAGGGGTTTTCGCGGGGCGGTTGATAAAAATGTCCGTGAATGGTAAAATAAAGGGGGTGCTTTTCGCTCATGCTTGACAATATAGAAAATGACGTAGAAAAAGCAGGGAAAAGTAAAACGCCCGTACGGGAACGGGCGTCAGTTAAATGAAGTTGCTTGTTTTTGCAAAAACTTACTTGAGCATTACGGGCCTTGTAACCGTCGTCCCGGCGTATTTCGCGCAGACGATGTACTTGCCGGCCGGAATCTGTGCAAGGCTGAAGGCGTAGCTGCCCGGAGCGAGAGTGCCGCGGAAGAGGGTCGCGACGCGCTTGCCGTTGAGCCCGAATACATCGACAGAGATGTTGCTTGCCTTGGCGGTGTTAAGCGAAACCGTGCTGCCGTTGATGCCGAAGGATGCGTGTGCCTGAACGTTGGCGATGCCCTTGATAGCCGTCGAGCCTTCAAACACAATCTTGATTTCGGGAATCATCTCTTCGGTATTTTCAAACCCGCGGCTGAATGCATCGTACTTGTCGCTGTTGAAGTCCCAGAGAACCTGGTCGCCCGCCTTGAAGTTATCGTACAGGATGGTGCCGGTATAGCCTGCGGCGTAGTTTGCCACGACGACGCTCAAAGTCTGGTTGCGGTCGGCAAAACTAGAAATGTCGAAGGAGCACGTTACCGTTTCGCCCGCAGGCACAACGCATGCGCCATTGTCGTCGTTCACCGGAGTCCAGGTCCATGCACTCGTCAACTTGAAAATCAGGTGCAGCTGAGCATTGCTTGTGCCCTTGTTCGTCGCCTCGAACGTGAACGTATTTGCCTTGCTCAGGTCCCATGTCTTCTGGTATTCAATCTGCGCGTTATCGCCACCGTAGGTTACCGACATCTTGCCGTCGCCACCTTCCTGGCTAATCGTCACGTCCTTGATCTTGATGCTCGCCTCTTCTGTAGCGGCGAGGGCCTTCATGGCGTCGAGTGCGGGGTCAATGGTGTAGGTGTAACCGCCGAACTGCGATTCGGTCTTGTCGCCAATGTACTGCCAGGCAAGAGCACCTGCATAGCCGCCGTCAAAAGCCTTGCGGTAGCATTCTTTGGTAGAAATCTGGGTCTTCGCGGCCATGCTCGTAGTGTATGTCGAGTCTGCCCAGCCGCTCGCCGGGAATTCGCCGATAATCATCGGCTTGTTATCGTATTTGTATTTCGCAGCCATCTGTGCTGCCGCATTCATGAAGGGCGAAACGTCATCGTTCTGGTAATACGGATAGTAGTGCGTCTGGAAAAAGTCAAGCGTTCCATTGGCTTCGCCACCGGCGGCGATGAGTTCGGAATCGTTCCACCAGCTTTGATACTGGATGTTCACGCTGCCTGTAGACACAAGCAGTTCCGGGTTTTCCGTATGGATGGCTGCTGCAACTTTGTTTGTAAATTTCTGAAGTACGGCCTTGTCAAGTTTCTTGGTGGTCCAGCCTACGCTAGTCATGCCTTCGGGTTCGTTGAACACTTCCCAGGTCATGAGCGCTTTGTGGTTGCCGATAGCTTTTACGACCGGAACGAGCACGTTATCGATGAAGGCCTTGGTGCCTTCGTCTTCGAACAGTTTTTCGTTCGCGGTGATGTCGAGTTTTTCGTTGTAGAGCCCCCACTGGTTTGGTTCCATCAGGTTGTGACTAAAGAGGCACATCGAAACCATCACGCCGTATTCTTCGGCGATGTCGAGAGCTTTTTGCATGTTGGCGATGGTATTTGCCTTGGGGCCGGTCACCAGGTGCGTGCTCTGGTCGATAGTCGGGCTCTGGCTCATGTTGTTGAAGAGCCACCAACGGATGGCGTTGCCGCCTGCAGCACGCGTGCCTTCTACGGCCTTGCGCCAGGCATTTTCGTTTAGCGGGGAGTCGCCCACGTCGGAGTTGTAATCGCTCCATGCAAGGTTCGTGCCCGAGAAGAAAATCTTCTTGCCGTTATAGAGCAAGTCGGTTCCGCTTACGGTAAGTCCCGGAGCGGCAAATGCAGAAACAGCCCCACCGAGCAGGATTGCGGTACAAAAAGTCAAGAGTTTAGAATTCTTCATTTTTTCCTCGTCAGTCATCCCCTTGTATGCGGGGAACAGCAAGAAAAATACATAAAAAAGCCTTAAACCGGCCCTTTTTGCCACGGGGGTGTTGACACGTGTCACAAAACTTGTCCACACCTGTGCCCTGCATCAAAAAAAAACGGTAAAAAAAGCCCTGCGGTTTGTTTTCCGCAGGGCTAGGACTTAGGAGGAGAATCTTTAAAAGTTACTTGACAAGGACGGGCTTAGTTGCCGCAAATCCCGCACCCTTCACGCGCACGATGTAACTGCCCTTGGGCATGTCGGCGATACTGAAGGCGTAGCTGCCGGCGGCGAGATTGCCCCTGTAGAGTGTTGCGACGCGCTTGCCGTTCATGCCGAACACGTCAACCGCTACGACACCGGCCTTGGCGGTGGAGAGCGAAATCGTGTTGCCGGAGACATTGATCTTGCCGGAAGTGGCGACGGTTGCACGCTTGATGGCGGCAGAAGCGCCCGTTTCGTCGACGAGTTCAATCTTGCTCACGTGACCCTTGCTCTGGTCTGCAACCTTGAAGAGGTCCGTCTTCTTGTCGAATGCCGAGATGACCTTGCCATTGTCGGCGACCAGGTCGTCAAAGATGACGGTCCCTTCAAAGCCTACGGCAGCAACCATCAGCGTGACGGAGAAGAGGTTGTCGAGGTCCATCGGGTGCATTTCGCCTGCATCGTCTTTGTATTCGGTGATGTCGAATTCGCAGGTAGATGTTGCGCCGTCGTTAATCCAGCAGCCGGTCGATGTGGACATTTCCCAGGTCCATCCATCGTCTTCCATGCCGTTGCGCACGAAGGCGAGGCCGACCCAGATGCCATTATCGGCACCGCCCGAACCATTGTTCGTAATCTTGAGAGAAACGGTCTGTGCACCGGTGAGGTTCGGGACCTTCTGGAATTCGATGTTCGCGCCGCTATCGTTCAATGCGGTGTAGGTCACGGCCATCATCAGGTTCTTTGCGTCTTCCTTGTTGGAGGTGTCGGCACTGAAGTTGCCGCCCTGCGTAGATGTCGGGCACACCTTCGTGGAGGAGGCTGCTTCGTTGTAGTTATCCCAGCCGGGCATCTTGTCGAGCGTGATGATGCGTTCGTCGGCGAGGTTCTTCTGCCACACGCTTGCGGCCGTCTGGCTTACATAGCCGCCATTCCAGCTCGGGGATTCGTACCACGGCATCCACCAGCTCCAGGTGGCGCCATCATTGTACATATTGTCTACGTCGGGGATGGGGCCGTTTTCGCTGAGCGAGAGAATCTTGTTCGTGCCGCCCTTGTTCGTAAGGTCGATAAAGGCCGCGCTGTTGCTCTGGTGATCGTTGGCATTATTGTAAATGTCTACGCTCAATACATCGTAGTAGGTTTCGCCCGGAGTCCAGGAAAGCTTGGATGCATCCTGCGGGTTAAAGTCCCAAATGAGGTTGTTCACGCCGTTCTTGAACACCATGCGTTCGTAGATCAACTGGTAGAGGGCCGCAAACTGCTTGCCGGTATGTGTGCTCCACCAGAACCAGTTTCCGCCGGATTCGTGAAGCGGGCGGAAGATGGCAGCAACGCCATCCTGCTGGAGGTCGAGGAAGATTTGAGAAACGAGATCGATGTCACCGGCCAGGGCCTTGAATGCGGTGGAGAGCGTGTCCCAGCTGGTGGTGCCCTTCACGAAGGCTTCGGTGAAGTCGAATTCGGTGTAGTTTGCGTTTGCACCCTTCACGTAGAAGTTTTCTTCTTCACCCGGGCGCCAGTGCCACGTGAATGCCGGAATGCCGCCCTTGCTCCAGATGGACTTTGCAATATCGACGGATTTTTCTGTGTACTGCTTGTACCAGGATTCGTCCTTGTGTGCGCCGGTAGCATTCATCAGGTCGACGCCGACGAGTGCGGGGTACTTGCCGCCGGCGGTGAATACGGCCTGAACGTCTTCGTGCTTGGTGGCGTCGCCCTTGGTGTAGGCGTCCATGTTACCGGTCATTACGCCGGAAATGGTCTTTTTGCCGAAGTTGTTCACGAGGAAGTTGTAGAGCTTCTTTGCAGAAGGGGTTGCATCCTTCGTGATGGGGGCGTTACAGAGGTCAAATTTCTTGGCTTCGTAGGGCTTGACTTCGATGTAGTCCACGTCAATCCAGCCCCAGCTCTTGGTGATGGCGACCGTGTTTTCACCCGCGGCAAAAGCGAGGACGGTTTCGACATCGACAAACGTGCCGGTTTCGGTAACGGGGAAAGATACCTGGGACGATGCTCCGCCGACTACGACGTTGTTGATCTTGTCGCCACCGTAGTTGTTCATGTAATGAATGACGATGGTGTACTGGCCCGCCTTATCGACGGTCACGCCTGTGAAGGTGATATCGCCACTGTTCATCTTGACGTACTTGCCGCCGGAAACAGCTGTATTTGTTGCGACTTCAGCTTCGCCGGTAAGGGTTGCGCTTTCGGCTTCGTACTGTGCGGCAAAGGTAGTTGCCGCAGCTAGCCCAAACATCAATGCAATTTTTGTGAATCTCATACACACTCCTGTATTTTCCTTTGAAAATAGGTTAAATAATGGAAAATTCAAAGAAAAAATCGGCCTGCGCCAAACAAAACGTTGGGTACTTCGCAACAAGAAAAGTGCCGTTTTTACACTAAAAACGGCACTTTTTAACGGAAAGATGTTACAAAAAAACTACTTCTTGCAGAACTTGAACCCGAAAGAGAAAGTTTTTTCTTGGTCGGGGGCGATGACGATGAGTCCGCGGTGATGGTTCAGTGCGTCGGGCTCCGATGTCATGGGCTCGATGGCGATGCTCATGCGGTCGGGCGGTGTGTACATCTGGATGGCATTGTACTGCTCGTTGCCGGCCTTTTGCCAGATGTCGAGGGCAAACTGGTCGCTTTCGAGTTGTACATGGGCTTCTCCGCTTTGGTCGGCGAGGCAGAAACAGTCGTTGATGAACTCATCGCCAATCTTGCGGCCGCCCACGAAACGCGTGTCGTCCTTGAAATTGCCGGTGGGGAGGTCGGCGCTGTCCAATAGGGCGAGGTTTGTCTTGGGGAGCGTGAGGATGAGGCCGTCAATTTTTTCGCCGAGCATAAAATACGGGTGCCAGCCTTCGGAATAGGGCATGTCTTTTTTGCCGGTATTCTTGACACACGATGTAACGGTGACGGTTTCGCCGGTAAAGGTGATGGTGTTCGTTGCGCGGAAGGGGAACGGGAAGCCGGCGAAGGCGCCCGGCCAGTCGCAGGTAAATACGGCGGTGCAGCTTTCGCTATTGCTTTCGAAACTTTCGAATTTCCATTCCTGGTTCTGCAGGAATCCGTGCAGGGCGTGCGGAGCCCAGCTTACGTTGTTGATTAGTTTGTATGTATCACCATTCCAGGTGAACTGTGCATAGGCGGTGCGGCCCGGGTACGGCGTGAGGCGGCAGCCCGCGTTTGTATCGGGGCCCATCTTGAAGATGTCGTCGCCTTCGCGGTAGCCGTAGAGCAGGTCTAGCTTGCTTGCGGCGGATGCGCCATTGCTTGCTACGGGGACGCGCCAGGCGTTGAGGCCGCCGCCGTAACCGGAAAGGATTTCGAATTCGGCGCCGTCATTGCGCTGGAGAACAAAACATTGGACAGTGCCCAGGGGGCGAGAAATAATCGAGAAGTTGCTCATGCCGAGCAAGATAGAAAAATGGTTATGACGCGGGGTGCGCGTTTACTATCTTTGTCGATATGGATTCCCAGACGATAGTTGCCCCGATGACCCCCGCTGGCGTAAGTGCCGTAGCGGCCCTCCGCGTGAGTGGTTCCAAGGTCCGCGATGTGGTGAAGTCGCTTTTTGGGGAACGCGCTGCGGCTAGTTTGGAGCCGCGTAGGGCAAACCTCGGGACCGCACGTGACCCGCAGACAGGCAAGGTCATCGATAGCCTTCTGTACCTGTTTTTCGAAGGCCCGAATTCTTATACCGGCGAAGACGTTTTGGAACTTTACCCGCATGGGAACCCGCTTATCGTGCGCGACCTGCTGCAGGCTATCCGCGGTATCGAAGGCGTGCGCCTTGCAGAACCGGGCGAGTATACGCGCCGCGCCTTCTTGAACGGCAAGATGGACTTGACCCAGGCGGAATCCGTGGCCGACGTAATCCATAGCGCAAACCGTGCAGAACTCGAGAATGCGCACCGCCTGCTTTCTGGTGCTCTCTCGAAAAAGATTGCGACGCTCGCCGCGCAGGTAAAGGACATCTCGGCGCGCCTCGAACTCGATGTAGATTTTGCCGAAGAAGAGGCCGACCCCGATTTCGCAGGCTGGGAATCGCGATTTGTTTCTGTCCGCGAATCCATCCAGAAAATTCTTGAAAGTTTCCACGGGAAGGCTTCTTTGAGCAGGCTCCCGCTGGCAGTACTCTACGGCGCGCCCAACGCAGGCAAGTCTAGCCTCGTGAATGCCCTCCTGGGCGAAGACCGCGTGCTTGTGAGCAACGTCCCGGGCACGACGCGCGACTTTGTGGAAGTACGCCTGTTCCTCCCTAGCGGGGAAGTCCGCCTTGTCGATACGGCAGGCATTGCAGACCGCGCGACCGACGAACTCGATGCGCTCAGCATGAAGAAGAGTAAGGAAATTCTCGAGGAAGCGGATTTGAAAATACTCGTGGTGGACGGCGCGCATGATTCTGCAAGCGACTCCAGTCTCAAACCCGATGTTGTCGTTTACTCCAAGAGCGACCTGCGCGCATCCCCGATTCCCGATGGAGGACTGAATATTTCTTCCAAGACGGGCGACGGCCTTGCGGAACTCAAGAATATCATGAACGCGGCGCTATTCAAGGAAAACGCGAACGCGGAAGATCTCTGGATTACGAGCGAACGCGAAAAGGCCTGCCTCGAGGATGCCCTCGCGGGTGTTGACCGCGTGCTCGACCTGCTCAAGAATAATCCGGCGGTGGAGTTGCTCGCCTTCGAAATGCAACTGGTGCGTCGCGCCCTCCAGAGCATAACGGGCGAAATTTCGTCCGAAGACATTTTACAATCCATATTCGCGGGGTTCTGCATTGGAAAGTAGCATGCTTAGCATTATTGGCGTTTTGACAGGCGTCTTCGCCTTCGGGACATACATGGTCCCGCTCAAAAAATACCCGAATTATTCGTCGTGGGCGTTCCTTGCCATGATGGCTGTGGGCGCTTTAATTTGTTCGACCATTATAGCATGTGTTACGGGGCAGTTCAACCTGCAACCGGTCGGTGTCCTGTGCGGCATCCTCTGGGTCTTTGGCGGTGGATTGTGCTTTTGGGCGGTGCAGGCCGAAGCCGACCTTGCCGGAGCCGGGCTGCGCTCCATGAGCGTGAGCATTTTGCTTTCGTTTATTACGGGGGTTACGCTTTTCGCCGAACATACGCTCCTGTATTTCTCTATTCCTGCCATCGTGTGCATGCTCGTGGGCATCTGGATTCCGGCGGGGCACATAAACCATATCTGGAAAAATTGGCGCTCGCTCCTTTCGGGTGCGGTTTTCGGTTCTTACCTTATCCCGTATAAATTAAGCAGTCTCGGGGATATGGAATTTTTGTTCCCGTTCTCGGTCGGTGTTTGTGCGGGGAGCCTGGTGTTATTTGCCGTACTCACGCTCAAGCGCGGCAAGCGCTACGATATGCCTGCAATCCCGACAGTGTTTGCCGTTGCCGCAGGCATGCTCTGGATGCTCGGTACGCTCGCTATTTTCTGGGCGATTGCCGACGACGGTTTGTTCGGTTATGCGGTAGGTTACCCGCTGTTGCAGCTTAACCTGGTCGTGAACCAGATGTGGGGCGTATTTGCCTTCGGAGAATATGCAACGCGCCCGGAACGCGTAAAATTGGCCGTCTCGACGGTCGTTATCCTTGCGGGTGCTGCCCTGCTTACACTTTCAAAGATGTAATTTGCGCCTCGATTTGTTCGGCGGTTTTGGCGTCCTCGTTATAGAGGGCGTTAATTTTTTTGCAGCTCAGTTCCAGCACCTTGCGGCCGAGCTTGTTATCGCTCTGCTCGCGGAGGATGCGGAGGGAGGCATCGATGCGCTTCACGTCTAGCGGCTCGGGATAATCCTTCATGAAGTTGTAGAAGAGCGCCACCTGCTTGTCGTATTCCTCTTCGCTTTCGCAGGCGAGCAGGAAGGGGATTACCTTCACGTTTAGCAGGTTGCTCAAGTCGCCGACGAACGTGTTGAGTGTCGCCCCTTCGGGGAAGAGCTCGACGGTATCTTGCATGATGTCGTCGTTGTCGAGGAACTCTCCTTGTTCGAACTGCGAAAGCATGTCGTTCAGAAGTTCCATCTCGTGCTTTTTCGTTTGCTCGCGGTAACGCGCCTGGTAGTAGATGGGGAGCGTCGTGAGGCAGAAATGTGCCTGGTTCGCACCGATGAATTCACCGACGTAGTAAATGTCGGCGTCCTCGTTCAGGATGTCTTCTTCCGTGGTGAAGTTGCCGATGCGCGCCGGGATGGGGATGACTTCCATGTTCGAAAGTTCGTGCAGGCGGTCGCGCACCGTTTCCACGTCAAGGTTCTCGGGCAATTCGACGCCGTTCTCTTCCATGGTCTCGAACAGTTCGTTCAAGCGCTCGTCCATGACCTTGTTGCGCTGACGGCGCGAGGGCACGGTCGGGTTGAACTTGCGGAAATCGCCTTCGAGCGTCAAAAGGCCGTTCTTGATCATGTCGTCGAACGGAGTGTTACTTTCTTCGGAGTCGGGCGTAGGCAAAATCTTTGCGTAGGCAATCATTCTGCCGCAAAGTTTATCATCGTTTCCTTTTTTCTGTTCAATACCGAGCATGACTATAATATAGCAATTTCTATCTTTGCATTCATGGAATCCGCGACCTGGCAAAAGATTCTCGACCTGTGCAACAGGCTCTCGAACGTCACGTACGAGAACCTCACGAAAATAATACGCCTGGAATCTACCGGTAGCGCTACGGCCGCGCGTAACCTGGACGACAGCGACCAGAACGACATCGATACTTGGATGGGTGGCGGCACGTGCTTCAGCATGACGTGGCACTTGTACCAGAGCCTGCGCGACATGGGGCTAAATCCGCGACTCGTGATGGGTCACAAGCGCAAGGAAAGGAACATCCACTGCGCACTGATATTGCCCGATATGGTACAGGAATTCCTCTTCGATCCCGGTTACCTTATCTTTGATCCGCTGCCCATTCCGCTCCCGCAGCCATTCGGTACTGGTGAAGCGCTTTTCCCGCTTGTGCCCAACAGCGTGCGCCTTGTGCGGCCCGACATGGATTCCATGGAACTTTGGACGGGTGGCTCCATTCGTGAAAACGGCACGCTTTCTGCCCCCATGAAGCTGCGTTTCGAATATCCGGTGGCGGGCGTGAGCGTTGAAGAGTTCAAGCAGCACTGGTCCGAAAGTTTCTACCGCGAGATGATGACCTACCCGGTACTCAACCGCCTCGACCGCGAACGCGGCGTGCAGTACTATTACCAGAAGGGCAACCTGGTGACCCGCGATGCGAACGGAAGCCGTATGGAACGCCTCGACGAGTCTGTCCGGGTGGAAAAATTGAGCGAAATTTTCAAACTTTCGCCCGAACTGGTGTCCAAAGCGCTCGGTATTTTGTCAAAATAGCCTTGCTTGCCCTTTTTTATATATATTAAAGGCAAAACCAAAGGAGTAACCTCATGAAAAAGATTCTGGTCGCATTCGCCATCCTCGTTTCCGCAGCCCTCATCGCCTGCGGACCCTCCAAGCTTGAAATCCAGGAAATGTCTTCTACTTGCGATGTTTCCATCGAGGTGGGCAAGGTGCTTGACGACACCATCAGCCTTTACGTGGGCAACATGTTCTTCTTGAACGCGAAGCAGACTGTGAATGAGGAACTCTTCCCGCTTTCGGCAAGCATCCGTGACCCGATGAACATCGACGTGAAGGGCCGTACCGACGTGATTGCTTCCGGTGCTGACTTTATCAACTACCTCCGCCGTACAGCACCTAATGCGGTGACCTTCGGCATCGTGGTGAACTCTGCTGCGAAGAACGAAATCGGCTTTGACGAAACGAAAACAGTGAACCGCCTTGTCGAAGTGTTCAAGACCCTCGAGGGCGGCTCGGTTATCCTTTTCCACGAGAAGGATGGCCAGCTGACAGACGCGAAGAAATTGTTCTAGCTATTTCAGCTTCTTGAGTTCATGCCGCAGCATGAGCACGCCGATGAGGGCCGCGCCGACATCGGAAATGGGCTGAGCAAGGAACACGCCCTTCAGTTCAAAGAAGCGCGGCAGTATAAGCAGGAAGGGAATCAGCAAGATAACTTGACGGCAGGCGTTCAGGAACATGGACCTGAGCGCCTTTCCTGTACCTTGGAAGAAACTGCCCGATACAAGTCCGAGCGGAATCATGAAGAAACCGGCGCCAAAGATTCTCATGGCCCAGGCGGCGGTCTCCTGCAACTTCAAGTCGTTCGGGGCGAACGGGGCCACGAGCGATTCTGCCTGCCACATCATGAGGGCCCACGCCACGAGCATCACGCCGAACGCATAGATGAACGTGAACTTGAGGGTCGCTTTCACGCGGGCATTCAGGCGTGCGCCGTAGTTGTACCCGATAATCGGCTGCGTGCCGTGTACGAACCCGAGCAGCGGCAACAAAATAAACGATGCGATGCTGTTCACGATACCGAAGGCAGAAATCGCCATGTCGCCGCCCGAAAGCAGGCCCGTATCGTGCAGGCTGATGTTGCCGTAGGTGGTGAGGCTCCAGGCGAGAATCGCGTTCATGAGGCTGTTGCAAACCTGCATGATTGAAGGCGGAATGCCGAGGATGATAATCTTCCTCACATAGGCAAAGCGCAACTTCATATGGCGCCAGCGGATGCGTATGGGAGTCCCCTTCTTTACGAAGAACTGCGTGATGAGCGATGCCGACACCAGCTGCGAGCAGATGGTCGCCCAGGCGGCGCCTTCGATGCCCCAGTGGAACTTCATGATGAACAGCCAGTCGAGAATGATGTTCGTGACGGCACCGATGACTTCGCGGAACATGGCCGTCTTGGGGTGGCCCATGCTGCGGATAAAGTGGTTCATGCCCGGGGCGACTGTCTGGAAGAATGCGCCGCAAAGCAAGATGCGCATGTAGCTACTTGCGACGGGGAGCGTCTGGTCGCTGGCGCCGAACAACTTGAGCAGGGGCTCCATGAAGATTTCGCCGAGCGTGAACGTGCCTGCAGCCATCAAGATGAGCAACGAGAATGAGTTGTTCAGGATGATGCTTGCCTGGATGTACTTCTTTTGCCCGAGGCGGATGGCGAAAAGCGTGTTGCCGCCCACGCCAATCATCATCGACATCGCCATGATGAATAGCGTAATGGGGAAGCAGAGCGTAATGCCCGCGATGCCGAGGCTTCCGACTCCCTGACCCACGAAGAAGCGGTCCACTATATTATAGAGAGCGTTCACCATCATGCTGATGATGGAAGGGACCGAGAACTGCAAAACCAGTTTCGGGATGCTCGCGGTGCCGAAGGAATTAAGCTTGCTGGAATAGAATTCGCTCATTTCGGGGGTGCAATTTAGAAAATTTTCACCTTGAGTCCAATATGCGCAAATCACATATGAAACATTTGTTTCATATAGATAAATTTTATGCAAGATTTTCTAAAAACTTGTGATTTTGATTAAAATTTGTTGATATTGTTTCATAAAACTATTGCTTTTCTTGGAAAAGGTTGTATATTTGAAAACGATGAAACCGATAATCGAATACATAGACTTCCGCCAGTACATGCGCGATTTCTACGACGAACGCAAGCGCCGCTCCGCTTTCACGTGGCGCGAGTTCTCGAAGATTGCGGGTTTCTCGTCGTCGGCATACATGAAGGTCGTGTGCGATGGCGGGAGCAAGCTCAGCAAAATCGGCGTGGAACGCGTGGGCACGGCGATGGGTCTTGCCGGTTTCGAGATGGATTATTTCAGGGCCCTGGTGCGCTACGGTCAGGCCGATACCGAAGAAAAGAAGAAGTCCGCCTACGAAGACATGCTTGCGGTCGCCAAACTGTACAAGGTCCGCGTGCTCTCCGGCGACTTGTTCGAGTATTACGATTCCTGGCGCAACCCGGTATTGCGTGAACTTGCCCCGCTTATGCCAGGGGCAACTCCGGGCGAAATCGCCAAAAAGATTTATGCGGAAACCTCCGCGCAAGAAGTCCGCGAATCGCTCGATTTCCTCACCAGAACGGGGCTTTTGAAAAAGAATGACGATGGTTCGCTTGCCCAGTCAGAAGCTTCGGTAAAAGGTGCTCCCGATGCCACACGCCTTGCCCTGAGGGGCATGCACCGCCAGATGTCGGAACTGGCCACGCCCGCGCTTGACCTCCCGAAGGAAGAACGCAATTTCAGCGGAGTCACGATGGGCGTTTCCCGCGAGACTTACGCACGTATTGTAGATGTACTCGATGAATGCCGCAAGAAGATTATTGCCATCGCGGCCGAAGATAAAGATATCGATCAGGTCTACCGCCTTAACCTGCAACTTTTCCCGCTCACCAGGAACCTTAGGGAGAACGAAAATGCGTAACATCAAGTTGTTTATCATTGCACTGTTCGGTATCGCATCCCTGTGGGTGGGCTGTTCTGATTCCGCGAAGGTGACGGGAACCTCCGAAGAAGAAAACGAGGTCATTGCCCGTCAGGAATCCTCGAGTTCGTCGAAGCCCGAATCCAAGTCTTCTAGTTCGCAGGGGCTTTCTGACAGTGGAACAAGCAGTGTGTTTGACTGTCCTGAAAGTTCTTCCGATTTGTACGATAATTCAAGCAGTTCTAGCCGTGAAGACTCTTCGTCGAGCTCAATCAGTTCTTCAAGCGTCGCGCCGCAGTCGAGCTCTAGCGAGACAAGTGAGTCCAGCAGTTCAGAACAGCCGCCGTTCTTCAATTCTAGCAGTTCGGGGCAGTCGGGTGGCGGTCCAGTGGAAGGAACGCCCAACAACCCGAATACGTTCGGTTATTATATCTCAGTGTTCGCCCTTGACAGTGCGGCGTTCGACAGCACCGTCATGGCATCGGCCATCGTCTATGTGGAACCGCCTGCCGCTTCCATGCCCACTTCGTCTTCGTCTACACCGAAACAGTTCCGCGAGCCTGGACTGCACCAGTTCACGAAGGACAACATCGACACCCTGAAATTGAAGTTCCCGACAGCTGTCAAGAGGTATAAGGACCTGATTACGGCTATCGAGAACGATAGCGCCGAATGTAACCTCTACCTGTACAATGTGCAGGGCAGCGCGCAGACGGCAGGGCATACCTTAGCCAACGTTACGCCCGATTCCGTAACCGTACTCGACATCGTATCGGAAAACTGCAACTCCACGGCAGAAGAGATCTTCGGATTCCTCTTCACCTACTGTGGCGAGATGAACAGCGAACCGGAACTCGTGCGTGTTACCGTCGAAAGCGATATTCCTGCGGATAAATGCCTGAACGGGAAAACAACCGAATGGATAAAAGAGAATTAACCGGCGTTTGCCAACATGAATTTTTAAAGGAGAATGACGATGAAAAAGAAATTTGCCAGCATGGCTTGCGGAATTGCCGCTGCCTCTATCCTCTCGCTTGCATTGGTTGCATGCGGTGACGATAGCCCGAGTGCCCCGACTGGTGGCGATGAAAAATCTTCTTCTATCGGGAGCACGGAAACGAGCTCTTCTAGCAATGGCAATGTTCCGCCAAAGTCTAGCGAGACGCCTGCCAGCAGCAGTATTGACACTCCGACCAGTTCGTCGTCTGAATTGGAGTCAAGTTCCAGTACGAAGCAGCCGGAAACCTGCGTGCACATTACCGATGTCGACGGGATGAGCGCAGAAGGAAACTGCGTCGGAAGAAACGGTGAAGTCGTTATCGACTGCGTGACCGAACAGCAATTCAAGTGTGTCGAGAATTTCTGGAAAGCCAAGGATATTGCCTGCCCTCCGGGTAGCGACTGCGATGGCGACGGCATTCCCGACGGAATCCGCAGGCCTGACCTGGAGCCCTGCGACACGGACACCCTGCTGGAATTCTATGGCCGCGCTTACCAATGCGTTGAAAACAAGTGGGTGTACCTTCCGCCTCCGGGTGAAAAGATTGTCGAAAGCGCGTCTGACGTCTCGGCCATGCATCGCGGCGGTCCGGCAGTTGCTCCTGGTGTCGTGAAGGTAGAAACTGCCAGCGGCACGATTACATTCCGTGACGACGGCGTGCTTGTGGACGACCGTTGCACCTTCAACGGGCTCAACGCAGAACTCAGGGGTGACACCCTGTTCGCCACCATCCTTTATCCGGGATGCACGACGACCGGCGGCTCCATGGGCGTCATCACGTTCACTCTCAGCGGTGTGTTTGCCGACGTGAAATTCATCAAGTACGAAGATAAGAACAGCGTGAAGCCGGTTCGCGAAGCCGACGAACTGCTGCCCTGCGGGAACACTTCCTCTTGCAATACTTGCGGCGGAGACGGCGACAGCTTGCGTGTGGGCTGCTAAGGATTCAGCCGGAGAAGAATAAAAAAGGAGTGGTATCATGAAAAAGAAAATCACAAGCATAGCGTGCGGGCTTTCTGCGGTATCGCTCCTTGCGTTCGCGCTTGTCGCCTGCGATAGCGAGAGCCCGAGCGCTGCTCCCTGTAATTGCAATGTGCCTTCTTCGAGCAGTTGCGACGGCGTTCCGGAATCCAGCGGCGAGACCGGTGTCGCCAGCAGTTCTGACGAGGCCTTGCCCAACAGCTCTGAAACCGTTACGAGTTCTGAAACTGTGTCTAGTTCCAGCGTGGTGGCGCCAATCGGTACAGGCATTGACGAGACATGCCTTGACATGTTGAAAATGTGCCCGCCCGGCGAAGACGAAGGTGACGATATTCCGCATTTCCCGTGTAATTCGTGCATTAGCTCGCATGGCGAAGACCGTTTTGAGTGCAATACCGGGGAACTCTATGTCTGTGGAACTGGCGGCACTTGGACTTCAACGGGTTTGACCGAAGAAAACCTGATGGAAATGGCAACCGACGTAAAGGCGGAGCCCCCTACTGGCGCTGCTTTGACACCCCGCATTGTAAAGGTGGTGAACGCCGATGGTTCCGTTACCTTCCGAGACGAGGGTGCGAAAATCTACAACGATGTCGTGGTCGCTGGCGTCCGGGGTATCCTTTCTGGTGATATTTTGTATGTAAAGTTCCTCTATCCGAAATTACCTTATTATAGCGGTTCTCAACAGGGTGTCGTTACGTTTACGCTCAGCAAGGATTTTGCAAACGTAAAACAATACAGATACATAGAAAATGTGTTCCAAATAAAGTCTGTTGTCGAAGAAAAAATTTCCAGTTCATCCGTTGCCGCGTCAAGTTCCAACCGGAAGGTAGAATGCATTACGATGAGCAGGCTTTGCCCGCCATGTGACGGCGACGATTGCCCGATTTCTGCAATGCCATGCAGCCAGTGCTACGGGCAATATGGCGCAGAAACGAACGACTGCGAAACAAACGAACGCTACATATGTTCCAGGTCCGATACATGGGACAGAACTTGCTACAACCTGACCGATTCTAACGGCAATATTGCTGAGGATTCATGCAGTCTCAATTACGGCGCTTGGCTGGATTGCAAGACAAACAAGCCCTTTGTATGCAAGGAAGGCCGTTGGGAAAGGTTGCCCGAGGACTATTCCTGGATACACCAGAAATGCGACAGCAGTGAAACCTATAGACAAATCAATATTGAATACAAGACCGAGAAAGGCTCTATCGCTAAAGTCAGCTCGGTATTCTCTTGCGACGGCGTCTCCTGGAGGCAGGGCGGCACAACTACGCTCGATAGGAGCCACTGCGAAATAGAAGACGACAAGGTAATCGTCAAGGGCAAAACCTACCAATGCGTAGGCGGGGAGTGGGAAGTCCTTTAGCGTTCGAATTTAAAAGAATAACGGTTGTAATTGGCGGTGGGCAGGTACTGTTTGGCCTGTTGCGCCGCCATAAACATATTTATCAGGTACATGCGTAAGTCGCGAATTGACTGCTCCAGGTCGGTCATGTCGATTCTCTTGCCGTCATCTTTGCAAATGAGCAAGAGGTGGTCGGGCCTGAATACCAGCGCAAATTCGATATAGACATTTTTTTTGCCGTTGTGCTGGTAGATTTCCATACCCAGTTCTTCTACCAGGAGCATTATCCTCATGCGGGTATTTGCGTTTACGTTCTTGCTTTCCATGATGCGCCCCATGCGGTCGCGGAACCTGAGGAGGCTTTCGGGCGTAAGCCTGGTATCGGTGATGAACCAGTTTGCCATGTCCTTCGGGTCTTCAATCATGAGCGGGAACTTTTCACTCCCGTAGAGCGCTATCTGCAAGGCGCTCCCGAGGGCGAATGCGATAAACGGCGCGATGGCAAAGCCAATCCAGAATGCCTTCGGGCCAAAGAAACTGCCCAGTGTCATGACGCTCAGGAAGGGAGCGATGAACATGGCGAGCGCAATAAATGTCAGTGAAATGAGCGGATTTTCGTGTACGTGATAGTTGGCGTATATTTTGCAGAATGCAAGCGGCAGGAACCCAACGGCGCAGGCCCTCACGGCAAATATGGCGATGTCTTGTAGCCCTTCGGAGTGGATGTGGAATACCGATATGATGAACGGGGCGGCAACGAATAGCAATATAGTTGCGAGTAGGGCCTCTTTCATTGTAGTGCGGTTCACGAACTGCATGGAGCGCATTATCCCCTTGCAGTTCTTTTCGCCGCGGTAGGTGTTCACGAGGGGCTCTGCCGCCATCCAGATTCCGTTGAAGAAAACGCTGAGCTCTACGATTTCGTATATCATCGAGAGTACGGGGAGTTTCCCGAAACCGAAGGTGTGAATGAAGTAGTAGTTCAACATCGACGAAAAGAGGGCGAACATCAGGAATTCGCTGGCCTCGGCGATGCTGAAGCGGAATACCGCCGCGATGTCGCCCCTGTTCAGGTGCCATACGAACTTGAGAGTATTGCTCTTCTTTAAGAAATGCGAGCAAAGTACGGAGATGCTCAGGAGTACCGACACGAGCGTCCCGAGCGCGACGCCTTCGATACCCATGGAACGGCAGAACAATACGGAAAAGAACGTGTTGCCCAAAAGGAGGACGGCGTAGGAAATATTGCAGGTCCGCGTGTCGCCATCGATATAGACCATCTCTTGCAGCACGTTGTTTACCGGGATGAGGAGCGAGAACCAGATGAACCAGGTGTAGAATCCGTTGATGTAGAGGAGAATCTCGGCATCCATGGAGGAGTTTCTCAGCAGGATGTTCCGGATTATGGTGAACACCCCCGCCAGGATAAGCCCGCTTGCAAAGGAAAGGATTACTCCTTGCCCGAAAAACTGGTCGGCGCGCTTCTTTTGCATTTTACCGATTTCAAAGGAATAGCAGACGAGGGTGCCGACCATGACGATGGCGCTCACGAAGAGTACAATTGAAAATAACGGTGTGAAGAACGTGATAGAGGCGAGAGCCTTTTCGCCCAGGAATTGCGCTGCGACGACTTTATCGACGAGAATGTTCAGGATTTCTGCACAGACGGAAATAGATGCCGTAAAAAGCATTGACCTGAATCGTCTTCCGCAAAATGTTTTTTTTATGCGCATTGCTTTTAATTTAAAAATCCCGAAGGCACAGGGGCCTCCGGGACTTCTCTCTCGTTGGTAAATTTGAGGGCTGTTTAGCGAATGTCGAAACGCACCTGACGGATATTTGCCCCCTGGCGCACGCGGGCGAGGTAGCCGCCGGCGGGGAGTGTGCTAATGTCAATCAGGTTGCTGCCAGAGGCAAGCGATTCTTCTTTCTGTACGCGCGTGTTGCCGAGCAGGTCGAACACTTCGATTTTGGTGGCGCCGCTGCCGCTGGATTCAAGTGCAAGCTTGCCGTTTGCGAAGGTGACGCTGAAGCGGTCGTTGCTCTTGAAGAACGGGATGGCGATGACGGACGAAGAGGAACTTTCTGGTGTCGCGTCGTGGCAGGCTTTGTAGGTGGCGGGGTTGCTTTCGAGGTAGCCCTTCACCAGGTTGCCCGAAGTAGTGTACTGCAGCGAGGTCTTGCTGGAGCCGGTCTGGAAGGCTGCGGTACCTTCGGAAATGTAGGAGGCAGACCAGTTGGCCCACGAGAGCTTGTGCTTGTTTATGTATTCCTGCCAGCTCTGGTTGCGGCCCTGGTCCGGGGTTCCACCACCGTCGGCCTTGCCCGTGCCCCATTCGGAGACGAACACGGAGAGGCCCGCATTCATAGCCTTTTCGCCCTTGGTGCCTTCGCAGGCGTCGTTGGTGCCATCGCCCCAGCCATAAGAACCGCTCCAGCAGTGGCTATTGGCGTAGTAGTGCAGCGTGTAGGCGGTGTTTTTCTTGGGGTCGTTTACTTCGTTGCCGATGGCGTCGGAGGGGTTCTGGTCCCAGGAGGGGTTACCCACGAGCACCAAGTTGTCGGAATACTGGCGGATGACCTCGATGACTTGGTCCGCGTAGCTCTTTACGTCGCTCCAGGGAATCTGCTGCGGTTCGTTGTAAACTTCAAAGATTACGTGGTCGTATTTGCCGTAGGCTTCGGCCATTTCCTTGAAGAAGTTCTTGGCGGCATCCGTCTGCTTGTGGGCTTCGTGCGAATGCCAGTCGATAATCACGTAAATGTCGTTCTTGATGGCTGCTTCGACGACCGTCTTCACCAGGTTTTTCTGGGTGTTGGGGTCGCTTGCGTAGCCCTTGTAGCCGCCTTGCCAGTCTTCGTTGCCGGTAGCCATGGCCGCACGCACGATCTGGATTTTCATGTCATTCACCATGGTGGTGATGCCTTCTTCGCTCCAGAACTCGACGGCCTGGGGCATAAGGCTCCAGTAGAGGCTCATGCCACGCACCTGGACTTCGGCGCCGTCCTTGACGCCTTCGCAGCTACCGTAGATCTGGCCTTTGCCTTGCGAGGTCTTGCCGGTTATCAGCTGGCCGTACTGGCTCACGGGCCCTACGCGGGTCGGGGTGATTGTCTGTGCGAAAGCCGACGAGGCGAACGCAGAGACGAGGGCGAGCGATGCGAAAAGCGGGAATTTCATGTCAAAAACCTCCATACAGTCCTCCATAATATATCTGTTCTTGGCGAGAAAGGGCCGTTTTTTTCGGAATTTGGTGTTTACAAGGGGAAACGAGTGATTTTCCGCAAGCCCCGAAGTTGGATTTGGGGGCAAAATTCCCGAAAAATTCATTTTTTTTGCGATTTGCGCACGGAAATCTGCCGATAAGATAAAAATGCTTTTATGGAGCCCCGCTAGTGCCTGAATTAGCATATAGGACGCTGAGAGCGCTATATAGAACGCTCTCTTGTTTTATTCAAAAAAAATCGTCCATTACTTGCAATTATACCGGCCAGACCAAACAAATAAAAGATATATTTCAATCATGAAAGGAGGAAACATGTTCTACAAGCATTGGAAAAAGATTGCGCTTGCGCTGACCGGCTTTTTCTGGGCAAGTTGCGAAGATACCGTAACTTCGACAGCACCCGAGTATGGTTGCCCGGACGACGTATGCAAGCCGGGCCCTATCGACAACAGCAGTTCCAGTGGCCTAGATCACCAGTATATGCCGCTGTATGGTGTTTCGGAGATGGTGTTCGAATCTTCCAGTTCCACAGAAGAATCGTCGAGCAGCCTGGAATTGGTGGCGCCTGCATACGGTGTTTCTGGAGGGACTTGTTTCAGGGATCCGGAATCCCAGGGCACCTACAGGTGTAATGACGGCGTGACCTGCCAAGAAAAAGTGAGTGAACGCTGGGTGCCAGAATCTAATTGTGTCGAGGATATTTGCCCCGATTACGGCGTAGTCGCTATCACCGAAAAGACCTACACCTGCGACGACGGGAAAAACTACAATTATGCCGAGTTTATTTCCCGCTACAGCAAGGAGGATGCGTCCGAGGGTGCTCAGGGCGAGTAATTGTTGAGGGAGGAAACATGTTCTACAAGCATTGGAAAAAATTTGCACTTGCGCTGACCGCCCTGTTCTGGGCTGGTTGCGAAGACTCGGCCTCATCGGCCGTATGCCTTTATGGTCCCGACCCCAATTACAGTAGCCCTGCCGAGAACCCGGTTTCCAGTTCCAGTGAAACCACCAAGACAAGTTCCAGCAGTGTCGAAGAATCAAGTTCCAGCAACATGGACTGGTCCAGTTCCTGTTTCTCTGCGGTCTACGCCCCTCCGACGGTATTTTGCACCCCCATGGATTCCAGTGTATCGTATTTCCCCAACGATTACAGTGCAGACAATGCCAAATTCTGGAAAGAGGAAGCGGCCAAGCACGATGCTGTAGACAAGATTGACTCCATCAAGCAGACCTTGACGGAAACTCCCGTGTGTCTTGAACATTTGCGTATGGAACTTGACCGATTCTCGGCGCTTTACGGTGCCCCGACCATCATCATGAACGCGGTAGACTCTTGTGCCGACGGAACCATCAGGCCTAGCGAAGAATACGCCAAGTTCCTGAAGATGAAGGAAGAATGGGAAGCGAACAAGCCTGCCCTGGAAGAAGAACTCAAGAAGGTCTACGAAGACAAGATGAAGGAAATCGAGGAACGGATCAACAAGTGTCTTAATGGTGAGGCAAGCGAACAATCATGATCAAGAAACATTGGAAAAAAATCCTATTGAGCCTGTGCTCCATGCTCTGGGGCGGTTGCAGTGACGATTCCTCTAGCGACAGCAAGGATCTGATCGCCTGCGATTTTGACCAGATATGCCCCGAATACGGCGTTTTCTACGATTGCGAAAACGAGGAAGACAAAATCAACGGAAACTATGAGAACTGCACCATGTCGTACCCCGCGTGCACGGACACGTACTATTGTGAAGACGACGTCACTTGTTTCCAATCAACCGACGACGAAACGAAAACTTTCGACTGTCGCGATGAAAAGGACAACAAGGCTGTCTACACCGAAGACGAATTCAAGTCAAAATACTACGTTGAAAGTGAACGTATCCATTAACTAACAACTGCCTCTCCATGTTCTACAAGTTCTTAAAATTTCTTTTTCTTTCGACATTAACTCTCGTGTGGGGCGGTTGCGAAAGCAAAGACCATGCTGTAGCGGGTTACGGATGCTTTTCGACCAAATGCTATAACACGACAGCCATAAACGATGCGGGCAAAGTATTTGACATCATCGAATGTGAAGACGGCGAAAAATACCTGAGACATCCGGGAATTTACGAAAGCAATTTAGCGCCAAACGATTTACCCCCTGGTGTTGAAGTTTTCGCCCCACAGCAGAAGCCGGGCGCAATAGGGTGCGGTGCTACGAACTGCACATACAGCGAACAAGATCTTTGCGTGGACGGATTCGTTTTAGACGAACATGGAAATGAACAACCCGTCGGGGGCTGCTACCCCGCCATCGAATGCCCGGAGAAATAAAATGTTCTACAAGCATTGGAAAAAAATAGCGCTTGCGTTGACTGGATTGTTCTGGGCGAGTTGCGGTGATTCCGCGTCGTCATCGAACGATTGTGCCGAGTGTGAATACGGAGTTCCGTATACCAGAACCCGCTGCTACAACGATACTGTACAAAACGATGAAGGCCATACGTTCAAGATTATCGACTGCACTGATGGCAACAAATACATGCGTAGCCCGAACGAGGCGAATACGGACGCCACCCTTCCGGAAGGCGTGAAGGTTTTCGCTCCGCAAGCCGGTAGCGAACAGGCGCTGAACTGCACAAGTCATCAAGATGTATGCATCGAGAGAAATCCTGAAAAAACGATTGAACAGGATTCCCTCGCTGGTTGTCACCCCGTCATTGATTGCCCAGAAAAAACGGAGAAATAAAATGTTCTACAAGCATTGGAAAAAATTAGCACTTGCATTGACCGCCCTGTTCTGGAGTGGCTGTAGCGACAATTCATCTTCTAGTAAGGAGCAGATTGCATGCTCTTTATCTGGAATATGCCCTGAATATGGAGTCGGCATATATATGTGCGATAACCCTGAAGATTACGATTCTGAAAATATTGACGAAAAATGCACCTATTACGCGGGAGAGCCATGCACAAATTATTACAGTTGTGATGATGGTGTTACTTGTAGGGGTGACGAAAATGCACGCGTTCTGGATTGCGAAGACAAACAAGAAAAGTCGTTTTCGCTCACTGAAAGCGAATTTAAGTCTAGGTATTACGTAAAAGACGAATAGTTTCAAAAATTTCAACCATTATTTACTAAATACTTGTATATGAAACTCTCTCTTAAAAAGAAACTCGCTCTCGAAGCTTACCGCCTTTACCGCCACAACGAAATCAAGGCGCACCCGCTCACGTACTTTTTCTGGGAATGCACGCTGCGCTGCAACCTGCACTGTTTGCACTGCGGTAGCGACTGCGTGAAGGACGCCATCCCCGACATGCCCCGCGAAGACTTCATGGGCGTGCTGGACAAACTTGCCCCGCATATCGACCCGAAGCACTTCATCGTGGTGATTACCGGCGGCGAGCCCCTGATGCGCCCCGACCTCGAGGAATGTGGCCAGGAAATCAAGAAGCGCGGCTACCCGTGGGGCATGGTCACGAACGGCCTTGCCATGACGCCCGAACGCTACACCAGGCTGCTGAACGCAGGGCTCCGCTCGCTCACCATCAGTCTCGACGGCCTGCAGGAGAGCCACAACCACTTCCGCGGCGACCCGCATAGCTTTGAACGTGCACTCCGCGCCATCGACATGGCAGCCCACACGCAGGGCCTCACCTTCGACGTGATGACGTGCGTGAACCGCGAAAACCTGAAGGAACTCCCGAAGATTCTCGACATGCTCCTGAAAATCGGCGTGAAGCGCTGGCGCATCGCGACCGTGTTCCCGAAGGGCCGCGCGAAGGACAATCCGTTGTTCCAGCTCACGAACCAGGAATTCCGCCAGGTATTTGACTTCATCCGCGAAGTGAAGAAGCAGAACCTTATTAACGTGAACTACGGCTGCGAAGGGTTCCTCGGTAGCTACGAGAAGGAATCCCGCAACTACCCGTTCTTCTGCCGTGCCGGCGTGAACGTCAGTTCCGTGCTATGCGACGGCAGCATTTCTGCTTGCCCGAGCCTGCGTGGCGACTATATCCAGGGCAACATCTACAAGGACGACCTGTGGGATGTATGGCAGAACCGCTACCAGGTGATGCGCGACCGCAGCTGGGCCAAGATTGGCGATTGCAAAAAATGTAAATACTGGCGCTACTGCGAAGGCTCTAGCTTGCACCTCAGGGACGAGAAGACCAAGGAACTCGCATATTGCCATGTGCAGCGTCTGGAGGATGCCGGCGCATAATCGCGCCGTTCGTCCCGTAGTCCCGAAAGGCCAAAAGGCGTATTTTTCTATCTTTGTATTCGTATGAATACAAAGATTTTTTATACCCTGACTGACGAGTCGCCGTTCTTGGCGACGCAATCCCTCCTCCCGATTGTAACCGCCTTCGCGAAGACTGCGGATGTCGACGTGGAGACCAAGAACATCTCGCTGCCGGCGCGCATCCTTGCGGCCTTTGCCGACACGCTCCCGGCAGGCACGACTTTTGCCGGCAAGCCCGTGAGCGATGACCTCGCTTTCCTCGGTGCGCTTACGCTCAAGCCCGAGGCGAACATCATCAAGCTCCCGAACATTTCGGCTTCCGTGCCGCAGCTCAAGGCCGCCATCGCTGAACTCCAGCAGAACGGCTACGCACTCCCGAATTATCCGGATGCCCCTGCGACCGACGAGGAAAAGGCTATCCGTGCCCGTTACGACAAGGTGAAGGGTTCCGCCGTGAATCCGGTGCTCCGTCAAGGCAACTCCGACCGTCGCGCCCCGAATGCGGTGAAGAATTTTGCCCGCAACAACCCGCACAGCAACGGCACGTGGAATGCTTCCGTGAAGACACGCGTGGCGAGCATGGACGCGGACGACTTTTACGGGAACGAAAAGTCCATCACGCTTGCCGATGCCGACACGTTCAAGATTGAATTTGTGGACGCTGCTGGCGCCGTTACCGAACTGCGTGCAGCAAAGCCGCTCTTGAAGGGCGAAATTCTCGACGCGACGGTGCTCCGCATGGCATCGCTCGAAAAGTTTATCGCGAAGACGATGGCCGAGGCCAAGGCTCAGGGCCTGCTGTTCTCGGTGCACCTGAAGGCGACCATGATGAAGGTTTCTGACCCGGTGCTGTTCGGTGCCTTTGTGCGCGTGTTCTTCAAGGACGTGTTCACGAAGTATGCCGATCTGTTCAAGGAACTCGGGATCGATGCGAACAACGGCTTGGGCGACTTGTACAAGCGCCTCGAAGGCAATGCTCGCGAGGCTGAAGTTCGCGCAGCCATCGATGCTGCTCTCGCAAATGGTCCGGACTTGGCGATGGTCGATTCCGCGAAGGGCATTACCAACCTGCACGTGCCCAGCGACGTGATTATCGATGCTTCCATGCCCGCGATGATCCGCAATTCCGGCTGCATGTGGAACAAGGAAGGCAAACTGCAAGAAGTTGTCGCTTGCATTCCGGACCGCTGCTACGCCGGCATTTATGACGAGACGGTCAAGTTCTGCAAGGAGAATGGTGCGTTCGACCCGAAGACGATGGGTACCGTTCCGAACGTGGGCCTCATGGCCCAGGGCGCCGAAGAATACGGTAGCCACGACAAGACTTTTGTCGCTAAGGCAAAGGGAGTAATCCGTGCCGTGAATTCCAAGGGCGAAGTGCTTTTGCAGCAAGACGTCGAAGCCGGTGACATTTTCCGCATGTGCCAGGCGAAGGACGCTCCTATCCGCGACTGGGTGAAGCTTGCCGTGACCCGCGCCCGCGCCTCCAGCACGCCGGCCATCTTCTGGCTCGACCCGGAACGCGCGCATGACCGCGAAATCCAGAAGAAGGTCGAGGCCTGCCTGCCCGAACACGACCTGAACGGACTCGACATCAAGATCATGAGCCCGCGCAAGGCGATTGTCGAAACGATGAAGCGCGCGAAGGCCGGCCTCGATACCATCGGTGTTACCGGCAACGTGATGCGCGACTACCTCACCGACCTTTTCCCGATTCTTGAAGTCGGAACCTCTGCGAAGATGCTCAGCATTGTGCCCCTGATGGCCGGCGGTGGCCTCTTCGAGACCGGCGCGGGCGGCTCTGCTCCCAAGCAGGTGCAGCAGTTCCTCGCCGAAAACTACCTGCGCTGGGATTCCCTCGGTGAATACTTCGCGCTGGTGCCGTCGTTCGAGCAGGTCGCCACGCAGACCGGCAACAAGAAGGCTCAGGTTCTGGCCGACACTCTCGACGCCGCGAACGGCAAGATTCTCGAATTCAACCGCACGCCTGCCCGCAAGATTGGCGAGCTCGACAACCGTGGTTCGCATTTCTACCTCGCGATGTACTGGGCCCGTGCCCTTGCAGACCAGAAGGCCGATGCGGAACTCGCCGCGAAGTTTGCGCCTGTCGCCGAAGCGCTCGAGGCCCGCGAAGCTGAAATTGTCGCTGCCTTTGCCGCAGAACAGGGCAAGCCGGCAGATATCGGCGGTTACTACATCCCGAAGGCGGATCTTTTGAAGAAGTGGATGCGCCCGGTGGAAGTGTTCAACGCCGTCATCGACGCCATCTAGTTTCTCGCTTGTAACGGTAAAGGCTGCATCGGAGTGAAGGTCTGAATATGGAAGTGAATCCTATCGGGACATTTCACGGCGATGCGGTCTACAAGTACGACGCCCCGCGGCAGGGAAGGCTCTTTGCTGGTCATCCCGGCCGCATCGTGCTCAACTCCGGCAACAATTTCGAGATGGCGCTCCGGGACCTCGACGGTTTCGAGCGCATCTGGGTGATTTTCCAGTTCCACGAAAATGAAGGCTGGCGCCCGACGACGCGTCCGCCCGTTCCCCCGAAGGGCCGTGACCGCGTGGGGACTTTCGCGAGCCGCAGCCCTTACCGTCCGAACCCCATCGGGCTCAGTTGCGTGCGCCTGCTGAAAATCGACGGCCTTACGTTGTATGTGGACGAGGCCGACTTGCTCGATGGCACTCCGGTTCTGGATATCAAGCCGTATATCCCGATGGCCGACGCCTTCCCGCAAGCAAAAGCGGGCTGGGTCGAGGAACAGGAAGGCGAGTTGTGGACCCTGGAAAAATCAAGTGCCTTTGCGGAACAGTGCCGTTGGCTTGCCGAAAATTCCCCGTTTGATTTGGAAAGTTTTGTACAGGTGCAGCTCGTGCACGGGCCGTTCGACGTGACCCGCAAACGCATCACGCTCGATGAAAGCCAATGTACGGGGGAGCTTGCCTACCGCACTTTCCGTATTGATTTCCGCTACGACCCGCAAGAAAAACGAATCTTGCTCGAAAAAATCCGCTCGGGATACTCCAAGTTGGAATTGGATGATTCCAGCGACATTTACGGGGATAAACCCGTCCATAGGGCCTTTTTGGCCTGCTTCAGTGTGCTTTAGAACACGTAACGCCCTTTTTTATAGCCCTCTTTGTTGCTTTTTGTAAGGAAAAAATTATTTTCATACGGAACGATTCATTTTCGTGACAAACGAAAGGAGTTCCATTATGATGACGCCTGTGAAAAAATTCTGGTTTTTCGCGATGGTCTTGGCCATGGCGTTTTTCGCTGCCTGTTCTGCGGACGGTCCGGTTCAGGTGATTACTCCGAAGGGTGATATCCTTAGCGAAGAGGAATATGCCGAACTTGTCGAAAACGGCGAGATCAACGAACAGGGCAATGTCATTGTAAAGGATTCGACGGCAAAATCCTCCAGTTCCAAGAAGGTGTCTTCTAGCTCCGCAAAATCGTCCTCTTCGAGTAGCGGGAAGGTGTCCTCTTCTTCGGAAAAGGCAACGTCTAGTTCGAGCAAGGCGGAATCTAGTTCCAGCGAGAAGGTCGATTCTAGTGCTGACACGGAATCTTCTAGTTCCGAGAAGGTAGAATCAAGCTCTTCTAAACCTGAGTCCAGCAGTGCGGAGCCGGGCAAGGAAACTGTTGCGAATACCGAAGAGGGCGATTTCTCCTTTGGTACGGACGACATGGAAGAAGTTTCCGCTTCCGCGCAGTCTGAACTCGATAGCCTGAAGGAAATCTTGGACAATGGCGGAACGGTTGATGGCTTCGAGAAAACCGAAATGGAATTCAATGAAGAAACTTTGCCTGTGGAAATATTTGACGAGCAAGACTTCTTCTGCTTTACGGGCGAAGGCGAATGGCTACAGATTACCAAGGAAATGCTTGGACAATACATCCCGCACTACAAGAACGATCATGCTTGGGGTAACCTCAGGCACTTCGACGTGAAGTTCATGGATGCGTGCTCGTCAGTCTATATCAGACGAAAATAGTATGTAGGTTATAAAGTGCGGGCAGCAAGTTTCCACTTGAAGTAGCCCGCCATTTGCAGCGGATGGCAGAACGTGCCGTCCGCCATTTTCTTTTGCAGGTCCTTGTCGGAAAGATCGCTGGACTCAATATCTTCGGTACTGTCGAAATGTGTGCTGCCGGATTTTACGACTCCGTCGATGAACACAATGTGGAATTTACCGCGGTGCCTGTCCGGGTTTACCGGAAGCGCCCCGAGGTAACGGATTGCCTTGCCATCGTCAACCTCGCGAGCCCCATCGTCATCCTCGCGTAGGCGAGGATCTATGCAATACCCGCATTCCTCCTGCAGTTCGCGCAGTGCCGCCTGTTCTGGCGTTTCACCTTTGTTGATGATTCCTGCGGGGAACTCCAGCTCGATAGTCTGGCTGCCATGGCGGTATTGTTCCGTCATGACCCAGTTGCCCTGTGCCGTACGGGCGAGGATTAGCACCCAGTCGGGCTGCCACAATGTGTAAAAGTCGTCAATGACTTTCCCGTTGGGGAGTTCGCATTTTTCCTTGGCGACCTTGAGCCAGGGGGCGTCAACCAGGTATTCCGTATCGAGCAACTTCCAGGGTTTCATGGTCTGTAATTTAGAATTTTTTGCGAAAAAGTGAGTTTTTGCACAGTTGTGGTAAAATTTTAGCAGGTTTTTACCCCTTTTAGGGGAATTTGTGTATTTTTTTTAACGTATGAGTACCTATGTCTTCTATGCCTATATCAGCGTCGGGTGTGCGTGCATCTTGACGGTTTTGCTGTATAGCATTAATAGACTTCCGACTCCGCAACTGAAATTTACGCTGTTCCGCAAACTGGTGCTTTGGCATATCGCCTATTTTGTAAGCGATGCATTGTGGGCTCTAGTGAACGACAATGTTATTCCGAAAAATACCGTTACTGTTCTTGCTGTAAATTATTCGAACGCAATTATTGCGGCGATACTCTTCTATAGTTGTTTTATCTATGCCGAAATGAGCACGCGCCCTGAGATGACTCGTGCGCAAATCAGTTCTTTGCAGGCGAAACTGCGCATTCCGATTTTTGTGGAAATTGTGCTGTTGTTAGTTTCGTTCGCTGTGTCGCCTGACTATTGGCTAGATGAAAATCTGGAGCCCTGCGACCTGTATTACTTCATCTTGTCGTTCCTTCCGTGTATCTATATAATTTCGGTGACAATCCGAGGTGTCGCGCGCGGGCTTAAACCAGAAAACCGGAAAAATCTGAAGACGTACTTGATTATTGCAAGTTATACTCCGGGCTGTATCGTTGCGGCCGGTGCCCAGATTTTCTTCTCGCTGACGACTCCGATATTCTGCTTCTGGTGTACCCTGATACTCCTGTTTGTCTACCTGAATTCACTAAACAAATTGATTTCGACCGACCCGCTGACATCGCTCAACAATCGTAACCAGCTGCGACGCTACCTGCAGTTACAGCGTGGAGTTAAGAACATGCATGTGATTATGGTGGATGTGGACCACTTCAAGAGGATTAACGATACCTACGGGCACATCGAGGGCGACAGGGCGCTGATGCTGGTCTCGCGAGCGCTGAAGAAGGCCTGTGGCCGCATGGATATCTCGATTTTCCTGTGTCGCTACGGTGGTGACGAATTCATGTTGCTGGCGCAGACGGAAACTCCGCAGGATGTAATCGATCAGGTTAGGGATTGCCTGAAAGAGGAAATTGCAAATCGCGAAGGCCCGCATTCCTATAGGATTGCAGCGAGCATGGGCTACGCCAAGTGGGATGGCGATATCTCGAACTTCAAGGACTGCGTGGCAAGCGCAGACCAGAAGATGTACGAAGACAAGCGTTCCGCCGCTTAAGGGCGGCTTACTTTATCTGCTAGACATGTAGTTGACAGGCTGGCAACTGTTTTATAGATTAATTATAAGATGAAAAAAGTCTTAACCTTTCTTTTACTAGTCTCATCGTTTGCCTTTGCAGGAGACAACTGTCAATTGGATCTCAGGCTCCAAATATCGCTTCGCAACACATCTATTTGGTATGAAGGAGATTCATTTCC
>JBGUQN010000112.1:0-17448 GCA_045131085.1 Fibrobacter sp.
CGAGTTGGACGAGGTCTTGTTCGCCTTCACGATGACCGGCGGGCACTTGTCCACCACGTAGTAGAACTTGTCGAAGAATCCGCCTGCGGGGCCGAGGCGCGGGGTCACGTGGCCGTAGCCGTCGTATGCGCCGCTGGTAGTGCCGTACGGGAATCCGTTCGAGGTCGTAAGCGGGATGGTGATGATGGAAATCGTGTCATTCACCAGCGTGGAGTCGTCAGTGACGGTACCGGTGAGGCTGTCAAGTTTCTGGTTGTGCTGCCAGTGCTCGCCGTATTCCATCGTGTGCTTCCATTCGCTCGGGAGGTAGCTCTTCGTGATGTTCTTCATGCCCCATTCCACGACAAAGCTGTCGAGCATGTCCTTGTCGCGCAACTTCTTTTCGAACTTCATGTAGATTTCGTCGGCGTAACCGTCGCCCTCGAAGTCGCGAATTTCGGCGAGCGTCACCGGGACCGGCTTCGGGGTCTCTGCAATCTTCACGCCTTGTGCGCAGGGCGATGCCGGGTCGAGCGCATTCAACGCTTCGTCCGTAATGTTCACGCCGCTCTTTATGCTTGCGATGCCGCCTACAGGGATGTAACTGCCGTTGTCGTTGCCGGTCACCACATAGAGCCAGCTCTTGCCGCCGTTGCTCGTGGTTGCTTTCCCAGAAACAGAGATGTGGTCACCCGATATGCCTTCGATGGTGAGCGGCCAGGCTCCCGGCGAGGAGAGCATGACGGGTTCGGTGAAGGCTATCATCAACGTGTCTTCAACAGAACGCGGCGCTGGGTTTTCGAGGATGGTCACGCTCAGCAGCTGTGGCGCGATACCGTCGGAAATCTTCACGTTTTCGCGTGACACCTGGCCCTTCGCGACGAGGAATACCGTTGCCGTGCCGGTGGGCGCTGCGGTTGCGGGGACGTTAAGGCCCGTGAGGGGTACACTTATCTCGTTGAGGCCCGTCACCGGTTGCGGTACGGACAGCGTCACCGTGTCGGCCATGCCGTCGATGTACACGCGCACGCTGTCAAGGGCGTAGTTCTCGTCAAACGCGTTCGAGAAGGTGAAGGTGACCTTGTCGGCAACGTTGTCGCAGTCGGTGTCGAGAGCGAGTGCCTGCTTCGGCGCCGGGTACGTGGATTCCGCGTAGAACGACTGCTTCGATACGTCTTCTTCGTCTTCGGGGTCAATGTAGATGACCTGGATGGTATCACCGGCGAAGAACGATATCTGGCCGTTCGTGCGCTTGTCCTTTGCCACTTCAAGTGCGTTCACCGTTATCTTGCTCTGGAACGAACCGGGGTTGTCCGCTACGGGTTCCATTGTAACCTTCAGCGTGTCGCCCTTCTTGTTGTTCACGACGAGCACTTCGATAGGCTGGTTGTAGTTGGCCTTATCCTTGTCGGTCAGGAATATGTTGAAGCGTGTGCCTGCCGGGTCGGCCGGGCTCTTGACCGGGTTGCCGGCTTCGTCCTTGATGGTAAGCGCCGATGCCGTTGCATTGCCCTTCGTGAACTGCACAAAGTACGAGCGGTTCTCGAATGCGCAACCACCGTTCTCGGTACATGCTTCGCATTCCGGGTCGGGCCCGGCAAATATCGTGATGTCCACCTTGTTGCTGCCGATGCCCATCTTTACCGGGATGTTCAAATCCCAAAGGTCCGTGGCGAGGTTGTAGTGTGCCACAACTGTTCCGTTGTAGCCCATGTACGTCTCGTTGTCGATGACCATGCGTTCCAGCGGAATCTGCGTGCCGTTTGCCCAGATCTTCGTGATGTAGCCGCCTTCGGTAATATGGGCGTGGCCGGTTACGAACACGGTGCTGCTCGATTGGTCGATTTCTACGTAACTGCCGTTAGACACATTGAAGGGCTTGTCCAGTGTGACTTCGATCTTGTAGTTCGCGCGCTTCGTTTCCATTTCGCTCTTGGAGGGGCTGTAACCCCAAACGAATTCGTCCTTGCGGTACACGGCAACGTAGGGGTTCACCGGTGCCACACCGAAGTCCAGGTCGCCGGCATCCTTGCTTATGCAGGGCATGCCCGGGTAGTCGGCATAGTCGCCGTTGGCCTTGCTGTGCGGCATCCAGCTCCAGTCGCCCGGATTTTCCGTGAGGGTAGCGCCAATCTTGTCTTCATCGGATACCCAGTACCAGGTGCCGTTGTCGTTGCAGTAGAGTTTCTTGTTCAGCGGAGCGTAGTCCATCGGGTCGTCCTGGCCCGGGGAGCGGATGCGTGCTACGAACAGTACGTCTACGCGGAAGCGGCTAGAACTCTTGATGACGGTGGGGCCCAGCGGGATGGGGAAGTACCACTGCCAAGTTCCTGTAGCTGCGTCGTAGGTGTCTTCGATTTTTACGGGGCGCACATGGCGGAACCCTTGGTTGAGAACTTCTAGCGTTGTGGCATCGCAGGCCTTGTTGAAACCGGCTTCGTCGTACGCCTGGCAGATGTCGGTACGGATGGCCACGTCATCGTACAGGTCGTCATCGCCACGCATGAACATGCGCACGGTAAGGCTGTCGAACGCTCTAGCCTCGTTGTTGAAGATGTTCACGTTGATGGCGGGTTTGCTTGCCCAAGAGTACTGGTAGGTGTACACGCTGAAGTCGTACTGCGTCACCGGTGTGGTGAACTTGAGCATGGCGCCTGTTTCTTCGTTCACGTTCGTGTATTGCCCGTTGCTTTCGACGGCGTAGTAGTATGTCGTCTTTTCCTTGAGCCCGCCGATTTTCACGTAGTGGAACTTGGTCGGGATTCCCGAGATGTCGGCATTGCCGGCACCCGTGTTGTGGGCGTACTCGTTCAGGTTTGTATGCGGGATGGTGTCCCAGTAGAGCTTGGATTCGTATTCGCCGTTCGGGGTGTACCACATGATTTCGGCGCTGTCTGCACTCACGTTACACACGGTCACGTTCTTGATTTCGGCGCTTTCGATGGTGTTGAGCGTCGTGAAGCTGAACGGAGTCTGCGTGCTGTCGACCATGTACTTTGTCGAGAAGTTTTCCGGATTGTAGGCGTTGATGCCGCCCGCGTAGAAGTAGTACGTGGTTCCCGGTTCAAGGTTGCGCAAGATGATTTCGTGCGAGACGCCGGAAACATCATTGTCGGGCTTGGCCGTCATGTTCATTCCGGTAGTATTGTCGGTCTTGCCGTAGTTGATGAGGGCTGTACCGCGGGTATCGAGCTTCACCACCACGATGGCGGAGTCCATGCTCACGTGGCGGATTTCTACCTGAATACCCGGTGCGCGGGTGCGGTCAATCTTCTGGGAAGCAAGGCTTACGCTACTGACGAGGGTTGCGGCTGCGTCAATGCAGACTTCCGACATTTCGTAGTATTCCCAGTTGCGCTGTCCGTTTTTACCCATAGTCACGCTGAGTGAAGGAGGAACGCCACCATAGAGAGCGCCTACAGGCGGTTTGTACTTGTAGCCTGCGCCCGGCATGTTCTTGCCTTCGGGGTTTGCGGCACGGTGGTGCGGGTGGGCATCGTTCTTGTCGCCGACACCCATAATGAAGGAAACATCCCACGGGTTCACGCCAAGCAGGTAGTTGAGCTGGTTAATTCCGAATTGCTTTGCTTCGGCGGCTTTCCAGTTCGGGGTTCCCATGACGGGGAGCGAAAGGCCCTGCTTTTCGATGTCGGCTGCCACGTCGGCATAAGCCAGCACTTCGAAAATGTCACCTGCACGGTATCTGTTGTAAATCCATTCCTGGTCGGTGAGCATGGTATACCAGGTCTTGTCGTATGTGACCTGGCTCTGCTTCCAGACATTGGGAACCGTGGGGAATACGAATGTTTCCGGGCTTTCGCCGTAGGCACTCATGTCGCCGAGGTTCGCAATCATGTCTGCGACACAGTCTTCGACGGCGTTTAGCCATTCCGTTTCGGAAAGGCCGTATACGTTTATTGCCTTGTCTTTGTCTTGCAGGATTAGCTTGTAGAGGGCATAGAGCGCGTAGGAATAGGCGTTTGCCCATCCGGTGTTCTTGACATCCTTAAAGAAGCCCTTGTTGTTGGTGACGAACCAACCGCCCTCGAAGAATCCGGCGCCGGTAGTGTATTCCTGGCCTTGGACCAGGTTCTTGGTACGGATCATATCGTCGGCGTATTGTTTTTCCTCGGTCGCATAGAGGAGCGCAACGGAGGCAAGCGCCATGTCGTCGTAGAATTCGTTGTTGCCGTTATAGGCCGGGCTAGACCAGCCGGCAGCCTTCTTGTTGTGTGTGAAGGTCTTGCCTTGGGCGAGGTCTTTTGCAAACTTGTACATTTCCTTGGCTACCTTGAGGCAGCTATCGGCAAAGGGTTTGTTGTATTCGGCATACAACTTGCCAACGATGGCGAGGCCTGCCGCCGTTTCGCCACCGATGTTCGAACCGATTTCGCCCAAGCGGACAGTACGCGATGCGGGGCCGCCGCGGTCAGTTGCCGATGCAGAGTTGTCGACAGGGAGCTTGTCCTGGTTTTCGGGGCGTCCCCACCAACCGTGGTCACTACCGAAGTTACCTACAGAAAGGGCCATGTCGTCGATGACTCCGTTTGCGCGCTTGTAGGCACGCAGTACAAAGTCAGCGCCGTGCTTTGCTTCGCGGAGCATGTCGGGGATACCGTCGGTATTGACCGTTTCCCCCTGGTTGTAAGCATAAACGTCATCGTCGGCGTCGGCGTTCGTTGCTGCCATCACGGCTGCCACCATGAAGGCGTACATCTGGGTCTGGGATTCCTTCAGGTGGTCACCGCAGTCGTAGTAGCCGCCTTCAAGCGTTCCGGCAAGGGCTTCATTAAACGGTCCACGGACATCGTCAGCACCTTCGGTAACCGGTCCGCCGCCATCCTTGGTATGGCTTGCCGGGTGGAACCAGGATTCTCCATTACCGCTACGGTTGATGCCGTAGAACTTGAGGGCAGCATCCTTCACCATGGAATACACGCGTTCGCTAATGATGAATGTGCTAGAAATATTGTCTCCCACCTTGATGCGCAGGCGGGTATTGGTGGGTAGGGTCAAGTTGCCGAGCTGGCCAATCTGTATTGTGCCCGACGGGCCCGTTATGCTAACGGAATAGCGGTCCTTGTTGTTTGTGGCCGCGTTCGTGCCCGCATTGATTATCCAGGAAGACGATGCGGATTTGCCGCTTGAGGTAAAGGTTCCTGTGGCTGCGGGGGAGAGGGAGTTGCCATCGGCATCGACGACTTCGAAGGTGGTGGCAGAACCGACATAGTAGAACTGCTTTTCGGGGTCACTTTCGAGATAGCCGGCCTGGTTCACGCGGATGGGCGACATGCGATAGTTCATGGCGTCCAGGTAAGCCTGGTCCAGTGTGTCGGGGATAAATTCGTTGGGGGCGAATGCGGCGGGAGTCCTGTTCTTCGGAATCGGGTTCTTCGGAATCGGATCGGGTACAAAGTGGTTGAATACGGTGCTGTCCCATGTGAGCGGCCAGACCGGACGAATCAGGTCGTACGGCGTAGGCTGTTCTTGCTCTGCCGCCATGATGCCGACAGATGCGAGCAGTACTGTAATCAAAGATCTTTTTGCAGGCATGCAGCCTCCTTTAAATAACCTAAAAAACAGGACCCTAATAAGAGTCCTCGTCAAACCACATAAACCCAACCTATAAAATAGATTTATTATGTCGAAACGTTTACGCGAAAATGCGGAAAAAACAAAAAAATACGCAATTCTAGGGGCTTTTGGAGAAAGGGCTCGGGGATATCACAAAATTTTGCAAAAAACGCCATTCTGGAAAAAACGACTGACACGCACTGCATGTAAATTGAATTTTACAATCGGGCTGACTGCAAAAAAAGACGGCCATCTGGCCGTTTATAGGTTTAGCGCGAACGGGCTTGCGAGCGGTCTTCTGTGAGCAACAAAGCCCCAGTTATTAAACTGGGGCGGTTGCGAGAGCGAGTGAGTAACCGGAGGTTCCTCACCCGAAATGTCGAACGAGCGGTCGCTAAACTTAGTCCCCGGTGAAGATAATCACGAGAACAGAAGCGACGAACAGCGCAGACACCACGAGGAATTCCCACGGATTTTCCATGATGGTGGTCTTAGCAGAACCCATGGAAGCGGTTTCCATCTTCTTCTGTTCTTCGGCCTTGGCCTTAGCTTCAGCTTCGGCAGCCTTCTTTTCTTCTTCAGCCTTGGCGAGAGCAGCGCTGTCGACCGGGGCTTCTTCCTTCTTGGCTTCGAGGACTTCGGTTTCGGCCGGAGCTTCGGCAGGAGCGGCAGCGGCTTCGGCGGCCGGTGCAGCTTCAGCAGCAGGAGCGGCTTCGGCAGCCGGGGCAGCGGCTTCAGCGGCCGGTGCAGCTTCAGCAGCCGGGGCGGCTTCAGCGGCCGGTGCGGCTTCGGCAGCCGGGGCGGCGGCTTCAGCGGCCGGTGCAGCTTCGGCAGCCGGGGCAGCGGCTTCAGCAGCCGGTGCAGTTTCAGCAGGAGCAGCAGCTTCAGCCTTCGGGGCTTCAGCAGCAGGAGCGGCTTCGGCGGCAGGAGCGGCCTTAGCGGCGGGGGCAGCCTTGGCAGCCTTGGCCGGAGCAGCGAAAGCAACGGCAACGGCCACTGCAGTTGCAAGCAAGATCTTCTTCATCATAAGTTCCATTCCTCGTTAGGGTTTGTTTTTAAAACTTTAGGTAAAAAATAACTCTTCTAGCGACATTTTGCCAAAAAAAAAGAAAAAAAAGTCAAAAAAGCGGGGAATTTGTCGCTTTATCGGCGTTTTTTGCACAAAAAAGTCCTCCCGTCGGGTTCGAGCAAAGTCCTTTCGTCGGGTTTGAACACTTTTCGGGTGGGCTGTTAACCGAGAGTAGATGCGAAAGAATTTAAATTTTACGGCAAAAATCAACCCACAAAAAGAGACTCCATTATGGCATTCAAATACGAAGCTACCGTCCAGCACGGTGAAGATACTACCGAATACGTGAATCTCGGTAAAGACGGCGTTACCGTCACCGAGTTCGAAGGCAAGAAGATTCTCAAGGTTTCTAAGGAGGCCCTGACGAAGCTTGCCCAGGCTGCTTTCGAAGAAGTCGAATTCTGCCTGCGCCCGGCCCACACGGCCAAGGTCGCAAAGATCCTTCAGGATCCGGAAGCTTCCGATAACGACAAGTTTGTCGCCCTCACCATGCTCAAGAACGCCTGCGTTGCCGCCAAGGGCATCCTTCCGTTCTGCCAGGACACTGGTACGGCCATCTGTGTTGCCCACAAGGGCCAGCAGGTCTGGACGGGCTTCGACGATGCCGAAGCGATTTCTGAAGGTGTCTACAACGCTTACACTACCAAGAACCTTCGCTACAGCCAGATTGCTCCCTTGACCATGTACGAAGAAAAGAACACGGGTTGCAACCTCCCGGCCCAGATTGACATCCACGCCGAAGAAGGTGCCGAAATGAAGTTCTTGTTCGTCGCTAAGGGCGGTGGCTCTGCCAACAAGACTTACTACTGGCCCATGACCAAGGCGCTCCTCAACCCGAAGTCCTTGGAAAAGTTCCTCGCCGAAAAGGTTAAAACGCTCGGTACTGCCGCTTGCCCTCCGTACCACCTCGCTATCGTGATTGGCGGTACCTCTGCCGAAATGAACACGCATGCGGTGAAGCTCGCGAGCTGCGGCTACTACGACGACATCCCGACCACGGGTTCCGAAGGCGGCCGTATTTTCCGCGACCTCGAAATGGAAGAAAAGGTTCTGCACATTTGCCAGAAGACGGGCATTGGCGCCCAGTTCGGCGGCAAGTACCTGGTGCACGATGTCCGCGTGATCCGCGCTCCGCGCCACGCTGCAAGCTGCCCGGTTTCTATCGGCGTGAGCTGCTCTGCCGACCGCAACATCAAGGCAAAGATTGACGAAAACGGTCTCTGGCTCGAAAAGATGGAACACCATCCGGAAAACTACATTCCGGCAGGCAACGCCGTGAACCTCGCTCCGGCAGTTGAAATCGACCTTGACCGCCCGATGAAGGAAGTGCTCGCCGACCTCACCAAGTATCCGGTGAAGACTCGCCTCAGCCTCAAGGGCACCATGATTGTGGCTCGCGACATGGCTCACGCGAAGATTGCCGAAATCTTCGACAAGCAGGAACGCGGCGAAGAACTCACCGACGAAGAAAAGACCGTGCTCAAGGTCGTGTCCGACCACCCGATTTACTACGCCGGCCCGGCCAAGACTCCGGCAGGCATGCCCACCGGTAGCTTCGGCCCGACAACGGCTAACCGCATGGACCCGTACGTGATGCGCTTCCAGAGCAAGGGCGCTTCGATGATCATGGTCGCGAAGGGCAACCGCAGCCAGGACGTGACCGACGCCTGCAAGAAGTACGGTGGATTCTTCCTCGGCTCCATCGGCGGTCCGGCAGCCATCCTCGCTGAACAGAACATCCTCAGCAACGATATCGTGGCCTTCCCGGAACTCGGCATGGAAGCCATCCGCAAGATCACCATCAAGGACTTCCCCGCCTTCATCCTCGTGGATGACAAGGGCAACAATTTCTTCGAGGGACTAATCTAAAGGTTGTTGCCCTTGCGCCAAGCGGATGCGGCTCGTATTAACGAGCCGTAGAAGCGCGGAGTATTTGGCTTCGTATGTTCTTTGCTGCGGTTGCCAAATACGGAGTCTCATTGGGGCAACAATTTCTTTGAAGGTTTGATCTAGCGTCGTCATTCCCGCTTATCGTCATTCCCGCGAAGGCGGGAATCTTTTGCAATTAAAAATCCCACCGGAACAACCGGCGGGATTTTTTTGTGTGGAAATGAAACTCTAATGCTGGAAATTATTTCCTAAATAATAAACTACCTACTCGAAAAGTCAAAAAGGCTGTGTTTTAGAACAATTCATTGTATTTTTTTCAATGGCAATGTTTTCTTTAGGGGCTTTTTGGGCTAGGAATAGATTATTTTATTGATTGGATAGTTGTCTTTTTTCGAGAACTGGCCTATGCTCAACATTGACGAAATCAGCGATTACAGGGATTTGCTCAAGAACTACTATACCCAGCGCAAGCTGGATATGCCCCTGTATTCCTACAAGATGATGGGCCAGAAGCTTGGGCTTGAAACGAGCCAGGTGTTCCGCGTGCTGAACAAGGAACTCCATTTGCCCAACCGCAGCATCCCACTGGCGAAGGACCTCTTGGACCTGAAGGGGCGCAGCGGCGAGATTTTCGAGATACTGGTGGCGGCATCCAAGACAAAATCGCCCGCAAAGAAGGATAAGCTCTACAGGATGGCGCTTGCCCTGCAGGATGTGGACCTGCGCAAGTTCAATCCGAGCGAATACCTGTTCTTAAGCAAGTGGTGGATTCCCGTGGTTCGCGCCCTTATCGAGATGAACGGCGGGCATGCCGAAGTCTCGCGCCTGGTGAAGCAGATTACGCCGACCGTTTCGGAAGACCAGGTGCGCGAAGCCATAAAGGTCCTCAAGGATTTGAATCTCATAACGCCGCTCGCTTCGGAACGCTATGCGGCGACAACTGCCAATTTTACATCGGGTAGTTCGCCCACGAAGACTGCCGCCATACGCAGTTACCAGAACCAGTTGCTGGCCCTTGCGCAGAACGCTTTGGTTGCCATCGAGCCTGCCAAGCGCAATATCTCTTCGCTGCTCGTGGGTGTCGACGAAGATTGCTTTGCCGACCTGAACGAAATGACGCTGGAATTCCGCCGCCAGGTACAAAAGAGGGTGGCTGAAGTCGATTGCCCGAATCGTGCAATGCAGTTCGTGTTTGCGCTGTACCCGGTCGCAGATGTTTCCAGTAGTCCGCGGGCCAAGAAAGAGGGGGTGAAGGTATGAAAAAACTGCTCCTGCTTTTCTTGCTTGCCATGCTTTGTGCCTGCTCGAACGACAAGGTTGCCGGTATCAGCACGGTCGAAACAGAGAATGCTTACCTGATCCAGATTGTCCATGAGGATTCAGTGCCTGCGGTGGGTGTCTTGGCCCGCATGCGCGCTGCAAGTTTTGTCCGCAGTGTAGGCGATGATTCTGCAGGGGCGGAATACTACGAGGAATTCGTGACGGATTCCCTGGGGCAAATTCGCATTGATAGCCTCACTGTACAGGAGGCTGCGATTGAAGTTGTTGATGCCGGAGAAGGCTTGTTCACCAGGATTCTCGCCAAGGATATCAAGAGTGGAGACTCCGTGCAGTATGCCCTCAGAAAAACAGGTAGCCTGCGCGGTAAGGTCTATTTGCCAGAAGGCGTAGAGCACGCCTGGGTCCAGGTGTATGGAACGGATCGTTTGGTAAAGACCGACAGTGAAGGTTTTTACGAGATGGATTCGCTCCCGCCGTATGAATACGGCCTGCGCGTCATTGTGGGCGACAGCATTGTGGAGCAGGTGTCGACGGTTGGGGCCGGCGAGGCGGCGCGCGCGAATGTCTGCGCGTTCGAGCCGGATTCCGTCAAGGTGCTGGACTTTGAATCTGCGGATGCGCAGTTCGTTATCCGGGAACTCGGTATAAGCGAGGCCGGTTACATGTCCTCTACGGATACGAGCGTGAAGACGACTCCCGAGGTGGCGATAGTTCCCGAGACGCGCGAGGACATAGCGGAATTCTTTGTGGAAGCGGGTGCCGGTCGCGATGGAAACGCCTTGCACTGGGTATCTTCTGCGGGTCACGGCTACTGGTCTTTCTATGGAACCTGGGTTTGCCCCGAAGAATCTCCGTGCAATTTGTCTGCGACGGATTCCATCGTGTTCTATGCCCGCGGCAACGGTGTCATCTCGATTGCGCTCGAGACGCTCGGCAGTTCGAACGAAGAAGGCAAGACCCTGGCCTACGATACGCTCAAGACGGACAAGTGGGAGCGCCGCGTTATAACGCCCGCGAACTTCAAGCCGCGTGACGACAAGTACGGCAACCTCGGCTGGGATGTTATCAGCAGAGCGGTGACGACCATCTCGATAGCCTCCTACGACGAGACCGAATTCTGGATAGACGATGTCGTGTTCTACGGCATCAAGCCCAGCGACTTTGCCGCTAAATAACTTTTTCCGTAATGACTCGCCATTCCCCTGGTTTTAAATCGCCTAGGGGAATGTTCCCGATTTGCACGCGGACAAGCCGGAGCGTGGGGAAGCCTACTGCCGCTGTCATGTGGCGCACCTGGCGGTTCTTGCCTTCGATGAGCGTGAGGCGCACCCAGCTGGTGGGGATGTTCGCACGGAAGCGGACGGGCGGAACCCTTTCCCAAATCCAGTTTGGGGCTTCTACAATTTCTGCCTTGCAGGGCTTGGTGCGATAGCCCTTGATGTCTACGCCTTTGCAGAGTTTGCGTACGGCATCTTCTGTGATTTGGCCGTCGACCTGTGCCAAGTAGGTGCGCGGGTGTTCGAATTTCGGGTCCAACAGTTTCTTGATGAGTTTGCCGTTGTCTGTCAATAACAACGCGCCTTCGCTGTCGTGGTCGAGCCTGCCTGCCGCATACACTCCCGGCGGAAACCCGAATTCATCGAGGGCACGGTGGCCTGCCTCTGGCGTGAACTGGCTCAGTACTCCGAAGGGCTTGTTGAACAATATGACGGTGGACATCAGGTCGAAAAGTAGAAAAGCTATTCCAACTTGTAGCGAGAAATGAAAAAAATTTTTTTAAAAGACTGGTTTTGTAAACATTATTTTTCGTACCTTGTTTTTAGGGTTAACAAACAGGTAAGGAGGTAACACCATGAAACGCTCAACGTTCACAATGGTAACCGCTGTCGCGATGCTTGCTACATCGGCGATCGCTGCTGGAAATCTGGTTAAGTCCAAACAGGGCGATCTCGATTTGACAGAACAGCGCGGTGGCGGAGGAGTGGTCTGCACGGCCGGCTTTTATGACGAGTTAAAAATCGTCAGGGAAGCGGATGCGGAAGTTCTCGTCAAGGGGGCTTGCGGTCAGGGCTGGGTTGACAAGTCGAAGGTCGTCTATGTAGCCGCCAAACCCGGAGACAAGTCGTTCACTTTCGATAAAATCAATGTGCAGGCCTGGACAGACAACCGGTCGCTCGTCGGGATTATCAACGATAACTACGAAGATTTCGACGGCGTAACCATCGATCGCGATTTCAAGGAATACCTGGTTCACACATTGGATCGCGAAAAAATGGAAATGAGCCGCGGGGAAAACTGAGCCCAACTAGCCAGAACCTGACGGAAAACATTCCTGACAAATTATTCCCCGGTAGGCGCCGCCGGGGTTTACGTTTTTATAGGTGATTTCTTGATTTTAGCGCCAAATAATATATATTAGTAGTATGATAGATATTTATGCGCTGTCCAAAAATCCGCTTGTGTTCCAAAAGCAGAGGACCATCACCTCGGCCTATATCGACGTGTCCGGAAAGATGGGTATAGCGCAGACGGTGCTCATGGTGCAGGACAACTTCACCGAAAATTTCGGCGCCATCAAGCAGGACAACTTCTGTGTCCACGAGAAGGGCGCCTACTGGGTTATCTACAAGGCGAAATTCAAGTTCTTCCAGCGTCCGTTCTGGCGCGACAAGGTGGTCACCACCTCGTTCCCTGCCGACAACGCGCCTATCCGTACATACGAGAATACGGCCATCACCACGCTGGAAGGCGAACCGATTATCCTCGCTGTGCAGGAGGCTTGCTGCCTAGATTTGGAACGTCACCGCCCGGTAAAGCTTTCGGCGGTGGATTTCCCGATGGAAGGCGCCCCGGAGCCGTTCATGGACAGCAAGTTCACGAAGTTTCCGGTGGAACCCGCGGAATACGTGGAGGTCTATCGCCAGAAGGTGTTGCCCCAGCATATCGACATGTCGCATCACATGAACAATATCGAGTATGTGAAACTTTCCTTGAACGTGTTCAGTTCCGAAGACTTGGAACTGTGCATCCCGTCGATGCTTGAAGTCCACTTTATGGGCGAGACGCACGAAGGCCAGGAAGTGCGCATTTTCCGTGCCGACAAGATGGGCGCGACCTACATGAAAATCGAGGACGACGAAGGCCGCCAGGTTTTCGAGATGAAAATCAAGATGAAGTAGCCTAAACTAGGATGTCGAAGAATTCAGGCCGGTGAAAATCCGGCTTTTCTGTTTGTATCGGGAAGGCGCTCAGGTAGTGCGGAGTCTTTGCCTTGTCGGCGCACTTGTAGAGGTTTCCGCGCAACTGCACGCCATCGAAGGTTTTGAGTGCGAAAATGCTTGCGGGAATGCGAATGCTGACGCTCCAGCTGATAAAGTCTCCGATGATGCTGGCGAGTTGCTTGGTGCGCTCGATTTTTGCAAGCTGTGCGCTATCGAGCTGGCTGCGGTTTTCGCGGTTGGGCCCGTGTGCTGCAAGGATAAACCCGCGGCTTGTCGTCTCGAAGTTGAAGTACTCCGAGCGGTTTGCCGGATTCTCAATGAAAATTTCTACGCAGGAATCTTCCCAACTGTGGCCACCGTCTTCCATGACTTCGGCGCGGAAGCAGTCGAGAGGCTCTTCGACAAAGAATTCGACTTGCAGGAATTCTCCGTCGGGGTTGACGTTTGCCATCACTGTCGGAAGTGCGATTCCGCAGTTCTTTTCCCAGTTCATATTCGGTTTTAGGAGCATGTGCTTAAAATAGATAAATCAGTGATTTAAGCGATTAATCACCTGAGGTGTTGTTGCCGATATGGCGATTCCTGCGCAAAAATGGCTTTTTTGTTTTGGCACGCATCTTGCAAAGAGGGTGTAGCCCGTGGTTGCCCGACGAATGGAGCGTTACCTGCGGGTTCACACAAACTATAGGAGGCCATACAATGGCAGAAAAAAAAGATGCCACCGCTCAGGTGGAAAAATCCAAGGACGCCGAAATCAAGGACGTCCAAATGAAGGACAAACAGTCCTCCGCATTCGATTGCCTTGCCGTGACGCAGGTGCAGGTGTTCCCGTTCAAGGAAGGCCCGAGTCTCGGGCACATGAAGGGCCTTGCGCAGATTGTTCTTAACGACCAGATGGTCATTCGTGGCCTGCGCATCATGGACGGTGAGTACGGACTTTTCGTGAGTTACCCGCTGGATCCGTTCTACAAGGGTGAAGATTTCAAGTCTATTTGCAATCCGGTTACGCGCCAGCTGCGTGAACATATCGAGAATTGCGTTCTTGAAAAGTACCAGGCTGCTGTAGCATAGGGGTACACCTTGTTCCATAGAATCCGTTCGTACTGTCTGTTTGGAATCAAGGCGGTCCCTGTGAGCGTCGAGGTAGACGCATCGCAGGGGTTGCCCGGCTTTACTTTGGTTGGACTTCCCGACAATGCTGTTCGCGAATCCCGCGAGCGTGTGGTGTCGGCGATAAGGTCCATCGGCAAGGTCGTTACCGGGTTCCGGACAACAGTAAATCTTTCACCGGCGGATTTGCGGAAAGAGGGTAGTGCCCTTGACCTTCCACTTGCGATAGGGATGCTTGTTTCGACCGGCGAGATATGCGTCGAAGAAATCGAACGCTTTGTCTTTGTCGGGGAGTTGTCGTTGGACGGGCTTTTGAAACCGATAAGAGGGGTCTTGTCCATTGCAATGAGCCTGCCACGTGACGACAAGAACATTTTGGTAATCCCGAAGGCCAATGCTTCCGAGGCTTCGCTGGTGGAAGGTCTTCGCTATGTTTGTTTTGATTCTCTAGCGGAGTGTGTGGAATTTTTAGAAGGCGGTGATTTTGATTGCGTTTGCTCCGCCGCGGGGATGTCGCGCGGGAACCTTCTTCCTGTTTCTGACGACATTCCCGATTTTAAAAATGTTGTGGGGATGGATGGAGTAAAGCGAGCGCTCGAGATTGCGGCAGCGGGCGCCCATAATTTTTTGCTGGTCGGTTCACCGGGCGCGGGCAAGACGCTTTGCGCCCGGTGCTTGCCGGGAATTTTGCCCGACATGACAGACGACGAGATTCTCGAAACCACGCAGATACATTCCTGCGCTCGCCGTTCGGGCGATTCCTCCGAGTTCAAGCCTGTGGTTCATCGCCCGTTCCGCACGCCCCACCATAGCGCCTCGATGGTGTCGCTGGTGGGCGGCGGCTCCCGGCTTTTGCCGGGAGAGGCGAGCCTTGCGCATAACGGAGTGCTGTTTTTGGATGAACTTCCGGAATTCAACCGCTGCGTGCTGGAGGCTTTGCGCGAACCGATGGAAGACGGGTTTATTTCGGTAAGCCGAGCGAGTGGAACTGTGGTATGGCCGGCACGCTTTATGATGGGGGCGGCGATGAACCCGTGCCCCTGCGGCTTTTCGATGGACCCGAAACGCGTGTGCACGTGCCTGCCTGATGCGCGCAAACGTTACCGTGAAAAAATATCGGGCCCGCTCTTGGACCGCATCGATATTCAGGTGAGCGTGCCGCCGATGGAAGCGGGGGCGCTTGTGGACAATCGTAAGCGGGAATGTTCTGCCGACATTCGCAAACGTGTGTGCGAGGCGCGCGCCATCCAACGCAGGAGGTTCGCTGCCCTGCCGTTCAAGTCGAATGCCGAAATGACATCGGAATATGCGAAAAAGTTTGCGGGGCTTTCGCCCGAAGCGGAGCGCTTTGCCGTGTCCGCAGCCGACAACATGAACTTGAGCGCACGTGGGTTTTACCGCATGCTGAAGGTGTCGCGCACCATTGCAGATATGCGAAAGTCCGAGAACGTTGAAATTTCGGATATTTCAGAAGCCCTGCGGTACAGGACAATGAATTGAAAAGGCCTGCGTTTTGCGCAGGCCGTACTACAGAAAATGGTGGGGAGCCTTACCGGCGGACGCGGATGCTCGATTCGGCGCCTGCGCAGTTTGGTATAGCCTGCGGCTTGCGGATGCTTACTTCGGCCATCTGCGCCTTGGGGTGGTTGGCGAGGATGTACTTCGCTGTCTCGAGAACGAGGGTCTCTTCGAGCTGGAACCTGGACATGCAGATGAAATCCTGCAGGTCTTGTGACAGCTGCGCGTAGTCGATGGAATGGATTAGGTCGTCGTTCTGGGCGGCAAGCGTAAAATCAAGCCAGACGGAAACGTTCAAGACCACGGGCTGCTCGTTTTCCCTTTCATAGGGGAGCGTCCCGAGGATGCAGTTGAACTGGATATCTTTGAGCGAGATTTTGCCTGTTTCGATTACCATACGAAGAGTACGATAGCCGCAGTCAAGGATACCGCCGTCACGCCGAACCAGAGGTTGCGGGCGAGTGTGTAGGAATCCATGGTCTTCTTGTTGATGTCCATGCGGCTCTTGAGGGTCGGCAGTGTGTACGGAGGAGCGTTGTCGTCGTTACTGACGTTCATGGTCGCGAACTGCTGTAGGGCAACTTCACATGCCGCAGGTTCCTTGTCGCTTGCACAGACATTCTTTATTTCGGCCTTGAGTCCGGAATAAATTTCGTTAAGTTCATCGTAGGCGTCCTTAGCCTTGTTGGCTTCCTTCTGCTGCATCACGCCGATAACAGCGCCGGTAACGGCAAGGGCAGAAAGGCCGACAGCCGTCCAGAAGCGGACTTCGTCTGCAATACCGAAACGGTCGGTGGCGTTTTCAGAAGCGTTGCTAACGGCGTAGTCGCGTTCATCGGCGCGAGCGTTAGATTCGTCGAGGTCGCCCTTGACGTCAATATCGTCGTCTTCGTCTTCATCCTCGCAGTCCGGATCGTACTCGTCGCATTCCTCTTCTTCGCTGGAGGCGACTTCAGGCTTGGGTTCTTCTGCGGGTTCTTCGGAAGCGGCTGCGGCAGATTCGTCGGCCTTCAACTGGACCATTTCGCCGTCAATGAAAGCAACTGCAGTGGAGTAGCCGGGAATATAGACAGCCTTGCCGTCGAAGTAAATCTTTTCGATATCATCGTCAAAGGGCATTCCGCGGCGGGCATAAATTCGGGTCGTGACGAGCTTGCTGTAGTCAACGCCTTCGGCGGTCAGGGGGACCAGGGAAGAGATATCGCCTTTGCCGCCCTGGTAGAGCTGGTAGGCGGTGGGCTGTTCGCCGAACGGGTCCGTGAACTTTTGACGGACGACCAGGCGGCCTTCCTGGAGGGAACTGACCTCGTCTGCCGGAGCGGTCTTCAACTGGCCGCCGAATTCGGCAGTAATATAATTGTCGGGACTTCCGACGTCTTGTGCGGAAAATTCTTCAATATCGTAAGAACCGGCGAACGCCGTGACGATGGAAAGGCAAAGAGCCAAGAGTGTTAAACGCTTCATCGTATTGCTCCAAATGGACTGATTTTTCAAGAAATATATAAAAAAAAAGGCAAATGTTTAAAAAAGTAAGGAAAATTGAGTGTTTTAACCCCATTTTATGACATAGAACAATCTTTATTGCGATTTTACAGGTTTTTTCTGCAAAAAATTCTAATTTTTAGCCCGTAAATTTTAACCATAAAAGAGGAATCCATAATGGCAAAGCTCTCTATTGAAGATCTCGAACTCGCCGGCAAGCGCGTGTTCATCCGTGTCGACTTCAACGTTCCGCAGGACAAGGTGACTGGCGAAATCACCAACACCAAGCGTATCGAAGCCGCTCTCCCGACCATCCAGTACGCT
>JBGUQN010000113.1:0-56320 GCA_045131085.1 Fibrobacter sp.
GAACAGCGACGACGGTTTCGACTTCATCAACCAGGAATTCCCCGTGGTGTTGGAGAACTGCTACGCCATGGGGAACGGCTACAGCGATTACGGACGTGGCAACCCGAAAAACGGAAACGGTTACGGAATCAAGATGGGCCAGAGCACGTATGGCACCGGGCACCACATCATCAAGCAGTGCGTCGCCTGGAAAAATAAATCTTCGGGCTTTTACGCGAACTACACCAACGCCGGCAGCCAGTGGATTAACAACACGTCTTACATGAACGAAGACCGCGCCTACAGCATGGCATCGACGCTCTACGCCGAAGACGGCAAGACTCGCCTTGCCGAGGTGGCCCCGCTTACGGGCGACAACGCCCACGTACTCAAGAACAACATCGCCTTCCCGAACAAACTATCACAAATCGGGGAATGCTGGGAGAAAATTTCAAGCCAGAACATCGACCACTATGTAGAATGTCCGGCCGGCGAGAACAACACGTGGAACCTGAAACTCGATTTGACCGAAGACGACTTTATGAGTCTCGACGACCCGAGCATGACCGTGACGGGAGAAGACCTCTCGAAGATGGCGGGGATACTCGGCCCGCGCAACGCTGACGGAAGCATCCCTAACGTAGACTTCCTTAAACTCAAGAAAGAGAGCCGCGCCATCGACAAGGGCGAAGACGTGGGCTTCCCGTTTGCAGGCGAAGCACCCGACCTTGGCGCGTTTGAATACGGGCTTTCGAGCAGTTCCGTCGCAGAATCTTCTTCTGGAACAGGCCGCATCACGCCGCAAAAAACGCATAGCCTTGAGACGCCCACCCGCAAGGGTTACCACGACCTCAAAGGCCGCCACTATGAAAAACTAATCCGCTACCGCGTGATGTTCTAGAGCTTTTTATAAGTCAAGAGAAATTACAATGCCAAGACTTACCCACATAATTCTTGCCCTTGGCCTTTTGATGATCCCCGCGCGTTCATTTGCCATGGACGTCTTTCCATTTAACATTTCCATTGGCGGCGGTCCGGGCATGTTTTCTGCCGGAATCGACTGGGCGTTCGCATTACCACTAAATTCTCTAATCTACAAATCCGCCATGCGCTCTAATAAATGGGCGTCAACACACGAGTTTTGGTGGACTATCAGGAGCCGATACATTTACGATTACGACGAAAAGCAACAGGGTGTTTTCTTGCAGCCAAACGTACACTATTTATTGAAACTCTTCCTCTTTGATTTTGCGTTAGGGCCAGAAATAGGATGGGAAAAAAAGACCGGATTTGAGTACGGAGGGTCTGTCCGAACAGGATTTTTGAGTTGTGCGTATATTGAATTCGGATATTTGGTCAATTCAGAAAAGACATACGTCAACTTCCTATTCAATATACCATTCGGTCCTTTTGTAGATTGGACATTTAACGCAGATACTAAACCCCTTATACAATCCGGCAACAAACCTTAATCAATCAAATCGTTCTGGAACCTTGACAGATGTTCGAACGGCAAGATTTGCCGGCCTCTGAACAGCCCGCAGCCATCGTTGATTAGCTGGTTATTGATGGCCTTGAACATGTTCACGTCGACTTTCGCAAGGTCAATCCCCTGCAATTTCACCAGGCGTTCGTACGCCTCGTCAAAGTAGACGCACTCGCCGCTCGGAATCTGGTCGTGCTTGGAGCGCCGTTCCTCTTGCGACTTTTCGTAGCCAAAGTGGTTTGCCTCGCCTATTTCGGCATAGTCGTCCATGTCCTTTGTGCGCAATTGCACTTCCGTATAGCAGCGCGCAAGGTTATCGTAGAACGTGATATGCAACGACTGGTAGCCCGAGCTCCTGGGTGTCGCAACCGAATCATGATAATACGGCCTCACGGAATCCTTGAGCAAATCGGAATGTCCGCTGTCATCCAGGTGTTTGAAAATCTCTGCAGAAAAGCCGCGCTCTTCGAGGAACTCGGGCAACGCATTCGCGATTTCGTACAAGTATTTCTTTTCCACTTCGCTCCGGTCATCGCCCTTCTTGATATGGCAAACCGGCATCGAGATAACGATACGGTAGGCAATCAAGTCGCGGAAATTCAACTTGCTCTTAATTTCGGCCTCGGACGGGAACGCTCCATTTTTCTTGTAATAGTTGTAGATAAATTCAAGGATATAACCGTTGAATTTTTCTTCGGCGCGAATCAGGGACTTGATGCGACCCTTAAACGTGAACGCAAGGAAGGGATACTCCCTTGTCATAAACTTGTAGAACTCCTTTATACGCTGGGACTGCGAGGTCAAGAAGTCGTTGTGTTCCAACAGTTCGATAATCTGAATCAGAAAATTCGAATGCGCAAGGTCGATGTTGTTGCGAGTCTCTTTCGCGCTGTTCCTGAGGTCGTTTGAATACTGGTGCAGAATCTTCAACACCGTGTTTCCAGAGAACAGATAGTCGTTCAAACAAATCATCTTAAGCCTCCAAGTCGGACTTCTTATCGGGGTTCACAAGACGAAATATAAAAACGTTTTTCGCCCGCAACAGCGGATAAAACTACTTCAAAAAATTTCTTACAAAGTGCTTTACACAGGGTGAAAAGAGCAAAAGCCAGTTTTACATTTTATTCAAATTTTATATATTTATTTCCATTAGGAGAATAAAAAAATGAACTTTCTAAAAACAATCACTGCGGTTGGGGCCGTTCTAGCAACATTCGCATTTTACGCCTGCAGCGACGACAACGATTCAAGCTTTATCAGTGCACCCGAATCACATTACTCTTCAGGCAACAACACCTCGCCTACCAGTAATGACGCAACAAACATTTCCTCCAGCGGAGAATTTTCCTCCAGCAGCGAAACGGAATCATCTTCATCGTCAGAATCTTACACCCATCTGGCGTGGGAGTTCATGAACCCGGACATCGACTACATCGAGTTTACCGACGAAAGGGACGGTCAAGTCTACAGAGCCGTTGTCATCGGCGAACAGACCTGGATGGCCCAAAACCTAAGTTACAACCCTTATGGCAATCTCGTGTACTACAAATGCCCCAGAGAAATGTCTCTAGATTCTTCCTGCGGGAAATACGGTATTTTTTATGACATTGAAGATGCCGACAAAGTTTGCCCCAGCGGATGGCATCTACCAAGTTCAGATGAGTGGGAAACACTCCTTAAATTAGCAGGAGGCCCGTATGGAGCAAATAAAACACTCAGAACGACAACTGGTTGGCCGGACGGTTCACAAGAAAGCGAAGGAAACGGAAACGATGATTTCGGCTTTTCTGTATACCCTGCAGGGTACGAGAATTATTCCGGGCCCGCTAATTTTGGTAAAAATGCCGAATTCTGGACAAGTTCGTATGGCAGATACCCCATAATTGTAGATTCGTATTACACTTATTTCAAGACAGACCAAACCACCACCGCATCTACCACCGGTCACTCTATCCGCTGCATCAAGGATTCTGCCGAAACAGAATCGAATAACAAATAGATATGGCCAAAACAGGCTAAAAAAACAAAAAATTTTTGCTACCCAATAATTTTTGTACGGAAAAACTTGACAGGGCCTCTTTTTTAGTATATATTTGTGCAGTAAACATTCGTGCACAAGATTTTGCGATATAGAGGACCGCCATGATCGAAAGAGTTAAAGGTATTCTTGCAGAAAAATCCCCCACTTTCGTGGTCGTGGACGTGAACGGAGTCGGGTACGGCGTGAATATTTCGGCATACACCGCAGGCAAGTTGCCCGAAGAAGGCGCAGAGGTTCTGCTATACACGAATCTCGTAGTGCGAGAAGATTCCATGACCCTGTTCGGATTTGCCGACAAGACCGAAAAAGACATTTTCTTGATGTTGCTCGACGTGAACGGAGTCGGCCCCAAGATGGCGCAGCGCATCTTGAGCGGAGTCTCCCCCGCCGACCTCCTGAACATGATTGCAAGCGACAACAAGGCCGCCCTTTCAAAAATCAAGGGCCTCGGCAAAAAGACATGCGAACAGATGACGCTTAGCCTCAAGGAAAAGGCGGCTACGCTCCTGCAGGCGCTCGGCGGCGTAGAAGGTTCGGGCATTACCAGCATGGGGACCCTCACCGGAGCAAAGATGGAAGCTGTTCTCGCCCTGCACACGCTCGGCGTGAAGGACCCTGCAGCCGAAAAGGCCGTCGTGAAGGCCGCTGAAATTCTGGGCGACAGCGCCGATGCCGCAGCCCTTATCCCCGAGGCGCTAAAATATCTTTAAAGTAATGGATCCTATCGGCCCTTGGCCTCCAGGATGACAGGTCATAACATGGAAGACAACCGCATCATTTCCCCGCAGAAGAGTTCCTTCGACGACAGCGATTCAGACAAGAATCTGAGACCGCCCAGCCTTGCCGAATTCACCGGCCAGGAAGACATCAAGGAAAGTCTTTCCATCGCCATCGAGGCGGCCAAGCACCGCGGTGACGCACTTGACCATTGCCTTTTTGCAGGGCCTCCGGGCCTCGGCAAGACGACCCTCGCAGGCATCATCGCCAAAGAGATGGGCGTGAACATCCATATTACCAGCGGGCCCGTACTCGAGAAGGCTAGCGACCTCGCAGGGTTGCTCACTAGCCTGCAAGAGAACGACGTCCTGTTCATCGACGAAATCCACCGTCTGAACCGCACCGTCGAGGAATACCTCTACCCCGCCATGGAAGATTTCCGGCTCGACATCATGCTCGATTCGGGCCCGGCAGCGCGTAGCGTGAACCTGCCGCTCAAGCACTTTACGCTCGTAGGCGCAACCACGAGAAGCGGGCAGCTTACAGGCCCCCTGCGCGACCGCTTCGGACTGCAATACCGCCTGGAGTTGTATAACGAAAAAGACATCGTAAAAATTCTGATGCGCAGTGCATCGATTCTCGGAGTGGAACTGTCCGAAGCCGCAGCGCACCTGCTAGGCGGGCGCTGCCGCGGCACGCCCCGCATTGCCAACCGTGTACTCCGCCGTTGCCGCGATGTCGCGCAGGTACGCGGGACAGGCATCATAGACGAGCAGGCGGCACAGAAAACCCTTGACATGCTTGGAATCGACAGCGAAGGCCTTGACCCGACCGACCGTCGCATACTTTCCACAATGATGGACATGTTCGATGGCGGGCCCGTGGGCATCGGCACCATCAGCGCCGCGATGGGCGAAGAACCTAATACCATCGAAGAAGTTTACGAGCCCTACCTTATCCAGAAGGGACTCCTGAACCGCACTCCCCGCGGGCGCATCGCCACGCGCAATGCCTACGAGATGTTCCACAAGAAAATCCCGCAGGGGCACCACCTGGACAGCGACCAGATTAATTTGTTTTAAATAGGTGACTCAGACTGCCCTGAACGGCAACCCGAAAGCCGCTACTTGAATTCAGGAGCGATTGTCAGCACGAGATTCACGCCATGAAGCCCATGGAATCCGAGCTGCACTCGGAACCAGTACATATCCGGCCGGCGAACACGCACACCGAAGCCCCATGAATTGTAGAACCGGTCAAACGACCATTCCGTGAAACCGGGCGCATGCATCATGTACTCGTTGAAAAGCACGCCATCGACATAGTAGTCTATAGGCCAGCGGTATTCCATACTCAGGCTCATCACGTGGCGCGCCGACCAGGCACTGCTATACCCGCGAAACGGGAACCTCGGCCCCACCCACGTAAACGCATCGACGGGCGCATACCCCTGTTCCATTTCCCAGAGATCTACAAGGCGATACTGCAATGCGATAACGCGCCGCTCAAAAAGGGTCTCACGCACATTCTCGGGGCGCCACATGCGCAAGGCCGCATCCCAGTTGAAGTCCGTGTAGAACCTCCGGTTCTGCCGTGCCTCTTTCCTGGTAAAGTGGAACGTCTCCGCCTTGCCAAAGTAGAAATAGTGCTGAAGCATTAGTTCAGTTCGCATGTAGTCGTGATTCTGGCCCCCGTCCTCAATAGACCGGGAAGCCCTCGCCCCCTGGGCATTCGACAGATCGGCCCTAGAGATGCCGTCGTAATCGCCGACAAACACGTAGCGCGCGGACAACTGCATACGGGTTCCACGGCTCGGCGTGTACGGGAAGTCGAGATTATCGAACAGGATGGACGCTTCCACCGGATATTGCATGTAGTGCTGGTACAGCCCGCGATCCCCGGCATAGAACTTGTCATCGATAAGGATACTGTCCTGCGACTTGTTCGGGAAATCGTACCTTCTAAAATCCACGCGCCCGCTAAGTTCCAGACTTAAGCGGCCATCCAATGCCAGCGGGAACCCCGTTCGAAAATCCAGGACAGTCGAAGAATCCGGCATCACGAACGATTCCTTCGAACCAGGAATAATGAACTGCGCATCGCTGTCCCAGTACTGGCGGAAACGCACACCGCCAAAGAGTTTCGTTCCAAAAAGTTCGTGTTTCGTGTAACGAAGATCCAAATACCAGTCGCCATTTGCAAAGTACTGCGGCGATACGACAACGTAATCCTTGCCCAGGAATATACTCCTGTGGCGATACGTAAAGCCGAGCATCGTAGAGTTGCCGGGCTTAAGGTTCATAATCGGGTACAGCAACACATTGCGTTTTTCGCCGAACGTAATAAGGTCTACAGACGTCTCGATGACTCCGTTGTCGAAGGCGTAACGGATGGGCTGCGCTATCGGGTAGACAATAGCATTCAACGTAGGCTGGACAAGGTGTTCGAACGACCACACCACATACCGTGACCAGAACGAACCCGTATCAACCGTTGCTGTGTCTGCTTGGGCAACCGAATCGACTGAAGCAACCGAGTCTGTCGGAGCGACCGAATCGGCAGAAGCATCGGGAGCGGCAACCGCAAGAACGGCAAAAAAGGCCAAAGAGAGCAACAGTCTCCTCGGGCGCACGAATTCAAGAGCGATGCCAAACACTCTAGCCATCGTAACGTAATTTACAATAATTGCGAGGAAGGTGTCAGCCGACTTTTTCGGGAAGCGGGTCGAACTTGTTCAGAAGCAGGCAAACAAGCGCATACACGGAGCCACCCATAAGGCCTCCCAAGAGGTCGGCCACCAGGTCAAACGCACTGCACTCGCGCCCTTCGACAAAACTCTGGTGGAATTCGTCGGTGCAACCATAGGCAAGGGCAAGCCCCGCCACAATCAGCACGCGCAGCCACTGCCGCTTGGACCACTCCGAGCGGGCCCACCACATGGCGTAACAACCCGCCAGAGTCGCGTATTCGCAAAAATGAGCCAGTTTATCCCAAATATGCGGTAAGCCTTCCAGTTCCTCATTCGTCATGGACGACAACTTGAAGATGATGGCCATGCAAAGTACGGCGGGAACCACACGGAAAAACGGATACTTTTCAAAAATAGATTCAAACATCCTATAAGCAAATGTAGCAAAAAACGGTGCGCGAACTTTCTATATTTGGCAATATGAAAGCGATTACCCTGAAGGCCGGACGCGAGAAGTCCGCATTGCGTTACCACCCGTGGATCTTTAGCGGAGCCGTCGACGAAGTCGTCGGTGACCCCGCACTCGGCGACACCGTCGAGGTGTACAGCTACCGGAGCGATTTTTTGGGCTTGGCAGCGTACTCGCCCAAGTCCCAGATACGCGGACGCTTCTGGACGTTCGGCGAAAAGGGAAACATCGACCGCGAATTCTTCAGTGACTTGCTTGACCGCGCCATTGCCGCACGCAAGAGCCGCGGTTTCGACATCGAAGACAAGGCAAGCGCCTTCCGCCTCATCAACGCCGAAAACGACGGCATCCCCGGATGCATCATCGACAAGTACGCCGACATCTACTCGGTGGAAATCCTTGCCGCCGGTGCGGAAGTCCACCGCAATACGATTTACGAACTGCTCGCCGAAAAGACGCACTGCCGTGGCATCTACGAGCGTTGCGATTCCGACGTGCGCAAAAAAGAAGGACTGCCGCTCCGTACGGGAGTCGTGTTCGGCGAAGTGCCCGACGAGCCCGTCATCATTAACGAAAACGGGATTCTCTTCCCCATCGACGTGAAGAACGGCCACAAGACGGGTTACTACCTCGACCAGCGCGACGCCCGCCGCCGCATCGGCGAACTTTCCAAGGGCAAAAAGGTGCTGAACTGTTTCTGCTATACCGGCGGATTCGGACTCTACGCCCTCCGTGGCGGTTGCGAGAAGGTATACCAGGTGGATGTTTCCAAGGACGCGCTCAAGCTCGCGAAGGAAGGCATCATGCGCAACAAACTCAGCACCGCGCATGCCACGCATGTGGAAGCAGACGTTTTCCAGTACCTGCGCAAGTGCCGCGACAAGGCGGAAACGTTCGACCTTATCGTGCTGGATCCGCCCAAGTTCGTAGAGAGCAAGGACAACCTGCAGAAGGGCGCCCGCGGGTACAAGGACATCAATCTACTTGCAATGAAGCTCCTGGCCGATGGCGGCATGCTCGCGACCTTCAGCTGTTCCGGGCTCATGGAGATGGACTTGTTCCAGAAGATTATCGCGGATGCCGCCGCCGATGCACATCGGCGCGTTCAAATCATTGAACGCTTCGGCCAGCCCGCCGACCACCCCGTGAATACAGCCTTCCCCGAAGGCCAGTACCTCAAGGGATTGCTCGTACAGGTGGTCTAATCCTGGAGGCCGAAGGGTCCTGGAGTGAAACGATAGGACAGGATCCACAGACAAGGCTATTTTATTTCTTAAACCGCAGGATTTCCGTGCGGTTTTTGCTTTGCACGGCTACGTGGTAAATGCCCGCAGGCAAAGCACGCACATCCATCGCAGCACCGTGCACAACGTGCTGGCGCATGATTACGCGGCCCTGCAAGTCAAGAATACGAACTGTAGCGCCTTCCGTGAAAGCACTTCCGATTTCAACAAACAGGCTGTTGTCCGCATAATGGACCGAAGTCCCGAACACGCTTGCATAATTGCCAAGGTACGGCATTACCGTCTTGCCGGTGTCGGTTTTCGACGTATCATTCTTCGTAGTATCGGCCTTGCCAGTCGTATCCTTCGTCGGGATAGCGTCGTCCTTGCCAAGCAGGCGCCACATCTGGTACCAGGGCCAGTCATCGTTCCAGCTCTGCACCACGCGCTCGCCATCGGTTGTCGCGCGCAGGTAATGCCCGCTGTTCAGCATCTTCATGCGCACCACGGAACCTTCATAGCCGGACTGTTTTTCCATCACTACCTTCTGATGGTCGCCACCGTTCCACTTGTAAAGGCTCATGGTCACGCCGGCATCCTTCGATTCGTTCGGGATATCGATAGAAAGGTCTCCAAAATTGAAGCGGTAAGTAGTCGATGTAAGCGGAGTTATCGTGACTATCGCCGCATCGGAATTGCAGTCGCCCAGCGCAAGCTTGTCTTCGCTAGTCCTGACCATGCAGGTCCCGAAGTTCATCGAAAAGATGCGCACCGTATCGGGCTTTGCAGGCTTGGCCTGCCATACACGCACCCAGTCCGCTTCAAAATACGCAGGCTTGTCTGCAGTGATTTCAATATCATCGCCGGCCCAGCCACCGATGGCAAGGTTCACGATAATATACTGCGCCGAAAGTTGCTTGATTTCGGTCGGGCGATTGTAGCTGGCAAACTTCTTGTCATCGAAATAGAAACTGAGCGTTGACTCGTCCCACTCCACGGCATAATTGTGGAAGCCAGCAGAACGATCCGTATTGTCGTCCTTGTGACCGCCAAAAGAAGCCTCATGGTCCCACGCCGAGCCATGGCTGTTATACCAGCTCGGGTCGGTGTAATGCAAATAGTAATGGTGCTGCTTGCGCGATGCCGGAATTTCAAGAATGTCGATTTCCGGAGGCCAACCATCTTGCAGAGTCCAGAAGGCAGGCCACGTTCCCTTTTGCCACGGAGCCTTGAAGCGGCCTTCGATGTAACCGTACTTGACTTCGAAATGGCCCTTGGTATCAATCGCACCCGAAGTGTAGTCAACAGGGATTTCCTTGTTGTTGAACTTCGCCGTCTTCCCGTTGGCATTGGGGTGCTTTTTCTTTTCACCCTTGAGCTTGAGCGTACCGTCGGAGACAATCACGTTTTCTTCGGCACAGTAGGCACGGTGATTATGAGTGGGCCCCCAGTTGTACGTCGGGTTCCACTTCTTCTTGTCTAGCGAAGTGCCGTCAAAGTTGTCTTCGAAAACCAATTCCCAACCGCTATAGTTTGCGGGAGGATCTGCAAATGTAAACGCTGCGGCACACAGCACAGCAAACGATAAAGATTCAAACGAAAAAAGTTTTTTCACAACCAATCCCTAAACCCTGTAAGTTTTATTCATCCTTCACACAGCGGACCGAGAACCCACTGTACTTCTTGACCGTGTTGACAATCGCCAACTCGTTGCTGCAATTCAGTTCGACGCTGAACGCCAAGGTGTCCCCGCCGGCACTGGGATCCGCTTCCGTCGCGGACCACATGTACGAACTGCAGCCATGGTTGGTAAACCCGGACTGTAAATCGTTGAAGAACGCCTTGCCCGCCGGGAGCGCCGTAAAGCCAAAGTCGTCCGTACCGCTGCCACTGTTTTCCCAACCACTCTTGGACTTGAGCACGTTCGCGCCTGTCCAGGCAATCGGGTTCAATGTATCGGCACCGACCGCCGTCAACAGCGCGGTCCAGTCTTCGTTCGTCGGCAAGCGCCAGCCTTCGGGGCAAACCCGCTTCGCCACCTTCCACGTGTAGAGGCGGCCAGCCGATTCGCAGTTCTCGGGCTTATCCCAGTAGCACCAGTCGTTCTTGATAGAGCTCGGAGCCCCTTCGATGTCGAAGTAGTTCAAATTTTCGGCCATCCATACCTGGCCGCCGATGGTCGTCGTCTTGTAAACAATCCCGTCACGCGGGTCCGTCATGGAGCCATAGGCAAAATCCGGATTATCATGCGTTCCTCTGGGGTCGTAGAAATGCCATACGCCCACGCTGTCCGGATCGTGACGTGCCGTATCCATATCAATGCCTTCAGGGAAAAGGGCAGTAAGAACAGAATCTATAGAAGCGGGAGATTCCGATTCACCAGAAGAAACGTCTTCAGCAACACCTTCAACGGTGTCTTCGGCTGCAGGAGCCAGGGGTTTCGATTTTGCAGTAAGCCCCTCTTCTTCGGATTCCTGAACGTCAGCAGCCTGCACTTCTGGCTCCGGCGCTTCGGATTTCTCTTGCACCTGCGTATCGCCCAAGACTTCGCTATCGGAACCGATAGGAGTATCGTTACTGCACGCGCAGAAAACAGCCGACAGCAAGAACGCTGTTGCAAACGGAGAGATTGTTTTCAAAGACATACCCCATTCCTCTGAAATTATTTGTACTTAATCTATGTTATTCTTTGTAAAAAAGCAATAGAGCCCATAACACGAAAGGGCCCCAGAGGGCCCTTTTCGCTACAATTTTTCGCAATATTTTTTGAACAAAAATTATCTGGCACGACGCGGGAGTTCCGAGGCATGCCTTTCGAGCCACACGGCATCTTCAAGCGCACGTTCGGCCTCGGTCGCCCAGTCGGATTCCGGATACTGCTGTACCACGGTGCGGTAACGCGTCACCGCGCTGTGGAAATCCCTGAGTTCGCGGTAAATGTTCCCCATCTGAAGCATCGCAAAATAGCGATCATCAGTACTGATGTCCTTATCGAGGAGCGCCTTGTAAATCCGCAAGGCTTCTCCGTAATTGCCGCTCTTGAACAGGCTGTTTGCATTTGCAATGCTGTATTCTCCAGGTTCAGAGGCCGGGGCGGCAGCAGATTTTTTCTCTGGAGCAGACACGGGCTTTGCCGCCTGCACAGGAACTTCAGCCGGCTTCGCTTCGGCTACAGCCTCCGCTTCGGCAGCCTTTGCCGCTTCCACCGCAGCCTTCATTTCGGCAAGGCGGTTCTCGGCCGGAGTACGGAACTTCGCATCGGGAGCAGCCTTCTTGAGGTAAGCCGCAAGAGCCTTCTTCTCCTGATCTGCACGATTCGTCTTCTGGTAAACAAGAGCAAGGTAGTAGTTGGCGTCGTTGCCGGCTTCCTTGTAAGAAAGGCCCTTCTTCAGGTTGAACTCGGCCTTGTCGTATTCACCCATCTCGTAGCGAGTCACGCCGGCATAGAAATATGCACCGGCATGTCCGGGCTGCTTTGCAAGTACTTCGCGCCACATCGTTGCGGCTTCCTTGTACTTGCCTTCGGCAAGGTAAGCCTTGCCCTTCTCAAACGGATCGTTCGGCACCGCCGTTTCCGCCTTGGTCGGTTCCTGCTTCGGAGCCGGTTCGGCAGCGGGCTTCACGGGTTCAGCCTTTACGACTTCTTGCTTGGGCTGTTCCACAGGTTTCGCAGGTTCTGCCTTTGCAACCTCCTGCTTGGGCTCCGCCTTCGGGGCTTCTGCAACAGGAGCGGCAGGTGCCGGTTCGGCAGCGGGGGCCGCGGCCTCCACAGGAGCAGCCTCTACCGGCTCGGGAGGCCTGTTCTTCGGGTCCTTGAGGCGTTCCTCAGAAGCCTTTGCCTTCTGGCCCAAGGCTTCGTAGACCTTCGCAGCGCCTTCGTACGCGGCGCTCATCGTCGGTTCGAACTTGTAGGCAAGTCGGTAATTAGCAAGAGCCCTACTGTAATCTTTTGTCTTCACGTAAACTTCTGCCGCACGGAAATAAGCCTCGGAATTCTTTGGCTGTTCCGCAAGCACGGCCCTGTATTCACCGAGAGCCATTTCGTAATCGCCCTTGGCCTCGAAAATGGCCCCTTGGTCAAAGCGCGGGTCGCCCGCAAGAGCCGTTCCAATGGAAAGAACCAGTAAAGCAGCAGAAAGTCGAATATTCATGCAAAGCAATTTAGCAAAAATAACGCAAAAAAAAATGGCACGCGACAATGAATAGAAGGTCTTTCACGTCGCGTGCCAACACCCGGGTCCACACCCGTGCATATTTAGGGGGGAGGTTATTGTTTATTTATGCACAGGGTTTTCATCCCGTATTCATTTATCAAACGGACAAGATAGACGCCCGTAGGCAATCTCGAAAGGTCGACCACGCGGGCCGTACTCGAGAGAACCTTCCGGCCATCCACGCGGGCCACACTCACGCGGAATGCGACCGGGGAATAAATTTCAAGGCGAGATTCCCCCGCAATGTAGCGCATAGGTTCGCCCCGCAGGGACGCAGAAGTCACCAGCGCTTCCGTACCGCTCGAGGACTCCGCACTCGACGAACTGTCGGCCACTTCGGACAAAGAGGATTTTTCGCTCGAGGAACTAGATTTTTCAGACAAGCTGGACTTAGCAGAACTGGAAGATACCGGAACGGACGAAGAACTAGACTTCGCAGAACTGCTGGAGGAAGGATCATCCCCACCGGCAGGGATGACGGCTCCAGACCAGCCCTTGTACGCCACGAGCGCATCCTTGAGCGACTGGTTCACGTCGGAAGAGGCATCTTCCGCAGAATTATTGAAAGTCCACTTGAAATCGCCGCCCTGCACACGCCCCGCATACCGGACAACGTTGTCCCTAGCCGTTGCGGCATCGTCCGCCTTGTAGCTGTACATCACGGAATTGTCGGTATCGAAATTGTTGTAGGTGTTCGCCCCGTCATAAGACTTGACCGTAGAGGGCACCTTCGCGCCACGGCTATCCACGACGTAAGCATCGAAGTCTTCGGAGGTATTGATTCCCTGGCTTGCCGCCGTCGTTTCCACGCCCTTTACCTTGTACGAGGTCGCGCCATACGGGATGAACGTGTAGGAGCCTTCAAAATGGTTGCCGTAAGCCTTGATGGTACCGCCCGCTTCCTTGCTGAACGTGCCGTTGTTCGTCGGGTCGCGCTTGGTGCCGCTCGCATACACGTCAGTCCCCTGCATCGAGGTGAGCATCGGATACTTGCAGTTACGGAAGTAGTTGTTTTCCATGAACACCGAGGAACCCAGCGTAGAGCCCGCACCGTATTTGGCGTTACCGTCGTAGTAGTTGTTGTACACGTGGGCGCTGTAGTAGCGCACGCGCGGGTGGCGGCTGTCGGAATGGTCGTACCAGTTGTGGTGATACGTGATGTAGTAGCCATCGTTCGTACCTTCCTTAAGCCCGAGCAGGTTCGACTTGCCGTTGTCCCAGAAATGGTTATAGCTGAACGTAATGTACGTGGAAAGTTTGCAATCCAGGGCGCCATCGCCCTTCACCTGGTCCTTGTCGCTGCCCGCATCGCCGTAGAAGAAGTCGCAGTTGTGCACCCACACGTACTGGTTGTTCTGCTGCAGGCCAACGTTGTCGCCTTCATCGCTGTTCACGTTCATGATTCCGAGATTACGGATTTCCACGTTCTGCGCGTTCTTGACGCGAATTCCCCAGCCGTTCACGGTCGCGTCGGGACCGACACCCTCCACCGTTACGTAGGAGTTTTCGGACTTGCCGAGGTCAATCACCATGTCGCCCTGCACAAGCGAATCCGAATCCGTCACGTTGCCGACAAAGCGCAGGTCGAGCGGAGTCGTCTCGTAGCCCTTCTTGTAGCAGTTCAATATGCCCTGGAAACTCTTGCAAGTCGTCTTTGTCCCCTTGGAGCTTGTAGCCACATCCATCGTCACGGTATTCTTGGTGCTTTCGGTAATGTAGAGTACCACGGCTCCATCCTTGAGCGTGCCGTCGGCCTTGTACGCACCGGGAACGCGCCCATTGGCAAAAGCAAAACCGCTGCGGTCGTGCGCCTTCACCGAGAGCGTCTTCGTCGTAGCGGCAGCGCCCTCCTTGCCGCCCTTCACACCCACAATCTTGAGCGTGTAGTCGCCCGCCTTGAGCCCCGGAACATCCACGCGCCAGGTGGAGCCGTACTTGCGGACAAGTTCCGCATCGACCTTCACGTCGGACTTGCCGTTGCCCGAGTAATACACGTTGTAGCTGTCGGAGCCGTCCGAGGCCCACTGAACGTAGGCAGATTCGAGCCAGCCACCGGCATCGCTCACCACAACCTGCGCATTTGCCGCAGCCACCACTCCCAAGCACGAAAGTGCCATAACCAAACATTTCATACATCCATCCCTTATCGAGAGCATCCTGGGGGACATCCCTTCCAAACGTTCTCAAATATTTTCTCATAATATAACATTTTTAGAATAGCAATTCAACAATATTATGTAAATTTTTAAATTATTTAACAATAAATGTTCTCAAATTCACGTCGCTACAAAATATTTAACGCAACAAATGCGTTAAATAAAAGACTGAATTGCAGCACCCCTCCAGCTGAAACGCAACAAAAAACAACACAAATTCATAGAAAAGGCGCACTATTCCCCCAAAAATTTTTTATGATTTAATCAAATTTATTCGGAACAATGATGAAGCCAAAATTACTATTGACAATTTTGTCCTTATTTTTTGCAACAACGTTTGCAGAAAACGCGCCCGACACTGCCAATTTCAATGTCATTCACGGGCGTGCCTACTACAACGCCACAAGGACACCTGGCGAAGCGCCCTCCGTGCACCGCAACATTAACACACCCTACCTCATGTACGGGAGCAACTATGTTGCCTTCGGCCCCACGGACACCTACGGCGTTGCCAGCTACACATCCGGCGAACACACATCCTTCTTAGCCTACATGAATTCACTGGCGATACTCGGTATCGCCACCAAATCCTTCGGCTTCAGCTTTGAATTCAGCGTTGGCGAAAAACTGAACTTTTTCAAGCAAAGGACCCCCTACTACAAAGACGAAATCACCGAAATCGTCGGTTCCAACGCAAACAACTTCACGTTCCGTTTAGCCCTCCCCTTCAATTCCATCGACTTCTTGGGAATCCTGCAATACAGCCAGACCGCCACGGATTCCCTGTTCACGGAAGAATACGCCGACAGCGAAGGCAAGTCCAAGAAAGAGTACAGCGGTCACGACCACACCATATACGGCTACGCCGCCATCTCGAACAAGCCTTCCGCCAAGAATTTTTCCTGGATTCTGGGCGCATCTGCCACCCGCAGAATATGGTCCAAGGATTCCTCCTTCAAGAATACCGAAGACCCGGATGAGAACTACAAGTTCTCGACCAAGGGAACCCAGAACTACTTTTATGCAGGAGCATTCTACAACTTCGGCGTTATCGTTCTGAGGTCTAAGAATGCCCGCCTCCACATCGGCAACAACGCCTCCGTGAGCGCATACATCTACGACATCCTTACGGACAAGCAAAACGAACGCAAGGACGCTTACGTACGTGGTTATCTCACCCTCACCCCGCATATCTTGGCCGAATACGCGCTTAACGACAACTGGATGTTCTGGGGCGCAACCTACTACTCGTGGAGCAACATCGCCTACCGCGAAAAGTACACCGAATTTTGGAAAACCAGGGACGAAACCAGGAACACGTTAATGTCGTTCTCGTCCAAGACTGGAACCCCTTACATGAGCACGGGCGCCCGTTTCAGTTACAAGCGTATTTCTGTTGAAGCAGGAATCGAAGCCGGCATGTACAACAACCCCTTCAGGGGCTTTGACGGGCAGGATATGATCTACGACTTATCCGGAATCATAACATTCTAACCGAGGAAAGACTATGAAAAAGATTGTTACCCTTTCTTTATTCTTGGTTCTCGCCCTTATCGTAGCGTGTTCCACCGATTCTACCATTACCGGCCCGTTCAACAGCAAGACGCCGCACGACAAGACCATTGCCTATCATTCCAGCAGCTCAAAGAAGTCCTCGAGCAGCACGGCTTCTTCGAGTTCTGTCAGTTCGTCTAGCGAAGAAGAGGAAGAAGATTCCAGCAGTTCTTCGGAACCCGAGTCCTCTTCCAGCGAAGAGGAAGAAGACTCCAGCAGTTCTTCGGAAATCGAATCCTCCTCCAGCGAAGAGGAAGAAGATTCTAGCAGTTCTTCGGAACCCGAATCCTCCTCTAGCGAAGAGGAAGAAGATTCCAGCAGCTCTTCTGAACCCGAATCCTCCTCCAGCGAAGAGGAAGAAGATTCTAGCAGTTCTTCGGAACCCGAGTCCTCCTCCAGCGAAGAGGAAGATGATTCCAGCAGTTCTTCGGAGCCCGAATCCTCCTCTAGCGAAGAGGAAGAAGAATCTAGCAGTTCTTCGGAACCTGAATCTTCTGCCAGCGGAGATTAATCCAAAAAGTTTTTTAAGGCAACAACCAAAAGTTTAAAAGAATAACAACAAAAGGATACAGAATGAAGATAAAACTGATAACCTTGACTGCAGCGACAGCACTGACCGTCGCCATGGCCCAGGAAAACAGCGACAATGTGGAACTCGTGCCCATCGCCAACGCCCCTGCGGCAGCACCTGCACCGGCCCCTGCACCGCAGCCGGCCGCCCCTGCACCTGCGCCTGCTCCTGCACCCCAGGCAGCACCCGCTAAGGCCGATTCTACACCTGCTGCAATGCCTGCCGTCCTCCACGGAATCGCCTACAACAACGTCGGCAACCAGGCCGCAGACGCAACTGTCGCCGACAACCTGAACAAGCCCTACAAGATGGCCGGTTCCAAGTTCGTCTACATGGAACCCACCAGCAGGTTCAGCGCAGTCGCCTTCGGTGAGCAGAGCACGAAGTTCATCTCCTTCGACCTCCAGAACAACCTCGGTCTCGCCACCTTCGGTATTGCAAACAAGGGATTCGGTGCATCTATCAGCTACGCCCTTGGCAAGGAACTCACCTTCACCAAGACCCGTAACCCCTACGAACAGACAACCGAAGACGAATACACCGTCTTGGCCGGCGACATCGTCCGCGCAAGGGCAGCCTTCACTCTGGGCGCGCTCGACTTGAATGTCAGCGCATTCTGGCTCACCTACCAGAACGAATCCTCTATGAGCGAAGAATCCAAGGACGCCGATCACAAGAGCGAATCCAACGCTGAATACGACTTCTGGGACCTCGGTGGAACAGTCGCCGTGAGTAACGACCCCTCCGCCAAGAACATCTTCTGGAGCGCAGGCCTCACCTTCACGCGCCATGAAAATGCATACGAAAGGGAATCCAAGTCCGGCTCTACGACATCCAAGGCCGAAACTTCCGGCAAGGACGCCCACGTCTATATCCAGCCTGAATTCAACATCGGTACAACAATCCTCCAGGGCAACGGCGCCCGCGTCTTGCTCGGCCTCAACACCCGCGCTCCGTTCAAGTTCTACGACGAATTTGACGACATAAGCAACAGGAACAAGGATGACTACTTCGCCATGGGCATCTACACCAGGCCGAACATCTTTGCCGAAATCAACCTCGGCAACTGCTGGAAGGTATTCGGCGGCGCCGACTACACCTGGGCAGTGTTCACCATGGAATCGGAAGAATTCATTACCGACTACAACGACGAAATCAGCATCGTGAAGAACAACACGACCTTGATTCGTTCCCTTACCGGCGCTACGACCGTGAACCTCGGCGCACGTTTCCAGTACAACAACTTTGCACTGGAAGCCTCCATCGAGAACACCTTCTATGACAATCCGTTCCGCGGATTCGCCGACGGCAACAACAACATCCTCGCCAACTTCGGCGGATTCATCTTCTTCTAATCAGGAGGCCATATCATGAAAAAAATCATCGCAATTCTTTTCTCCTCCATGATGGTCGCCGCTCTCTCCGCCTGCTCTGCAGGGGACAACAGCACGATTACCTCTCCTCGCATAGGTTCCTTCATCGATAGTTACTGCACGCTCTACACGCAGGTAATGAACACCTCGAAGGGAATCGTCTACAAGTGCGAAGAAACCGGAAAGTACATCATCTGCTCCGATTCGGAGTGTGATATCTATTCCGAATAAGCCCCTCTAAAAGTATCCTTTTTATACAAGACGCGCTCCTCTCCGGAGCTCGTCTTTTTTTACAGTTGCTCAAGTTTCGCGTACAGGTCGTACAGGCGCTGCACGCCGTTTTCGAGCCCGAAATAATGCTTGATATAAGGGACCAGGAGTATAAAGAAAAGGGCGGCAAGCACCAACACCAACAATTCGGGGCGTGCCACGAAGAATAGGAAGGTGCCGACAGTCAGCAAGGCAAAAAGAACAAGCACAATTTCGTGCGCAAGCCTTTCATGCTGGAAAAATCCTATATGAGTCCGCACCGAAAGCAGTTGCTCGGCAGAAAGCGGACGCCCAGCCTCAATAAGCGTTTCTAGGAACGCCTCGTAATCGGACAGTTTCTTGATCATATCGAACCTTTGTGGGTAAAATAAATAAAAAAAGCAAAAAAAATTTTCTTTTTTGAGTAAGAATACGTATTTTGTAGGCATGGAACCGTTACAGTTTACTTCACTCCCGTCCATGTTCTTCGCGAACTGTTCGCGAAACGATTTTGGAGGTTGGTATAAACGCGTAAACGGAGAATGGCTACACTACTCCAAGGATTTTTTGAGGGATACCGCAATTTACGCAGCGATTGCCCTCGACAATTCCGGCCTGGACCCGCAAGAGAACGTGGGCATAATCGCACCGAGTTCTCCCGAATGGTTAATCGCCGACATCGCAACCCAGGTAAACCACAGGCAAACCATTCCGCTGTTCCCCAATATTGCGCCAGAGAACTTTTTGTTCCAATGCAACGAAGCGCAAGTGCAGGTGCTCATCGTAAACGCGGTAACGGACCTGGACCTGCCGCTACAGGCAGTGCTTTCCAAGTTCAAGCGTGTCGTGTGCATCGACGGCACATCGCACCTGCCCGAAAACGGAATCTACTGGAACGATTTCGTGGCAGAAGGCCAGAAAAAGAGCGAAGACCCGAAGTATTTCAGCTGGGTAGATGACCAGATACAAAGCATCAACCCCGATGACATTTTCAGCATCATCTACACTAGCGGATCTACAGGTACACCGAAGGGGGCAGAACTTTCGCACCGGAACATGCTCGTGCAAATCCAGAGCCTGCTCGAATTCTACCGCATGAACCGCAAGGATGATTCCGCCCTCACCATCTTGCCTGTAGCGCATGTGCTCGAGCGCATGGTCGTATATTTCTATACCTTGAACGGCATAAAGATTTACTTCGCCGACGACCCAAAAAACACGGCGCAAATTCTCAAGGAAGTGCACCCGGCCATCATGGTAGTCGTGCCCCGGATACTCGAGCGCCTATACGAAAGCATGACCATCATCGGCGACCATGCAAAGGGCCCGAAGAGCCTATTCATCAAGAGCGCCATAAAGCTTGCGAAACTGAGCGACCCCGAAAAGCGCAAGACCCCCATGCAAAGGCTGTACGACAAACTCGTCTACAAGAAAATGCGCGAGGCTCTCGGCGGGAACTTCAAGCTCCTTATTAGCGGCGGAAGCGCCTTGAACAAGTCCATACTGCGATTCTTGCTCAACATCGGGCTCCCCGTGTACGAAGGCTACGGCATGACGGAATGCAGCCCCGTGATTTCGGTGAACACCCCGTTCAGTTCCAAGCCGGGTTCTATCGGAAAACCGCTTCCGTACCTCAGTGTCCGCATAGGCGAGCAAAACGAAATCCAGGTGAAGGGCGAAAGCGTCTTCAAGGGCTACCGCAACAAGCCCGAACTGAACGCGCAGATATTTACCAAGGATGATTACTATAAGACCGGCGACCAGGGGTTTATCGATGAAGACGGATTCTTGACCTTTAACGGGCGCATCAAGGAACTCCTCAAGACGAGCACCGGCAAGTACGTGAGCCCAAACCCCATCGAACTTGAACTTTGCCGCCACCCCGCCGTAGAACAGGCGCTTGTCATCGCTAACGACCGCAAGTTCGCATCGGCAGTCATTTGGCTTAACCCCGAAGGCGCCCGCCGCCTGCTCAAACTTTCGAAAGAAGATTTCGACATCGAAAAGGCGTTACAGTCGCTTCGGATACGGGAAGCCATCAGCAGGCATATCAAGCGCGTAAACAAAAAGCTTAACCACTGGGAACAAATCCGCAAGTGGACGCTCGTGGGTGAAGAACTCACCGTAGAATCGGGGTTGCTTACGCCCACGCTGAAAATCCGGCGAAAAGTCGCCGAGGCCCGCTATGCGGACCAGATAGAAGCGATGTACAATAAGCCAGAAACTAGCGTTTAGGAAGAATCTTGAAGCCACCCGTCTTGGGGCCATCCTTGCCCGGCGGGAGAATCATCATCACCTTTTCCATGCGGGTTCCGTCCATCTTGAGGACGCGGAACTTGTAGCCCTTTATCTCGACCTCTGCACCAGGGGACGGAATAATCCCGAGGGTTGCCTGGATAAGGCCGGAAAGCGTTTCCACATGGGAGCCTTCGGGCGGAGTGAGTTCCACCTCGAGTTCGTCTTCCAGGTCGGAAAGCGTCATGAGCGGGTCAAGAATGTATCGGCCGTCCTTCAGCTTCTGCACGTCCTCTTCTTCGTCAACATCGTCTTCGTCGCGGATTTCACCCACGATTTCTTCCAGGATGTCTTCAAGAGTCACGAGACCGGCAGTACCGCCATACTCATCAATGACAATGGCAAGCTGGTTACCCGTCTTGCGCAGTTCGGTCAAGAGGTCGTCAATCTTCTTGTGGTAAGGCACGAAAACCGGCGGCATCACAATCTTCATGATGTCGAACGGTTCAGAACCATGTTCGGTGTACCATTCCAAAAAGTCGCGGTTCGAAAGGATACCCACGATATTGTCCATCGTGTCCTTGTAAACAGGCAGGCGCGAATGGCGTTCGCTGTTCAAGACCTTCACCAAGTCGGCAAGCGGAGTATCCACGTCGATGGCGCACATGTCCACACGCGGGGTCATGATTTCGCGCACCGGAGTTTCCACGAAGTCGAAGATGTTGAGGATCATCTGCTGTTCTTCTTTTTCGAGGCCTTCGTCTTCACCGTCCTGCATGTCAGAAAGGTCGGCCTGCACGGCATCACGCATTTCTTCGGGCAAGAAGCTCAGCTTGGAATCGTAGCCGAAGAGTTCCAGCAACTTCACGAACACGACATGGCAGAACTTCGCCACCGGCACAAAAGGCAGGCGGATGATGCGGAAAAGCGGCACGAGAACAACAGACAACGTGTCGGGCTTGAGACTTGCCACCAGGTACGGGATAAACACCGTAAGCACATACAGCACAGCACATGCCACAATCAGGTAGAGCGCAAGAACCAAGTAGAAGTTGTCATGGAGAACAGGTAACGAGAAGTACTTCGCATAAAGGAAAAATCCGAGCACGCCGGCACTCACGTTGCCAAAGATGCGCCCAATGGAAACACACTCGTTAAAGCCGTTCCACTTTACAAGAGCCGCAATCTTCTCTTCGCGCTCATTGCGTTCCTTAGGGTCGCGCTTTGCGAATATAAGGCTGAACGCACACTTGGTAGCAGAGAACGTAGCCGACACAAGAACGAATACGCACAAGAAAACCGTCAAAACGACGTTATGATTTTCCATCAGGCCTTCTCCTTGTAGAGGTCAAGCCCGAGGAATTCGCATTCGCGCTTGCGCATGACCTTGCGGTCTGCAGCCTTGATGTGGTCGTAACCAGAGAGGTGCAAGAGCCCGTGAACAATCACGCGCTTGAGTTCGGCATAGAACGTGTTGCCGTACTCCGGAGCCTGGCGTTTCACCTGGTCGCGGGCGATATAGATTTCGCCCAAAAAATCCTCTTCGTGCCATTCATACGAAAGCACGTCAGTCACCTTGTCGAGACCGCGGTAATCGCGGTTCATCTCGCGCACGAAGGCATCGGTGCAGAGGACTATGTTGACGTTCTTTTCTTTTCCTTCTTCGCGGAGGAGCTTGCGGGCCATAGTTTCGAACTTGTCCTTCCAAGGGAACACCTCGATATCCCCTTCGCACAGGAAATCAATCTTGTATTTCTTCTTTTTACTACTAGCAGGGTCTGCCATTAAATGTTATACCACTTCTTGAGGGTTTCAATCATGGCTTCGGCCTGAGCCTTGCCACTGATATTGAACTTGCTGCGTGCCTTGAACGCACCACCGGCCTTCTGGTAACGGCGCAGATAAACTTTCGGTTCCCCGAATTCACCTGTCTTGGCGTTCTTTTCCTGGCAAAGGAACATCATGGTCTGCCAGGCACCCTTGGTAAGGGTGACCTTGTCGAGTTCCTTGATAATCTGCTCGCCGGTTTCGACGTCGCTCATTTCCACGGTGGGTTCTTCTACTTCAATGCTCATTTGTGTCCTCTTTTGAATAGCACAAAAAACTTATACCAAAGATACAATTATTGCACGTATTTTTTCCACAATAAAATATATTTGTAGCATGTTTACAACTCGCAAGCGAGGAATTATGTCATTTTCAGGGAAAATCAAGGCTTCGATAGCACTGCTCATGGCGGTCGGGTCCTGCGCCATGGCTGCAAAAAGCACCTCGGGCAAGGTCGTAGACAAACTTGGCGACGCAAAACTTCAAAAATCGGCAAAAATCGGCGAATGGAATGAAATCAACTACGGTATCAGGGTCAAAGAAAAAGACCAGATTCGTACCGGCATCGAATCCATTGTCGCCCTCCTCCTCCCCGACGGCAGTTCCATCAGCGTCCAGGAAAATTCCCTTGTAGAATTCGCAACGCTTAAAAAAGAAAACGAGACCCAGGTCGCCTTTACCGACGTGAAAACTGGCAAGGTCAAGTTCGAAGCACAAAAGCAACTCGCCGGCGCATCTTTCAAGTTCAAGACGGCTACCGCCGTGGTTGCCATCCGCGGTACACACGGGTTCTTTGGCAGGACTCCCGCAGGGTCGGCAGACTTCCTTTCTATTGGCGAAGGCCGCGGAACATTCAAGCATCCTGAAGGAAACGAATGCGACGTGACAAGCGGCCACATTGCATTCGTCAGAAAGGGGTCGACTACTTGCCACGTAATTGCGGCCAAGTCCTCGGGCAGCAGCCACTACCTGAAACTCGTCGAGAACTTGCTGGACAATACGAAAAAATCCGATGAGCAAATTATATCCGAAGCCAAGGCAGCAGACGCAGCCTTCCAGGCAGATGTAGAAAAGGCAAAGAACCAGCTTAAGTGCCAGTTCGACGCCCTTGAAGACACGATTACGACAAACTCCGTTACCCTGAAGGGCGCCTGCAACGCCGGCGTGAAGCTCACCCTTGCAGGCAAGGAGATAACCGACCCCTCTAGCTTCGAATTAACCACGTTCTGGACGCCCAATGCCGAAGGCACAAAAAAATTCAACGCAACCTGCAGCATCGAAATTGACACTCCGTGCGCAAAGCAGAAAAAGAACAGCAAACCCCTCTGCAAAAAGGAAATTTCTGCAGATTGTGGATTGCTGACCACATATTACAAGAATACCGGCGAAGCCACTACAGACGAATTTACCGAAGACGATTCCACCGAAGTAGGCCCCGTCGTAATTACCACGCCCTCGCCAGCGATAATCTGCGACTCCGGATCCGTTACCGTTGAAGGGACCTTCGACCAGACCGACCCCGATGCGACCCTCTTCGTCAAGATGAAGAACTACACATCCAGGAACCTCGTGCCCCTGAGTGCAAATGGCGAATTTTCGCATACGATTACCATCAACGACATTCTCCGCAACTGGAACGAGACCGAAGTCATCGTAGAATACCAGGGCAAGGCAGGAACATTCACCCAGAAGCTCGAACTGGATGTCCAAAAGTCTTGCAAGCAGGTGAACATGCTCCGCCCGACAATCAACTTTATCAGTACGGATTCCGTCAAATGCAAAGCCTCGTTCTCCATTCTCGGAGCTAGCGAAGACCTCGTTATCCTTACTACAACTATCGATGGCGGGAACACGAAAGAAAGCACGTTCACCAGAAACACCATCTACACGACAGACATAGCCAAGGGCGTCCACAAATACACGTTCACGGTCGAAGACCAGGCCGGTAACAAGAGCACCCTCAAGAAGACCTTGGGATGCTACCCCCTAAGCCAGCCAAAAATTGTTGTCTCAGGCCCTAATCCCGAATCCATTAGCCTGCCTCCACCACCCCCGAACTCGAAAAGGAGTTTCACCGACATCCACAGAATCATGCGTTTTAGGATTTCGGATGTTCCGCAACATAACGCCACCCACATCAGCAAGATCAAGGTTGTCCAGAGCGAAACAAATACACTTTTAGATATCCGTAACGACCAGATTACGGAACTGGATTACAATATCCCGGTGACACTCCCCCGCAGCACCACAACGAAGATAAAGATTTACGTTGAAATGAAGAATGGCCGGAAAATCATATTCGAAAAGATATACGAGGTCGACTAATGAAGAGCCCCTACAAGGCCATCCTTTCAAGCATTGCCCTTGGCTCTGCAATTGCACTTGCGCAGGTGCCTGCAACCCAGGCTCCAGAAGCTGAGCCAGCAGCACCGACGGTCGAGGAAGCAACTCCGGCAACAGAACCGGAAATTGCCCCGGAAGTTGCTGCCGAAGCGCCCGCTCCCGAAAGCCCTGCACAGGCTGATGCTGACGTGGCGAAAGCCGACGATTCTTCTGCCAGCAGCCTTGCCGCCGAAACAGAAACTCCCCAGCCCAGCCTCCTCGAAGGGACTGAACTTGCTGGCGATGTCCATGGATTCTTGAAAGCAGACAAGTCACCTTATCTTGTCACCGGCGACATCGTCGTAAGCCCGAACATGGCACTTGTCATCGAACCCGGCGTCACCATACAGTTCAAGCCGGGAACCGGCCTCCAGGTGGACAACGGCCAACTCGTTATCGCAGGCTCCAGGCATTCGCCCGTAACGATGCGTTCTGCCAACAGCAGCCCGAAAGCTGGTGACTGGAAGGGCGTTACCATTACCGGTGACAACCGCGCAGAAATCAGGAACGTCATCATCAGCGACGCTACCGCAGGCATCGCCGTCGAAAACGGTTCCATGGACCTGCATGCCGCCATCATTGAGAATTCCTCCGCCCGCGGCGTATATGCACGCAACGCGGACATCGCCGTCAGCGACTGCGAATTCCGCGAAAACCAGGTGGCCCTAGACATTTCAAACTACAGTTTCGGCAAGATAGAGCGCAGCAAGTTCCAAAAGAACAAGGTCGCCATCCTGAATTCCGAACTTGCAGAATCGGACATATCGCTATCACACATCAGCGAAAATGAAACGGGCTTCCTCATCATGAGCAACAGCCTCGTCTCCATGATCAATACGGAAATCACCAAGAACAACTTAGGAGTTTCTTCGGCCGAAGTGCTTGACCCTTCGATTATCCAGTCCACCAAGGAGAACTCCGTCGACTTGGACAACGAAGCCGATGCCATGGCATCGGTACTGCCGCCCGCACCTGAAATTCCAGGTATCGAGCAGCGACCGCTCAAGGCAACCGACAACGTAGCCTCCATCGCCGATGACCGCGCAAAAGCACTCAGAAGCGGCGATTCCACTCAGGCCCGCTGGAACATCATCGGCAACACGATGATAGGTGCAACATACCATATCGTGACCATGAGCAAGAACGATGGCGAAAAAAACGACATCGTCGGCAAGGACACCATCGCTCCGGGCGAAGAATACAAGAATAAATTCCAGGTTCCCGGACTTGTCGGCAGGGCCAGCGCTTACATGCTCATGCAATCTGTCGATGGAGAAACCATTGAATTCAACGCCGACCTGAGCGCAGATTCCTGGAACCACTTCTCCCCCAACCCGGTTACCTTGAGCTACTCCGACGCCCACAACAAGGTCGTCCTGGGTGACTTCCTGCTAATGGGAGGCGAAACGTACATGAGCGGGCTCCCGGTATTCGGTGCAGACTACACCGTTTCGCTCATGAAGAACAAGGCCAACCAGCCCTTATTCCAGTTGAACGGATTCTTCGGTGAAGCAAAACGCAGCCTCATAGAAGGCAACCGCCACCCCTACATTTACAACGAATACATCGATGACGGAGAACTCCAGGCTCAGCGCCTCGCCTATGGCGGATTCTTGAAGTGGACACCGCTGCGCCGCTTCGATGCAAAAGTCGGCTTGATTTACGCAAACGACGAACTCGAAGACCCTCTGCTACGTGACGGCGCCAGCAATTCATGGACAACGAGCGACCCCATCCAGGAATCCTTTACACTCTATGCCGACGGAAACTGGCTGTTCTTCCCGGGCGACGTCGAACTCAACGGGCAGATTGCCGTAGGCCGCGCAGACACCGCCGATGTCGTTCGCCAGCGCGCCATCAACAAGGTGTTTAGCGATGCCGGACTCAACGTCTCTTCGTTCTCACTGCTCCGCCAGCTGATGCAGAATCAGTCGAGAATCAATTCGCTCTCCGATGCAGAACTCTACTCCATATTCGGCGAAACAACGACCCTCACCAGAAACCGAATGCGCGACTCGCTGAAGACCCTCGTGAACGAAGCGAAAAACATGCAGAAGGATACCGAAGGCGACCGCGACAATGGACGAGTTATGGGACTCAACTGGGGTAGCCAGAATTTCGCCATCGGCGCTTCCTTAAATTGGAACATCTACAAGACAAGAATCAATGGCCACATCAAGTATGTTGGGGAAGACTTCTATAGCGCAGGTTCCCCGAATCAGCTTTCGGACACGCGTGAATTCGGCGCACGACTGGAGCAGGATATTCTTGGATTCTGGGATTTGGCTTTCAATTACCAGATTAACGTCGAAAACGCTGCCAAAGGCGACAAGACAAACTTCTTCGGCTTGAGCGAAGGCACGAAATGGGGCCTGTTCGGCAACGATGAGAGTAGCTGGTACGACAAGCACGAATTCGATACAGACCGTACCAAGTATATCCAGAACGTAGGTTTGGATAACGCATTCAAGGTGAACAAGGATATGGACGTAAACTTCACCTACAACTTCGAATACAAGACGCAACACCGTCCGTTCGTGTTACAAGGCGACTGCGCCCAAGAAGACGGCGTCTACAAAGACAACTGGTTCAGCGCCCACCAAGGAAGCGATTCCACCATGATCACAAACGGCAAAGACACTAGCTATGTCGACGCCAAGAAATGGAGCGATTTCATGGCGATTACATTGGAGCCGTTCCTTGCCTCCCGCTTCCAGGAAAAACTCTTCAAGCACACCTGGAACTTCGGTATCACCTACCGCGCATTCAATTCTATTTTCAAAGTGAACGGCATATGGACCTACCGCACCGACGGCTCCGAATTCCTCAGGGATAGCCTCGTTGACGGCATAAACTTCTCGAATACTACATGGGGCAAGCTCGGTTACTACTTTGGCGCTTCCGACTACTTCGAGCAGACCTACCCCATCTCCGTGATGACGACACTTCCGATTCTGCAGAACCGTTTCGGTATCACGACGCGCTACAAGACCTACAACCGTGACGACATGAAAGAGTTCGAATTCACCATCGAAGACGAAATCGAAATTCCGTTCATGAGCCGGTTCCTGATACTTGGGCTAAATTCCTCATTCCGCCTCATGGATACAGGCTGGAAAGAAGATGGCATAGACATCTCGGAAACAGAGATGGACATCATCAGCAACTTGAATGTGCGCATAAACCACACCAAGAAGTTCTACACGGAATGGTTCGTGGGAGTTGCGGCCTATGCCCGCCCCGACAACAAGAGCAGCGAATACAGCGACCTTTATATGGGCGTAAACGCACACTATGTATTCTGACGAGACCGTTCGCGCCTAGCCCAGGTTTTAAATTGCTCCGGTTGGCGCTCACTCTCACTCCAAAGGCCCGTTAATACGGGCCTTTTCCGTTCACGGGGTACTGCTAATTTCGAAATCACTTACCAGTTTTTTATTTTTACACTGATGTTCACGTACCGCTACAGAGAATTGCCAGTCGCCCTCGAAAAGAAGGGCGAAGTACGCAGTGCGCTGGCGCGGGAACTGCGCCTGAACCCGGAACAGATTTTCAACCTGGATGTAGAGCGGTTTGCACTGGACAGCCGCCGCAAGGGCGCGCCGCACTGGAGCTACAACGTAATTTTTGAAACGGAACGCCCGCTTCGCGCTTCGGGCAATGCGGCCCGCGGGCTTATCGAGGCTACACGGGAACGCGAGTCGCTAGAAAGTGATCCGCTTACAAGTAGCGTACCGATGGCGAGCCACGTGGACATTATCGGAGCGGGCCCCGCAGGGCTGTGGGCAGCCCTCCACCTGCTGCGTCGCGGATTTACCGTCGATTTGTACGAGCAGGGCAAACCCGTAGAAGAGCGTTTCCGCGACATCCGCAGGTTCTTCGCCGACCGAATCTTCAACGAACATTCCAACGTGCTGTTCGGCGAAGGCGGGGCCGGCGCATTCAGTGACGGCAAGCTCAATACCCGCAGCCGCAATATATTCTCGGAAACCGTCCTGCGCGACATGGTGGAATTCGGCGTAGACGAGAGCGTCGTAACGTTTGCTAAACCGCATATCGGCACAGACAGGCTCGTGCTGATGTTGCGCCAGATCCGCGCAGAAATTGCTCGGCTCGGCGGGAAGATTCACTTCAATACTGCGCTCGAAGATGTGGAAATCAAGGATGGCCGGATTTGCGCGATTAAGCTGCGTGACGTTTCTAGCGTGTCGCAGGCATTAAACGGCACAGCGGGTTCGCCGCATGCATTAGACGGCGCGCCGGCATTAAACAGCGCCGCCCGCTGGCAAAAATGCGAAGCCCTGGTACTTGCCACGGGGCATTCCGCCCGCGGGATTTATGAACTCCTAGCGGCCCGCGGGGTCACACTCGAAAGCAAGGCCTTTGCGATGGGTGTGCGCGTAGAACACCCGCAGGCACTCATCAACCTCCGGCAACTCGGGAAGGGCGTAGACACGCGCCTTACGGGTGCCGCCGAATATTTCCTCGCCACCCCGACTCTCAACAAGACAAGCAGCGCCTACAGTTTCTGCATGTGCCCGGGTGGCGTTCTGGTGCCCTGTGCATCGGAACCGGGAACGCTCGCCACCAACGGCATGAGCTACAGCCGCCGCAACGGGCACACCGCGAACGGTGCGATTGTCGTACCCGTAGAGGCGAGCGAAACGACTTTCGGCGGCCTTGATTTCCAGCGCAAAACGGAACGAGACGCCTTCGAAGTCGGCGGCAAGGAATACGCCGCACCCGCACAGACCATCAAGGCGTTCCTCGCCCACCATGCCGACAAGAATTTGCCCAAAACAACTTACCCCTGCGGGCTTGTCGCCTGCAACATGTGGGATTGGCTCGATAAAAAAATCTGCAGTTCGCTTGCGGAAGGTTTCCAGAATTTTGACCGCAAGATTCCGGGTTTTGTTGAACAGGGTCTGATTGTTGCACCGGAGACGCGCACGAGTTCGCCGGTACGCATCACGCGCAATAACGATACGCTCGAAAGCATCAACACGCAGGGGCTCTTTGTGCTCGGTGAAGGTGCAGGCTATTCCGGTGGAATCGTCACGAGCGCCGCAGACGGCGTAAGGCTCGCCATCCGCGCGAAGAAAAGCAAATAAAAAATGTGCGCAAGCAAGATGCGCACATTGGCAATATCAAATAGAATAGTCCGGGCTCTTTACTTGAATTTTACGGCCGTACCGTAAGCGATTATCTCGGATGCACCCGCCATAACAGAAGACGTCATGAAGCGCATATTCACGATAGCATCGGCGCCCATTTTAGTAGCCTCGTCCACCATGCGCTGCGTCGCAATATTGCGGGCATCGTTCAACATTTCAGTATAACCGGCAATCTCGCCGCCAATAAGCGTCTTGAGGGCCGCAAAAATGTCTCGAGCCACGTTCTTGCTGAACACGACACTGCCCTTGACCACCTGAAGGGTCTGAATTTCCTTGCCCGTAATAAAATCGGTTGTCACAATCTGCATATTACATGCCTCCTTTTTCATGAATATATATAAAATAAAATGGGAATGCGAAGGCTACCCGGCACTTCTCTTGACAAAGCGCTCAATAAGCACGATAAACAGCACATCGGCAACAACAAATACGCCGAGCCACATGGCTGTACCACCCTGGAACCCGTAACTGTGCAGCCCCACGCCAAGCAGGTTCACGCCGAACCAGCAGAGGAACGTGACCACCACGTTGAAGCAGTTCAGCAAGGCGAAAGTGTGCGCATCCACCAGGCGGCCAGAGCGCAAATGCAAAAGAAGCATCGCCCAAAGGATAACGAATAGCGCTCCGCATTCCTTCGGGTCGAACCCCCAGAAGCGACCCCACGCATAGTCAGCCCACACGCCACCCAGAAGTGTACCGATTACGGTAAAGACCGCGCCAAAAACAAGCGTGCCGTACAGGAGTGAATCGAGCGGAGAGCCCTTGGGGTTCTCGGCAGTAGGTCGCGCCGCAGGCCCGCGGAACAGCACCAGATGGGCGACTATGCCCGAAAGAATCATGCCCGCAAACCCGAGCGCAATCGTGAACACGTGTATCGTGAGGAATACCGAAGAGTTCAGCACCGCCGGAATGGGCCGGAACGTATCGCCTGGTTCCAGCACGAACTTCGCGAAGAACAGGAGTACCGCCGCCATGAACGTCACGGGAACCATAAGCGTGTAGGTTCTTCTTTTGCAAAATATAAACGCTCCGGCTTCAAAGGCCATCAAGAGCATCGCCACGAGCAATACGATTTCGTACAGGCTAGAAAGCGGAGCTCGGGCGGCAATGTATGTGCGCAAGGCAAACAGGACAGCAAGAATACCCGCAGTCGCGATGCAGGCCCCGTTCGCCGCGATATCGAGTTTGCGCGACTTGAATACCATATTCAGCGAAGCGAGCAGGCAGGCGATAAAAGCAAGGACAAATGCGACTAGGGCAAGATTCGCCTTATGGTAAGACACCTCCGTCGCAAGCCGTTTCACATCCACCGACTCCGAAGAAGATTCCTCGACAATGGTAAACGCAGTTTTATTCTTTACCGCTTCATACTGCAAAACGTTTGCGTAAAGGCGCTTCATTTCAGCCGTTGCCGGGTGATTGTCTTCTCGGCTCGCATAGAGTTCCAGCAAATTGCGCGATGACGCCAATTCCGCATAACTTACATAGCGAGAATCAGCCGGCAAACGCAAGGCTTCCAACACATCGCTGCGCAATACCTTGAAAAGCGCTAGGTTGCTTGTTTTTTCTGATAAATCCTTTATCCACCCAACAATGTTTACGGCAGACTCCTTCCCGTCGCAAAAATCATTTTCTCGACACTTGTATGTAACTCGCCCGCTCAAATCATCGAGGAATCCCCGTGCAAACGAATCAAACGGACGCACTACGCCATCCGCAATCACCGGAGCCTTTCCATCCACCGAGAACCATATCAGGGCATCATCCGGAATTTCGTCAGCCCGTACATCGATCGGCAAAGCAAGCATCGCTAGCGCCAATACCGACACAATTTTTGCGGCCATACGAGTAGCAGACTTTCGCGACATACGCACCTTCACCACATAATGGAATGCAGCCCCCAGCAGGAACAGCACCATGAACACATACGGCACAAAATGGAACGGGTCGTAATAAACCTTGTACATCGAGATGACCTTATCCTTCGACATACGAAGGTCACCCCGGAAATGCGCATAGTAAGGCCAGCCTTCGAGGAGAACGGATTCGTCTAGATTCACGGGCTCTGCGCCCAGGCTATCATTTGCCGCATAGAACTTGAGCTTTTGCGCGGTCGCACTGGAATCAGGAAACTCGACAGAATTCAAGGTAATCACCTCGAACCCGTTATATTCCCGCTTCACGGAGCTCCCGACAACGCCACCCGCAAGCAAGACGAGCAAAGCAACATGCATAAGCCAGAGGCCCGCATTTTTCCACCCGCGGGGCAAACGACATACCATGCTCGCCACCAAGTGAAACGAGGCAACAACCGCAATGCACTTGAACGCAGGCAGCGGTATAATGCCCAGCGCCCATATGAAGTAACTGTCAAAAAAACGGTCAACGGCGACCGACACCGAAAGCCCCGACGCCTCCGCATTCACTTGAGCCAACACGCCCCAGAACGTGAGCAAGAGGAATGCCACAAGCAAGGCCGCCGTCACTTTCAGCGACGCCATCTTTTTCAGCAGAGATTTCGTCTAGATAGCCTCCACCCACACGAACTTGCGTTCATCGAGTTTTTGCTCACCGTCAAAGCGGTACGCCACCAAGCGTCCATCGCCGCGGTAGCCCGCCACGCTAAAGTCAACGCAGCAGACATTATCCCGGATGAGTTTCGGAAGCCCCGTGAGCCAGTAATGCCCGAAAAACACGGGCCGTTCATTTTCGCCATAGAAACTGCGGCGGCGCACTTCCGGAGCGACATCCGCAACGACATCCATCGACACGCCCGGCTGGAAGCTCAGTTCGCGGAACGACGCGCCCGCAGGGTCGACCCACCAGGCAATGCGGGTCTTCACCCGGCGCACGCCCTCGGCATCGGTAAAATGCTCGCCCTCGGGCAAGTCCATCTCGGGGCCCTTCAGGAGTGTACTCAGCAGTCCAAAAAGGCTGTCTGCGTATTCATGGTTCTCATCGTTTGCGCGCGCAATCAATTCGTCAAAATTCCCGTCGGCAAAACAGCGGATTCCTTCGCGTTTCAAAGCGTCCACCGCAGAGCCGTCGAAGCAGGCATGCTGCGCCCTGAAGGATTCTTCTTCCAGGTAAAAAGGCAAGGTCTTCGCGAACTCCAGCATATCGAGAAATTCCTGGCGCCGTCCGACAAACGAAGATACGGTCCGCGAATGAATCGCAACCTTGTTGAAGCTATGTTCGCGCAGGTAGCTGTCTTTCATCCGGTGCAGGAAATGCCCGCCTCCGGAGCCGTTCCTTTGCCAGAACGACAGCATATTGAACTCATGGTTGCCCATCAAGGCGATAGCCGAGCCTGCATCGCGCATAGCACGCACCAGGTTCACCGTGTCGCGAACTTCATCCCCGCGGTCGACGTAATCCCCCAGAAAGACGACAGTACGTTCCCCGCCCGGATAGCGGAACGCCCCGGACGACTCGACATAGCCCAACTTCTTCAGAAGTTGCCGCAGTTCGCTGCAATGGCCGTGAATGTCGCCAATAAAGTCGATGGATGGGTTCATGCGATAAAGATATATTTTTTACAGGTTACGACCGCTCGCCGCGCATTTCAAACCCGAGATATACAAAAAAGACCTGCTCACGGCGGCTCCCGTTTCTCGTCCTAAATTGGGGATAAAACAAAAAAGATGCCTCGCTTATCGCGAAGCATCTTTTTCTGCGGGTGCCAGGACTCGAACCTGGAGCCTTTTGGTTCGTAGCCAAACGCTCTATCCAGTTGGGCTACATCCGCTTGAACGACCCCAAATATAGCATTATCGGTTGAATTGTCAAGGGATTTTTCTAAATTTGTTTAATAAATTCTACTTGCGAAGTGTCTACGATGCAAAAAATCAAGCCTATTCTCAATTTTCTGGGTTCTTTCCTAAAGAAGCTCTTTACGGACAAGAAATTCCTCATTTGCCTCGCCATCCTATCCGCACCGGTAGTCCTCGGGTTCATAAGCGTCATCGTAGTATACAGGCACTACCTTCCGGAACTCCCTTCCCTGTCGCAGCTCGAGCAAATCAACCCGAAACTGGTGACCAACATCTACGACATGAACGGGAAGATCGCGCACGAATACTTCGTGGAACGCCGTGAATGGACTCCGTTCGACTCCATCCCCGAAAACGCGATTAACGCCGTGATGGCAACCGAAGACCGCGCCTTCTACAAGCACTGGGGCATGAACGTGTGGGCCATTCCGCCTGCAGTCATCCAGAGCAAGCTGAGAGGCACGCAGCTCCGCGGAGCCTCGACCCTCACCCAGCAGTTGACCAAGCTTCTGTTCCTCACTCCGGAACGTTCCATTGCCCGTAAAATCAAGGAAGCGATGACGGCCATCCGCATCGAGCAGACCTATACCAAGCAGGAAATTCTCGAATTCTACATGAACGAGGTGTACCTTGGCGGCGGAAACTACGGATTCCAGGCCGCAGGCAAGTACTACTTCGGGCATGCGCTCGACAGCCTCTCCATTCCTGAATACGCCGTCCTCGCCGGCATGCTCAAGGCCCCCGAATCCTACCGCCCCGACAGGCACCCGAAGGCCTCGCTCGAACGCCGCAATACGGTGCTCTATGCCATGTACGACGCAGGCTACATCAGCAAGGAAGACTACCGCAAGTACGTTGCAACCCCGATTGTCCTCGCCGAAAAGGAACCCGAAACGGGCAACGGCCTGTACTACTTCGAAGAAATCCGCAAGTACATGGAAAAGAAGTACGGCCAGAACTCGCTCTATGCTGACGGCGTTTCCATCTACAGCACCGTCGACCCCGATATCCAGAACGTCGCCGACAGCGTGGCCAAGGTGACAGTCGCCAAATACCGCACCGAGTTCAAGAAAAAGGCCATCAAGAACCTGAAACTCGCCGACAAGTACGGGATGGACAAGGACTCCGTCTTCGCCCATTTTGACAGCGTCTACGCGCTTTTCAAGAAGGATTATCTGGACAAGGACAACGGGCCGAACCCCAAGAAGTGGCGCTACCCGCCTGAGGTCCGCTACCACGAGGCCCAGATTGCCATGGTTGTCATCGAGAACGAAACCGGCGCCATCCGCGCAATGGTCGGCGGAAACGACTTCAACGAATCCCGCTACAACCGCGCCGTGCAGTCCCTGCGCCAGCCGGGTTCCAGCTTCAAGCCTATCGTCTACTCCACCGCAATGGATAACGGAGCCTCCCCCTGCGACTCGGTGAACGATGCCCCCATTACCATGACCGACGAGACGGCGGCAACCGGCATGTGGCGCCCGCACAACTCCGAAAAGAACTTTGAAGGCATGATGACGCTCCGCAAAGCGCTCTACCGCTCCAAGAACATCCCGGCAGTCCTTACCGCATCGAAGTACGGGCTCAGCGCCGTGGTGAACTACGCCCGCGCGTTCGGTATCCGCAAGGCTCCGCTTGTCGCGGTCCCGAGCCTCGCCCTCGGTTCTGTGGGTGCGACCCTCCTCGAAATGACTTCGGCCTATACGGTGTTCCCGAACGGCGGTACTCGTATCGAGCCGTACATGATTGAATCCATCGAAGACAAGAACGGCGAAGTCATCGAAAAGAATTCCAAGGTCGAAAGCGTCGTGATGAAGCCGCCTTCAGCCTACCTGATGGTCGACATCCTGAAAGATGTGAACCTCCGCGGCACAGGCTACAAGGTCACGGCGAGCGGTTTCAACCACCCGAGCGGAGGCAAGACCGGTACGACGAACGACTACACCGACGCCTGGTATATCGGCTTCACCAAGCACTACACCATGGGCGTGTGGATTGGCTTTGACCAAGCCGTTTCCATGGGCGTGGGCCACACGGGCGGCAACTACGCGCTTCCGCCGTGGATTGCCGTAATGACGAAGATTCACAAAGGCCTCCCGCAGAAATCCTTCCCCGTTCCGGCAGGCGTTATCGGCAAGGGCGTATGCAACATTACGGGTAAACTAGCAGGCGAGTTCTGCACCGAAAAGACATACTGCCTCTACACCACCAACAACTACCCCGACGAAGTCTGCGATGGCGACCACTACAAGGTGCGCACCAAATCCGCAGACGACGCGACCCTGTTCAGTAATAAGAGCAGTATAGAGCATTCCGAAGGCGCCAAAAAGACGCGCAAGATGTTCTAATTCCCTTTCGGAAAATCACAGCCGAAATATCTTGTAAAATCGCCGAAATCCCTTTATTTTAAAGGGATTTAAACGATTTTTATCCCTTAACAAAAAACTGTTTTTTTTCTATCTTTACACCACTATGGAATGGCCGCGTAACATAAAGTCCCTAACGACAGACGAGCTGAAGGCTTGGCTCAGGGACGTAAACGAAAAGCAGTACCGCGCCGACCAAATCCAGAAATGGCTTTTTTGCCAGCAGGTGCGCAGTTTCGACGAGATGGTGAACGTCCCTCCCGCGCTCCGCGAAAAGCTTTCTGCCCAGTTCAGCATGCTCGCCCTCAAGGAAGACCAGCACCTAGTCTCTACCGACGGCACCGTGAAATGGCTCTTTGAGACCCACGACGGCCACCACATCGAAACGGTGATGATCCCTGCGAACGGGCGTTTTTCCGTATGCGTATCCACGCAGATTGGCTGCGCCCAGAACTGCGCCTTCTGCCGTACCGCCAAGATGGGCTTCACCAGGAACCTCGAAGCAGGTGAAATCCTCGAGGAAATCCTCTGCGTAAACTGGTACCTCAAAGACAACGGCATCCTCGACGCCGACGGCAAAATTGCCCAGGTCACGAACATTATCTTCATGGGCATGGGCGAACCGCTCAACAACCTGGAACAGGTACACCGCGTGTGCTGCACGCTGCATAACCAGAGCCTGTTCAACATGGGCGCAAAGCGCATGACCGTGAGCACTTCGGGCGTTGTCCCGAAAATCAAGGAACTCGTAGACAGGAACACGCCCTGCTGCCTTGCGGTAAGCCTCAACAGCACGAACAACGAATACCGTTCGTCCGTGATGCCCGTGAACAGGGTCTGGCCCATCGAGAAACTGCTCGAGGCGGTCGATGACTACATCCGCCGCACCGACAACTACGTCACTTTCGAATTCGTCCTCATCCAGGGAATCACCTGTACACCCAAGGCCGCAAAGGAACTCATCCGCATCTGCGCGCCGCGCCGCGTGAAGGTGAACGCTATCGTGCTTAACGACGGGGACGACCCGACACTCCACGCTCCGACTCCGGAAGAAGTAGAAGACTTCCTCGCCGCAGTCCGGGCAGCCGAAATTCAAATAACGATCCGCAATCCGCGTGGCCGCGACATTCTCGCCGCCTGCGGACAGCTTGCGTACAAAAAGGAAGGTAAATAATGTTAACGCAGAACCTCCCGGAATTCTGGGACAATCTCTATGCCAACGGCAAAGATTACTGGAATTTCAAGAAGGCGACTCCGGCCCTGCTTGAGTTTTTCAAGCACCCCTCCTGCCCTGCCGAGGGCTCCGTTCTGGTTCCCGGCGCAGGCTTCGGCTACGATGCCGAGGCGTGGGCAAAGCGCGGGCACGATGTCCTCGCAGTCGATTTCGCGGCAACCGCAGTCGACGAACTGGACCACCTGAGCCGTGCACACAAGAACCTGCGTTCCCTTGACCTCGACCTGTTCACGCTTTCCCCCAAGGATCCCAAGCGCGGTGGTCAGCAGTTCGACATCGTGTACGACTACGGTACGTTCTCCGCAATCCACCCGGGTCGCCGTGACGAATTCTTCGAAGTCTGCTACAAGATGCTCAAGGACGACGGCCTGTTCATCTGCCTCATGTACCCCCTGATGAACGGCAAGACCCTGCAGGGTCCGCCGCACTGCACCAGCGAAGGTGAACTTATGGCCCGCCTCGACAGCGTGTTCGATATCGTCGAGCGCATCCCGGCGGTCAACAGCCTGCCCGGCCGCGAAGGCAAGGAAGAATTCTGGCTGATGAAGAAGTGCCTGTAAAGGGACTTCCACAATGCTTTAGCTGTCATCCCCGCCTTGAGCGGGGATCTCCTTTAAAAAATTTCTACCTTTGAACAAGATTTTTTAAACACAAGGATTTTATTATGGCACAAGATTTATGTCCCTGCGGATCTGGAAAAGAATACGGCGAATGCTGCGAACCCATTATCAAGGGTACCACCCTCGCCCCTAGCCCCGAAGCCCTCATGCGTTCCCGCTACACGGCCTACGTGAAGCACGAAATCCAGTGGCTCAAGGACTCCCTCGAACCCACGCAGCGTGGCGACTTTGACGAACCGAGCGTAGAAGCATGGAGCAAGGAATCCGAATGGCTCGGCATTGAAATCAAGCAGACCAAGACCGAAGAAGAAAAGAACATCGGCTGGGTCGAATTCAACGCCCGCTTCAAGCAGGGCAACGTGACCCGCAACCACCACGAACTCGGCGAGTTCCACAAGGTGGGTGGCGCATGGTTCTTCTACGATGGCCGTGCCGTGAAGCAGGAAACCGTGAAGAAGACCACTCCGGACGTGGGCCGTAACGACCCGTGCCCGTGCGGATCTGGCAAGAAGTACAAGAAGTGCTGCGGCGCTGGCAAGTAAAGGTTAAAGATGTTCAAAGTTTTTGTTGACGGCGAAGCAGGAACGACCGGCCTGCAGATTTACGAAAGGCTCGCAAAGCGCAGCGATATCGAAGTGTTGCGCATTGCCCCCGAACTCCGCAAGGATGTAAACGAACGCAAGAGGCTCATCAACGAGTCCGACGTGACGTTCCTTTGCCTGCCCGATGCGGCTGCGACCGAAAGCGCCGCCCTCTGCGAAAACCCGAACACGCGCGTTATCGACGCCTCTACGGCACACCGCGTGAACCCCGACTGGACATACGGGATGCCGGAACTCAGCCCCGCCCAGCGCGAAGCCATCGCAAAAAGCAGGCGCATCGCCAACCCCGGCTGCCATGCCTCGGGCTTTATTCTCGGCGTGCACCCGCTGGTTGCCGCTGGCATCCTCCCGAAGAACACGAACCTTTCGGCATACAGCATTACCGGTTATTCCGGCGGCGGCAAGAAGCTCATCGCCGAATACGAAGACGCTGCCGCAATGGAACACAAGGCCGGCGAATCGAAGGCCATCATGGCCCCCGCCCCCTATGCGCTAGCGCTTAGCCACAAGCACCTGCCCGAAATGAAGAAGTACTGCGAACTGGAGAACACGCCGTTCTTCAATCCGGTGCTCGGCCCCTTCTACAAGGGCATGGCGGTGACGGTTTCCATCTTCGCGAATGCGCTCAACAAGAAGCTCGGCCCCGAAGGCCTCACCGAAGTATTGGCGAAGCACTACGAAGGCAGCCGTTTCGTGAAGGTGATGCCCTATGAAGCAGCCCCCACGCTATTCAACGGCAGGCTTGACCCGACCGTCTGCAACGATACGAACAACGCCCGCATCCAGGTCTTCGGCAACGAGAACGTGATACAGGTAACGACTATTATCGACAACCTGGGCAAGGGCGCCAGCGGTGCCGCCATCCAGAACATGAACATCGCTCTCGGACTAGACGAAGGAATCAGCCTTTAATGTTTCTTGACGAAAAATCAATCGAAGTGCGTTCCGGCAAGGGCGGCGACGGCATCTGCAGTTTCCACCGTGAAAAGTTCGTGCCTCTGGGAGGCCCGGACGGCGGTGATGGCGGACGCGGCGGTCACGTAATCCTCAAGGTGAACGAGCAGTTCTCCACGCTCCTCGACATGGGCAACGCGCGCCTGTACAAGGCGAAGAACGGCCAGCCCGGTGGAGCCAAGCGCTGCACGGGCGCTTCGGCGGACGACCTTATCGTGGATGTCCCGCGAGGCACAATCGTCAAGGACAGCGACGGCCGCATTTTGGCCGACCTCACCGAAGTGGGGCAGAAATGGATTGCCGCACGCGGCGGCAAGGGCGGCATGGGCAACCAGCATTTCGCCACCCCCAAGATTCAGGCTCCGCGCAAGTGCACTCCGGGCGAAAAGGGAGAAGTCCGCGAACTCTTCCTGGAACTCAAGCTCATGGCAGACGTGGGCCTCGTCGGGTTCCCGAACGCGGGCAAGTCGAGCCTCGTGAACAAGATTTCAAGCGGTCGCCCGAAAGTCGGCGACTACCCCTTCACCACCCTCGAACCGGTGCTCGGCATCGTGCAGACGAACGGCCACAGTTTCGTGGTTGCCGACATTCCCGGTCTCCTGGAAGGTGCCAGCGAAGGCAAGGGCCTCGGCCACCAGTTCCTCAAGCACATCGAACGCACGCACACGCTGCTGTTCGTGATTGATGGCTTTGCCGAGAACGCCTACGAGCAGTTCACCGTGCTCAAGGAAGAACTCAAGGCGTTCCACCCGAAGCTCGCCAAGAAGCCCTACCTCATTGCACTCAACAAGAGCGACCTCGGCATCGACGATGCCCTCAAGCAGTTCAAGGCTCACCGTGAAAAGGTCATCGTGACATCGGCCATGAATGGCGAAGGCTGCAAGGAACTCATCCAGGCCCTCGACGAGGCTGTCCCGCACGTGCAAAAGAAGAAAATCGGCTGGGAAAGCAAGAGCGTTCCCACCGCTAGCGGCAAAAAGGGCGGCTGGGGCAAGAAGGCTTAGCGCATGGCAAAGAAGGAGCAACAGAGCACGCCGGTCATTATGAACCGCAAGGCGTCGCACCTCTATTTCGTCGACGAGACGTTCGAGGTGGGCATCATGCTTATTGGCTCCGAAGTCAAGTCCATCCGCGACGGCAAATGCACCATCGGTGAAGCCTGGGTCGATGTGGACGAAAAAAAGGACGAGCTCTGGCTCGTGGGCGCCCGCATCGACGAATACCTTTTCGCAAACAGGTTCAACCATTTCCCCGCACGCAAGCGTAAATTGCTCGCCCATGCGCACGAAATACAGAAAATGCGCAAGGCGAAGGAACTGAAGGGTTGCACCATCGTCCCGCTGAAACTATACTTTAAGAACCGACGTGCTAAACTCGAAATTGGAATATGCAGAGGCAAGGATCAACGCGACAAGCGTCAGGATATAATCAACCGCGAAGCAAAGCTGGAAATGGATCGCGCCGCAAAGGCACACCGTTAATCATCGCTTTGCTCCTGGTTGTCGGCTGGGCAATCTCGTTTGCCGACGTGACTGCCGTCGATGCCGAAGCCTTCTCCAAGAAGATCGGAGCATCGTTCCACTGGTTCCCCGTACAAAAATCCTTCATCATGGTCGCGGGCAAGGATACCGCGAAATTCGCCATCGGGCTCCCCTTCGCCTACGTAAACGGTGAATCGCTCGACCTTTCGGCAAGCCCGGTTCTCGAAGACGGCCACCTGTGGATTGCAGAATACGACGCGAACCGCATTTTCCAGAAGGCAAAACCGGCAAGCAGCAGTTCTACCGCAGCAAGTTCCAGCGCGGTAAAGAATACGACTGCGCAGGCAGCCAAGTCTTCGGCTAGCAACAAGACCGCCACTCCCAAGAACGAGACCGCGGGCACGCGCGAAGTCAAGACCATCGTCATTGATCCCGGCCACGGCGGCAAGGACTCCGGAGCGCTCGGCAAGAACTCGCAAGAAAAGGACATCGTACTCGCCATCGGCAAACTGGTAAAAAAAGCCCTCGAGAAGGAAGGCTTCAACGTGAAGATGACCCGCGACAAGGACGTGTTCATTGAACTCGGCCAGCGCGCCAACCTTGCGAACCAGTGGGACGGCGACCTCTTCATAAGCCTGCACTGCAACGCCATCGACGCCACCCCCGAACGCAAAAAGCAAATCCGCGGCTACCACGTGTACGTGCTGCGCGCTCCCGAAAGCGAAGAAGACAAGGCCATTGCCCGCCGCGAAAACAAGGTGGCAACACTGTACGGCGAAAAGAACGCAAAAGAAGAACTCTCCCCCATCGAGTGGTTCAAGCTCGAAGCACGCCTCGAAAAGTACAAGCAGAACAGCTACATGTTCACCGAAGAAATGCTCAAGGCCCTCGACGGCGGCAAAATCAAGCGCCAGGCAGGCGGTGTCGGCGGTGCAGGGTTCATGGTACTCGTGGGCGCACTCATGCCCGCTGTGCTATTTGAAATCGGGTTCATCAGTAACCTCGAAGATGAAGCCTACATGATGAGCAAGGCCGGCCAGGAAGACATCGCAGCACGCATTGCGAAGGCAGTAAGCACCTACAAGGATGCCGTACACAGCTACCGCGAAACGCTCGGGCGGTAACCAAATAAATTTATTCCAGCAATTTTAACTTTTCTTCGATAATGGCACGACATTCGTTTAGAATTTCGTAGTACTTATCAAGATAGGGCTTTGTGTACTCGGGCACACCATCCGGGCATTCTTCGCGTTTTGCAATATAGCCATTGTACCAGTATTCCGTTCCATAAACGCGAGTATGATCCGCTTCATGATTTCCGACAAGATAAGGCGCAAAATTACCATCCAGCGTCCTATGGTTGCGATCCAGGAGGCCTTCCAAATATTCCTTTTGAGCATCATTATAGAAGCGCCCATCATCTAACTTTGCGGAGACTTCGATAAATAGCGCCTGTTGCACATCTGCAAGAATTTCAACGAACCGGGAATAATCTAGATGGCGGCAGTTTTGGACTAAGTCTTCCGGCTCCACGCTAGAGCTAGAACTTTCAGCCACAGAACTGGAGCTATGGACAGCATCGTATTCCGCTTTTGTAATATAGGCGATTCCATTATCACTCCCGTAAAGGTCATACCTCTTGCCATCGGAGCAATCATCAAGATACGAAATCAGAGCATGCTGGCACGGTGTGTAAATGACACCATAAACCGGCTGATCCTCCATAACGGCACCACAGGACAACAGTTTCTTTTCCCACTTGTCCAGAATCTTTTGCGATACCGTGGTATCCTTCCCCAGGAATTCCTGCAACTGCATGCATGAATACGACGGTTCGGACGACCCGCTACTAATGCAATCATTTCCCAGAGAATGCTTTACAGTGCAAGTCACGGAAGTATCCCTCGAGAGCTTAACCCGTTCATCCCCCATCAAGCCCCCTGCATCCGAGGAACTGGACTGGGCGTCATCCGAGGAACTAGACTGGGCGACATCCGATGAACTCGACTCAGGCCCCGCAGAAGATTCGGGTTCTGCAGACTTTGTACCCGAAGAAGATTCTGGATCAGGAGTATTATCCGGCCCCTGAGAATTCGAATCATCACCGCAGCTTGCCCAGAAAAGGCCCATGACGGTCAAGCAACTTAAGCTAAAGAACTTGCGAATATTCATGGTTTTCTCCTTTTCCCTTTAAAATATATAGATTATTTAGCCTTGTTCACCTGGCTATTCAGCAACTCAAGGGCCTCTTCGTAGATGGCATCATATTTTTCCTTGTACAATTCCGTGATTTGCGGTGTTCCGTCTGCACAGGTCTGCTGCCTGGCAATGTAGCCGCTAAACCAGTTTGCAGAAGATGCGCCACCGGGACCGAAGTCATCAAGAGTAGTCTCTTCTACCGGGAAATTCCCTTCAAGGTATGGAGCAAAGTTGCCTTTCAGCTTTTTGTTCTCACGATCCAGGATACCTTCCAAGTAAGTCTTTTGCGCTTCGCTGAGTTCCGTATTTTCTTCCAGGTTCTTCACAATTTTTTCGTACAGCGCGCCCTGCACATCGGCAAGGATATCGGCAAACAGCGCGAACTCATCATGCGGGCAGTTTTGAACTAGATCCTCCTGCACCGAGCTAGAACTTTCCACAGCAGAACTGGAACTTTCCGTTGCAGAACTGGAGCTTATTCCATGGGCCGCATTGTATTCCTCGATATTCTTGTAAACCAGGTCACCATCCACCTTGTAATCGGGATAGTAGACGCCATTGGAGCACTTCATTTCAACTTTAGTATAGGTGGGAGCATTGACACAAGGATCATAGAAAACGCCATAAACGGCCACAGGCATCGAAACCGCCCCGCACGACTCCAACTTTTCTTCCCAGGCCAGCAATACTTTTTCTGTTACGGACGTGTCCTTTTTCAGGAAGTCCTGCAGTTCCATACACGAATAACTGGGCAAAGACGCAGAAGTGTTTTTGCAAGTTGAATACGTGTTTTTTTCCTTTGCACAGGTTACAGAGGAATCGCTTGCCAAAATATATTGTTTAGCGCTAGAAGAACTCTCGATTCGATCACTCGAAGAACTTGTCGCATCCGACGAAGAAGACTCGTGCGCAACATCGGAAGATTCCGGTTCCGCGGATGAACTTGTCTGAGGCTGTTTCTCGGATGAACTTTCTGGTTCATCGCCAGCATCCGCTCCATTCGCACCGGTAGAAGAATTAGAATCGCCGCAGCTCGTCCAAAAAAAGCCAGCGACAGTAAGGCATAATAAACGCAAAATTCTGTGGATAGTCATAGGTTTCTCCTTGCTTCTAAAGATACATATAATTTATTCAAATATTCACCATCAGAACAATTTTTTATGACTTTCCCATTGACATTATGTCAAGAAACAAAAAGCCGGTTGCTTTTCGGCAACCGGTTTTTAATAGCACGCGACACTTGCCGTCGCGACACTCGCCTTGCGGACTACTCAGCGTCCATGTCGGCTTCGTCGATTTCGGCGTTGTGGTAGACTTCCTGCACATCGTCGTGATCTTCGAACTTGTCGATGAGCTTGAGAAGCTTCACCGCGTCGTCGTGGCCGAGCTTGACCGGGTCGTTGGCGACGTAGCTGAGTTCTGCGCTCATCATTTCGATATTGGCAGCTTCGAGAGCCTTGGAAACGGCGTCGAATGCTTCCGGAGAGGTGGAGATTTCATGCACACCGTCTTCGGTGGACATGTCTTCGGCACCGGCTTCGAGCACGAGGTCCATCACCTGGTCTTCAGGGTACTTCTCAGCGTCGACGATAATCACGCCCTTGTATGTGAAGGCCCAAGACACGGAACCGGATTCACCCATGGAACCGTTGTTCTTGTTGAAGATGTTGCGAATTTCGGCAACGGTGCGGACCTTGTTGTCGGTCATGCACTGCACCATGATGGCGATGCCACCCGGGCCGCGTCCTTCGTACATCGGCTCCGTCATTTCGGTACCGGAGTTTGCACCCGTACCCTTGGCGATGGCGCTCTCGATGTTCTTGGTCGGCAAACTCTGGCTCTTGGACTTAAGAATGGCGGCACGCAGACGCGGGTTCGCATCCGGATTTCCGCCACCGAGCTTGGCGGCAATAGAAATTTCCTTAATAAGTTTGTTCCAAGCCTTGGCGCGAGCAACGTCAGTCTTGGCTTTCTTGCGTTTGGTGGTGGCCCATTTGGAGTGACCGGACATAGATTACCTCAAATTATTGCGGTTTTCGTTTTGGTTAAAAATTTACTTTTTCTTCTTCATGAGACAGCGCTTCTTTTCCCTGGGCGTCATGCCCGGATCATCGCATTCGTCCTCATCCCTTGAAGCTTTTTTTTTCTTCTTTTTCTTTTTCGGCTGGTCTTCGTCAGCCATATCCTTCATGCGCTTCTTCTTTTTATCGGAGACGCTCATGGTTTCAGCTTCGACAGCTTCCTGCTTCTTGCGCTTCATGGCCTTGAGTTTGCCCTTGTCCATCGGGTCGGCAGAAGCCTTCGTGATTTCGCGTTCGTACTTGCCGTCCCAGATTTTACCGAGCAGCGAAGCCGAAGACTGGGCATCCTGCAAGCCAGACTTGGACCAGTCATCATCGACCGGCGGAAGCAGCTTGAACTTCACATTGCGAACCGTTGTCGGTTCGTCGTCGAAGTAGATCATGACATCGAAGAGACCGACCTGATATACATCGCCGTTGACTTCCACAGGAGAATTGTCAATATAGGCAAGCACCGCATAGAGGTCGCCTTCGAAAAGGGCCTCGCGGAGGGCTTCCGAATCGCCATTGGGCACGCGCACCTCACCGATGGCCTGGAACGACCACGGGGCCACATCCACCTTCAGCGAGAACTTTTGGAAACCCTTCTCAGCATCCTTCAACTTCAGGAGCGCTCCGGAGAACGCCTGAAACTTCGGCTTGATGTTACCCTGCTGTGCATAGCCTACTACTGCAAACGCAAGCACAAGCAATGCCAGAATCTTCTTCATAAACCCTCCCTAATAATTAGTTCTTGAAAAACAGCGCCTTCGCAGCCTCGAACATCGGGTCCTTCTCATCCGGTTCGCGGCATTCAGTGTAGATGCGCACCTTCGGTTCGGTACCCGACGGACGCACAAGCATCCAGGAGTCGTCATCGAAAATGACCTTCACACCATCGAGCGTGAGGAGCTGCTTCACAGTCTTTTCGTTTTTGCCGACCATGACCTTGGCACCCGGCTTCGCGATGTCGGCGATAGCGTTGACCTTGGCCTTGAGCGGTTCGCCCACGAGGGACTTGTCGACTTCGAAGCCCGAGCGGGTCGGGTAGAAGCGGCCGTATTCCTCATACAGGGCATCGAGATATTCACCGAGATTCTTGCCGGTAACAGCCATGATTTCGAGAGCAATGAGGAGGCCGAACTGGGCATCCTTCTCGAGCGTGTTGTTGAGGCCGGAAATGCCGTCGGATTCTTCGAACGCGACGAGGGCCTTCTGCTTGGCATTGCGGGAAAGCCAGGGGCGGAAGTTCTTGAAGCCCACCGGAGTTTCCATCACGGGCACGCCGAGCTTTTCGGCAATAATGTTCACAAAGTTGGAAGTAGCGACGGACTTAGCGACACAGCCCTGTTCCTTGCGCCAGGTGGCCATGTAGTGGAACGCGATAGCGCCGAACTGGTTCATGTCGATTTCGCGCGTACCGTCGTAGAAGCGGATGCGGTCGCCATCCGGGTCAAAAATAGCGCCCAGGCGGAATTCGCTCTTGCTGTCGTCCAACACCTTGCGGACCTTTTCGAGGTTCTTGCTGGACGGTTCCGGGGCGATGCCGCCGAACAGGGAGTCATCTTCGTTGCGGAGCGTGATGAGGCATTCCGGATTGTCGAGCAGCGCAGCCGGACGGCGGCGGGTAGAACCGTGCACGTGGTCGCACACGAGGGTCAGGCGGCCCTTCTTGATGAATTCCTTGATGCGGTCGAACTTGATGGTTCCCTGCTTCACGAGGAATTCCTTATAAATCTTGAGGGAGTCGATCAATTCCCAGTCAACCTTGCCCACCGGTTCAAACTTCCAGGTGGCCATCATTTCGTTGCTGAGCTTGGTGATGACGTTGGTGATTTCCGGACCGGCAGGACCGCCGTCGGCCGGGTTGAACTTGATGCCGTTGTAGTGGCTCGGGTTGTGGCTCGGGGTCATGTTGATGGAGCAGGCGGCACCGAGCATCTCGATAGCGGCGCTGAACTCCGGAGTCGGCATTTCGCCACCGTAGTAGACCTTCACGCCGGCCTTGGCAAACTGGTCGGCAACGGCTTCGCAGAATTCATGACCGAGGAGGCGGTTGTCGTGACCCACGACCACGCCCTTCTTCTGGAGTTCGGCAAAGTCCTTCACGCCGAGGGCTGCAAAGAGCTCCGGAGTGGCTTCCTTGTACAGGCGCACGATGGCGGCACCTACAACCTGCAGATTGCGGAGGGTAAATTCAGAACCGATTTCGCCGCGCCAGCCGGAAGTACCGAAGCTCACCTTGGCACTTTCCTGCGAGGTCAGGGCGACCTGCTTCACCTGTTCGACCAAACCCATATCCGTAGCGGGGTTGAATTCCGGGGACTGGATCTTTTTCCAAATCTGCGTAATGTTTTCCATAAGGGTTCCTGTATTTGAGTTTTAACGGGCAAAATTTAGTAAAAGGCGAGTGCAGCGACAGAACAATTTTATTGTTTTGGCATTGCCGAGCCGTACTAAATGCGTGCAAATTGAGAGCCGCAGGCAATGTTTACATTGCCTATGGCCGAGATGCAGCCGCATGGCATCGTTGATGCCAAATGCGCTCTGAAAGAGCGCCAATTTAGTAAATGTTGCGCTTTAGCCAAGTTCGTATTCTGTTACGCTTCAATGTTTTACATTTATTATGCAATCAGGCCCCAGTTTGCCGGTCTTATACCCCTTCCCGATATATAATTTGTATGTAACGCCATGCGACAAGATTGAATCGCATAGTCTGCTATTCTTCCACGCCGCCAACAACCAGAAACAAGGCTTTGGCCCCAGGTTCCCCGGCATTCCATAACCAGGGGCAGCCAAGATTTGTTATTTTTTAGGGCACTATGCAGATTACAAAAGCTTCTCAACTTACTGGTGTTTTCCCCGCGTTGTTCACCCCGCTGATGAACGACGATCCCAAGAACCTCCGCAATTCCATCGACTACAAGAAGATGGAAAAGATGATTGACGACCTTATCGCCTCCGGCGTTTCCGGCATCCTCCCCGTAGGTACCACGGGCCAGAGCGCAACGGTCACCCACAAGCAACACCTCGACATCATCAAGTTCACGCTCGACTACGTGGACGGCCGCGTGCCGGTGATTGCCGGTGCCGGTTCCAACTGCACCCGCGAATCCGTCGAGATGATCGAAGAAGTCCTGAAAATTGCAGAAGTCCCTGTCCTCTGCGTCACGGGCTACTACAACAACCCCTCGCAGGAAGGCATCGAAAAGCACTTCAAGACCTTGAGCTCCGAAACCGGCGCCAAGATTATCATTTACAACGTGCCGGGCCGCACCGCCAGCTACGTGCACCCCGACACCCTCATCGCCCTTTCCGAAGACAAGAACATCATCGGACTCAAGCAGGCGGTCGATTTCCGCATTGGCGAGAAGTTCCACGAAGACACGAAGCGTGTCATCAACGAAACGAAGAACAACGATTTCGCCGTGCTGAGCGGTGAAGACGGATTCTTCATCGACATGCTCGAAATGGGCGGCACAGGCCTCGTGAGCGCAACGGCGAACATCCCCGAAGCGGCAAAGATTTTCGTGGAACTCTACAAGGCATTCCAGGCCGGCGAATTCCAGAAGTGCGACGACCTGCAGGACGCCGCCCGCGACTACGTGGAAGCAACCTTCTGCCGCAAGAACCCGATTCCTCTGGGAACCATGTTCAACAGCCCGCTCTTCCAGCCGATGACCAGCGTCAAGGATACCGCCCGCGGTGACGAAGCCGTGGCCCGCATCATGAAGCTTATCAACGAAAAGGCCGAAAGCCTGAAGAAGTACCACGTCTAGGAGATTCCGGCCCAGAGGCCGGAATGACGTAAAAGCGTCTTGGCGGACTTGTGCCGCCATCTAGGTTTAATTATAAGGAGAATCCTATGGCCAAGAAATCCATTATCGACGAAATCTGCGACTACATCAAGAAGCAGAAACTCTCCCCCATTCCCGTCCAGACCCTGAACGAGGAAGCAGAATCGACCCGCTACTTCGGTGGCGACCTCAAGGAATTCATCGCTGCAGCAAAGACGCTCGGCGCAAAGGGCATCTTCGTGGAAGAACTCTACCTCGAAGACGACGAGTTCTACTACGACAGCGGCATGGACGATGACGAATACATGGCGCTCTACGGCAACGAGAATGTCGAATGCCAGTGCGGCGAAGACTGCAAGTGCGGCAAGGGCAAGAAGAAAGCCAAGGACGACGACAGCGATGTCGACGCCGTCTACTTTGAACCCGAAGACCTCGACGGCCTTGACCTCACGCTCCTCAAGCCGCAGATGGCCAAGTTCCTCGACCGCATCGGCGAAGCCTGCGGCGCACGCCTCACGGTTCCGGGTGTTGACCACCTCGAAGTCGAAATCTTTGCCGACTGGTACGACGAATTCGCCGAACTCGTGGACGAAGCTTCCGAAGCCATCGAAATCGACCCGACCGACGCTCTCCGTCAGGCTCAAGCCGTTTACGAAGCCGCTGAAGCCGAAGTTGCGAAGGCCGACAAGAGCGTGAAGAAGATTTCCGCTCACCCCCCGAAAAAGGCCAAGAAAGGCAAGAAGTAATCGCTAGTTTATACAAAATGTACCGGACGGCAATGCCGCCCGGTATTTTTTTTGCACAGAAAAAGCCCCGCATTTTTGCGGGGCCTTCGTTTGTTCTTAAACTATCCGATTAGAACCAGGGCTTGAGAACGATCTGGACCTGCCAGGACTTGGCATCGCTGTCGTTGTACTTTTCCTTGTACGTATCCATGGTATAGGTATGGAAACCGTCGTTAAACTTGATCATCGGCATCATGTCGAGGATAAGGCGGATTTCAGCATCCCAAAGCAGGTTGCCGAGAGCAATCGTCGTACCCATACCGAAGTTAAGGCCCATGACGAAGGAGTTCACGTCGAAGTACTTGTAGACGTTCTTGTCGGTGCCATCGTCGCCAATCAGGTTCTGATGTGCAAGTCCCTTGATTTCGTTGCCATCCGAGTCAGAGTAGCTCGTGCTGCTGCTGAGGTTCAGTTCGAAGCTGAGACCGAGTTGCACATAGAGGTCCTTCTGCGGGTAGTAACGGATGAACACCGGGAGCTTGAGGCCGACCATGAGGTTGTCGATGGACACGTCGCTGATGTAGTAATAAGAATCGCCATAGTCATCCGTGGTCCAAATGCGGTAAGTACCGAGGTTAGCGCTGTACATCTTGAATTCGAGAGAAGGTTCAACAACAGCGGCCAAGCGGATATCATCGAGAATGCTGTAAGCGATGCCGGCACCGATTTCGATAGCGCCACCGAACAGATCGTCACCGTAGTTGTTGGCAACTTCCTTCTGAGTTTCCGTGTTGGTACCAGTGATTTCAGTAGCATAGAGCATGCTGATGCCGAAACCCATATGGAAACCGAAGTTCAGCTTATTGTTGAAGAGGGAGCGTTCCTTGTCATCACGGTCCGCCTTCTTGCTGTTATCGTCCATGCTCTTGTACTCGACGTCAGAAGCAGGCTGTTCAGCAGCAGGTTCGCTGCTTTCGTAAGAACCTTCGTAAGAGCTTTCGTCAGGGGTGCTTGCGGCTTCTTCGGTGCCATAGCTGTCACCGTAGTCGTAGTCATCCTGAGCGAACGCCATCGTGCTGACTAAGCTCAGCGATGCGAGGAGCAGGAACATCTTTTTCATATCGGGTTCTCCTTGAGATTTATGTTATTAGTCTAATCCAAATATAGATTCAATCACCTTACTTGGAAAAATTTTTTGTGAAATCAATTATTTCTTTGACGGCCTTTCGCGCAAAGTCTACCGTCATCTGGTCGGCCATATCGCTACAGGGCTTTAGCGTAACTTCGGCACGCTTGCAAATGGGCTTGAATGCTCGCGGGTCGCCAGAACAGCCCGCCACAATGTCCGAGGTCATGACGCCCACGCGCACGTCGGCTTTTTTCTTGATTTCGCCGGTCGCAAAGTCCAAAATCTGAATAAAGCCAGAGGTAGAAGCCTTCTTTGTAAGCGAGTCCGTAATGATGGTCGCGTACACGTTGTCGTAATCGCTCACCGTGTAGCAGCGGTGCTTGCCGCTCTTCAGGGTTTCACATTCCTGGTGGCTCCCGATTTTCACGCGGGCGACATTTTCCTTTTCCTGGCGGTCGCGCTCTACCCCATCTTCTTCGTCGGAGCAAACATACTTCTCGATGGAACCCGCAATGAGGAATTCGGCACTGCGGAGTTTGCCCATCAGTTCTTCGCCCTCGCTGTCCTTGAAATCGGCAGAAGAACTCAAGGTCTGTTCTTCAAGAATACGGTCAATTTCACTGCGGGTCAATAACTGCAGGAACTCGGAAGCCTGCTTGTTCTTCTGCAATTCAGAAATCAGGGCGGCATCCATACGGCCGCTGTAATCGTTTTTGAACTTGTCCACGGCAACGCGGATTGTCCCCCTCTTCTTGCATTCCGCATAAAGCTGCTTGGAGTCTTCGTAATCGGAGTGGTACGTGAACGCCATGCGGAAGTGGATTGCCGCGGCCTGTTGAGCAGCCTTCCCGCGTTCGTTCATCTTCTCGAGGCCTGCGGCATAGTGCGAAGCGGCAGCGCTATCACGGGCGACCGCGATATCGTTCGGGTCGACTTCAACGCTCAATTTGATTTTGTCGTTACGGCGCGCAATCAACTTGAGTTGCTTCGCGTAATCTGCCTTCTGTTCTTCCATGTGGACTATCTTGTCCCAGCGCTTGGGGTTCGGATCATCACGCTTCTTGAACATCGCAATCGTATCGTTCTTGGCGGCAATCACGTCGTCGAACGTCTTGTTCAGGAATTCGATGGCAGGCTTGTAGTCGGGTTTAATCTTCAAAGAGGCAAGCGTTTCGGCGATAGCCTTGTCGTCTTTACCGTCGTTATACGCCTTCTGCGCGCGGTTGAAAGCATCCACATGCGGGCCGGAAGCGGCACAGGAAACCAGTGCAAATGCTGTTGCGGCAATTGCGGATAGCCATATTTTTCTCATTACGCTAAAACTCCTTGCATTAACCGGCACGCTTACTTCAAGAACTCGAACACGACCTTGCCGTCAATATCGTTCGGGCCTTCGAAAGACTTTTCGTCAAAGCCGGGCTTGTCACCAATCGCTTCGAGGATAGCCATGCCGAGGTCACTCTTGCTGCCTTTGAACGTCACGGCGTAAGTCACGATATTCTTCTTGGGCTGCGTCTGAGAATTGATGGTGACCACAGACTTGAGCGCTTTTTCGAACGGAATCTTCTGGCTGCGTGCGGACTTCATGTTGCGAAGTTCTACCGTAAACTGGGCGCCGTTATCTGCCGCATTCACCCAGGCATCCATCACCTGTTCCGAAAGCGTGCGGGCTGCGACTACGGCAGCTTTGTTGATACCGCCATTGCGGGCAACTTCCGCAGAGGTCGCGACAGCGTGTACCGCATTCGAGAACGCAGCGATGACTTCACCGGAATTCACGTCGATAACTTCGACTCCAACCTGGAGCGAAGCCTTTATCTTGCCGTCGGTCAACTTGGCATACCTGAGCACGGCAACTTCACCGCGGGCAATAAAGTTCACATTTTCCTTTTCGGCAAACTTGCGCACTGCGGCTCGGTCAGAGGGGTTCACGCCGGTCTTGGCAAGGCTCGGGGCCATCGCAATCTTGCGGGCCATGTCAGGAGCCTTCACGTTGAACTGCATCTTCACAAACTGTTGCTGGAACTTGTCGACAATCTGGTTGTCAGGGATTTTCTTCCAGATGTCTTCAGTAAAATTGCCGACCATTGTTTCGACATGGGTTTCTTCGCTACCCTTGCTTGCGGAAAGGTCGGATTCCTCGTCAGAAAGGTCCTGGTTTGCAGAATTGCTATTCGTGGTCTTGTCGACCGAAGTCGTAACAGCGATACCCTTCTTTTCCCATGTAGTGAGGACGAACGCTATCGAGGGGCGAGCCTTCTGGACCTGGCCATAACCATTGCCCGTCAAGTCGTAGGCAAAGCCGGCTGTAGCCATAAAGAATAACGCAAAAAGCGCAACAGAAAAGGCAGCAATCTTTTTCATGGGAAACCTCTATCTTTTGTTAACGTAAATATAACTCTAGTGTATTTGGAAGTCAATAACCCCAAAAACGCCAAAAACAGAAAACACCGCCCAAAGGCGGTGTTTCCCCAAACACTCAGAGTCTTTAAAATTAGCGGCTGGTCACGCGGACCTTCTGGATGCCAGCGGTCGTCTTGACCATGTACACACCAGACTTCTGGAACTTCGTGGCTACAGCCTCAGAGACGGACTTGCCCGGAAGCAGTTCGACCTTGCCGAGGAACTTGCCGCCGATATCGAACACCTGGGCAGTGCGAGCAACACTGTTCATGAGGACCGGCTGAGCGATAGCAGTCGTACCGCCTTCCTTGCTGAACTTCACGTAGTCGATGTTCGTGTTGTCGTTGGCAACCGTAATGCGGAGGACATGTTCACCCTTGGTGAGGGTAGCCTTGCCAGTAGACTTTTCGTAGGTATCCCAGTCGCCTTCGACGCCCGTGAAGGCGAGCGAAGCGAGAGCCTTGCCGTCGAGAGAGAGTTCGAGCGTACCGGCGCTGGTGCCGTTAGAGACGTTGGCTTCGATGTCGTATTCGCCATCTTCGGCAACATTCACCGTGTATTCAAGCCAGAGGTCCTTGGCAGTGTAACCAATGGCCTTGCCGGTACCGCCACTGACGATGTCAACAGTCGGATAGTCTTCACCACGGTAGTCATGGTCGCCATCTTCACCAGAAGCGCCCTGCGTGCCAGAGTAGGAATCGCCATAGTTACCTTCGTCGAAGTTTTCGGCTTCAACAGTGCCCGGAATCGTAGCGGCAACACCCTTGAACGGCTTGCGGTCGATCGGAGTCGGCGGTTCAGACGGCTGGCCGTTTTCGCTCATATCGAAGTAGGTGTATTCCACGGAACCCGAAGCGCCACCACCGGCTTCGGTCATAAGCATAACTTCGGTCACGTTACCGAACTTGAGTTCAATGCTCTTCTGGCCATTCTTAGAGGTCGGCAAAGTCTTGCTCTGACCCGTGAAGAGTTCGTTCCACTTGTTGAAGTGGGCCTGGATATCGATATGGCCGCACTGACGCGGAGACTGGCGGATGCTGAAGATCTGCAAGAAGGTAGAAGTACCCGTCTTGGAAGCTTCCTGGTCACGAATGAACGTATGGATCGTGTAGGTAGCACCGTCAACCGTGATTTCACCCTGCTTCGGGCCGACATACTGTTCGCTCGGCTTGCTGTACCAGTCATCCACGATGTAGTATTCGACCTGCGGGTTCACCGTCCAGCCATAGATACCGATGTAACCATAAGAGGCGTTACCAGTCTTGGTGTACTTGTAATCGGCAGTGTACTGCATGCCCTGAACGCTCTTACCCGGACCACTGTCGCCGTAGCGGAAGCCCACGCGAGCCAGGTAGTCCTGGTTGTTGCTCCAGTTGGCCTTGAACGTACCGTTATCGTAGTACGTCATGGAGTTGGAACCACCCGCAGACCACTGTTCAAAGCCCCACTTGGTGCCGCTGATGTTACCTGTCATGTTGCCGTTCACGGAGTGACCCTGTCCCTGCGGAACAGTCATCGCATCCTTACAGGCATCGACTGCGAAAGCAGACGTCGCAAGGCCAAAGGCCATGAGGACGCCAGCCTTAAAAAGATTTGTTTTAGACATAATTGTGCTCCTTGATAAAATCTGTAGTGAAAATAGTTTTCACCCTAAAAAATCGGCGATTTTGGCCATTTTTTTTGTTGTTGCAAAAAACAACACTCCAAAACCGCCCTTTTCGAGCAAATTAGTTTTCCATTAAATAAGCATAAAAAAGCCACTTTTTTGCGCTTTTTGGACATTTTTACAGAACGCCCCACCTTGCGTTTACAAAGTTTTACATTCACTCCGGAGGCGACCCGCCCTGCGCAAACAAAAAACACCCCGGCATGTTGCCGGAGTGCCTTATCTAAGGAGTCATAAATTCCGAACTAACGGACCGCAACCCTATGCATCGTTCTACCCTGCTTCAGGAGGTAGATTCCAGAGTTCTGGAAGCGAGCCTTGAGGAGGCTGGTCACAGATTCGCACGGAGTGACTTCAAGCTTGCCCAAGAAACGACCCTGCATGTCGAACACCTGGAAGGTGCCGGCAGCCGTCTGCAACTGCATTTCGACCGGGATAGCGATCGTAGAGCTGCTGCTAACGGGGCCAATGGTGCTGGAGCTCTTCGGGCCAACAGTGCTGGAGCTGGACTTGGCCACGGAGCTGCTGGACTTGGCCTCAGAAGAACTAGACTTCGGAGCTTCGTACTTGTCGGTCATGTTGAAGTAGGTGTAGTCCACGGAACCCGTAGCGTTACCACCGGCTTCGGTCATGAGCATAACTTCGGTCACGTTACCGAACTTGAGCGAAGCAGAAGCACCACCCTTCGAACCGCGGAGCTGCTTGTTCTGACCGGTGAAGAGTTCATCCCACTTCTTGAAGTGGGCGGAAATGTCGATGTGGCCACACTGACGCGGAGTCTCGCGGATGCTGAAGAACTGCACGAACGTGGAGGTACCCGACTTGGAGGGTTCCTGCTGGCGGAGGAACGCGTGGATGGAGTACTTGGCGCCATCGACGGTAATCTCGCCGAACTTTTCGCCGACGTACTGTTCGCTCGGCTTGCTGTACCAGTCGTCCACGATGTAGTATTCGGTTTCCGGATTCTTGGTC
>JBGUQN010000114.1:0-3617 GCA_045131085.1 Fibrobacter sp.
ATTTCGTCGATAAACAGGATGGTGTCCTTGAACATGCCCTTCATCTTGCGGGCGTCAGCCAAAACTTCTTTCACCTCTTTCACGCCGCTGGCTACCGCAGATAAAGCCACGAAGGCTTTCCTGGTGTGCTGGCGGATTACGTGGGCGAGGCTGGTCTTGCCGCAACCCGGCGGGCCCCAGAAAATCATGCTGGGAACGTTGTCGTTCTCGAGACTCTTGCGCAATAGGCTCTGCTCGCCCAGAATCTTGTTCTGGCCCAGAAATTCGTCCAGGTTCTGCGGGCGTAGTCTTTCGGCGAGGGGCTGGTCCATTAGGCTTGGGCGTCCTCGTTCACGAATTCGAACTTTGCAAAGCCCGAAGGCAGTTCCCGTGTGGGTCTGCCGTCTTTCAGCATGCAGTGGAGCGTAGAGCCCGTAGTGCAGAGCTTGCCGTTGACCGTCGCCTTGTATAAAAAGCGAACCCGGAGCCTGTCAACCCGGACCATGGTGGTCTCGATATCTACGAATTCGCCATAGTGGGTGGGGTTCTTGAACTGGACGTTCAGCTCCAGGACGGGGCTCGAAAAACCTTCGGCCTCCATGTCGGCGTAGCTTGCGCCCGCTTCGCGGAAATATTCGGTACGGGCCTGCTCGAACCACACGGCATAAACAGCGTGGTGCACGATTCCCATCTGGTCGGTTTCGGCGTAGCGCACGTCAATGCGTGCCGTATGCTTGAAAGTGCATGTTTCCATGGGTCTAAATATACAAATTAGAGAAGGTTTGGGAAATAAAAAACACCGACCCGAAGGTCGGTGTTCTAATGAATCAGAAAAGCTTACAGAGTGTTATCTGAGTCGCTGGAACCACCGCAGGTAGTGCCGTCGTACTTTTCAATCTTGTAAACCGTGAACGAGCTGCTTCCGTAAGCGTTAGCATAGGACTGACAGGTGCTGAGGCTGGCTCCACCACAGTAGTCAGTTACGCCGGACTGGTCGTTGGAATACATAATCTGCAACGCATAGGCCTTGGCCAGGGCCGTGGCACGGGCTACAGTTGCGCCCTGATCAGCGGCATAGGACGGCTGCGTGAATTTGGACCAAAGAACCTTTGCCGTTGTTGAACTTGTGGAGTAGGGGAGGTTGTACTCGTATGAAATTCCGTGCAAATCCGTGGCCGTGGATGGAATAGCAATCTTGACCGTGGTCGATGAGGCGTAGGTGATGCAGATACCCTGGCTAAAGCTGGTGATATCCGTCGTCTTCTGGTCATTCTTCAGGTTGAATCCGAAGCCGGCGAAGGGGTAGGGATCGGGGGCGTAGTAATACCCGTAGTCATCACCCGAAGTCCAGATCTTTTCTTCCCAGTTTGTATAGGCAAGATTAAAGGTCAAAACCAGGGATTCATCCGAGAATTTGCCGACGGCGGTAGAGGATCCGCCCTGGCCGTTGTCCAGGAACTTGTACCACCAGCCAGCGCCATTTTCGCCTTCGGCATCTTCATCCAGGAAGTTGTATTCGTCTATGCCTGTTTCGCCAGTATAGGCTCGTCTTCCGTAAGAGGGCTGCCAGATGACGCCGTCTGCGAATTCCACAACCTTCTCCTTGGGCGTGTCGTCCTTGGAGCTGGAAGACCTGGCGGGTTCGTTCTCATCGTTCGTGGTGACCCATTCTCCATCTTCGCTGCAATAGAAGACTTCTTCTGACTTCTTGACGTAAATGCGGTCTCCTTCTTTCTTCGCCGTGCAGTTGGGCAGTTTTGCCTTGGTGGCTGCGGTTCCAATCCATTCGGTGTCGTAGCAATAGTATTCGAGGCCATCGTCCTCGACGGTGGCGATGGTGCCCTCCTTCTTGGATGTGCACTTGGGCAGATCATCGAGGGTTTCGGCTTCGATGGTCTCGGTTTCCTCGCCTTCGGTGTCGTCACTATCCTTGGACTTGGGGTCGTTGTTGGCGGAAGAGTTGGAGCTGTTGGGCTCGTTGGCGTTAGTAACTCCACCCCCGTTTGAGTCACAACCGTACAGGGCGAATGCCATGGCGAGGGAGGCGATAGCCAATCCCGTAACTTTCTTTGTCATAGTGTTTTCTCCATGAGGATATTTTACAGAGTTTAATATAAACTTTTTTTGTGCTAATGGAAGGTGTACTTTGTAAATTTTACCCACCCCAACCTATCAACAACTTATCAACATTGCAGTCCCTTTTTGTGTACAAATCTCTTGAAAAAAAAGAAAAAATCGCAATTTTTTTTGCGTAAGTGCTTGATTTTTATTGACAAAACACCCAAAATCTTACTAAATTTGGTCCACTTGCCAAAGTAGCTCAGCTGGTAGAGCAGCTGATTTGTAATCAGCCGGTCGTAGGTTCGATTCCTATCTTTGGCTCGAAACAAATGCATCGTTGCCCGAGTGGTTAAAGGGGACGGACTGTAAATCCGTTGGCTCACGCCTACCGTGGTTCGAAACCACGACGATGCACGACCACAAGGCCTGCCAATGCGGCAACGTAACGGCAGGCCAAATGCCCAGGTAGCTCAGTGGTAGAGCAGTTCCTTGGTAAGGAAGAGGTCTCGGGTCCGACTCCCGATCTGGGCTCTCACTAAACGGAGATAGAATAAAATGGCAAAAGAACATTTTGATAGAAGCAAGCCGCACTGCAACATCGGCACCATCGGCCACGTTGACCACGGCAAGACCACTCTGACCGCCGCAATCTGCACGACCCTCGCTGCACGCGGCCTCGCCGCCGCCAAGCGTTTCGACGAAATCGACAACGCCCCCGAAGAGAAGGCCCGCGGCATCACGATCAACACCTCTCACGTGGAATACACCACTGCAAACCGCCACTACGCTCACGTCGACTGCCCGGGGCACGCCGACTACGTGAAGAACATGGTGACCGGTGCCGCCCAGATGGACGGTGCCATCCTCGTCGTGGCCGCTACTGACGGCCCGATGCCCCAGACCCGTGAACACATCCTCCTCGCTCACCAGGTGGGCGTGCCGAAGATCGTCGTGTTCATGAACAAGGTTGACATGGTTGACGACGCCGAAATCCTCGACCTCGTCGAAATGGAAGTCCGCGAACTTCTCTCCAAGTACGACTTTGACGGTGACAACACCCCGATCGTCCGTGGCTCTGCTCTCAAGGCTCTCGAAGGCGAAGCCGAATGGCAGGACAAGGTCATGGAACTCATGGAAGCTTGCGACAGCTACATCCCGCTCCCGCAGCGCGATACCGACAAGCCGTTCCTGATGCCGATCGAAGACGTGTTCACCATTACCGGCCGCGGCACTGTCGCTACTGGCCGTATCGAACGCGGTATCGTCCGTCTCAACGACAAGGTCGAACGCATCGGTCTCGGTGAAACCACCGAATACGTCATCACGGGCGTGGAAATGTTCCGCAAGCTCCTCGACGACGCCCAGGCCGGTGACAACGTCGGTCTTCTCCTCCGCGGCGCCGAAAAGAAGGACATCGTCCGTGGCATGGTTCTTGCCGCTCCGAAGTCCGTGACTCCGCATACCGAGTTCAAGGCTGAAATCTACGTCCTCACGAAGGACGAAGGTGGCCGCCACACGCCGTTCATGAACGGCTACCGTCCGCAGTTCTACTTCCGCACCACCGACGTGACTGGCAC
>JBGUQN010000115.1:0-13569 GCA_045131085.1 Fibrobacter sp.
TGGAATGTTTCTTCCAAGCAGTTCATCGTGAAGGACGGTCGCGTGGCCGGCGTGGAAGCGGTTCGCGTGGAATGGGAAATGTCCCCGCAGGGTCGCCCGCTCAAGCCGAACGAAGTCCCGAATTCTACCGAGGTCATCGATACCGACCTGGTGGTGCTTGCGATGGGCTTTACCGGCGTGCCTGCCGAAGGCATCGTGAACGACCTGGGCCTGCAACTCACTCCGCGTACGGCGATTATCGAAGACCCTGCCCGACACATCCATGCGGTGGGCGACTGTGCGAATGGTGCTTCCCTCGTGGTGCGTGCCATGGCCGACGCGAAGGCGAAAGTCGCGAAGCTTTAATCTCTTTCTTCATATCCGTAATGCTAAAGCCTTGGCGAAATTTTCGCCAAGGCTTTTTGTTTGTGGTAAATGCTGGTTGTAGTATGCTAGGAGTCTTTTGCTTGTAGCAAATGCTGGTCGTAGTATGCCAGGAGTCATCTGTTTGCGCTAAATGATGTGCGCAATATGCCAGGAGTCATCTGTTTGCGCTAAATGATGTGCGCAATATGCCAGAACTTTCTGTCAATGACGAATGCCTGTCGCAGTATATCAGGAGTTATTTGTTTGCGGCAAATGATTGTGTGGAATGGAGTTTGCTTGTACATTAGTTGCTTGTTTGGGATAAATATCGATCAAATGTCGAGCGCAGTATACCAGAACTCATTTGCTGGGAGGATATACTTGGATTACAATCGAGCAAAAAGAAACCTCGCACATTTCTGTGCGAGGCTCTTTTTTATCAGTGTGTGTAGGTTTGGAGTTGTAAACTGTACTACATGTTGCTGAAGATTTGGAATCCGCTGTAGGATTCTTGTCCGTGTTCGCTTTGGTCGAGGCCGCGGAGTTCTTGCCTTTCCGTGACGCGCAGGCCCATGGTCTTCTTGATGACGAAGAAGATCAGGCTAGCTGCACCGAAGCAGGGCAGGGCGTAGGCGGCAACACCGATGAGCTGAGTGAGCACGCTGTAATCGCCCGTCATGTCGAAGATACCCACGGCAATCGTACCCCACACGCCGTTCACCAGGTGAACAGAGAGAGCACCGACCGGGTCGTCCAAGTGAAGGCGGTCGAACATGAACACTGCACCGACTACGAGCACGCCAGCGATGGCACCGATAATCCAGGAGGAGAGCGGGGTCACCACGTCGGCACCGGCAGTGATTGCCACGAGACCGGCAAGGCATCCGTTGAGGGCCATGGTGGCGTCGGGCTTCTTCGAAACGATCCAGCTCGTGAGCGTTGCGGTAATGATGCCTGCGACAGCGGCGAGGTTCGTGGTCACGAGAATCCAGCTAGTAGCCTTCGGGTCACCGTTGAGAGCAGAACCGGCGTTGAATCCCCACCAACCGAACCACAGCATGAATACACCGATGGTTGCAAGCGGGATGTTGTGTGCCGGAATGGCGTGTACCTTGCCGTTCACGTACTTGCCGATACGCGGTCCGAGGATCATCACGCCGGCAAGCGCTGCCCAACCGCCCACGGAGTGCACGAGGGTAGAACCGGCGAGGTCATGGAAGCCAGCCTTGCCGATGGTGCTAAGCCAGCCGCCGCCCCATGTCCAGCTACCCACAATCGGGTAGACGAGAGCTACGTAGACAATGGTGAATACGAGGAAGGAATTGAGTTTCACGCGTTCGGCTACGGCACCGGACACGATTGTCGCGGCTGTGGCGGCGAACATGGCCTGGAAAAGCCAGTCGGCAAACAGCGTGAAGTGGCCGTTGTAGGCAGAGGTGAAGCTTGCCGGGTTGGCCCAGTCGCCAATGCCGAAGCCTGCGAAACCGAGAATCCCGTTGAAGGTGCCCGGATACATGAGGCCAAAGCCGAGCAAGGCGTACATCGTGATGCCTATGGCGGGGACCGCGATGTTCTTGAAGGCAACGTTGGCGGCGCACTTGGCGCGCACGAGGCCCGCTTCAACGCAGGCGAATCCAAGACCCATGATGAACACCAGCATGGCGCTAATCATGATCCAGATGTTTTCTGTCATAAAGATGGCGTCGCTGACAGGTACGACTTGTGTAACTTCGTTCATTGTTTAAATCCTTTGTGTTTGAATCCCTTGTGTTTAACCAATCGCATCCGATCCCGTTTCGCCGGTGCGGATTCTAATGCACTGTTCCAGGCTCGTGACGAAAATCTTTCCGTCGCCGATTTCGCCTGTGCGTGCGCCCGCGATAATCGCGTCGATGCAGGGCTGCACAAAGTCGTCGTTCACTGCAATCTTTAAGCAAATCTTCTTGAGCAAATTCACTTCGGTAACGACACCACGGAAGCGTTGGTTATAACCCTTCTGCTGGCCGCAACCTAAAACGTTAGTGACAGACATCTTGAAAATATTTTTCTCGTAAAGGGCTTGCTTTACAAGGTTTAGTCTTTCGGGTTGGATATAAGCTGTAACGAGCTTCATGTTCCTATCCTTTGGTTGAGGTTATTTTTGTTACGCGACTTCCTATGCAAAAGCCGTGCCAAAATTTTTGAAATCGTTGAAATCCTGCGAAAAACAGTGAAAAACGCAAAAAGGTTCTTGTTTTTTGTATAATGCTACGAGTGCTCTGGTTTAGAGACTTTTACGTTTCTTATTCGCGTAATGGAAAAAATTCATAAAATGTAAAAGTCGTTTTTTGCGCTGAGAAATTTTTTAGTATAGGTGCAAGAGTTGAGCGAATCTGCCGTAAGGTTTTTCACTTTTTTGCAGAAAAATTTTCTTCTTTTTATGCATTGTTGAACGAGAATTTCGTTGCTATATTTTTCCGCGTTCCGCTTCCCTGCTTGCATCCGTACGGATGAGCTGTGACCTTCGAGGTAGGGGAGGCTTAAAATTCAAAGAGGCGATATGCTCGAAGAATTGCATGAAGAATGCGGCGTTATCGGAATCTATAACGGCGATAACGTTGTTCGTAATGTCACCATGGGTCTCTACGCACTTCAGCACCGCGGTCAGGAAAGCGCTGGCTTCGCGGTAACGGATGGCGAAAAAGTCCGCGTCCGTAAATCCATGGGTCTGGTTTCCACGCTTTTAAGAGAACACAACGTCGATGAACTGCAGGGCTTTGCAGGGATTGGGCATGTGCGTTACAGCACCACGGGCGCAAGCACTCTTGCGAATGCTCAGCCGATCCTCGTGAGTTGCAAGTGGGGGCAGCTTGCCGTTGTGCATAACGGCAACATCACCAACGCAAACGAACTCCGCGCCGAAATGGAAGCCGACGGCCACATTTTCCAGACGACGTCTGATTCCGAAATTTTGCTCCACGAAATCGCGCGCACTCATGCAGATACTTTGGGCGAAGCCATCAAGAAGGCGATTACAAAATTTACCGGGAGTTTTTGCCTGGTGTTCATCAGCAAGGATACGATGTACGTCGCACGCGACGGATTCGGATTCCGCCCGCTTTCTATTGCCCGCATGGGGAAGGCCTGGTGCGTTGCTAGCGAAACCTGCGCGTTTGACTTGCTTGGCGCAAACTACGTGCGCGATATCCAGCCGGGAGAATTCCTCACGATTACGAACAACGGCTTGCATTCCGAACGCTTTACGCACAAGGAACGGCAGGCCCATTGCATTTTCGAATACATCTACTTCAGTCGCCCGGATTCTGTCATCTTTGAACAGAGTTGCGACAAGGTGCGCCGCAAGATGGGCAAGCAACTCGCGAAGGAATGCCCTGTGGATGCGGATATCGTGATTTCCGTACCCGACAGCGCGACAACGGCGGCACTCGGCTATTCGCAGGCGAGCGGCATCCGCTTTGAAATCGGCCTGCTGCGTAATCACTACGTGGGCCGTACCTTCATTGACCCCACGCAGAACGTGCGCGAACAGAAGGTGAAGCTCAAGTTCAACCCCATCGTGGGCGTGCTCAAGAACAAGCGCGTGTGTGTCGTCGAGGATTCCATCGTTCGTGGAACAACGCTCAAGATCTTGTCCAGAATGCTCCGTGATGCAGGTGCGCTTGAAGTCCATATCCGAATCGCATCGCCTCCGGTGGCGCACCCGTGCTTCTTCGGTATGGACTTCCCGAGCCAGGGAGAACTTGCTGCAAGCTCGATGACTCCTGAAGAAATCGCCAAGATGCTGGGTGTAGAAAGCCTCGGCTACCTGAGCGTGGAGGGCATGAAGGAATGTACGGGCGAGGGCGAACATTACTGTGCCGCCTGCTTCGACAACGACTATCCTGATTATATCGGTAGCGACTATCACAAGACCCGCTGCGGTTAAGTTTTGGCCCGCCCTTCGGGGTGGGCTTTTTCATTTTTCTGTAGTGAGTGTCACAGTCCCACTCCTTTGGAGCCGGGGCTTTTTTGTGCGATTTTTGGCGCGGAATATCACGTGAATATTCCCTTTTACAATATTCTAGTGTGTAATATCAACCTGTTTTGCCATATTTGTATCATGACAAAAATGCGGAAATTGATGAAATTTGGCCAAAAGTGTTTAAATTTTATAAAAAATTTGAATTTTGTATCATAAACCTATTGCGTTTTGAAAAAAAAGAGTATATATTCAGAAATGTATGAAACGTGTGATGGAATACCAGAATTTTCGCCTTTATGTGCGCGACTTCTATACGGAGCGTAAAATAGCTTCCGGGTTCACTTGGCGTGATTTTGCCAAGTTGGCTGGGTATTCCTCTCCGGTGTTCCTCAAGCTGGTCTGTGACGACAAGGCGAATTTGAGTGATGTGGGCATCGAACGCGTGGCCAATGCTATGGGCCTCACCGGTGCTGATCTTCAGTATTTCCGCGCGCTTGTCAATTTCAACCAGGAAAAGGATTCCGCAAAGAAGAAGGAACTTTTCAAGGAACTCCGTGCCATCGCCAAGGAGAACGAAATGTCTCTCGTTGGCGAAGACCAGTACGATTATTACGAATCCTGGATCAATCCTGTGTTGCGCGAATTGGTGCCGCAGGTTCCGGATGCGACGCCCGCACAGATGGCTGACATGCTCGCATTCGATACGCAGGCTGCCGAAGTGAAGAAGGCACTCAAGCTCCTGCAGAAGGTGGGGTTACTGAACAAGGATTCCGAAGGCCGTTACGAGCAGTCCTCTAAGGCTATTACGACTGGAAATATCGAGGTCGCGAGCCTTTCCGTGCGCGAGATGCATCGCCAGATGGGGCAGCTCGCCGTGCGCTCCCTGGACGAAGTCCCGGTGAATGAGCGCGATGTCTCGGGCCTTACGATTGGCGTTTCTGAAGATGCATATTACCGCATAACAAAGGAAATTGAGGATTTCCGCCGTCGGATTGCATCTATTGTCATGCAGGATACGGATGAAGATCGCGTTTACCGCCTGAACGTCCAGCTTTTCCCGCTGACAAAAAAGATAAAGAAGGGGGAGAAGAATGTTTAACTTTAGGCGCATATCCTTGTTTGGAGCGGGTCTTGCGTTCGCGTTCACCGGCTTGCATTTCGTGGCTTGTACTACCGAGCTTGCGAATGGTGTCAGCGAGGAAACGAATACTGTCGCAGGTATCCTGCTCAACGGCTCGGGAAAGGCTGCTGCCGGTGTTCCCGTGTGCGCTCGCCACTACGTGTACGATACCATCCTGGTTGTCGACACGACTGATTCCGAAGGCAAGTTCGGGCTCCCGATTAGCCGTCAGGGGCAGTACGGTATCAGTGCCAGCAAGGATAAGTTCGCCTATTACGGAACCATCAACTATGAAGGTGCCGAAGTAAATGTCACTGCCGCTCTCGAAAAGTCGGGTAGCGTGGAAGGCAAGATTTACTTGCGCCTGGATACCGCTGCTGCGGGAGTCAAGGTCTACATTCCTGGTTCCCCGTGGGAAACGGAAACCGACAAGGATGGTTCTTTCAGCCTGGAAAACGTTCCGGTTGGAACATTGCCGCTCCTCGCGAAGTCTCCGGACCCGGTTCACTTTGTGGATGCGGTGTATGTCGTGAGTGTTTCGCAGAAGTCTACCAGTTTCCGCGGGCCCATACCTACGGGCATGTTTGAATACTTCGCGCAGTCTAGTTCCGAAGAAGATGGTGTAGATACTACGAATAAGTCTAAGCCCTCGAACGATTCGGGTTCTGTGGACGAAGCTGCAATTACGCCGGTTGACGACATTGTGAATACGGTCGATTCTATTCGCGCCGGAAGCCTGCTGTTCCCGCTTTCTCCGGAATACGGGCTCAGGAGCTGGTGGTCGATGGACTACCTCGCCGATGCGGGCAAGGGCACCAAGAGAGTGGAAGACGCCCGTGGCGGTACCGATGGAATCCTGCTTTACGGAGTGGATTCTCTTGAAGATGGTGCGACGGAGAAGGCTCTTGCGCTTTACGGCAGCGACCAGTTTGGTGTTGTCGAAAGTGACCGCAGCGTTCTCGATAGCGCAAAGGCTTTGACGCTCGAAGCTTGGATACATGTGGAAAAACCGGATTCGAAGGACTACCGCATGAACCTTATCGGTAAGCTCGGTTTCGGTTCCAGCGAAGACAAGGACGTGTTCAGCCTGGCTCTTGTGCAGGGCGAATGCGACCGCAAGAATGTTTCGCTTGGATTCTTTATCGCGGACGGCTCCAGCAATTCGCTCGAATGCGAAGATGCCGCCTTCGTGGATTACGAACTCTTTGGTGAATGGGTGTATGTGACAGCAGTATGGGATGGGAATACTTCTGCGTTATTTATCAATGGGGTGAAGGTGGCCGAAAAGGCTGTCTCGGTAACGCAGATTGGTATATCTTCCGAACCGATTTTCTTCGGCAAGGAATCCGTAAATCTCAAACTAGACGATGTTCGGTTGAGTACTTCGGCCATAGGAGAATCCGACGTGCTTTACCGTTACTATCTCAAGGGAGGTGCCATATGATCGACAACGAAAACAACCTCGACATTGCTCGATTCGAAGTCAACCAGAGCGGTCGTATTCTTTCGGGAAACAAGCGGTTCTGCCGCATGTTCGGGTTCTCTGAATCCGAAGTCGTGTGGCATTACATTACCGATTGCTACCGTTACCACGGCGACTGGGAAACCTTCAGCAGCTGCGAAAACCTTTCGCAGACGAAGTTCATCTTCCGCATGCGCAACCGCAAGGGCCGTAGTTTCAAGTGCTGCCTCTCGCGCGAAGTTGTGCAAGACGCAAACGGAAGGATAACCTTCCGCAATACCGTGAGCCGCCTCGGCGAACCCGTGCTCGCCAAGGAAGTCACGCATGTCGAAGAGAGCCGCTCCGTGGTATTCATCAACAAGTGTGCCCACTGTGGGGAACAGGTGCGCGTGAACTCGCTTGCCGAAACCCGCATGCGCGTGCTTTGCGATGCCTGTGCCGCGAAGGCTTACCCGGAAGCGTTCAACCTCGCTGCTGCTCAGGTGTAATTTGATTCGTCGCTCTTTTTAGAGCGTTATGGAGGGGAACAAAAAACCAAATGCCCTGTAATATGGGCATTTGGTCTTTTTTTTTAGTTGTATCGCAGAGATGCGCTATTTCACGGTCACCATCGGGCTTGTTTCGCTCAGCAGGTAGTCCCATTCTTCGCGGATCTTGTTGTATTCGCTCGGGTCGGCGTAGAGCGCGAAGGTGGTCCAGTTGATGTCGCTGCCGGATTTCCCGAACTTGCCCGTCTTTTCGAAGCTGACGTAGTCAACGTCGCGCGGGAACGGCTTGGGGCCCACCACGTTCACTTCGCGGCCGTCGGCAGCCTTTACGGAGAGGCTATAGCTGAACTGCGTTTCGTGCGGCATGCGGATGGGGTGGTGGCGCTTTGCTACCTTCGGGAGCTTGAACAGGCTACGTTCCCACACGTTGGGGAACCGTCCCTTCAGTTCGCCGCTGGTGCCGAAGTAGGCCTTCGAGGCGTACGTGGTCACGAGAACGAGCGGTTTGTTGAAGTCGCCCAGGTTCTTGATTTCGACCTTCGAAATGTTCACGTCCGGTATACCCTGCGACATGAAGTCTTCCATGAGCTTTTCCTGCTCCTTGACTTCGCGGCCAAAGAACTTGTTGCGGATTGCGGAGGCGAACTTTCCCTGCAGCGTTACGGAATCGCGGAACTCGCATTCGCCGTCCTTGCCGATAAACAGCCTGTGGTCTACCGCAATCTTGTGTTCCTGGTTGTCTTCAAGGATTGGCGTCTGCGTTACGCGGCTATTTTCGCCGTCGATGATGAGGGCGACCTTGCCTTCCATGTCGAGCGGTACGGGGCGGTCGTTGCCCGTCTTGTCGGTTGCGTCAATCCACATCTCGTTTATGCGGTCCTGCTTGGGCACGTAGAGGATCATGTGGTTGAACTGCTGGATGGTCGGCAGCTGCGAGAAGCCTTCTTCAGTGAGGTGGATGGCGGTGAGGTAACTCTTGACGCCGATGGTCGCAAGCATTTCCTTGAGCAGGAGTGCCATGTCCTTGCAGTCGCCGCGACGTTCCTTGAGGGTCACTTCGGCTGTCTGCGGGATAAGGCTGTGCCCGCCGAATCGGATGTCACGGTAACGGATGTCGTGGCGCACGAAGTTTGCTAGCGCCTTGACGGCGTCGTTCCCGAGCTTGTTGCCCTTAACTTCGAATGCCTTTTCGCGCACGCTTACTGCCTGCTTGAACTGGTGCTTGATGAGGTTCTCGTAGTCTTCGCCGACGTCCTTCCACTGCTGCTTTCCGGTGAGCATCAGGCCTGCACCGAAGTCACGGTACACGGGCATGTAGAGTTCCTTGCGGGTCACGACCGGGCTTTCGATTTTCCATTCGCGTCCGCCCTTGATGTTTTCGCGCTCTAGCGGTCCGTATTCCTCGGTGGTGAACGCGTTGGTGTCGGCGTACACGCGGAAGATGGACTGGCCCACGGGAACGTCCTTGCTGCTTACGAAGTCGGTGTAAGGGATCATGCCCTTCGCCTCGATGGCGGTACGGCTGAACTGCAGGTAGATGAAGTCGCCCGGCGAGAGTTCCGAGAGCGGGAAGTGTGCCATCTGGCTTTCGTTCTTGCCGCCGATTTCAGTCGCGTAGGTGATGTAGGCGCCGTTCAGGCTTGCCTTCTGCTTCAGGTTCCAGTTGCTGTCGTAGACTTCAAGCGCATTCAGGTAAATACGGTCGTAACCCGGCAAGAAGTCGAAGGTGAACTCGCGGTAGATGGCGGCACCGCGCACGTCGAGGATTTCCATGAGCATTTCTTCGCTACGGCTCCACGGCTGGTTCTTTTCGGCCTTCAGGCATTCCTTGCGGTAGTGGACCACGGCGGGGAAATCGCCCTCGACGGCTTCCTGCTTGGCTTTATTGCTGAGAAGGCTCTTGATGTTCGCCGTACGTTCTTCAACAGGCGTGATGGGTTTCTGCAGCGTGCGGTTGTCCGCCTTGCCGAGGAAAGCCTTCGTGGCGGAAAGGAAGCTCTTGGCGTCTTCGTTATCGGCCTTGAGGGAGAGCGCCTTGGTGAGCGCCTTTTCGGCATCGCGGTAGTTGTGGCTGTAGAAGAGGATCTTGCCGTGCATGGTCCAGAGCTTGTAATCGTTCTTCTCTTTGAGGAGCGTCTCTTCGCTGATGGCGCGGGCTTCTTCGTAGCGCCCAAGGAACATGAGGGCGTCCATGAGGGTTTCGCCCAAGTCCTTGCTCATGCCGAACCTGCCGCGCACGCCGTAGAGGATTTCGACGGCTTCGGCGTATTGGTCAAGGCCCATGTACGTCTTGGCGAGGTAAACGCCCAGGCGGCTGCTCGGCTGCGTGTCGTAGAGGCGCTGCACCACAACAAGCGACTGGTGGCGCTGTCCGAGGCCCCAGAGGGCGTCGCTCAGGTTAATTACGTATTCGGGGTTGTTCGGCGTGAATTGCAGGGCCGCTTCCGCACATTCGCGGGCGTGGCTGTAGTCGAACAGGACCTCGTACATTTCGCCCAAAATAGAGAGAAGCTTGCCGTTCTTGCGCACGAGCGGCATCTGGCTTGTGAAGTAGGCGATACCCGGCCCGTAGAGTTCCTTCATTTGGTAGATGAACCCGCAGTTCACGAGGTAGAGCGGCTCATCGGGGTCCATCTTGTTTGCGCGTTCAAAGTAACTGAGGGCAACAAGCGGCTGGTCTTCTACCAGGCGGAGGATACCTACCTGGTTCATGACGGCGGCATTGAACTTGTTCTGTTTCTTGTCGTCCTTGATTTCGGGCACGGCTCCGGTCTTAAGGCCTTCGATGGCGTGGTCGATGGCCTTAGCGTATTTTTTCTGTGTGGCGCCCTGTGTCCAGGCGGCAATCAAGATACCGCGGCCGTTCTCGTAGAAGAAGCGGCCCTTGTAGGCGAAGTCGAAATTGCCGACCATGTGGGTGAGGGTGAATTCCTGGGCGTAACGGTCGCCGACCTTCACGCGGCGCGCATCGAGGGTCTTGTTGTTCGGGTCGACACCCAGGCGGGTGAGGAGCACCTTGAACATATCCTGCTGGTTAATCACGTCGGGCGGGAGGATGGCGCCATAAACGAACAGGGAAATTTCTTCGGACTTGTCCGTGAGCACCAGGTCAGGGTCGTTGTTCTGCTTGGCGATGCCGTTCCAGAAGTGCCAAAGCGTATCCTTCGTGCTCCAGGTGTAGCCGAGCGCTGCAGAGGAGTGGCTCTGGATGCGTTCGGGAGAAAGTTCCGGACCTTGCTCTACGGCGATTTCGTTCAGGGTGAATCCCTTGAAGAACTCCTTCCATTCCTCCTTCAGGGCGCCTTTTGCGGGCACGTTGTCGGTTGCCGCGAGCGTGAGGGTATAGACGCTGCTGCCGTTGCCGGTAACGAGGCCGCATGCCTCGTAGGGGGTCTCGTAGCGCTTGCCTGCGATGTCGAAGAATGCGCCAGTGGTTCCGAATGCCTCTTCAGGGTTGAGCTCGCTGAAGGCCGCCTTCTTGCCGCTAGCTTCCAGACTCTGCATTTCCATCTGGGCGCGGTCCATCAGGTTCATCGGCTCGCCCTCGTCGAGCGTGACCTCGCGCAGCACCGCCCTTCGGCCTGTAGTCGCGTTATAGAATTCATAGGGAGCCCCGTCTTCGCCGCCGATGACGGTCCAGTCGCCGCCCGGGAACTTGAAGCTGAAGCCCGCATTGCCGATGGTGCCTTCGGGCATGCTCTGCTTGCCGGCCTTCGCGCCTGTCGTCGGGGTTTCGCTATAGTCATAGTAGTTCTGCGCAGCCGTGGCGGGGGAACCGTCGCTCCTTGGTTCCGGGTTGGTCAACGGTTCGCCGTTACCGGCACAAGATACGACAAAGAACAGCGTAAACAGGCCCGCACTCATCTGTGCGAGACGGCCGCGAAAATCGGCTACATGGGTAAATCTTTTAGACACGGAGTGAATCATGAGAGCAAAGATACAAAAACGATTTGAGGAAACCCTCTTTTGTTTAGTCCCAAGTGGAATATGATGTGTTGTTTGTAAAAAAAATTATGTAAAACTTGGGTCTCTTTGTTATCTTTTGAAAGAGAACGGATTTGGAGAATTTTATGAAGGACACTACGGAATTGTTCATTGCACGGAATGTGGCGATGTGGCGATTGCTAACAGTCATCTTAATGATGACCATCGCGTTCATACTTGCTGCCTGCGGTGATGATGAAAGTAGTTTTGCCCCACGCGACGATGAATTCCGGTCTTCTAGCGAGTCTGTCTCCCCATCTTCATCGGAGCGTGGCGGGGGCGATTCATACAGTTCCTCTTCTGCAAAATCTTCTTCTAGCGTCACGCCAAAGTCTTGCAGTGGCGAGTCTTCGTCCAGTGCGATGTCAAGTAGTAGCTCATTTCCGATGGTATACGTAAAAGTTGAATACGGCACCCTCACCGACGAACGAGATGGTAAAAGCTACAAAACGGTCGTTATCGGTTCGCAAACCTGGATGGCGCAGAATCTCGATTATCAATCGGAAAACAGCTTCTGTTTCAACGACAGCGCCGCCTATTGCGCTCGGCTCGGTCGCCTTTACACTTGGGCTTCTGCGATGGATAGTGCGGGTACATGGTCATTGAGTGGTAAGGGCTGCGGTTATGGCGTTGTCTGCTCGCCGACTAATCCTGTGCGCGGAGTATGCCCTGAAGGTTGGCATTTGCCTACGATGGCGGAATATGAGGATCTGTTTGTTGCAACTGGAGGTCGATCGACGGCTCCTTTGATGCTCAAGTCAACTACAGGCTGGTATAAAGATCGCAACGGAATTGATGCTTTCGGGTTTTCTGCGTTCCCAGCCGGCTCTTGGAACGGAAATTATTTTCTTGGCAGTATCACTTCTGCAACCTTCTGGACTACTACTGAGGATTATGAGCTTTCTGTGTTCGGCTTTAATTTGGACTACGACAGCCAAGTCGCGACGACTTATAACAAATACTTCAAGGAATACGCGTTTTCAGTTCGTTGTCTCAAGGACTATGAAAAAAATGTTGAATCTTCTTCTAGCGTCATGTTTTCGTCATCTTCCTCCTTTGTTTCACCGAAGTCGAGTGACTGTGTTACTCTAAGCGAAGTCGAAGGGGTTCTTTGCGACTCCCGTGACGGTCAAACTTATAAGACCATTGTTATAGGTACGCAGACTTGGATGGCCCAAAACTTGAACTATGAAACGGCAAATAGCTATTGCTATAATGACGATGCTTCTAACTGCGCAAAGCTAGGACGCCTCTATACATGGACTGCTGCGATGGACAGTACGGGCACGTGGAGTTCGAATGGCGTGGGATGCGGTTATGGCAATAGATGCTCGCCGACTTATCCTGTGCGTGGTGTATGCCCTGAAGGCTGGCACTTGCCTACGGGGGTAGAGTGGGATACACGATGTATTGCGGAAGGTGGTTGCAGTGTTGCGGCCAAAGGACTGAAATCCATTAGTAGTGATAACGGCTCAGGGGATAATTCTTATACGGCATTACTAACTGGTTTCAGGAGCGATAACGGGTTTTACGCTAATATGGCTGAAATCTCGTATTATTGGAGCTCCGCTCAGTATGATGACGTCGCTGCACACTACAGATACTTGTACTCTAGCCTCGACAATGTGTTTGACAGCTACGCCAGTAAGGACTATTCGTTCTCCGTCCGCTGCGTAAAAGACGATGATTAGTGGGTGGCGAACCGCCCCTGCCGGTCGAGGGCGGTTTTCGGGGGACCACGGGGGCTAAAAAACCGTTTTTTCATATTCCGACTACACAAAGACCCCTGTTTTTTGTATCTTTGTCGCCAGCAAAGCACCACCCTGAAGGTGGCTAGCAATTCAACAATAAACAAAAGGATCCAATAATGGCTCTCAAACTCGGTATCAATGGTTTCGGCCGCATCGGCCGTATGGTGTTCCGCGCTGCTGTGGAAAACTTCTCCAACGACATTCAGGTTGTCGGTATCAACGACCTTCTCGACGTTGACTACCTCGCCTACATGCTCAAGTACGACTCTGTGCACGGCAAGTTCAACCACGAAGTGTCTTTCGAAGGCAACTTCCTCATCGTCGATGGCAACAAGATTCAGGTGTTCGCCGAAAAGGATCCGACCAACATTACTTGGGGTGCCCTCGGTGTTGACGTTGTCGTGGAATCCACTGGCTTCTTCCTGACCGACGAACTCGCCCGCGCTCACATCAAGGCC
>JBGUQN010000116.1:0-26245 GCA_045131085.1 Fibrobacter sp.
AACCGTCGTTGGTGGCGCGGACTCTAACATAGAGCCCGGTATTTGTCGCAAATCACCCAAGATTTTAAAGCAAAGGCTTCCGGACTCGCGGAGGCCTTTCTTTTTTGTTACGAAATCCTCCGGGACTAAAAGCCTTTGCGGAACCCGAAACCGAGAAACGCAAAAGAATTTATAAACCAGAGGATCACATGACGAACAAGATCAAGCACATCACAGAACAACCGAGCTACGAGCCGCGTACCGACAGCATTTACGTGGCGCTGCCCGGTGAACGTTACACCCCGTTTTCGCTCGGCAAGAAGCTCGGTGCGAAGGCCATCTTCGAATCGGCGAGTTTCTCGCATGGCCGTAGCCGCTACTCCACGCTGATGGTGGACGAAGGCTTCCGTCTGCGCCAGAACGAGAAGGACGTGAGCATTATTATTGACGGCAAGGAAAGCACATTCCTCAAGGAAGGCGAAGGCGACATTCTTGACGCCCTCACGCTGATCTCTGCCGAAAATACGGTGCCGCCCAACCAGATTCCTATTCCTTCTTCGGGCGTGGGCTACCTCGGTTACGAATTCTGTGCCCGTTGCGATACGATTCGCCTTGCCCCGCAGGTGGACGAACTGAACATCCCCGAAGCTGAATTCCTGGTGGGTCACATCTACATCGTGTTCGACCACTTTACCGAAAAGCTTCACCTGTTCGCCCTGAACTACGAAGAACACCAGATTGACTTGAAGGCCGCCATCGAACGCGTGAAGGCCCGCCTCGCTGACCTCGACTTCAGCTACCTCGCCCCGGAACAGCAGTACGGCAAGGGCATCACGATGACCGACCTGGAACAGTCCCGCAAGGAATACACCGAAAAGGTCGAAGCATTGCAGAAGCATATCATCGCTGGCAACATCGTGCAAGCCGTGCCTTCTCGCCGCATCCAGTTTGCAAGCGATATCGAAGCGCTCGACATTTACCGTCGCCTTCGCACGGTGAACCCGTCTCCGTACATGTTCTTCCTCGATTACGGCACGCACCAGTTTATCGGTGCCTCGCCGGAAAGCTTGGTGCGTGTGCGTGATGGCATCGCCACCATCCACCCGATTGCAGGCACCCGCCGCCGCGGCAAGGACGACGTGGAAGACGAAGCCCTGATGAAGAACCTAAAGGGCGACCCGAAGGAACGCGCCGAACACCTGATGCTCGTGGACTTGGCCCGTAACGACCTCGGCCGCGTCTGCGAAGCCGGTACGGTTGAAACCACCAAGTACATGGAATGCGAAAAGTTCAGCCACGTGATTCACCTGGTCTCTGACGTGCAGGGCCGTGTGGCAAAGAACAAGAAGGCCATCGAAGTGCTGCGCTCCAGCTTCCCGGCAGGTACGGTGAGCGGCGCCCCGAAAATCAGCGCGATTGAAATCCTCTCCGGCCTCGAGAAGGTCAAGCGCCGCTTCTACGCTGGTGCAGTGGGCTACATGGAATCCGACGGTGACTTGGATTTCTGTATCGCTATCCGTTGCTGCCTCAAGCAGGGCAAGACCATCAGCCTGCAGGCCGGTGGTGGCATTGTCGCGGCCAGCAACGCCGACCGCGAATTTGAAGAAACGAATGAAAAGCTCGGAGCAATCAGAGCCGTACTGGAGGGGGAAAATTAAAAGTTAGATGGCGGATCAGGTCCGCCATGACGTAAGAACGTCATTCCGGGCTTGACCCGGAATCTAGTCAAACCCCGAGTAACAAACATTTAAAAATGCGGATAAAAAAATGATTATCATCATAGACAACTACGACTCTTTTACTTACAACGTCTACCAGGCGTTGGCCAAGATTACCACTGAAGAAATCCGTGTGCTCCGTAGCCGCGAATGCACCGTCGCCGACATCGAAAAGCTCTCCCCGAGCCGCCTCATTGTGAGCCCGGGCCCGGGCCGCCCCGAAGACGCCGGCATCTCCGTCGAAGCGATCAAGCACTTTGCTGGCAAGCTCCCGATTCTCGGCGTGTGCCTCGGCCACCAGGCTATCGGTTACGCTTTCGGTGCAAAGATTGTGCAGGCCAAGTTCATCAAGCACGGCATCGCCGAAGAAATCGACCTCGACGGCAAGGGCCTCTTCCGCACCATCGGCAAGAAGAACATCTTCACTCGTTACCACAGCTTGGTCATCGACGAATCTACGCTCCCGGCCGATTTCGAAGTGACCGCCCGCGCTACTGACGGTGACATCATGGGCATTCGCCATAAGACGCTCCCGATTGAAGGCGTGCAGTTCCATCCGGAATCTATTGCTAGCGGTCGCGCCGACGAATTCTTCAAGGCTTTCCTCAACTACCGTCGCGAACCGCTCGACATCCGCGGAATCTTGAACACGCTTACCGCGGGCAAGGACTTGAGCCGCGAAACCGCCGAAATGTTCATGGAAGACCTGACCGACGGTATCATGGATGAACGCCAGATGGCCGCTATCCTCACCGCACTTTCCAGCAAGGGCCCCGTGACCGAAGAAATTGCAGGCTGCGCCAAGGTTTTGAGCAGCAAGAAGCGCAAGTTCCCGTACAGCGGTGACGAACTCACCGACATCGTGGGTACCGGTGGCGACGGCAAGGGTAGCTTCAACGTGAGCTCTCTCTCCGGCCTTATCGCCGCCAGCTGTGGCGCCAAGATCGCGAAGCACGGCAACCGCGCTGTTTCTAGCAAGTCCGGCGCCGCCGACTTCTATACCGCAGCCGGCTTCAAGCTCGACATGACTCCGGAAAAGGCCGCCAGCGTCATCGACAAGACGAACTTCGTGTTCCTCATGGCTCCGGTCTACCACAGCGCCATGCGCTTTGCCGGCCCGGTTCGCGGTGCCCTCGGCGTGAAGACCATCATGAACCTGCTCGGCCCCCTCACGAACCCGGCCGAAGCCAAGTACCTGATGCTCGGCGTTTACAGCAAGTCGATTCTGGAACCCTTCACCAAGGCGGCAAAGTCCCTCGGTGCCAAGCGCGTGATGGTCGCCATTTCCGATGACGGCTACGACGAAATCTCTCCGTGCGTCCCGACGACCATTGCCGAAATCTTGGAAGACGGTGAATATCGCGAATACCGTATTGACCCGAAGGACTTCGGCGTCCCTGCCGTGGACCCCGAAGACCTCGCCGGCGGTACGGGTGTCGACAACTTCAACCTCGCTCTCGACGTGCTAAACGGCAAGGGTCGCCCGGGCATCAAGTACGCCTGCGCCCTGAACGCCGGTGCCGCCCTCTACATCAGCAAGAAGGCTGCAAGCATCAAGGAAGGCTTCGACAAGGCCATCAAGGCGATGGAAGACGGCTCCGTTCTCAAAAAGATCGAAGAAGTCAAGGTCGCTACGAACTCGTAATGAAAAAGCGTTGGCCTAACAAGCCAACGCAAACTCCCGTAAAAACGTTCCTATTCTGGAGCGTTTTTACCACCTCTTTTCGAAAGCGATTCTCACTGCCGTACAGAAACCTACTGCTGCAACGATACTCATAACGCATTTTTCGAACATTGTTCCCAGGAGCTGCTGAACAACGCCAAATAAAGACAAAGGCAATAAGACGACCAGGATAACGGTAAGTACGATTCCCCAGAATTTGTTGAGCCTTATTGGAATTATCCGACTTGCAATCAACGTAATTAGGATACCCACAGTGGCAACGACAATGGATGGCCCCGAAATCTGACAAGCCGCCTCGAACGATTCAGTCCTCCCGCCGTTCACCCACTGATAAGGAACAACATTCAATATCACGAAAATGTGTACAAGTATATTGACAAAGCCAGCCGAAATATTCACTATTCCAGTTTTTCTCAGATCAAATTTTCTAATCCATTCTAGCATCGTAAAACCAACCTTTAACAAACAAAATAAAAATTTCACACTTGTTTGATTACCATTTTTTCTAAAGTTAGTTGAAAAGGACAATATGAGCGAAGATATTCTTGCAAAAATCGTGCGCATGCGCAAAGCCGACATCGAACGCCTTGGCCTCAATTTCGGTATCGAAATTCCGGCCACGCGCCGTCGCGGGCACGTGGAATTCCTGGGCACTCCGGGAGCCATTCTGGAAGTCAAGCGCGCATCGCCATCCAAGGGCGACATCGCTCCGGACCTTATTCCGACAGAACTTGCCACGACGTATGCCGAAGCGCATGCCCAGGCTATTTCGGTGCTGACCGAAGGCAACTTCTTCAAGGGCTCTCTCCGCGACTTGATTGCGGTAGCGGACCTGATGGAAGAACGCGCGAAGAAAGGCCTGCACGCCTGCGCCGTACTCCGCAAGGATTTCTTGCTCTATGAAGACGAAATCGACATCGCTTACCGTTGCGGCGCCGATGCAGTCTTGTTGATTGCCCGCATCCTCGATGACGAACAGCTCGTGAAGATGGCGAAGCGTGCCCAGAGTTTCGACATGCAGGCCTTCGTGGAAGTCCGTGAAACGGATGACCTTCGCAAGCTCAAGCTCGTGATGGATGCCCTCGGTGACGGCGCCGCAAAGACGATTGTCGCCGGAGTCAACTCCCGCGACTTGGCGACGTTCCATACCGACCCGCTGGTCCCTGCAAGCATCCGCAACAGGTTGCCCGCAAAGGCTGTCTTCGAATCGGGCATCCATAGCGCGGCCGACGCCGACTACGCCCGCAGTCTCGGGTTTACGGGCATCCTGGTGGGCGAAGCCGTCGCGAAGAACCCGCCGCTCGCCAAAGATGTGGTCAGCGCATTCGAAAGCGGATGTGAAAATGCGAAGGGCAAGTTCTGGAAAAAGTTCGCGGAGCGACGCGACGCCCGCCGCGCATCTCAAACCAAAATTGCTCAAGCCGACGCAGTTGCAGACCCGAGCAAAGCCGACGCATCTCGCGGAAATCGCCCAATGGTAAAAATTTGCGGCATCACCCGCGAAGAAGACGGCATGCTCGCCGCTGAACTCGGTGCCGACATGCTCGGGTTTGTCTTCAGCAAGACAAAGCGCCTCACCACCGAAGGATTCGTGCGGGACTTTGCATCAAAACTTCGCGCTGCCCGCACCCCCGAAAGCACTCCGCTCCTCGTCGGCGTCATTACCGACCCGAATTCTGAAGAAGGCAAAACAGCCATCCGACTTGCGCAGGATGGCATCTTGGATGCAGTCCAGTTCCACGGAATAGTGCCATCAGCCGCCGACACCTGCCTCGCACATTACTGCGCAGCCCGCGTGGGCGAACCCGCAGACTTCGAGCAAGTTGCCGCCCTCCGCAAAAATGGAGAACCGCGCATCTTGCTGGATGCGAAAGTCGAAGGCATTCCCGGCGGTACCGGCAAGACCATTCCCGAATCATTGCTGCGTGAAAAAGCAGGCGATTTGCCGCTCTGGCTTGCAGGCGGCATCACGCCCGAAAACGTCGCGGCAATTTGCAGCAAGTTCACGCCTGAACTCATCGATGTCTCGAGCGGCGTCGAAGACGCCCCCGGAATCAAGAATCACGAAAAGATGCGGGCTTTGTTCTCGCGCATCGATTAATATTTCTTGTATTGGTTCAAAAGCTTGATGTATATAAAAACACCCCACTATTATTAGCGGGGCGCTTTGTTCTTTCAGGAGGAGAACTTTCTAGATTAACGCAGGCGGTGGCCGGTTAGGTCAAAGCGCATACCGTTCTTTTCGACAAAGAGCGTATTGCCCTTCTTGACAAGGCGCTGTGCAGAGGCATCGCCACGAACAGCAGGCATTACCTGACGGATAGTACTCGGGCCCGGTTCGGTGCTCCCCGGTTCCGCGAACTCGATGTAGTCGATGTCCATCCAGTCGCCGGTGACAGAGAAGCGAAGAATGTGTTCGCCCTCGGTCAGGCTCACTTCGGCTTCGACCGTATTGTATTCATCGTAGTTGTCTTCGCCCGTAGTTGCGGCAGGCACGGCAATTTCTTCGGTGATATCCTTGCCGTCCATGGAGAGCTTAAAGCTAGAAGTGTTGTTGGCAGAAGCCACGGAAGCCTTCATGGTGTAAGTTCCCGTCTTGGCGACCTTCACGGTGTATTCGAGCCATTCACCAGCCTGGTTGTAGCCAACGATAATACCCGTAGCCTTCTTGTAGAGGTCTACACCGGTACCCGGGCGGTAGTCGCTATCGCCATGGTTTTCGGTATCGTTTTCGTTGTAGGTGGTGTTACCCTGACCCACGCCGTTAATGTCGAAATCTTCCACTTCGATCTTGCCCGGGATGGCGAGAGCCTCGCCCTTGAACGGCTTGCGCGGAACCGGCTTGAGAACCAAGCGAAGGAGTGCAGAGCCGTGAGCCGGAAGCTCGATAGAAACGTGCGAAACCGGGCCCAAGTCCTTCTTTTTCCAGGCATCGCGGACTTCCACTTCACCTTCTACGCCAATGTCTGCAAAGTTGCATTCCACAGTCTGAGTAGAGTTGTTGTTATTGAGGAGTGCCACGGCAAGGTCGCCATTCTTCAAGGGCTTGGTCCAGACCTGCTTGCCGTTCTTATCCGAGATGCGGTGGCCCTGAACGCCCAGGGAATCCTGGTTGATGGCAATCATGTCCTTATTCAGGTAGAGTTCCTTGGTTTCGTTGCTCATCTTGCGCACGTCAGAACTGATCATGATGGGAGCGGCCATAATAGACCACATCGTCATCTGGGAACGCTGTTCTTCGTAAGAAAGGCCGTTGTTGCCCACTTCGAGCATGTCCGGGTCATTCCAGTGGCCTGGCTTTGCAATCTGCCAGTACTTGTTGTTGGCGTCGATAATTTCGTAAACGCCGCGGTACCAGGACTGCGAAATCCATGCGGGGCCGATATCGAAAGTGGTGCGCCAGAGGTTCGCAATCTTAGGCATCCAGTCCTTGTATTCCCACATGCAAATACTGAACACGATGTCGCGCCCGGAATTGCGGAGAGCCTTGGACATGGCGGTATAGTCTTTTTCCTGAGTATTCGGGTCGGAATCGCAGTTATCGTACTTCCAGTAGTCTACGCCCCATTCAGCGAGCTTCTTGGCGTCCTGTTCTTCGTGACCATTGGAGCCGCTCTGGCTCTGCCAATTGCTGTTGTAGTGGTGGCAGGTACGCTTACCGCGGTCGCCGTAAAGCCCGAACTTGAGCCCCTTCTCGTGCACATAATCGGCCAAGGCCTTCATGCCGCTCGGGAACGTTGTCGGGTTGTTCTGGAGGTTACCTTGAGCATCGCGCTTGGTATCCATCCAGTTGTCATCAAGGTTAAGGTAAATGTAGCCAGCATCTTTCAGGCCAGAATTGACCATCGCGTCGGCGATTTCCTTAATCTGCTTTTCATTGATATTTTCGTGGAACACGTTCCAGCTGTTCCAACCCAACGGTGGCGTAAGCACCAAACTATCGGGATGAGCAAAAGCCTGCGAAGCCAAGCCCAAAAGGGCAAAAGCGCAAGCCCCGCCAAGGGTACACTTTTTTAATCCAAACATCTTCATCTCCACTTTTTTGATTTGCTGATTTAAAAATACTCTCCAAAATGGGCAAAATACCCGCCCAAAAGGAAGGCACCATTGATTATTTATCAATGACGCGCTATGGATTCTATCGCTTCGCCTTCGGCGTCGCTCCAGAATGACAATCCGGTTTTTGCGTTTTTTAGCGGGAAACGGGCACCAGGAACGATTTTTCGCCCTTCAGGCCACGCAGGAGGTAAACTCCCTTCGTGTAACCCGCGCGCAGGAGTGTCTCTGCCTCGGTCGCATCTTGCAATTCGACCGTCCCGAGCCTGTGTCCGCGCAAGTCGAACACGGCATACGATGCCGGCTGTTCGCGCACAAACTGCACCCCGCGCAGAGCAGTTTTTCCCGTATCGGCAGGGGCATCCGTCTTCACGATTTTTACGTTGTCGAGCGTGAGCGTGCCGGTGGCGGCGCCCGCATTAAAACTCAGGCGGCTGTTCGTATCGGTCGCGGCAGTCATCTGGAACTTGAACGTGAACGTCTTTGACGTAGTGCCGATTTCAAAATTCTGCTTTTCCGTAAGGTAGCTGTCCCACGGGTCGTTATGCTGTTCCACGTTCACCTCAAGCGTACGGGCCGCACCAGCACTGGCCTCGAAACTGATTTCATACCACTGACCTTTTTCCAAATGCAAGTCGTGCTGGATCAACTGCACCTGATAATTTTCTGTACCGATGGCCGAAATATCGAGCTGGTACTTGCCGCCCTTCGCCTCGCCTACTGCGCTCGCATCGCCATGCAGCTGCAAATCCCAGGCCACTGCGCTGGAATCAAAGCCGCCGTTAAAAATGCTGTCGCGGTTGGTTGGCACCACAATCGCGGGGGTCGGCGGCGTAATGCTGGAGCCATCCAAGGAATAGTTCTTCACGAAGTTCCAAATTTCCACGCTCGTGTTGACGCTTACGGCCTCGTCCATGGAATACCAGTGGCCCTTGCCATCAATCGTCAGCAGGCGAACTTCAACGCCATCGGTGCAGCCGCTCCAGATTTCGAGGGACGCGGCAGAGCCCGACTTGGTCGACGGATACGGTTTAATCTTCTGAGAACTGGAAGAGCACTTCTGCGCGCTGACCCAGCTCTTGAGGGTATTCACGGTGCTGTTGTAGTTCACCACGTCGTCGGTGGTACCGTGCGTGTGCATAATCGGCATGGCGCGCTTGGGCGAGTTTACGCCGCCGCCACCCGAAACAGGCGCGATGGCCGCAATCTGGTCGCCCATCTTGTTTGCCACGTGATAGCTCATCATGCCGCCCATCGAGAAGCCCGAAACGTACACGCGGTTCTTGTCGATACCGTACTTGCTATACATCTCGTTGATAATGGCCTTGATAAAGTTGAGGTCCTTGTTGCCGGAGATATCCCAGGCCTTGTTTTCGCCATTGGGGAACACCACCACAAAGCGCGCGGTATCGGCAATGGATTCCCACTTCGCCGCGTTCTTCTGGTAGGGCGCATCCTGGTTCATGCCATGCATCTGGATAATGAGCGGGCGGTTTTTCTCGATGCCCGAAGGTGCATACACCAGCATGCTGCGGTTTTTGCCATCAACAGTTAAGTTGTCTGCAAGTGCAGGGAGAAAGGCGAGCATCACGGCGAAAGCCGAAAAAAGAGCAGCCTTCTTAACGAGAGCGTTTCCAAACATATAAACTCCTTAAGGGCAAGACACCAAACTGCCCCATTATAATATATACCGTTCAACCCCCTAAATTGCGCCAAAAGCAAAACAATCCATTACCATTTTGTATAGACAAAACGGCCCAAGAAATGGCAAACAGATGGCAACAAAAAACCTTCCGGAAAAAATCCGGAAGGTCTGATATGGGTGTGTTAGGAATCTTTTTTAGCGAACAGGGCGGACAACGAATGCGCCCTTCGGCTTTACAATCATGCGCACCTGCTGCTGGACTTCGGCGGCATTCTTCGCGCTTACGCGACCAAGGAAGCTTCCATCCAATCCGTACACGCGGTAAAGGCGTTCGGTCTGCACGTTGTGACGAACATTCTTTGCGATACCTGTCGGGTCGATGGGTTCAGGGTCCGTAGCATTTGCGCCAGCAACGAACGTGAAGTAGTCGATATCGAGCCAGGAACCGACAACCGTAAAGCGGAGCACATGTTCGCCTTCAGGGAGCGTCACGTTGGCCTTCACCTTGTTATAGTCGTCGTAATTGTCTTCGCCGGAACTTGCCGCCGGCACAGCGATTTCTTCGGTAATGTCCTTGCCATCTAGGGAAAGCTTGAAGCTCGAAGTAGAGCCGGCCGCAGCGACAGCCGCAAACATGGTGTATTCGCCAGCCGCCTTCACGTTCACGGTGTATTCAAGCCAGTCGCCTTCGCTGTTGTAGCCCACAATGACGCCGGTCGCCTTCTTGTAAAGGTCTACACCCGTGCCTGCGCGGTAATCGCTATCGCCGTGGTTTTCGGAATCGCCATCATAGTAAGAGGAGCCATCCTTGCCCTTGCCCGGAACGTCGAAGTTTTCGGCTTCTATCTTGCCCGGAATAGAAGCTGCGGGGCAGTTCTCGCCAGCAGCGCAGAACGGAGTCTGCGGCACGGGTTCCGAAGCGGCACCATCGAGGTAAATTTCATCGTTCACGTCGGTACCGACCTTGAACCAGTCAAAGTCTGCATAACCGCCAGCAGTCTTTGTCGCAAAATTGAAGAGGCCCCAGCGAACGCCCACGAACATGTGCAGGTCGTAATTGAGCTTCACGTCGCTGCCGATCTTTGTCCAGGTGTTGCCATCGGTGCTGTAGTAGAAGTACGCAGTACCGCGATCAATCGGCAAGTCGAAATCAATTCGCAGGTAAACCTTGGAACCCGAAAGGGCCTGGCTTGCAGCCTGCTTTTCGCCGTCCTTGTTTCCGGTGTACATCACCACCTTGTAGCTGCCGCCATCTTTAGCGAGAGCCACAAAGCCCTTGTCATCTTGCAGGGCAACGAGGCCAGCCATGTCGCCATCCTTCATGCCGGTGCCATCTACGAGCGTACGGCCGGAGCACTTGGGGCCAAACGTGCGCTGGGTCAGCGTATTCTTCGCGGTCACCACGCGGCTATCGGTGCGGCTCGTGGTAATGCGGTAGAAGCCCGGATTTGCAGTAAGGCTCCAGTTCTTGTTATCGGGATTGTGGTTGAACTGCCATTCGAGAGCAAGTTCGGTAGATTCAAAATCATCGCTAGTCACCATGCCATAGCCCGGCAGCGGGGATTCCGGCAAGTCAATTGTCGAAGGAGCCTTAGATCCGCTCGTCGGGACCGGCCAGCCGTCCTTCCATTCCATCGGGACCAAGTGCGACATACGGCCAACCGGGCCAGAATCGCGGAACAAAAGCGCATACCACTTGCCATCAGGAGTATCGAAAATGCCACCCTGAGCAACACCGTTATCGGAGAGGAAATACCTTCCGCTGAATCCGGAGAGCAGGCTCTTGGAACGGTAAACAATTTCGCTACGGCTCTTGCCAGCCGGCCAGGAAATCGTGAACAGGTAATATTCGCCGTTCACCTTTTCCATGTGCGAGCCTTCCTGCTGTACGTAGTAGTTGCTGGTACCAGTCACCTGGTTCACGCTCACGCCACCGAGCTTACCGCTCTTGCCGCCCTGCTTGACACCGCTTGCATCGTCATTGAGCTGCACGTAGCTAATCTGGTCGCCACTGCCGTAGAACACCCAGACGGTGCCGTCATCATCGAAGAAGAGGGAGGGATCGTGATAGAACGGGAGCTGCACCTCGGACCACGGGCCGTTTTCCACGTCGGCGGTCTTGTAGAGGTGAGTCTTGTTCGTGGTGTAAGACGGAGTCAGGACGTAAAAATTTCCCTTGTGGTAACGGATGCTCGAAGCCCACGAACCCTTTCCGTAGGCGTCCTTGCCGCCGTTCAAGTTCATGTTATCGTTATTGGTGAGCGTCTGGTAGGCATAGCCCACAGTGCGCCACTGTGCCAAATCCGTACTCTTGAAAACGGGCACGCCCGGCGCAAAGTGCATAGTCGTAGTGACCATGTAATACGCATCGTCGACGCGGACAATCGAGGGGTCCGGGCTATCGACGAACATAATCGGGTTATTGACGGTTACGGCAAATGCAAGGCTGGCAATGCCGCCAGAAACCGCGGCAATCCGTGCAGCACGAGCCAGGAAACTAAAACATCCCATACACATACTCCTTTTCGCACGGAAACACCAAACCCATGCGACTTATACCCTAAAATTACCTCCATCGGAGCATTTTTTATATACTATTGGCTCGTTTTCCATTGATATTTTGTCAAGACCTGCGCCCCAGTGAACATAAAGCAAAACCCCGGCAATGCCGGGGCTTTTGATGCGATTGTTGAAGACCGTTAATTTACCTAGCCGTAAATGAACCCAAGAGTAACAGCGACAACAATAAAGAACGCAATCTGCTTGACGATGATAAATTCGCTATTTCTCATTGATGACCACCTTTTTCATTTGCTGCTTTGGGGTTCCTGGATTAGAAACTACAAAATATATGCCCTTAGAGACAATGTCGCGCGTCACACTATTTTTCATTTTTGCCACTGCATCGTGCATATTTTTTGCTTGCATGCTGAAAATCACACGCCCCTGCAGGTCCATAACCGTGTAATTAGACTCGGTTTCGGTCGCTCGCGCCACAAATGCGGGGTTGACAAAGGTCGGAGTCGTCACAGCCTTGAATTCCACGTAGTCGATATCAATCCAGTCGTTGGTGATTTCGAGCTTGAGTTCGTGTTCGCCCGCCTTCAAGGTGGCCTTGCCGCCGCTCACCTCCGTGAAGTTGTCAAAGCCCTGCCCAGCGCTTGCCATTTCATCGCCAATGCGTTCGTCATCCATATAGAGGACGAAACTGCCGGTAGTATTGTCGCTTGCCACGTTGGCAGAAATTTCATATTCGCCATCGGCAGCCACGTTCACAGTGTACTTGAGCCATTCGCCCTTCTGGTTGTAGCCCACGACAATGCCCATGTTCGGCTGGTAAATGTCCACGTCGTCCTTGCGGAGCTTGCCGCCCTCGTTACCCTTGTTCAGGTCGTAATAAGCCTTGCCCGCGCCACCCTTGTTGTAGTTTTCGGCCTGTACCTTGCCCGGGATTTCAATCGGGTCGGTATACGGGCCATATTCCTCAGGAGGTTCGTCAGGAACCGTAGACTGGCTCGGATCCACCAGGTTTACAGGAGGAGCATCCGGGTCTATCGTCTTGTCGATAAGCTTGAGCATTTCGGAGCAGTAGCGCCTACCGAGTTCAATCACGCCGGCACGGCCAAAGTGGTAAGGATCCTTACCGTTGCCCTGCAGGCCCTTCGAAGAGGCGAGCCCGAACTTCTTGAAGTTGTTCTTGAGCTGAGCGATGCCGCCGTTCTTGCTCCCGCAGCAGTTATTGCCTTCCTGGAGCAGTTCCCCCGCCACAAACGGGACTTCGTTCTCGTCCAGGCCAAGCGCATCCACAATGTCCTTGTAGGTCTTGTACACGGTGCGGCGCCAGTTGTCGTCGGTGCCATCGCTTTCACCCTGATGGAAAATGAAGCCCTTGATTACGCCAACCTCTTGCGCCTTCTTCGCAAGTTCCAGGATGCGTCCCGGAGGGTTGTTATCGTAATCCTTCGGCCAACCCCAACTCATGATGTCCTTGCCATCACCCCTGAAATAACTCTCATACTGGTCCTTGTCAAATGCGCGGATGCTCACCGCACCAATTGCCACCGGGATAATGCCCACGGTCACGCCCGGGAGGGAATCGACCATCGCGCGGCCAAAATAGTCGGCCGGGGAGAGGTTCTCGAAGGCATGGAACATCGGGGGGATAGCTGTGTACCAATTGCCCATTTGGATGGACTGGTTAGTCTTGCCGCTACGGCTGCTTGCATTCGCCGTATGGGAAGCGAGCATAAGGAACTTGTCCTTGTACGTGTCCTGGTCTTCGGAAGGCACGATATCGCCGTTGCCTGCCATGTTGGACTGCCCGTAGGCAATATAAATGTGGAAATTGGGGTTCGGTGCCGCAGAGGCAAGTGTCGACAGCATAAGAATCCCGCCGATTAGCCACAGCACCAGGGTCATAAATTCAGAAACTTTTTTGACATCCATAACACACCTCTATTGTCTTTTCTAAAACTATCCAAAAAAAACGGCTTTTTTTCGTGAAAAAGGCCGTTTTCTATGGACAATTCGTCAATGAGAGATAAGAAAAAATAAACAAAAACCCGCTAAAAAGCGGGTTTTTAGTCAACTAAAATTTACTTGGTAATCAGGGGTTTACTTTGCCACCTGAATCCGCAAGATTTTACCCGCCTGGGCCTTCGCAAGGTAAACGCCGCCGCACTTCACGAGGCCAGCCGCATTGGAACGGAGTTCCTGAACGTCCATGGCACGCACCGTGCCGACATACACGCCGTTCATGTCGAAGATGCGGTAATCCTGAAGAGCCTGCGTTTCGAGGACAAAGTTTATAGCGATTGTGCCTTCCTTCTGGATTTCGAACCAGTCGATATCGATATATCCCTTGGCAACTTCCATTGTCAGAATCTGTTCACCCTTATCAAGTGTAATGGTACCAGAAACTTGTTCAAAAGTAGTCCAAGAAGACCCTGCGTACTTCAGTGTATCAGATACGACCTTATCACCGACCTTGAATACCAGCGCACCTTCACCATCAGCAGCAACAGTTGCATTTATTTTAAACGACCCTGCTTCAGCAACGTTTATTGTGTACTGGAAATAGTTCCCTGTAGGATTGCAGCCAAGAACAAGACCGCCGTTCTTTTCGCCAATCTTTACAGTTGTGCCCGTTCTGTATTCTGTATTCCAGGTATCATTACAATCGCCACTTACAGAGTAAGAATTGTTGCCAGCACCCTTACCCGGAACGTCGAAGTTTTCGGCTTCGATCTTGCCCGGGAGTTCTACGGCCTTGCCGCCGTAAGGAGTCTGCGGTTCGGGTTCAACAGGTTCCACGTTGATGAGCTTGAGCATCTCCTGCGCGTAACGCTGACCCATGCCGCGGTAGCCTTCCACCGTAAAGTGCAGGCCGTCGCCCTTGGAAGTGTAGCCCTTGGAACTTGCCACGCCAAAATTAACGATGTACTTGGAAAGGTTGTGCACGCGCGAATTGAAACCCGCGCAAGAACCGCCGTCCACCATTTCGCCCGCGACAAACGGAGTTTCTTCGGCATTCAGGCCAAGCTGATCGAGCATGTATTCGTAAGTCTTCTTGACAATCTGTTCCCAGTTGCTCATGCCACCGTCGGTTTCACCCTGGTGGAAGATGATGCCCTTGATGACACCCTTCTCCTGGGCCTTCTTTGCGACCTCGATGATACGGCCCATGGCATTGCCATCGTCACCGTAAGCCTTCGCGCCGTTCTTTAGCCAGCTTTCGGCGGAGTTCAGATAGTTCTTGTAGTCGTCCGGATCGAACAGGCGGATACTCGTACCGCCCTGCGCCACCGGGATAATACCGATGGTCACATCGGGCAAGGAGTCTGCCATGTGGCGGCCAAACCAGTCAGCCGGAGAAAGGCCCTGGTCGCACTTGAACATCGGAGGGACAGCCGGGTACATCTCGCCTACCGTCGGTCGGTTCAACCTGGGGCAAGAAGTTGTAGCGAACATCTTTACGCGAGGGTGTTCCTTGCCATCGACATTCCTGTCAAAGTTCGTCGCGTTGCCTTCCATGTTGGATTGGCCATACGCAATGTAAATGTGGAAATTCGGGTCTGGAGCCGCCTGAGATTGCGCCGGAAAAAGTAAAGCCCCGCCAAAAAGCCCGAAAGCAGTGGCCAAGACTTGAGAGAGATATTTCACACCCATATATTCACCTCTTTTGTTTTACTTAAAATTACCCCATTTTTCCCAAAAAAAGCACATAATCGGGTACTTTTATCATGGACAAATCGTAAAAAAAAGGCAGTTTTTAGTAAAAAACGCCTTTTTTGGGGAAATTTCGTTATTTGAGGGTTTGGAGCACTGAATCCACCTTGGCAGTCATCTTGACCGCCCCGGGGTAAGCCAGATGGTCCTTGTCGTTGCTCATCTCACCCAAGAAATCATGGTTGCCCATCTTGTTTTCATCCATGAAGATGAAGTTCGGGTGTTCCTTGCTCAAGTCGGCAATTCCCTGCAACAATGCGGGAGCCTCGCTACGGCGTGGGCCATATCGCCCGAACGAGCCCGTCTTCTGGAAGTTCGGGTTTTGCGGGAACACGATACCGATAACGTAAATGCCCCTGCTTTCGGCCATCTCGATGATTTCGACCAGGTGGTTGAAAGACTCATAGTAATTGTCCGAAGCAAAATCCATCCAAGTGCTATCATACTCCACGACAGGCAAGTCTTCCCAGGGTTTCGCGTTGAACCGCACGTAGCCCATCTCGTCGCGGAAATAACCCGCATAAAAGTCCGACCCAAAGGAAGACTGCACCACCTCGGCTAAGCCGGCAGGGACGCTATCTTGCCAGAAGTTATGGTTCACATCGTACATGTAACCCGGATACTTCTTGTACTCGTTGTAGAAGAAGTTGTAATCGCTACGTTCGCTATGGTGCCACAAGTCAATATCCAGCGAAATCACAAGGTACTTGAGGTTCTTTACATGCGGGAGGATGTAATTTTCGAACAGGTACTTGGAACCGTAAACCATATTGGGCACATTAGCCATGTTTATAACAAAGTAATCTTCACTGAACAGGGCAGGCACAAGGCCTTCAAGCGGGCGCGACGACCCGACAATAGCCACATTCGCGCTATCCTTGTATGTCCAGAGGAGTTCCAGTTTGTAGCGCATCATGTACGGGGCTTCGCCTGCACCGAGCGCGCAGTACACGCCCGCACTATCGAGGTCCAAATCCGTCTGGAGGGCGCTACCCGCTTCTTGAGTCCAGAGGGCGGGATGCCAAATTTCTTCGCCTTCTACAAGCACTATCATGCTCGAATCAGAAACGTCCACCAGCAAGACCCAACCATGCCTGCCATCTGCACTTGCAGCGGTTGTCACCACAAGTTTTTCGTCAGCGCGCCTCGTGGCATCGTGCACCCATTCCGTATGGTCATACGTATAGCCCTCAGGCATCCCAATCGATTCGATAAGATTTCCGGTGCTGTCGACAATAAGCAGGCGCTCGTGAGTGCCGTAATCCTGCCCGACAAATTCATGGCCCGTCTGGCCGCCAAAATCAAGGAACAGCGTGCGCTTGCTGCCATCGCGTGCAAGGCTTGCATTACACGCCTGCTCGCCGCCATACCATACCGTATCGATAAATGCTCCCGTACTGTCTACAATATGCGCCCGCAATTTTGTGGCACCCGTAACAGCAAGTTTTCCATCGGCACTCACGCCACCATGATATGCGCCGTCAAAGAGTTTCTGCGGCACACCGAAAGTATTGTTCGCAAAACGCACCTGCCAGGTAGACTGTGAAAGGAACGTGGCGTCGTCCTTGTTGTTTGCCGCAGACGTCACGAACACGATTACCGTATCGCCAGATTCAAGCACGCGCCAGCGCGGGATGGCGGCGCCTTCTACATTGAGTTTGACAAGGCCGCCCACGATGGCATCGAGACTGCGCACATATATATGGGACTTGCCGTCTACGCCTTCGAGCCCCGTACAGAAGGCAATGCGCTTTCCATCGGGCGAAATATCCGGATGGTATACTTCTAGCGTGTCGACAATTTCTTCGACATTCGGGACCCCGCTGGAATAATCGATGTACGCGAGGTTCCCCGTCAGGTCGTTCCTGAAGGCGAGTTTTACGTTGTACGAGCCCGTCTTCCCGCGGAGCTTTGCGGCAGTAGACATAACGACAAACCGGCTATTGCCCGCATTTCCCTTGTCGTTCATCCATACGGCATCGGGTATGGCTCCATACGCCAGGCGGAACCCGACATATTCAGCATGGGTAGAAGACGTCACCGTATACACGTCACCACGGGAATACTTCTGCATTCCATTTGCCGGCATGCGGAACGAACCGCCCTTCACCACTCGCTTGCCCACATGGCCGCCATCAGGCGCACCCGCAAAATTCACAAGCGATGTATCGCGCAGGTTCGCATACCAATCGTTCACCCATTCCATCACGTTGCCCGCCATGTCGCAGACAGCCGCCTTCGGGGCGGCAGAGCATACGCCATGCGGCTTGTCGCCGGAATTTTCTGCGCTCCACACGTGTTGTACATCCCAATGCCAGCGGGCGGCATACATCCATTCTGCCTCGGTGGGGAGGCGAATTCCGTTGGAATGCGGGTCGAATGCATAACCTTCTAAATACGTGCAATGGTCAAGATTGTCCTTCACAAGAGCCGAGTATCTGTACGCCGTATCGAGCCCGTTCGCCTTGCTCATCTCGTTTGCAAAAAGCACCGCATCGTAGAACGTCACTTCGGTCACAGGCAAGGAATCGTTTTCGCATGTAGGCACAAACCCTCGGCCTTCCATTACCGACTTAAATTCACCACAAGTAACTTCATGTTTCGAGAGGCTAAAATCGTAATTGAATTTCACCAGCATACGCGGGCGTTCGCCGACGGGGACTGTCGCAAGGTCAGACCCGAGATACACAGAATCGCCGGCAGCGTTAAACTTCACAAAGTCATCCGACGATTCACTAGAAGATTCCGGAACGGGCTCCTGTTTATTCGGAGCTTCGGTCGTGCACCCCACAAAAAAGCTGGCAACAACAGCAAGCGCGGCCAAAGGCGCCTTGCAAATAGAAACTACATTATTGCTTGAGTATCTGAAAAACATTGCTAATTTTCCCTTCCCCATTCCACCTTCATAGCAGCAAATATATATTTTTTCAACATGCCCACCGAAGCCATCGAATCGCTCATCAAGAAACTTTCCCCGCTCATGGAGGAGAATTCCGAAATCTTCCGCGAACTTGCGGTGTTTTTTGGCGACAACTCGAAGGTTCAAACGCACCGGGACGACCTTTCAAAATTCCTGGGCCGCAAGCGGCTTTACCAAGTGTTGCGTTTTACGGGCGAAAGCTACAAGGACTGCGTGTACCAACTCGTAGACGACCACCCCGAATCGATGGAAGCGCTTGGCATGTTGCGCTACTATACTTCGCCGAGCAAAAAGATTGACTGGGAACAGATCGAGCATGCCGAAATTGCACTCGGCAAGGAACTCACCACAAACGCCTACGGCTGGATGCCCGACGCCTGGACCGCATTCGAAGGCACCGAAGATAGTTCAGAAAAATCGCCTAGCCTCGTAGCCATTCTCGCATTCGATTACGGCGATTAACCGCACGCGCTACTGCGGAATGAATTCAAACAAAGTTATTCCCGGAAGTTTACCCTTTCGGCTATCTAGGTAATCGGCAAGGGACATGTCCACCACCTGCTTGCGCTGCGAAGACGCATGGCGGAGTCGCGGTGCCTCGCCCGGTTTGAACACGACAAAACCGGTATGGCTTGCATCGTATTTTTCGGCCTTCGAAATAAAGGCAACGCCCATAACCTTCAACGTATCGGACCGCGTTTCCTTGGCCCACTTGCGGGCCTTTTCGTAAGGCAGGTAGCGGATTTGTACCTTCGGGTCATCGGCGGGTTTGCCGTCGACCAGGTACTTCATCTTTTTAGACTTGAAGAATTCCTTCTTCGCGATGGTGCGCTCCATGAGCGTATCGCCTTCTACGGGCTTGATGCGGGCGAACTTGCCTTCGCCCAGCCAGTCGACAATCATGTAATGCTTGCGCGTGCGGTAATTGATTTTCCCGTCGATGTAGCGGATACGCTGCAACACGTTGAACAGGGAATCTTCGTTCACTGCGTTCGCCATCGCAAGCACGTGCTCTACGTAGGTAACGCAATCCACAGAATCCAGGTACACCATCGGTTTCTGCTCGACGGTATCGATATGGCCCTCGCCCATCTTGCCTAGGCCATACGGCGTTTTCATGAGCCTTCTGGAGAAATACTCCAGGCGGGCATCAAACCCCTTCACTTCAGCGCCCTCGCGCCACATGTCCTTCATGCGCAGTAGCGACGGGTAGCCGTTATTCGCCCATTCCACAAGCGCTATCCACACGGAATCCATCGTGTTCTTGCAATCAGCATCCTTATTTTTGCCCGTCTGGTTCAAGTACATCGCTACAGAAAGCGTGTCGCCCGCCATCGTGAAGATGTAGCCCGCAAGCCCATGAACTTCGGCAATGTAGCCCGTCTTGAAGCGCGTAAACCAGGGGTACAAAAGCGTCTGCATGCGCTTGCTGCCCGAACCGATACGCGGGCTCGCAAACGAATTGATGTAGTACTCGCCCTTCGGGTGGCGCGCCATCTTGGCAAGCATCTGCGTTTCGACAGACGGCTTGAGTTTGTTTTTAGCGGCAAGCCCGCAACCGTCGTAAACTTCGAACCCGCTGGAATCAAGCCCCATCTCGGCGAGGAACCTGCGTTCGAGCTTTTTGCCGTTTTCTACACTGCCCACGCCGTACATGTAGGCGGCCGCATTGCGGAAGAGCGTTTCGGCATGCAGGTTTTGGCTGCGCTGGTTGATTTCATCCATCACGCTCAGCAACGGCGCCGAAGAAAACGAGAATGTCCTCATCTTATCGCCGGCCGCAGCGACAGAGGTTTCGTTCAAAACAAGTCCGCGGTCACGGAAAGCCTTCAAAAGCGCCGCACGGAAATAACCGAGGGCACCTCGCACAGGAATCACGAACTGCGTCGAATCCGTCTCGATATCAAATTCGCCTTCGATAGTCACCACGGGCGCAATCGGGTCCAAAGCGCGGTTCCACTTGAGTTTCTGCTTGCGGCCGCGCTTGTTGCGGGGAGCCGTCTTCGTAATGAGTTTGTTTACGACTTTCACGTAACCCACATCGGGCACCACCGATACGCGCACCGTATCGTCTTCCGCACCGGGTTTAATGCGGATTACCGTGCAGTTATCGTTAAACTGCAAGGGCGTCACTTCGGCACCGTAGTAGTAGTCAAAAAAATCGCTGCGCCAGTGTTCGGGCTTCCAGGGCGGAGTAAAGAAGTTCGTGTCGAGCACGATGCGCCCGCGCACGGTATCGATTCCAAGAGACTTGATGGAATCCGCCATTGCGTAAAGTACGAGCATCGGGTCGGTATAATAGCGGGCCGAAATGTTCGGATCACCTTCGCCACGCACGTTCACCTCGCCGGTAAACACATTGCGCTTTTGAGTCCCGAGCAAGGAAACCTTTGTCTGCGGGGCATAATCAAGCGGCAAAAAGTGCAACGCCGTCGCCGTCGAAAGCGTCTTCATCGTGCTTGCAGGCGTAAAATAGTCGTTCGCATTCACGTTCAAAAGTTCAGCACCCGTACTTACCGAACGCACCGAAAGCCCGAACTTCACTTCGGGTATAACGGAATCAATATAGGCCTGGTAAGGTGCGAAATCAAACCCCGCAAGGAGCGGCGCAATTGCAAACAAAAGAACAACAACAAACCTACGCAAGAACCCCAACCCAACCACTCACTTTTTGCGACGAACAATGTAGGTTATCAAGCCAATAGGAACAATGATTGCGGCAAGAATAACTAGAACGACAAAAGCGTCTATCAAATGCCACAAATGCACCGAAGCCGCTGACGGCTCGAACTTCAAGTCTTCGGGCATGATTTCCGGGATGTCCGCAGCAAGCGCTTTTTCAACACGCTTAATAGCGCCAACTTCATCGAACGCGCTATCGTTGCGGAGAATTCCGTTTACATCCTTGTGCGCCTTCACCAAAAGTTTTGCAATATCACGATTGCGCACCTCGGCATTTGCATTTGTAGAAAGCGTCGCGCCGATATCATTGGCAAGCAGGTTCAACACGCCTTCAATTTCGCCCCATTCGGGAATGTTCGGGAAGCTCTTGCCGGTTTCGAGGCTCTTGATAATCTGCGAGTAGCGACGGTCCTGGTTCCAGATGCTAATGAGCCCGCGGTCCGAAGGCAAGAACCCGACCGCACGGCAGAAAGCGTCAATGTTGTCTGCACGAACCAGATAGGCAAGCAAGTTTTCTGCGGCATGGAACCGCACCGAATCGCCCTGCACGGGCAAGGCGAGATGGCTTCCGCCCACAAAAGTAGAACGGGAATACGGACCTTCGGGGCCAGACAGAATCATGATGCCGTCATCGGCTATCGCGCTCGACCGCAAGCCACCGACATCTGCAGGGTATTCCAGCTGGCGCACCAGTTCCGACGTACCGTAGTGGATAAGGAGTTCCGAATTCACGAACCGCACCGCATTCTGTGCCGAGTTTTCAGAAAGGCTATGGGGGGCAAGTTCTTCGTCACCCAAAATTTTCACGTAAATGGCAAGGCCGGCAAGTGTCAAGGAATCCAGCAAACTGCTCTTACACGTATCGCCATCGCAAGTTAAGAAATCTCCGCCGAAGCCCCACACAAAAGGTGCCATCTGTTGCGGCCCGGTCCAGTCGTCCTTGCCCGGCAGTGCGAAGGCGGCAACGCGCTTCATCTCGGTATTCTTCAACTCACCGCGGTTGATGGCGCGGAGCGCACCGAGGAACTTCGTAAAGTCGTTGATGTCGCTGTCCTGGATATCCAGCGTATGCCAGAGCCACTCGTTTGCAAAGAGGGTGCGCACGTCCAGGAACCACGGGAACGAATACACATCCGCCTGGCCCGCGATGCGGCTCGCCTTGAACGCTTCCGTATAGAAACGAGAGGAATCAATTTGCGTAAGGAGCGTATCGAGTGTGCGGAGTTTACCGACAGAAGCAAAATGCGGAACCCATGTGGAGCCCAACTGCAGTACGTCGGGGAAGTCGGGAACGGAATCCGGATTGGCAAAAGCATCGGTAATGACCGTGTAAGCATTACCCCAGTTCAGTACGCGCACTTCGACAGGGATGCCCGTATCGCGCTTGAATTTTTTCACCAACTTGTGGACCGCTTTTTGCGAACCAACGCCGTTGTCCATGACCCAAAGATTGAGCGGGCCCGACCAGGGGGCGCTTTGCAGAACAGGTTCCGCACTCGCAGGCATCGCGAATGCAGCTACCACGACAGAAACGGAGGCAACCAGCGTAGCAAGAGTGCCGTGCCGCAGGTGCTTCGCCATCTTTTCCATCACGTCCATCATTTTGCGAGCTTATGGAAATCCTCAAAAAAGTTCGGATATGTCTTATTCACGCAAGCAGGGTCCAAAATCTTGATAGGCACGCCCCCGAGGGCAACAAGACTGAAGCACATCGCCATGCGGTGGTCGTTGTACGTCTCGATTGTCGCGGGCTGTAAAACTTCGGGAGGCGTTACGGTAATGCTGTCCATCGATTCGCGGACAGTCGCCCCCACCTTGCGCAGTTCCGCAGCCATCGCTGCGATGCGGTCGGTTTCCTTCACGCGCCAGCTGGCAATGCCGGTAATCGTCATCGGGGCGTCGGCAAACAAGGCGAGCACCGCAACCGTCATTGCGGCATCGGGAATCTCGATGGCATTGAATTCACCGAGGCTCTTGAGTTTGCCCTTCGGGCCTTCGCATTCAATAAATTCGTCACCCCACGTAATCTTTGCGCCCATGCGTTCCAGCACCTTCGCAAACTGCGCGTCGCCCTGCGTGCTGCACTTGCCCACGCCAACGACCTTTACCTTCCCGCCGGCAATAGCGGCAGCGGCAAGCGGATAACTGGCCGAACTCGCATCGCCCTCGACAAAGAAATCTCCAGGAGTCTTGAACACGCCGTGCGGCACGTCAAAACGGTACGGCTGCGATGCAGGCCACGAGACTTCTACGCCAAAGCGATTCATCACGGCAAGCGTAAGCCTAATATAGGGTTCAGAAATCAGTTCGCCATCCACATGAATCTGCAGCGGGGCCTTGCAGTACGGGGCGCAAACCAGGAGCGCCGTGAGGTACTGGCTCGAAATGTTGCCGCGCACGCGCACTTCCCCGCCTTCGAGCCCGGAGGCATCGATGCGGAGCGGCGGGTAGCCTTCCGTTTCGAGGTATTCAATCTTTGCACCAAGCGTAAGCAGCGCGTCTACAAGGTCGCGTATCGGGCGTTCCGACATGCGTTCTTCGCCTGTAAGCGTAAACACGCCCTTGCCGAGCGAAAGCGCTGCCGTGAGCGAACGCATCGCCGTGCCGGCATTGCCAAGGAACAGGTCTACAGCGCCATCTACAGAAATAGGCTTGCCGCTCCCTTTTACTACCGCTTCAGAAAAATCATCTGAAAAATCAATGTGCACGCCCAGTTTTTGCAGGGCCTCACCCATATACCGCGTATCGTCGCTCTTGAGCAGGTTATGCAGGCGGGTTTCCCCTTCTGCCAGGGCAGCAATCAAAAAAGCCCTGTTGGTAATGCTCTTGGAACCAGGGAGGCGGACCTCACCATTAAACGATGTAAACGCCGGTAACTGAATAAAAGAAGGGCGGAACTGAAAATCATCCATAATTCAAAATTATAAATTATTGAAAAGGCGGCGCACGGAGCGACGCAAAATCCGCTTAAATTCGACGACAACCGTAAAACGGCAGGTAGACCATGGAACAAGACATCACGACAAAGGAATTCGAAGTCCGCTTCTCGGACTGTGACCACCATAGCCGCCTAAAACTTTCGAACCTTTTCCTGTTCATGGAAGAGACTGCCATCGCCGATGCCGAAAAGAACGGATTCGGCCTCTGGAAGATGATGCAGGCTGGCTACACCACCGTCATCACGCGCCTCAAGATTCGCATTTTGCACACGCCCGTCTGGGGCGAAAAGATTGCAGTTTCGACCTGGGCAAAGGACATCATCAAGGACAAGGTCGTATTGAAGGACTATTCCATCGTCGATTCGCAGGGGCACTCTATCGCCCAGGCGACTTCGAGCTGGCTCCTGGTGAACATCAAGACAGGCCGGTCTGAAAACCCCGCCGATTGCCCGTTCCCCATCCCGCTGTTCCCCGGCAAGAACGCGCTGCCCGAAATGATGGACATTATCGACCCGCAAATCGAACCGAAAGTGGTGTGCACCGAGACGGCGAAATACAGCGACCTCGACATGAACAAGCATGTGAACCACTGCCGCTACGTGGACTGGGTAATGGACGCTCTCGATGCCGAAGAACTCAAGAGCCGCCGCATCCGTTCCATACAAATGAATTATCTTTCGCAGGTCCCGCTCGGGGGCAAGGTGAGCATCGTGCGCTTCAAGAACACGAACCACCACGCCTATATATTCGGGATGAACGAAATCGGCATGCAGCGCGACCCGCACGATGCGGAATGCCACTTCCAGGCACGCATCGGGTTCGCGGACTAAGGCCCAGCCACTCCAATACCTGGCAACAATTCAAACATCACACTGCCATCGCGGTCGGTGCGGTAAAAACGCGCCGTATCCCCGAGCACAAGCCCAAGTTTGCGCAAGACCTCTTCGCGCGGGTGCCCGTAGCCATTACCCGCGCCGACACTTATCACGGCGTAATCCGGAGCAACCTGCGCAACGAACCTGAGCGAACTGCTCCCCGCCGACCCGTGATGCGGCACCTGCAGCAAATCCGCAGAGAGTGTGGGGGATAACTCCAGCAGGCGGCGCTCGCCCGCAGAGTCCAGGTCGCCCGTCAACAGCAGGGAGGCCGCCCCGAACTCCACCCGCAGAACAACGCTTGCAGGGTTCCCGCCCTCATGCACGTAGTCCGGCGGCCAGAGCACGTCGAACCGCGGGGCATCCCCGAAACCCGAAATCTGCCCGCACATGTCGCCACGATAAAGCGTATCCACCAGGATGCCAAACCTGTGGGCCACCCGCAGCACGCTATCCCGAATGAACCCACCCGAGGTATCCGGCCCGACGTACAGATGACGCACGTAAACCCGCGACGCATTCCCAGCCCGAGATAAACCATTCCCGGCCTGAGATGAACCGCTCCCGGCCTGCGCGGAGCCCGCAAGTTCCATGAACCCGCCCGCATGGTCCCTGTGGTTATGGCTCACTACCACCCACTCGAGCGTATCCACCCCGCGCGCCACCAGCGAATCCACCACCCCCGCGGAATCGGGCCCCGTGTCGTACATCGCGAACCGCCCGCCATATTCGAGCAGCACCGCGAGCCCCTGCCCCACGTCGATGAACGAGACCCGCAGCGGCACCGCCTCCGCCTCGCCCTCGTCTATCACGAACGTACACCCGGCCACGAGAACCGCCGCCACCAGCGAAAAGAACACGGCCGGGGCAAACACGACCGCCAGAATCCACTTTTTCAATGAAAAATCAGAGTATCTCATACCCTTAATACGGTTTCACCCCCTAAAATCAGCCAAAAGCACACCTTTTTTACTATCTTTTAGGCATGCAGTTACCCAAATACAAGAAAAAGAAGCGCATCAAGCTCAAGATTTGCCAGGAACCCGGCTGCGGACGCGAATTCTGGGGACACCCGATCGCCAAGTACTGCGAACTGCACCGCGACATCAAGTTGCGCCAGAAGCAGAAGAAGAACGTGGAGAGCATCGAGTCCAAGAACATCGTCATCCGCCACAACTACACCGAATCCATGGACCTGATGTTCAAGTGCTGCCTCGAGGGGTGCAACGAACTCTTCTCCATCAAGATCTACCCGAAGCAGACCGTCTACCCGCGTTTCTGCAAGGAACACACGAACGACTTCAAGCGCGAGAACTTCATCCGCATCATGCAGAAGAAGAACTCCGACTAGTTTTTTCGCGAAATTAGCGGTTTTTGAAACTTTTTTACTGCCATCCCTTGAAATTTGGGATGGCTTTTTTATATTTGGGCACGCTACATGGTGGATGTAGCTCAATTGGTTAGAGTCCCAGATTGTGATTCTGGATGTTGCCGGTTCGAGTCCGGTCATCCACCCGAA
>JBGUQN010000117.1:0-43810 GCA_045131085.1 Fibrobacter sp.
ACCATCACCGGACCGAGGTCGGAACCGCCGATACCGATGTTCACCACGTACTTGATGGACTTGCCGGTGTGGCCCTTCCACTTGCCGCTGCGGACGAGGTGGGTAAAGTCTTCCATGTGCTTGAGCACGGCGCGAACTTCGGGCATAACGTCCTTGCCGTCGACGCAAATGGCGTCGTTACCCTTGTAGCGCAGAGCGGTGTGGAGCACGGCGCGCTTTTCGGTGGTGTTAATCTTTTCGCCGGCGAAGTACTTTTTGCGCATGTCTTCAAAGTTGGCGGACTTGAGCAAGTCCTGGAGCTTTGCCATGGTTTCGTCGGTGATGATGTTCTTGGAGTAGTCGAGGAAGAGTCCGCAGGCCTCCAGGCTGAACTTGCTGGCGCGAGCCGGGTCCGTGGCGAAGAGTTCCTTCATTTGCCAACCCTTGGCGACTTCGGCGTGGGCCTCAAGGGCCTTCCATTCCTTAGAATCTGTCAGTTTCGACATAGATTAATCCTTTCCGCAAGCGCGGTTATTTGTTGCGGGGGTAAATATAGAAATTTTTGCGTAGGGCGAGTGAAGCGGGACAGCGCAAAGCTCGCCAAGATAGAAAATAGGTACGGTCGCTTAAAATGCGAGGGCGTTGATCCAATAGCAGATGGCCGTGACTACCGAAAGAGGCGTCATCACGTACTTCTCTTGCTTGCTTTTCGAGAAGAAATTGGCGAGGCTGTTCAGGGTCAGGTAGGCGGCCAGGACAATCCCGATGACCTTGGTGATCTGATGGGAAAACCACGGGGCCATATGCCCGCCGAGCTGCAGGAGTACGGCGGCGAAGAAAATCTGCATCAGCATCTGTGTGGCGAGCACCAGGCGCAGCTTGGGCGGGAACACCTTGAATCGGCCGCCCAGGGTGAAAGCGCCCAGCGGGGCCCCTAGAATCAGGGCGATGCTCATTACGACAACTATCATCAGCAAAACGGCACCGATTATTGCGGTCATTGTGGTCTCCGAACGATATCTACGTCGTTAATTCTCCGTACGCTTTAAAGATATAAATTATGCCTTTGGGGCACTTGATTGTGATTGAATTATTAGATTTTTTTTTCAAGGTAGCATATGCTGAAGGTCATTCTGATTCCATTCTTAGGGACTGTCCTCGGGTCGGCTTGCGTCTTCTTGCTCCGCCGCGGGTGCCATGATTTATCTTTTTTGCGGTCGGCTTCTCGCTGATGATGGCCCTGGACGTTGCTCTCGGCTGATTTTTTATAAAAAATCAACTGTTTTTGTAATAAAAATATAAATTTAGAGCATGGATACGTCGCTTTTGGACAAGGCTATCGTTTTTGCGGTCAAGGCGCACCAGGGCGTCGAACGCAAGGGCAAGGGGTTCCCGTATATCGTGCACCCTTTGGAAGCGGTTTCTATTGCCGCCACCATGACGAGCGACCAGGAACTGTTGGCCGCTGCCGCATTGCACGACACGATGGAAGACACCTCGGTTACGTTCAGGGAACTGGAACGCGAGTTCGGCAAGCGCGTTGCCGAATTGGTCGAGGCGGAATCCGATGTCGAATTTGCGGGCAAGACCCGCGAACAGAGCTGGAGGCTCCGCAAGGAAGAAGCCATTGACCGGCTCTCGACGGCTGCAAACGACGTGAAGATTGTGGCCCTTGCCGACAAGTTGAGCAATATCCGCGCCATTTACCGCGACTACCTGGCGATAGGCGACGAGGTGTGGGACTTGTTCTGCGTCAAGGACAAGGCTTCGCACGAGTGGCATTTCCGTGGGCTTGCACGCGCTTTCAAGAGCCTGGAAGCGACTTTTGCCTACAAGGAATTCGTTGAAACTATTGAAAAGGTCTTCGGGAGACCATGATGGACAAAATAGAAGGGCCTGATTACGGGCTTCCTTCCCGTGAAGCCTCGATTATTGAAGAGTACCGCGAAAAACGGGCAACATACGAGAGACTTTTGCATGTGGTGAAGGATATCCTGCGCAAGAGCATCCGGTCGAACAATATCTATATCAACGCCCTCGAGGCGCGCATCAAGGCCGAAGACAGCCTTGCAGGCAAGCTCGAACGCAAGGTTGGCAAATATTCGGGCCTATCGGACCTTACCGACATTCTCGGGGTTCGTGTAATTACGTTCTATAGCGACGAGGTCGACAAGATTGCCGCAATGGTGGGTGAACTTTTCGATATCGACTGGGAAAATAGCATTGACAAACGCAAGATGCACGACATTCACAGTTTTGGCTACAGTTCGCTCCATTACATTTGCCGTGTTCCCAAGTCGCTTTTTGATGATCCGGCTTTCCCCGAGTTAAACGATATCCGTTTCGAGGTGCAGATGCGCACTGCGCTGCAGCATGTTTGGTCGGTTTTGGATCACGATACGGGTTACAAGTCCGGATTCGAAGTGCCCAAGGAATACCTGCGCAATATAAACCGCCTTGCGGGAATGCTCGAACTTGCGGACGAACAGTTCTGTGCTATCCGTACGGGAATCAACAACTACAGGCGTCATGTGCAGTCGCTGGTGCGTTCCGGCAAGTTTGACGAGGTGCCGCTGGATGGCGATTCCTTCGGGAACTACCTAGAATTGCGACCGTTCGATGCCTTGAACAAGCGCATTGCATCTATCAATCAGGCAGAAATCCATGAGACATCGCTGACTGGTTACTTGAAGCTGTTCCTGTTCCTGGGTTTCAAGACCCTGGGGGACATCGAGAAGATGATAAAGGAAAATTCCGAGGATGCCTACCAGCTGGCGGCGTTCCAGCTTGCGAATACGGACCTTGATATCATCAACTCGTCTTTGGCGGTGGTGAACCTCTGTGCGGTTTACGTTTTGAAGAACGGCGGCGGCGTGCTGGAACTGACCCGTTGCCTTGATGAACTAAACGAGGTGTCCGAGGTAAACCGCCGCAGGGCAGAACACCTGTACGAGAGGGCGAAAAAGCTTGCCTTCATGGAAGCAAGGTCCGGGTAACTTTTAGAAAAGGGAATTAATAAGAGGTGTAAGATGAAGTTTAATTTCCGAGGATTGGCGTTCAAGCAGTCGATATGGATTCTTATCGGCGTCACCATTGCCTTTGCGATGACCTTTGGCGTACTAAGTTCGCAGATGAAGCAGGGCATCTACAACTTGGTTGTCCAGAAGGGCGAAGAAATTAGCGAGGCGAACGTCACCTTTATTGACAAACTATTCAATACAGGCCGAAAAATCGGCGACGACATTGCCGAAAGCCTTGGCAAGCAAGAGATGACCAGGGCCGAGATGGACAGCTTTTTGTTGCAGTCGCTGAGCAATGCTCGCAAAATCCTCCCGCAGGTCATTGCCGTGGTCGTCGCGTATGAGCCCGGAATGGGCCCCGAGACTAGTAGCGGCGAATTTATGAGGTTGGCTCGCTATGTCGATGACGGGATAGTGCTTGTCACCGGCGCAAACTACCAGGACAAGGAATGGTATGCCAGTACAAGGGATGGCGGCACAAGTCGCTGGCAGGAACCCTTCATCGGGGAATTTGTTCCGGAGCCCATTGCCGTTTACACGATTCCCATCATGCGTAAGAACAAGCAGGGCGAAGATGTGCTGGTGGGTGTCCTTGCCGTCGACATGTCTATTGACTTTTTGAAGAATACGATAGCCTCTATTCCTGTTTCGGATTCCGGCTATGCCATGATCCTTTCAGCCAAGAACGCTATCGTGGCGCACCCGAAAAACGTTGATTTGGGTGCAGGGAACAACGCTCTCGTGACAGAAAAGGTCAAGACGGAAAAGGGCGTGGATTTTGATCGTGTTACCCAGAAGGCGGAACACGGACTGTTCCGTGGATTTGTCGGCGACAGCGACCTGTCGGCCATCTACTATACCACAATTAAGTCGAATAACTGGATCTTCATGGTGGTCTGGCCCATGCAGAAGTTCCTCGAAGACCAATCGTCATTTATCCGACTCATGGGGCTCTTTATTTTGGGCGGCTACATATTGATATTGATTTTCGTCCTCATCATTTCGTACCGTGTTTCGCACCCGCTAAGGCAATTGGCTAAAGCGGTAGAAAAGTTCAGTGGCGGAAATTTTGACGCCGAACTCCCGGTAGTAAAGGGCCACGATGAAATAGCGCTGCTGACCTCGGCATTCTCGGATATGCAGGCGTCTATCAAAGAAAATATCAAGACGCAAAAGAGCCTCGGCCGAATTGAACGCGAACTTGACTTTGCAAGGAACATCCAGCTTGCGATGCTCCCTGACAACGAGGTGGAAGAAAACTGCAATGACGACCGCCATGAACTCGCTCCGTTCATGTTGCCCGCAAAGGAAGTTGGCGGCGATTTCTATGACTTCTTCAAGATAGATAACGATCGCCTGTGCATCGTGATTGGCGATGTCTCGGGCAAGGGCGTTCCGGCCTCGCTCTTCATGATGGTTTCGAGAATTATTCTCCGCACGATGATGAAGAACTTGAAGTCGGTAGAGAAGACCTTCAACAGTACGAACTTTGCGCTCGCCAAGCGCAACAAGTTGAACATGTTCGTGACGGTGTGGATGGGTGTTGTCGACTTGCGCACTGGCCATGTAGAGTTTGCATCGGCGGGCCATAATCCGCCTGCAATCCGCCATGCCGACGGCTCCGTCGAATTCGTGAAGAGTAAGTCCGGGCTTGTCATGGCCGCCATGGAAGATGTCCGGTACCAGACGCAGACTTGCGAACTCCTTCCGGGCGATACGCTGTTCCTGTATACAGACGGCGTGACCGAAGCAACCAATAGCAATGACGAACTGTTCGGCGATGCAAGGCTTTTGGAAACTCTTGCAAAGAGTAACGGTACGGCTACTGAAGATATTTGTACATTTGTGAAAAAGGAAATCGATTCGTTTGTGAACGGTGCACCGCAATTCGATGATATCACGATGATGGGTGTAAAGTACATAGGCAACGATGAACCTGTTTGGGAACGTTACGAAAAGACGATTGACGTGGGTATCGAGGGCCAGGGCGAACTCAAGACGTTTGTCGAAGGTATCCTCTCTCCCATGGATGGTCTTGCGAAGGTACAGATGCAGAATGCTTGGGAACGCTACGAGAAGATAGTCGATGTTATTCCGGAAAACCAGGATATCCTTACGGCATTTGTCGAAGGCATCCTTGCCCCGATGGAAGGCTCCGTAAAGTCGCAGATGCAAATCAACATCGCTATCGATGAAATTTACAGCAACATTGTCAAGTTCTCCGGAGCGACGAGGGTGACCTTGATTGTCGAAGTCCGCAAGGCGACACTTACTGCCAAGTTGACCTTTATCGACAACGGCGCCCCCTACGACCCGCTCAAGAGCAAGGACCCCGATATTACCCTGTCGGCAGAAGAGCGCGAGGTTGGCGGCCTTGGCATATTCATTGTCAAGAAGACGATGGATAGCGTCTGTTACCGCAGGAATGGCGAGAATAACGAGCTGGCGATTACCAAGACTCTGTAAAAAAATTTAAATTGAAAAAGAGGTGAAGTTATGACAATCAACAAGATTAAAGAAAACGATAGTTTGAAAATAGCCCTTGAAGGGCGTCTCGACACCTTGACGGCTCCCAAGCTGGATGCTGAAATCCAGGGTGCGCTCGATGGCATCAAGTCTCTCGTCTTTGATTTCGAGAAACTTGCCTATATCTCATCGGCAGGCCTGCGTATTCTGCTTTCGGCCCAGAAGGTCATGAACAAGCAGGGCTCGATGGTCATCAAGAATGCCGGCCCGGAAATCCGCGAGATTTTCGACGTTACCGGTTTCAGCGATATCCTGACGCTCGAATAATCTGCTTGTAGATTTTAAAACGAAAAATCCCCGGTTCGAAAACCGGGGATTTATGTTTGAAATTGCTTAGGGTTGCGCTTCTTCTGGTTCAGGGCGCGGCCTCTTCTTTTGTTCGTGGAACGCCTTCATCTGTTCCTTGCGGTACTGGTCGAACTTGGCGCGCTGTTCTGCCGTAAGGATTTTCGAGAGGGCGGCAACGCCCTTGATGCGGTGCTCCAGCAATGCCTTGTCTGCATCGAGAACTTGGAGTTTTGCGGCTTCGATTTCACTGGCAACGTTCTTTTCGAGGGCTTCGCCCAGGGCCTTTTCGGCAGCGTGTTTCTGCTTGCGGAGGTCCTTGAAAATAGAATCGCCCTTGGCCCGGTTCGCATCGAGCGCGGCCTTCTGTTCGGGCGTGACTTCTAGCATGGAGTCGATGAGTGCCGGATTGAACTTGGCCTTGAATCTCGGGCTTTCGCGGAAATGGCCATGCGGACCTTTGTGACCTTCGTGACCTTCGTGACCTTCGTGGAACTGGCCCGGGTGCGGGTGCGGAGGCGGCGGGGGCATCATGCCGTTACGCGGGCAGGGGCCTTCCATCTTTTTGCAGCATGCCATTTCTGCCTTGTGGCAGCAGCACATGCTGCATTTGCCGCAAATGTTTCCCAGGAAGAACCCTAGGGTAAGGGCGAATACGACCAAACTTGCAACGAATAATTTGGATCCTTTCATGGTCTTACTCCTTGATTAAATAGCTGAACCCGACAGTTTCTTCGAGAGTTTCGAAATCGTCGCTGGTGGAGTTCCCGAGGTTGGAATACCAGCTCAAGATCTCGGACGGTGCGGAACTGCCGATGGAAATGGCTTCGGTGCGTTCCATGTTGCCCGATAATGCCGGGAGGAGCGCAGTGATGGCGACAAGAGCGATACTTGCCGCTATGGGGATAGCGCTGTACCAGCCCTTGATGCTGATAATGTTTTTGGCGGATGCTCTTTCGGCTTCCGCGTCCAGGCGGGCGCAGACTTTTTCCCAGGAATCGGCCTTGGGGGTGAGCCTTTCAAGCTTCGAGAAATCGATTTTGTTAGGCATGATTCTTACGCTCCTTTAAATAGTCCCTTACAAAGTGCCTTGCCCGGCTGAGTCGTGCCTTTACCGTGCCTTCGGGCATTCCGTAGATTTCGGCGAGATCCTTCACGTCCATGTCTTCGGCGTCCTTGAGCCAAAGCATGCTTCGGGTTTCTGCCGGCAGCTGCCCGAGCCCCTTTTCCAGGAGTTCGGCGTCGAAAGATTCGCCCTGCGGTTCGTCCTTGCCGAGAACTTCCTCGATAATCGTGTCGAGGTGGTCCTCTTCAAGTTCGCGGTGGCGCTTTCCGGCGCGCAGCTTCATGAGGCAAGCGTTCACCGTGAGCCGGTAAAGCCACGTATTGAGCGCAGATTGCCCCCGGAATCCCTGAACGGCTTTCGGTACCTGCACAAACACATCCATGAGGATGTCCTCGGCCTGGTCGCGATCCTTCAACATCCTGAAGGCGAGGTTCAGCACGTTGCTGCTGTGGGCCTGCCATAGCATGGCCAGGGCTTCGCGGCTGCCTCCGATGAGGTGTTGAATGATTACTTTGTCGTCCATTGTGCCATTTTGATGCATAGAGGGTTGCCTCGGTTGCATAGAAAAGTAAAAAAATGTGAAAAAATGCTCAGAATCGCTATTTTTTTGTTACATTATATGTAGAAAAGAGGTTTGGTGATGAAAATCAACGTTCACGGCCTAGCTTTTAAGCAGTCAATGGCGGTCCTGGCAGGCATCAGCATTGTTTTTGCGGTCCTGTTCCTTTTCAGTAACTCCCAAATTCAAGGAAAACTCTCCCAGATGCTCTTGCAGAAGGGCGAGGAAGTGAGCCGCGCAAACGTGGCTCTTATCAACACCCTGTTCAGCTCGGGCCGCAATTTTGGCGAGGAATTTGCCGATAAGGTCGCGGACCAGGGGCTTCACGGGGAAGAACTGGACGATTTCCTGTTGAGGTCGCTTTCGGGCGTGCGCGCGACGTTGCCGCAGGTGGTGGCGATGGTCGTCGCCTACGAACCGGGCATGGCTCCGGACGGTTCTTCTGATGAATACATGCGCCTAGCCTACTTTTCGGGCGACAGCAGCTACGTGATTAAAGGTGGCAACTACCAGGAGAAGCTCTGGTACAAGAGCACCAAGGATAGCCTCAAGGGTATTTGGCAGGAGCCCTTTATCGGGGACTTTATCAAGGAACCCATTGTCATCTTTACGACGCCTATTTTCCGCACGGACGCCTCCGGTGAAAAGAAGTTTGCCGGCGTGCTGTGTGTAGATATTTCCATCGCGTTCCTCAAGGATGCCATTGCGAATATGCCAGTATCCAATTCGGGCTATGCAGTGGTGCTTTCTGCAAACAATACGATTATCGCTCACCCGAAAAACGAACTCACGTTCAAGGCGAACTTCGCTTCGCTTTCGAGGAACGCTTCGCACAAGCGCCTTGTTGAATTCGAAAACGCCGTACACTCCATGAAGAGCGGGCTTTTCTTGGGCTCGTCGGTTGATGGCGAAGATGCTGCCATTTACTTTACGGCGATGGAATCGATTGACTGGACGTTCCTGATTGTGTGGCCTGCAAGCAAGTTCATGGAAGAACAGCGCTCCGTAAGCCATTCGTTCGCCGCAATCTGCTTTGGCGGCTATGTCATCATGTTCATCTTGATTCTGGTGATTACCTTCCGTGTTTCGCGCCCGCTCAAGACGCTTTCTGCTGCGGCTGGCAAGCTTGGAAAGGGTGATTTCGAGGCGGAGATTCCGGTTGTTGAAGGCCATGATGAAATTTCGCAGTTGGCGACCGCCTTTACGGAAATGCGCAACTCGCTCAAGACCTATATCGAGACGCAGAAGGATATGGACCGTGCCAGGCGCGATTTGGATTTCTCTCGCGGCATCCAGCTGGGCATTCTTGCGAAGAACGAGGCCGAAGAAGGTTGTGGCGACAAACGCCATGCGTTAGCACCGCTCCTTGTGCCGGCACAGGATGCCGGTGGCGACTACTACGACTTCTTTAAGCTTGATGATGACCATCTGGCCGTATTGGTTGCCGACGTCTCGGGCAAGGGCGTCCCGGCGACGCTCGTGATGATGGTGTCCCGCATCGTAATCAGGACGCTTGCATCGCACCTCATGTCTGCGGCCGACATTTTCAACGAGACGAACCACGGGCTTTCGAGCCATAACAGGGACCAGTTGTTTGTGACGGCATGGATGGGCATCCTGGATTTGCGTACGGGGCATATGGATTTTGCTTCTGCAGGTCACAGGGCTCCGGCGATACTCCACAAGGATGGTTCTGTAGAATACGTGAACAGCGTCCCCGACATTGCGCTTGTCGTAAAGGGAGATGCCTGCTATACGTCGCAGTCGCTGGACCTTGCTCCGGGCGATACGCTGTTCCTCTATACCGACGGCGTGACCGGCGCCAGGAACGAAGCCGGAAAGGCTTTTGGCAAGGACATGCTTTTGAGGGCCCTTGCTGAATGCCACGGTCGCGCTCCTGCAGAAATAAACAACTATGTAAAGGAATGCGTGGACAAGTTTGCAGGCGATGTACCCCTGCTCGACGATGTCGCCATGCTGACTTTGCGCTATGACGGCCCCGATGGGCAAGCCTAATGAGAGGTGATCATGGAGATAGTCAAGACACGTAAAGATGTGACGATGACAATCGCTATCGAAGGCCGCCTGGATTCACAGACGGCGCCGCAGCTCGAAGCCGAAATTGTCGGCAAGCTCGACGGTGTGGCCCATCTTATTTTTGATTTGTCGAAACTGGAGTTCATCTCTTCGTCGGGGCTACGTACGTTCCTCCTTACGCAGAGGATCATGGATACTCAGGGCACCATGACTATCAGGAACTTGCCGTCGGAATTCCGAGAGTATTTTGACGAGACCGGGTTCAGCCGCATTATGCGGATAGAGTAGGTGTGGCCTAGCCCTGTTCCGGTGTCGGGGTGTCGTTGAGTCGGTTCATTGCCGACTCGATTTTTTCTTTAGCCTTGAAAAATGCTTCGACACAGACGGGGTCAAAATGCGTCCCAGTTTCTTCGTGGATAATGGAGTAGGCCTTCTCTAGCGGCATGCCCGGCTTGTAGACCCTCTTGGAAACAAGCGCGTCGAACACGTCGGCGATGGCCATGATTCGGGCGCTTACCGGAATCTGGTCGCCCTGGATTCCCCTAGGGTAACCCCTGCCGTTCCACCATTCATGATGGTCGCCCGCCATGTCGATGGCGTGGTCGAGGTATGCGGAATGCTCCGTCATGTCCACGGCATCCGAAAGGATTTTCCGGCCGGTTGCCGCATGGCTTTTCATGATGACGAATTCTTCGTCGGTGAGGCGGCCCGGCTTGTTCAAGATGGTATCGGGTACGTTGATTTTTCCAACATCGTGGAGCGGTGCTGCAGTCGAAATATCACGAATAAATTCAGGAGTCACAATTTCGGGATACTTGTGATCGTCGAGGAGTTGCTGCGCTATAATCTTCACGTATTCCGCTGTGCGCCTAATGTGGCCGCCGGTGCTGCCGTCGCGGCTTTCTACGAGTTCAGCCATCATCATGATGGTGCCGAGCTGGTTTCTAAACAGGCGCTCCTGCAACTTCATTGTCTGCGTGATGTCGTCGAGGATGAGGATTGTCCCGGAGATGTTCCCTTCGTCATCCTGCGTGTACGATGTCGTGAGGTAGAGCTTCTTGAATTCTTTCCCGGTGTAGAAATCGGTAACCTTCTTGTTCGGCGAGATGTCTTTCTGGGATATCATGTTGACGATGCAGTCGTTGAACTCGTCATTTTCTTCGTAGCCGAAAAAGCATGTTGCGAAGTTCTTGCCGACGAGTTCTTCCCGCGACTTCTCTAGAATCTTCGTCGCCGCATCGTTGACCACGAGAATCTTCCCGGTGGGGCCGGTATATACGACTCCGTCGCTCATGTCGCGGATGATGTTCCGTGACACCAGTTCGTTGTTGTTTTCAACTGTTATGGGCATCCCGTACCTCTTTTTACATTTAGATAATAGTAAAAATTACTGAAATTTGGGCAAAAAAGGCGCTTTCTGTGATTTCTGTCAACCCCAGTATGGATAAAAAGTCAATAGAGAATTTACAATTCCCCTTTTTTTTCTACTTTGGAATGGGTAATTTAATAACTGATGGTTATTTTTTCGGACATAGCGGATTACCGTGATTTTTTGAAGGACTACTATGACCGCCGCAAGGCGGAGATGCCCTTCTACAGTTATCGCATGATGGGCGATAAGTTGGGGCTGGATTCCAGCTACCTTTACCGCGTGTTGCAGAAAAAACAGCACCTGCCCGCTCATGCCTTACAGGCTGCAAAGGAAATCCTTGCTCTGAACGGCCGCGAGGCGGAATATTTCGACCTCCTGTTCTCTGCTGCAGTGAGCAAGGACAAGGCCAAGAAAGAAGAATTGATGGCGAAGGCACTTTCCCTTCGCGATGTGGAACGCCACAGCCTCCAGGCGGCTGAACTCAAGCTGCTCGAGAACTGGTGGATCCCGGCAGTGCGTGCCTATCTCGACCTGAACGGCGGGGTGGTGAACGTCAAGCAGATTGCCAAGGACATTTGCCCGCCCATTTCCGAGGAGCAGGTGACCGAGGCTATTGAAATCTTGAAGGAAGTCGGGCTTGTCAAGAAGTTGGCAAGCGGGCGCCTTGCCCTGACGGATGCGCACCTTACGGTGGGCGGCCCCGAAAAAGCGAAGGCTGTTCGTAACTTCCAGCGACAGGTCCTGTCCCTTGCGAGCGACTCCCTGGAGAACGTTCCTGTTACCGAGAGAAATATTTCCACCCTGACTCTTTCTGTCGACCAGTCCTGTTTCGAGGATTTGGGCGATATGCTGAGGGAATTCCGCAGATTAGTGCAAAAACGCGTTGACGAATCCAAGAATCCGGATCGCGTTATGCAACTTTCAATGGCATTTTATCCGGTCGCCCGTAAGGGGGGCGTTCCTGAAAATGCTATTATGGGGGATGGCGCAGGAGATAAAAAATGATGAATAGGGTGTGGAAAATAGGGTTTGCGGCTATGGGTGGAATCCTTGCCGCGTGTTCTAGTGGGACTGGTGAAGGTCTCTCTGGTTCGTCGTTGGAGACTGAAAACTCCATCGCCCTTTCCGTGCAGCTCGCCGACGGTTCTCCCGCGGCGCATGTTCAGGTTATTGTTCGCCCGGATAGCTATTTGGCCAGTGGCGATACTCTTGCAGATTCCCTTGCTAACGAAAACATGAACTTCATGACCAACGATTCTGGATCGCTGGTGCTTGACAATTTGGGCTACGGCAGTTATATAGTTGAAGCCCGTAGCGATTCCCTGAAGGGCGCTTCCAAGTTCAATTACAGGTCGTGGCATACCGAAGGTGGCCGCGTGTCCCTGCATGTCGGACCTCCGGGTGCGGTTGCCGGTCAGGTGCTGCTCGAAGAAGACTTCGATACTCCTGTTACGGTTGCCATCCAGGGCTTGGATTACAGCACTGAACTCGATGCCGACGGTAACTTTGAATTCGAATCCCTGCCGGCAGGTTATTTTGAAGTCGTCGCATTTGTCATGGACGATTCCTCTGTCGTGAACGGTAAGGGCAAGAAGCAGAAGGTAAGCTACATCCGCAAGATTGGCTCGGCGCTTACTGAAGTCAAGTCTGACCAGTATCGTGAAATCCAGATCGATGCTAGGCCGCCTATACTTTCGTTCGTCCTCGACGACTTCGAGAAGGGCGTAGACAATTGGAAAATCGACCATAGCGAATATGCCTCTGGCAAAGTCGAAGTGGCCGATGCAGGCCTTGGCCGGGAAGGCAAGGTCGCGCACTTTACATGTACGAATGACTCGCTGTACCAGTGGGTGCTGATGGGTTATGAACTGGGTGGATTTGTCGACATGAGTGGGCTTGATTCCATCGTGTTCTGGGCTCGTGCAGATGCCATTGTCGACACGACTAAGCACAAGTACATCTCGTTCTCGTTTGACATGAATCTCGATAGCACTTCCGAAGAAGAAAGCGGAAAGGCCTGGACGCACATCGATATCGATACCGTCTGGAACCGCTACGTGGTTGTGCCTAGCAAGCTCCAGGAACCCGACAGCAACAAGACTGGCGGTAACCTCGGCTGGGATGTCGTGAAGAGGCGCATTACTGATATCTCCATCTTTGGCGGTACGGGTGGTGAATTCTGGATAGATGATATCGAGGTGTTCGGGTATAGCGAGTTCGTCGCGAAAAAGCCGGAAGACTAGCCTTTTTCAAGTATTCAAAACCTTACAATAGTTTATACAATTTGTAAACGAGAAGTGTTGCCGATGGCAACACTTTTTGCTTTTCCGAGGATATCTTTATACGTGAATGGGACATGAGTCTTTTTTGGTGGGTGGGCTCATGGCTCTTGATAAAGGAGCTGTTATGAAAACATGGAATAGTGTGGGTGTGCTCTGCCTTACTGCAGGGCTGGTTTCCTTCGGCTTTGCCGACAACCCGTTGTCAAGTTACCATTATCTCGCTGACCCGGCTGCCTTCGGCACGGAAGACGAGTTCTTCATCCTTACGGATACGGATGATGAAAGCCCGAATACGGGCGAAAACGATTATACTATCCGCTCTCTCTACATTCTCAGTTCTAAGGATATGAAGAACTGGACGGACCACGGCATGGTGCTTAGCCATGACCGTGAAGTTTCTTACATCAAGAACATCTGGGCGCCGGGCATTGCCGTTGTGGATGGCGTGTTCTACCTGATTTACCCGAACGGTGCAAGCGGTGTTGGCATTGTTTCTTCCAAGAACGTTGCCGGCCCTTATCACGATCCGGTGGGCAAACTCCTCGTGGGTAATGGCGGTGTTACGGGTTGCGATGGTATCTCGTGGTGTTTCGACCCGGCCATCTTTATTGATGACGATGGCAAGTCCTACATGACTTTCGGTGGCGGTAGCGGTGGCAGCCGTGGTTACGGCAACAACTTCGACTTGTTTGAATTCAGCAAGCTTTCTTACGACAAGGTCGAATTGAATGTGAATTCCAAGACGGCTCTCCAGGGCGCCAACAGGTCGTTCGAAGCCTCCTACATTCACAAGCGCAACGGTATTTACTACCTGAGCTACAACGACCAGAGCCAGAATATCAGCTATGCGACTTCCAATAATATCAAGGGACCTTATACCTATGTGGGAACGGTGATTGAAAACCCCTCGAAGATTAACGGCAAGGGCGGCAACAACCACCACGGTATCGCGAAGTTCAAGGACAAGTGGTATGCGGTTTATCATGACCGCCGCTTGGTGATGGCTTCTGAAAAGCCGAACCTCACTAACGGCCAGGCCCCTACCACGACGGGTAACCACAGAAGCGTTTCTATCGATGAACTCACCTGGAACGGCGACAAGATGAACGTCGTGAAGTTCACGGACGCGGGCCCGGCACAGGTCGGGAAGTTTGACCCGTACCAGACTTATAAGGCCCTCACGAGTTCCAAGCAGCGCAATGTGCGCAGCCGTACCGATTACACCAAGGGCCAGCCTGTTGTGCATGTGCTTACCCCGCTTGCCACCAAGGAATCCTGGATTCGCGTGTCCGGTGTTGACTTCGGTAATGGTGCCGAAAATCTCCGCGTGAAGGCCGCAAGCGTGGCCGATGGCAACAAGATTGAAATCCACAAGGGAAGTGTTTCCGGTACGCTCGCCGGCACCTGCACCCTCGAAAAGACTAGCGGCTGGAATACCTATGCCGACAATGATTGTGCTATGACTGGCCTTACCGGCGAAGTGGACGAACTCTTCTTCGTGTTCAAGGGCTCCAAGGACTCTACCATGGGCATTCTGGAGTGGGAATTCCAGGGCACCAAGCGTGAACCTGAACCGCAGACTCCGTTCGGCGGCAAGGCTTGGACGATTCCGGGCAAGATCGAAATGGAAAACTTCGATGAACCGGGCTACGGCGCTGGCAACGATTCTTATGCCGACAACGATTCCGACGACCATGGTGCCGAAAGCAATGGCGGCAAGAGCTACCGCGAAGGCACGGGCGTAGACATCTACAAGAAGGCGACCGGCTACGTTGTGGGTTACAATCAGACTGGCGAATGGTTAGAATACACTGTGGAAGTTGCCGAAGCTGGCGATTACACCATGTTCGCTGCCGTGGCCTCTGCCAATGCGACCTCTAGCTTCCAGCTGGCCATCGATGGCGAAAACATTACCGGTGAAGTTGCTGTTCCTCAGGCGACCTCCGGCGAAGAGAACTACGATGACTACAACAAGGTCAAGGAAAACGTGACGCTTACTGCGGGCAAGCATATCCTCCGCTTCACCGTGACCGGCGACTGGATGGATATCGACTACATCAACTTCGTGAAGGGCAAGGATGCCGAAGATTCCGACCCGATCGGAGGACAGACTGCAATTGGAAACAAGGTCGCGTTCAAGGCCCTGCAGTACACCACCTACCGCGTGTTCGGCTTGAATGGTGCAATGCTTGGCAAGGTCGACTTGAACGGCGCGAACGTTTCCGAAGCGCTCAAGGCCGCTGGCTACAAGAAGGGCGTCTACATGCTCCAGCAGGTCGAAGGTGGCAAAAAGTTTATGGCCAAGGTGACAAAATAAGGCCAAAAAGAGTCCCTAAACACCACACATCCAGACCGACGCCTTTTTCGGCGTCATAAAAGTACCCCGGGGTGACCCGAGGTACTTTTTTTGCGCCCGCTCGTTTGGACAATACGTCCATGCTAATTGCTCGCGAAAGAGTGAATTATGGGCTTTAGGGGGTTAAATTATACAATGGTGAAGACTGTAATGGTGCGGTCTTTAAAAGGGATGTTAAGATGAAAAAGATTTCCAAGGGAAAGCTTGGTTTAGCGCTTGCGTTTGGCCTTGCGGCATCAGCGCTTGCCGATAACCCGATTTCTACCTACCATTATCTGGCTGACCCCGGTGCGGCTGCTGATGATGAATACTTCTACATCATTACCGACTCCGATGACCCGGCTCCGTACAACTCCGACGGCTACAAGATTTACGCCCTCTATGCATTCCGCAGTAAGGATATGCAGAACTGGACCGACTACGGCATCATCTACGATGCTCGCAAGGTGAGCGGCATTAACGACATCTGGGCTTCCGGTATCGCCGTGCATAACGGTACATTCTACATCGTGTTCCCCGATGGCGGTGGTGGCGGTATTGGCTACATCAAGGCGCCTGCTATCGATGGCCCGTGGACAAACGCCGTGGGCCAGGGCAAGGATAAGCTTGTCGGCGGCCGTGGCATTATCGGCTGTGACGGCGTTTCCTGGTGCTTTGACCCGGGCATCTTTATCGATGACGACGGCACGACCTACGTGACGTGGGGTGGTGGCGAAAGCAACAGCCGTCCGAATACTGACAACTTCGATATCGTCAAGCTGAACGATGCGAAGGATGCTCCGGTGGGCAACGGTTCTCACGTGAAGGTGAACAACCTGCCGACCCGCAAGATGCTCGAAGCATCTTACATCCACAAGCACGAAGGCAAGTACTACTTCTCGTACAGTACCGGCTGGCAGCAGGGTGCCCCCACGATTGACTACGGTATTTCTGATAACGTAATGGGTCCCTACACCTGGAAGGGTACGATTCTCGGTGACCCGAGCATGAACGGCAAGAGCATTAACGGCAACAATAACCACCATGGCATTGCCGAATTCAAGGGCCATTCCTATGTGGTGTACCATGATCGCCGTATTGCCAAGGGCTACAACGGCCTGGAAATTATCCCGGCTGATGACGGCCGCGCCAACCCGAACGAAGGCTACCACCGTAGCGTCTCCGTGGACGAAATGTTCTACAACTCCGATGGTACTATCAAGACGGTTACGGTGACTAACGAAGGCCCGAAGCAAATCGAAAACTTCGACCCGTACGACTGGTATCCGGCACTTACGAGCTCCAAGCAGAAGGGCATCCGCAGTCGTTCCAACTTTGTGCAGGGCAAGAAGGCTGAACACGTTTTGCTCCCGCTTTCTTCCAAGGAAGCCTGGCTCCGCGTGAGTGGCGTCGACTTCGGTACTGCAGCGACTGGCTTTACGGTCGAGGCTGCAAGTGCTGCCGACGGCAACAAGATTGAAATCCACACGGGTTCTGCGACGGGTACGCTCGCCGGTACCTGCCCGCTCAAGAATACGGGCAGCAAGACCGTCTATTTCGAGAACAAGTGCGAAGTCGAAGGCCTCAAGGGAATCGTGAACCAGTTGTTCTTGGTGTTCAAGGGCAATCAGGATTCTACCATGGTCATCAAGGCCTGGGGCTTCGAAGGCAGCGGCACGACTCCGCCGGAACCGCAGAAGCCGTTTGGCGGCAAGGCCTGGGCTATCCCGGGTAAGATCGAGATGGAAAACTTTGACGAACCGGGTACGGGCCGTGGCGCAGGTGTCGATTCTTACAGCGACAACGATATGGACGACCATGGCGCCGAAAGCAATGGCGGCAAGAGCTACCGCGAAGGCACGGGCGTCGATATTTACAAGAAGGCTACCGGCTATGTCGTGGGTTACAACCAGGCTGGCGAATGGCTGGAATACACGGTGAATGTGGCTAAGGATGGCGATTACACCATGTTTGCCGCCGTGGCTTCTGCCAATGCGACTTCTGGCTTCCAGCTGTCTATCGATGGCGAGAACATTACTGATGAAATCGCTGTTCCGCAGGCAACCTCCGGCGAAGACAATTACGACGACTACAATAAGGTTTCTGCCAACGTGAAGCTGACCGCCGGCGAGCATATCCTCCGGTTCACCGTTACGGGCGACTGGATGGATATCGACTACATCAATTTCGTCACGGGCAAGGACGCCGAAGATTCCGACCCGATTGGAACGACTTCCCTCCAGAACAAGGTTGCGTTCAAGGCCGGTCAGTACGAAACCTACCGCGTGTTTGACCTGAAGGGTTCCCTGGTTGGCCAGATCAACTTGAAGGGCGCGAAAGTGGGCGAGGCCCTCCGTGCTGCAGGCTATGCGAAGGGCGTTTACATGCTCCGCGCTATGGAAGGCGGCAAGAAGTTCATGGCCAAGGTGACTGAATAAAGCACAAACCGCGAAATTTTAGCAAAAAGACAATTTAGACATTAGAAACGTCCCAGACGCCGTTCTGGGATGTTTTTGCCGTTATGGATAAAAAGTCAATGGAATGTGCCTTTTTGAGGGTAAAAAAGGCCCCTTTTAGGGGTAGATTATAGAATGCAAAAGCCGTAATGGAACGGTTTTATAAAAGGGATGTGTAAAATGAAGATGAATCATAAGGGAATATTTGGACTTGCCCTCATGGGTGGCCTCGTCGGGGTGGCGCTTGCCGATAACCCGATTTCCAGTTACCATTATCTGGCTGACCCGGGTGCAGCCGCTGACGATACGTATTTCTATGTCATTACCGACTCCGATGACCCGGCGGCATACAACGCAAGCGGCTACAGCATCAAGGCCCTTTACGGTTTCCGTACTAAGGACATGAAAAACTGGACCGATTTCGGTATCATTTACGATGCGCGCAAGGTGGACGGTATCGGCGATATCTGGGCGTCTGACATTGCCGTGAACCCCAAGGACGGAAAGCTCTACATCGTGTTCCCCGATGGCGGTGGCGGCGGTGTGGGCCTCATCTCTGCTGACAGCATTGCCGGCCCGTGGACGAACCCAGTTTCGGGCGGCAAGAAGCTCATCAACAACTGGGGCGGCGGCCTTGCGGACTGCGACGGCATCGGCTGGTGCTTTGACCCGGGTATTTTCTTTGATGACGACGGCACGGGCTACTTCACCTTTGGTGGCGGTAGCAGCGATAGCCGTCCGGCTGCCGACAATAACAACGACATCTTCAATATCTACAAGTTCAACTCCGACATGAAGGGCTTTGATGTGAGTTCCAAGACTCACCTGAAGATCGGTGGCCCGAAGGCGATGGAAGCTTCTTACATCCACAAGTACAAGGGCAAGTACTATCTCTCTTACAGTACGGCCGACTTGCGTATTGCCTACGGCATGTCCGATAAACCCATGGGCCCGTACACCTACAAGGGCATCTTCATGGGGAACCCGAACATCAACGGCCAGAACATTAACGCGAACAACAATAACCACCATGGTATCGCTGAGTTTAAAGGCCACTGGTACGTTGCATACCATGACCGTCGCATTGCGAACGGTTACGACGGCCTCGAGAAGATTCCTGCCGAAGATGGTCAGGCGAACCCGAACCCGGCATACCACCGCAGCGTGAGCGTGGATGAATTCACCTACGCCGCCGACGGTTCCATGAATTCGTTGACCTTCACGAAGGAAGGCCCGAAGCAGATCGAGAACTTCGACCCGTATGACTGGTATCCGGCACTCACGAGTTCCAAGCAGAAGGGCATCCGTAGCCGTTCCAACTGGAGCTTGGGCAAGGTCGCCGAACACCTCCTCCTCCCGCTTTCTACGAAGGAATCCTGGATCCGCGTGAGTGGCGTTGACTTCGGTACTGCCGCGACGGGCTTCGTGGTGCAGGCCGCAAGCACGGCTGATGGCGACAAGATTGAAATCCACACGGGTTCTGCGACGGGTACGCTCGCCGGCACCTGCACGATTAAGAATACCGGCAACAAGAATACCTTTGCCGAGAATTCCTGCGAAGTCACTGGCCTCAAGGGAATCGTGGAACAGGTGTTCCTCGTGTTCAAGGGCAGCAGGGATTCTACCATGGCTATTAAGGCCTGGGGCTTCGAAGGCAGCGGCACGACTCCGCCGGAACCGCAGAAGCCGTTCGGTGGTACTGCATGGGCGGTACCGGGCAAGATCGAAGCGGAAAACTTCGATGAACCGGGTACGGGCCGCGGCGGCGATGTCGATTCCTACAACGACAACGATTCCGAAAATCAGGGCGATGCTAAGTTCCGCGAAGACTTGGGTGTCGACATTGTGGAAGGCGGCACCGGCAAGGCAATCGGTTACACGGCTTCCGGTGAATGGCTTGAATACACTGTCAACGTATTTGAAGATGGCGAGTATGCCATCAAGGCATCCGCTTCTACCGGCATGGAAAACGGTGCAAGTTTCTGCCTGCTTGTTGATGGAAAGCTTGTTGGCGATACCATCAAGGTTCCGCAGACGGGAGAAGATTGGAGCGTTTATCAGGAATTTGAAGGTGGTAGCGCCCAGCTCACCAAGGGTGAACATGTCATCCGCCTGCTCGTTACGAGCGACAACGTGAACGTGGACTGGTTCTCCCTCGGGGATGTCGGAACCATCAGGATTGTCCCGACCAGGTTCCAGCATGCTTCCGCAAAGGCATACGACGTGTATGGCCTTACCGGAAAGAAACTCGGTACGGTTGACCTCTCTGCAGGGAGTGCTGCGGAAGTATTGAAGGCGGCCGGATTTGTGCAGGGTGTTTACATGCTCCGCTCCGTAGTCGGCAACAAGAAATTCATGGTCTCTACTGCAAAGTAAACCAGAAAAGAGTCCCTAAACCACACATCCAGAAACGACACCCTCGGGCAAACGTCCGAGGGTGTTGTTTTTTTTTGTGTTTTTGGGGGGATTTTCTGCCTTTTCTCGTTGCCAAAACGTAAAGGGAAAATATTCCAAAGTGTAGTGAAAATGCAGGTGCAACGGGTATCTTTATGGTATGGGACCGCAATCCTGCGGGTTTCTGTTTGGAAAATAGGGTTTGTATGAAACTGCTCAAGAATGTTTCCTTGGCGATTGGCTGCAGCGCGTTGGTGGCGCAAGCTTTTGCCTCTACGGTGAACGTCGATGTCACCGATGAACATCAAATTATCCGCGGTTTTGGCGGCATGGTCCATAACCAGTGGCAAGGCGGTGGTGGCCTTTCGGAAGCCGATGCGAAGATTGCTTTCGGCACGGGTGAGGGCACCCTTGGCCTCAACACGCTTCGCATTCCCGTATATGCGAATTCCAGCGACTTCAACAAGGAAGTTCAAGCTGCAAAGTACGCAAAGAAGTATGCGGGCGATGACTTTATTTTGTATGCAACTCCGTGGACTTCGCCTTATGCGGGCGCCGGCCAACATATTGCCTCGTCAAACTACCAGAAGTACGTGGATCACCTGAACAGCTTTTCGGCCTACATGAAGGAACAGGGCGTCCCTCTGGATGCTATTTCCATCAGTAACGAACCGGACTGGTGCCACGAATGGGCTTGCTGGAGTGCAGACGAAATCTACAACTTCACCAAGAACTACGCCAATCAAATGCGCAAGAACGGCACAAAGGTGATTTCGACGGAATCTTTCCAGTACAACAAGAGCCTTTACGACAAAGTGCTGAACGACGCCAACGCTCTCAAGAACTGGGATATTCTCGGTGCGCACTTCTATGCGAGCGAAGCCGGTACGCAAGATAACTTCTTCCAGTATCCCCTTGCCGACCAGAAGGGTGTTGAACGCTGGATGACGGAACACTATACCGAAAGTGACGGTAGCGGAAACTACTGGCGCGTGGTGATGAGGACTGGTGACCAGGCGAATGTGAACAAACTTGATACCGTTCGTGCCATGGACGTGGGTTACGAAATCCATCGCGCCATGGTCGTGGGCAACTTCAGTCAGTATACTTGGTGGTATATCCGCCGTTGCTACGGCCTTATCATGGAAAAGGACTTTGGCAACAAGCTCTCCATTCCGCAGAGCGAAATCGGCAAAATTTCTAAGCGTGGATACGTGATGAGCCAGTTTGCCCGCTTTGTCCGCCCGGGTGCAATCCGCGTGGGGGCAACGGCCAAGCCCGAAGCCAACCTGTTCGCTTCTGCCTACAAGAGCGCAGGCGGCGATAGCGTTATCGTGGTGCTCGTGAACCGCGACTACAAGAGTGGCAAGACCGTGACGGTAAAGGTGCAGGGTGCCGACGTTCAAGTCTTCCATATGTACACCACCAGCGAAGCGAAAAACGCTGTGGACGAAGGTGAAGTCGAAGTCAAGAATGGCGAAGTGACGATTACGATGGATGCGGGTAATACGAACAACAAGGATTGCATCGTGACGCTCGTTGGCGTGGGTACTCCTGCCGATCCAGTTCCGCGCGAACCGTTTGGTGGCAAGGCTGTTGAACTCCCGGGCAAGATCGAGGCCGAAAACTTCGACATTCCGGGCACGGGCAAGGAAAACAAGACCTACAGTGAAAACGATTCTGATGACCACGGCATTGAAAATGGCGGCACGAGCTACCGTGAAGGCACGGGTGTCGACATCTACAAGAAGGCGACTGGTTATGTCGTGGGTTACAACCAGGAAGGTGAATGGCTCGAATACACTGTGAACGTGAAGGAAGCGGGTGACTACACGATGGTTGCCTCCGTGGCGACGGACAATTCGACTTCGGGCTTCACGCTTTCTGTAGATGGCCAGTCTGTTGCCGAAGTTCCGCTTTCAGGGTCGGGCTGGGATGAATTCAAGGATGTAACGGCCAAAGTTACCCTCCCGGCAGGCGAACATATCCTCCGCATGACGGTGACGGGTTCTTGGTTCGATGTGGACTACTTCACCTTCTCGAACGGTTCCAGCCAGTGCTCGCAAGAACCTTGCAATCCGTCTTTCGTAGGCGCCAAGTTTGATGTGAGTAAGTCGCCTGCCGTGTACGGAATTTACGACGTGTCGGGCATGTTCCTCGGGCGTGTCGAGGCTACGGGCCTTGCCGAAGTCAAGGCGAAGACTGCAGAACTTGTCCGTAATGGCGGTATGTTTATCGCAAAGCCCCTCCGTGGCGGCCAGATGTTGCGGTTCACCGTGACCAAGTAGATCTCCTATCCTAGATAAAATCGAAAAGTCTCAGGTTTATCCTGGGACTTTTTTGCATTCCGCGTTTGAGTTATATGCTGGCATAAAATGCTTGCGGGAGGGGCCCCAGCTCGGAGTTGCGAAGGCCGCACGGGCCCCTCCCTGCACCCTCCCCATCCTGGCGCAAGCGCCAACCTTACGGCTCAGCCATGGCCATACAAGTATGGCCGCGGCACTCGCCTTGATCGGTTGTGGCCGACGCCCCTCGGGACTAATACTGTTTATTGATGGAATAAGAATGCTTGTCGCGGGGTAGTTCGCCGCGACACTCGCTTGCACACTACTGCGAAGGTCGTACGGTTATATTCCGGCGATTTCGACGACTTTCTTGTTGTTGGTGGAGCCGAGGACGACTTTCACGTCGCGCTTGTGTACCTTGTAGTGTTCTGCGAGCAGTTCGCAGATGGCCTCGTTGGCGGCACCCTCTACAGGGGGCGCCTTCACCTCTACCTTCAGGCTCCCGTCGGGGAGGGGCGTTACGCTTTCGCGCTTGCTCCTCGCATGTACCTTGATGTTTACCCGCATATTAGGCGAGAACGTTGCCGCCCATGTTGATGCCCGGTGTGGCGGGCCTTACCTGGGGCGCTGCCGGGGCTTCAAGTTCCTTCTGGTCGTTTTCCATGGCAGAGAGGAGCTCCTCTTGCCCGCGGATGAGGGCGCGGCAGCGGATGAAGTAGTTGCTCCTGAGCTGCTTGAGCTGCTCGATTTCGGCGCGGAGGTCTTCGGCCTGCTTCTTGGTGGACTCGACTTCGCGGACCGCCCTGGCCTTGGCCTCGGCGATGATGATTTCAGCTTCCTTTTCGGCGGTAGCCTTCACCTCGTCCACGGTGCGCTGCATGGTAATTACAGCGTCCTGGATGGTCTTTTCGATTTGGCGGTAGTAGTTGACGCGTTCTTCGGCAATCTTGAGCCTCTCGGTCAGGTCCGTGCGGTTGCGGGAAAGCTGCTCGAACGCGGTCGCCGCGGTTTCCAGGAAGGCCTTGACCTCCTCGGCGTCGATGCCGCCGAATGATTTCTTGTGGAATGTCTGGTTGCGGATGTCAAGCGGAGTGAGTTCCATTTTGTGCCTTCCGGGGTAAATTCGGTTTCTTCAAAGAAATATAAAATAATTTTTTCTTTTTTTGCTCCTCTTTTGAATTCTCTAGTTATATTACATAGAGGAGATGACGTAAATATGGTCGCACGCCTAAAAAAGTTTTGGGATAACCTTGAAACTCTGGAACAGAAGCTATTCTGGATTATCCAGGGTGTCTTTATCTTTGCCTCGATTTTCGGGACTGTTGTCACGGTATACGAAAACGTGAACCACGCGGCAGAGCTGCTCTGCCTGGCCAATTTCGTGGTGTGTGTCTCTGTGGCATTGTTTGTGAAAAAGACCGGGTCCTATTCGGGCGGCTTCTTCATAGTGATTTTCTACTACTCGTGCGTGTCTTCGCCGCTGCAGTTCTTCTTCTGTGGCGGTACGGACAGCGCCATGCCGTATTATCTGCTGGTGGGGCCGTTCCTCAGCAGCTTTATCGATAACCGCAGGGTGCGCTACTTTTCGGCCGCCCTTACGCTGGTTGTCAGTGTCGGGATTTTCATGGTGGCTTGGCAGCACCAGGACTGGATGTACATCAAGCCGTCGCTGGATATTATCTACCTAGACTACGTGTCGAACTATGTGCTGGTAGCCGTGAGCCTGTTCCTTATCTGTTCGTATGCGATTAGCGCCTACGTGCGTGAACGCGTCCAGAGGGAACGCCTTATGAACAAGCTGGATTACCAGTCCAAGCACGATAGCCTTACGGAACTCTACAATCGCCGTTATGTTATCCAGTACCTCGAGAACATCGTGTGGCACAGCCGCGAGAAGTTCTACATGTTCATGTTCACGATTGACGACTTTAATAGCCTGAACGATACCTACGGGCACGTGATGGGTGATCGTGTCGTGTGCGACGTGGCGCATGCACTGTGGGCCTGTGTCAACGAAGACGTGGGCGAATGCGGTGCCCGTTATGGCGAGGATAATTTCCTGTTCATCATGGCGGCGGATTCCGATGTCGATGCGTTTGTACGTGCCGATGAATTCCGCGAAAGCATCTGGAACCTTTCGTGGAGCATTGACCCGCGCCTGCATATCACCATCAGCGGCGGTCTCGTGCCGTGCCGCGACGAGAACGAGTTTGACCGCGAACGACTGCTCAAGAAGGTGGATTCCCTCCTCGACAGTTTCAAGTCGCGCGGCAAGAACCAGGTGCGCGCCCTGTCGGATTAGGCCTGTCGGCAGTCAATCGTGGACTGTTGATAAGTTGTTGATTAACCAAAGATGTTCTTGGGGATAGCCTAAAGAGGCGGTAAAAAAGGCTACACAGGGCCTAAAACCCCTTGATATATGCGGATTTTTTGCTATTTTTGTGGCTCAAAATTTTGCAAAGAAAAAGGTTTTATCATGAAAAGAACATTCCAGCCTCACAATCGTAAGCGTGTCAACAAGCATGGTTTCATGGCCCGCATGGAAGACCGCTGGGGCCGTGCCGTCCTGAGCCGCCGTCGCGCCAAGGGTCGCAAGCGCCTCACCATTAGCGATTCCATCTACAAGAAGTAAGTCGGGGGGTGGCATATCGCCGCTCTGCGCTCTTACCGGCTGCCAAACCAGCCTGCTTATCGGCAAGTAGCCGTCCAAGGTAAGTTCGTCCGATCTCCATCGTTATCGATGAGATGGATTGACAGCCCGGACGGTTCTTGTCGTTTTTGCTTTTTGGCAAAAAAGAGGAACGGGAACGCTGTTTACAGGAACAAGTGCCGCCGTGTCCTTCGCCCGCTGTTCTTCGGGATGGTCCCCGCGATAGAGAAGCCTGTTTGGGCGATGGTCATCGTGAACGACCCGTCAGATGTGATGACGCCGGACCGCCTCAGGGAATCTGCCCTGAAGATATTCCGCAAGATGGAATGGAAGGTGCCGGAAGGTGGTTCGGAGAATGCTTGCGAAGGCTAGGAAAATCCTCGTGGAGGTGCTGGTCGCCCCGATCCGCCTTTACCAGCTGGTCCATCCGTTCTTTTTTCATGGGGTATGCAGGTTCCGTCCGACTTGCTCCCAGTATGCGATAGAAGCGTTTCGGGTTCATGGCCCCCTCAAAGGTTTCTATCTTGCTGTTTTTAGGATTTTGAGATGCAACCCATTCTGCAAGGGCGGCTATGATCCGGTTCCGCCCAGGAAGGAATAGAGATGAATAAGAATACCATTATCGGTTCCGTACTCATGGCGATAATCGTCATCGTGTGGATGACGATGAACGCTTCGAACGAAGAGGCTAGGGCGAAGGCCCGTGCTGCCCAGGCGGAGGCCCAGAAGGCTGCTGCTGCGCAGGTCGCGGAAGCAGGTAAGCCCTCCGAACTCGTGCTCCCGGTGAACAAGCCCGAAGAGAAGGAGCCGCCTGTACTTGGCGCTCCTGCTGCCCCGAAGGATTCCGCCATCCAGGCTGTTGTCGACAGCGCTGCTACGGCTGATTCTGCCGCGGTGGAGGTTAAGGCTCCCGCAATCGTCCCGCGCACTGTGACCGTCGAAACGGAAAAGTTCATCATGACGCTCTCCAACAAGGGCGGCCGTGTCCAGAGCGTTATCGTGAAGGCCCTGAAGGACAGTGCCGGTAACTACCCCGAACTTATCCAGGATACGGCGCTTGGCGCCCTGGACCTGAAGCTTGGCGGTGCGGACCTGAGCGAAGCGATGTTTGCTGTCGATGCCCCGGAATGGATTACGGTGGAATCCGAAGCGAACGTGGAATTTACCTTTACCGATGCGAATGGCAACAAGGTCATGCGTAGCTACGCCTTCACGAAGGATGGCCCCGCTGTCCGCCAGGTGAACAAGTTTGTCGGGTTCAACCCAACCGCCTACGAACTTTCGTGGATGGGCGGCATGAAGGAGACGGAAGTCATCCCGAAGGGCAAGAGCTTCGGCGGTGCGAGCTACTTCTTCAGCGAAGTTATTTACAAGAACAGCGAAATTACCGAACGTGAGACCTTCACCGACGAGATGAAGTTTGATGATGCCAACTACTACTGGGTGGGCCTGCGCCGTAAGTACGTGGCCATGTCGGTGCAGTTCGATAGCCCGGTGCCGGTCAAGGTGAAGGCTAAGCACGTCAAGGTCGTTGCCGAGGGCCATTCCGACCCCGGTACCTACAGCCTTACCATCGCCGACGACGTTCGCGCCGATTCCGTGGCCTACAACCTCATGGTCCTTCCGCTCCAGTGGGACGAAATCGAAGCGCTCGGCCAGAGCTACGAGAAGATTATCGTGACGGGTTCCAAGTGGTTCCCCGGTTCCAGCGTCTGGTTTGTGTGGATCTGTAAGTGGCTCCTCAAGCTCCTCAAGTTCTTCTACTCGATTATCCCGAACTATGCGGTGGCCATCCTCCTCATTACGCTTATCGTGCGCGCCTTCACGACTCCCTTCACCATCAAGCAGATGAAGGCTACGCGCGGCCTTGCGGCACTCAAGCCCCAGATGGACGAAATCAACGTGAAGTACAGGAGCGATCCGCAGAAGAAGCAGGCCGCCATGATGGAACTCTACTCCAAGAATGGCGTGAACCCGTTCTCTAGCTGCACGGGCTGCCTGCCGATGTTGTTCCAGATGCCGATATTCATGGGCCTCTTCTTTGTGCTTGGCCGTGCTATCGAATTGCGTGGTATGCCCGCATTCCTCTGGATTACCGACTTGAGCAAGAGCGACGTGGTGTGGAGCGGTATTTCGATCCCGTTCATCATGCCTGCAGGCCTTGCGATCCTCCCGTGGATCATGGTCGTGACGACTTACTTCCAGACGAAGGTCACCATGAGCGGCAGCGCCGGCATGGACCCTGCCCAGCAGAAGATGATGGTGTGGATGATGCCTGCCATGATGTTCGTCTTCAGTGCGGTGATGCCCTCCGGCCTCGTGCTCTACTGGATTATCAGTAACTTCTGGACCATCGCCCAGTACAAGATTATGAACCGCAACAACGTTGCCGCCAAGCCTTCTTCCAAGCTCGACGGCAAGAACGTGAAAGACGCCGAAATCGTCAGGAAGAAATAAATGAACAGTGCGCCGGCCGGCGCACTTTTTTTCGGCGCCTTCATTGACATCCGATAGTGAATAATCTAATTTACGGACATGAAGAAAATCATGTCCATAATTTTTTTGTGTGCGGGCTTCGCCCTTTGCGATGAGATTGTGGAAGAATCTTCTGCCGATGTTGTGGAAAATGCAGCAACCGAAACGGAGACGGTGGAAAATCAGACACAGGCGCCAGCTCCGACAGAAAAAACGGAATTGGGCTCGAGGTTCCGGGCCTTCGGCGAGCTTGGTGCCGTGATTTTCGGTGCAGGCGTGCGCTACTACATGAACGAACCCAGGACGTTCTACGTGCAGGGTAGCCTCCAGTACGACGCCTTCGTTGCTTCCTTTATTCGAGTTCCGGTGCTCTTTTACTTGGGCGGAACCCATTGGCATGGAATCGTCGGCCTGACGATTAACATTGCCGATAACTACAAGACCGGGCAACTGGTGCATGCTGCCGCTGGTATCAACTACGATATCAATCGCCACGTCGGAATAAACATAAAGGTCCTTTCTCCGCTCAGCTGGCCTTCCGATGTTCCCGTCTCTCCGTCTATTGGGGTACAGCTGGCTTATTAAAAATAAAGTCGCGCAAAATCCTGTGACTTTGTATACGAGATTCTTGCAAGGCGAAAAAACCTTTTACTTTTTGTTTGAAAGAATTTATTTTATAAGTAAAGGACGTCCAAAGGACGTTTTTTGGGGAAAAGAGCTGGAGGAAATATGGGACGCATCCTTTTTAAGCGGACTCTGTTTGTTTGGGGAATGTTGATTGCGGGGTTTTTCGTGGCGTGTTCGCAAGGAGAGGTTTCTCCGACCGAGCCGGTGGATAAGATTGGTGAAAAGACTGAACCGCAGTCGTCTGGGGATAAGCCGGAATCGAAAGAGCCTGGGGATAAACCGGATTACTGTGGGGATAAGGAGGTGGTCTATCATCATGATACGGTCACTGTCTACCGCGATACTGTGGAAAGGGTGATTGAAAAAGAAGGGGCTTCCTATACATCGTTCTTGTATAGCGATTCCACAGGCGCAATCGACACGCTGACAAAATCTTCAGTGGCTCTGGAATGCGATATCGGCGAGACGGAGTTTTCGTGCCAGGAACAACTTGTGCTTGTGCTTGCGCCTATAGATGGCCCTGCTTATGAGCCGCTGGTATATCAAAAACTAGTTATAGATACCGTCCATTGCCATGTCACGATTACCGATACGGTTGTCAAGGATACATTTTACAAGGAATCGTACAGCTACAAGCACGATACGACCTTTATCAATTATGGTGAGAATCGGTTGACGGATTATGTTGTGCCGGAATTTGTCTATGAACCCGGCGAGCACCCGTTCGATTCTACCGAGATACGGGATTTCTTCGATACCTTGGACGTGAACGATTCACGGATGGGAGGCAAGAAACGCCTTACGGTCAATTCGGAGTTGTCGTTCCGCGATTTTCCGCTGACGGTCTTGGGAGTGATGCCGGTGCTCGATGCCCAGTATAGCTATAAGTATCTAAAGTCGTGGCCGGAGAAATGGATCCCCCTGGTGAATACTTATGAATTTGAAAACTTTAACAAACTAGTATCAGATACTACGGTTACCTGGACTCTGGAATATACTCGTTATGAGAGGGGACAGGAGGAGAATGATTCCATCCAGGTAACCACTTATTTTAAGACCGCTCGTTCGACGTCTGGGGAGTAGAACCTCCGGCATCTCACGAGCTCTCGCCACCACGGCATGCTTGCGCTATGCCGCTTGTGGCTCACAGAGACTGCTCGCGCTTCACTCGGGGATTAAATTACTCCGGCAAGCGCTCGCTCTCGCCACCACGGCATGCTGACGCTATGCCGCTTGTGGCTCACGGTTTAAAGTAAAGTGACGGGTTACTTGTACTCGTCGCCGTCGAGAGGCTTGCCGAGCAGCTTGTACTTGGTCTTGATGGCGGTGCGCAGTAGCGGCCATCCGACTTTGTCGAATGCGCCTTCCCACAGGAGGTCGGCCTTGTGCCGTAGCGGGGAATCTACCGCAGTCGGGAGCCACTCTTCCTTGAAATCGTGGGCGAGTCCTGCCTGCTTTACGATTGCCGCGTAGTCGGTGTTGAGCGCGTCCTTGGCGCCCATGCGGATGAAGTACACCTTCTCGTCGAAGGTAAATCGGCGCTGCAGGAGTTTGCGCTTGATAAATCCGGTTCCCTGCTCAATGAGTTCCTTTGCGGAGAACAGCGCCTTGCCCTCGGTGGGGTAGAGCGCTTCCATGCGGACTTCGGCCTCGACAAATTTTTCGCTGAGCCCGATTTCCATGTTGCGCACGGTACTCATGAAGTCGTCCTGTTCGGGCGTTTCGAAGAGGTGCATGAAAAACGCCCCGAGTGCGGGTTGCTTCATGTACAGGAAGAACGATTGCAGGTGCGGGTAAATCTCGTTGCTGCTGGTGAGCGAAATGACGTCGGCGTTGCTCTTTTCTGCTTCGGCGAAGAACTTCTCGAAATTATTCTGGAAGTAGACGACGGAATCGTTTAGCACAAGCAACCTGTCGAGATTGCCCATGGCTTCTTGCGCGCCGTCGGCGGCGGGGCTGTTTACCTTGAGTTTGAGGTAACGGTGCCACATGCCGAAATCGAAACCGTGGTTCCGCGTGAGGAAAAGTTCAATGTCGTTGTCGGCGATGAACTTGTAGGTGTCATCGGAAAGTTCGCGGTCGTTTGTCAGGAGCACGACGTGGAAGTCCGTTTCCGCCAGGTGCCTGAGCGCAAACCGCACGTAGCCGGGAAGGTCTTTCCCGGTCTGGTAGCTTGCGTACAGGGCAACTTTGCGGTGCATTAGGCGTTATCTCCTCTTGCGCGGATTGCTTTTCTTGCTGCGAGAGGAACGGCCCTTGCGGCCACCTTCTTGCCCGAGGAAGTCGTCTTCTTGCCTGCCGCGTTTGCCGGCGCGCTGCTTGCTTGCACGGCGTGCAGCGCGGTTGTGCTGGCTCAGGTAACCGAGCGCTTCTGCGGCGGCGGCGCGGTCTGCGCGTTCGTTTACGTCGCGTTCACCCTGACGGCGGCGCTTCTTGGGCTCGCTGCTGAGCTTTTCGATAATGCTGAAGTCGGCCTGGCCGCGTAGGGGGTCTACGCGGAGCAGGCGCACTAATACCTTGTCGCCACGCCGGAACGTGCGCCCGCTGCGTTTCCCGAAAGCGAGTCCCTGGTCCGGATTGAATACGTAGAAGTCGTCGCCCGCGATGTCGCGGAAACGCACCAGGCCTTCTGCGATCGGGTCGGCGATGGAAACGTAGATGCCCCATTCTTCGATGCCGGTAACGTTGGCTTCGAAGTCGTCGCCGATGCGGCTCTTCAAAATCCAGCAGCTGCACACCTTGATGGAAATGCGTTCTACCTTCATGTTTTTGATTTCGTTTGCTGAAATCAGGTCGCAAACTTCAATGACGCTGTTCTTGCGCTGGGCGGTAATTTCCTTGCCCTTGCGCGCAAGTTCACGATGGCACCAGAGGTCGGCATAGCGGCGGATAGGGCTGGTAAAGTGGCTGTAGTCCTGCCAGTTCAGCGCGAAGTGCCCGAAGCTGTTGCTGTCGTAGTGGGCCTTCTGCATGCTGCGCAAGATGCGGTTCATGAGCGTTTCGTCGTCGCCAGCGCGCTTTACCAGGTGCTGGTACAGCTTGAAGGCGACCGGGTTCAGGTTCGTGTCGCCGCTACGCGGCTTGCCCAGGTCGCGCAACATTACCGGGGCATCCTTGAACAGATCGGGGTACATGTAGTACAGTTCCATGATGTCCTTGGTATCGGGCGCTTCGTGGATACGGTAGATGCCCTGCAGCTTGCGCTTGGAGAGTTCCTTTGCGCAGCAGTTGTTTGCGATGAGCATGCATTCTTCGACCCACGAATTCGATTCGTCGGATTCGCGCGGCACGATTTTTTCGGGTTCGCCCTTCTCGTTGAACTTGCAGCCGTATTCGGTGCTCTTGAATTCGAGCAGGCCTTCCTTGGTGCGGTTCTTCTTGAGCATGGCAGTCACTTCGGCGAGCGCTTTGATGGAATCGTCGCCGGCTTCCATCATCTGCACGGCTTCGCGGTAAGTGATGCCCTTCGATACGTTCACGATACTGCGGTGGAAGTCCCAGCTGAGCACGTTGGCCTGCTTGTCGAGTTCCATCATGCAGGTGAATGCGCAGCGGTCTACGCCCTGGTGCAAACTGCACACTCCGCTCGAGAGTTTTTCGGGGAGCATGGGTACAGCTGTCCACGGCAGGTACTGCGTGTAACTCCTTTCCAATGCTTCTTCGTCCAGTTCACTCCCTTCGGGTACGTAGTAACTCACGTCGGCGATATGCACGCCGAGCCTGTAACCGTTTTCGGTGCGTTCCACACTGATGGCGTCGTCGTGGTCCATGGCGCCGTCGGGGTCAATACAGAGTACGTCGAGCTTGCGGTAATCGACGCGGCCCTTGAAATCCTTGCCGCAGGGTTCCTTGATGCCTTCCACGAATTTCTTGATGGCAGGGGAGAAGTCCTTGGGTAGGTTGCTTTCTTCCATGAACTTCGCCTTGACCTCGTCCCAGCTCACGTTCATGGCTTCGGCGCTGCGGTCGACCTTTGCGAGGTAGCTGTGCTTGAGTTTCGGGTGCGGGTACAGGGTGAAGTTGATCTTCTCGCCTTCCTTGCCTGGAGCCTGCCTGCGGTGGCACATCTCGTACACCTTACCGGTGTCGATTTCGTGAACTTCCCACTGCTCGTCGCCAATCTGGTGCAGGATACCGCGCTTCACGCGGGTTTCGTTTTCCTTGTCGTTCTGCCTGCGGCTGCGTGCACCCGGGCGGCGGTTGTCTTCGGGGTATTGTTCCGCAATCTTCTTGATGCGCTTCTCGCGTTTTTCGTCGAGGCTTTCACCGTCGCCGAGCTGGTATTCCTTGTGGCTGGTGCGCTTTAAAAGCCCGCGTTCCACCATGTCGGCGAGCATCTGCTTAAAAGCCATCTTCTGCTTTTTGGGGAGCCCGAGTGCTCCGCGGAGCTGGCTCCCGACCATAGGTTCATCGCGCAGTATTGCAATAATCTGTTCTTCGCTAGGTAAATGCTGAGCCATTCTAGGCCTCCTTTGCTGTGCCGCTTACGGCTTGCGCCTGGGCTAATTCTTGTTGCTTGTAGGGCAGTGCCGATTCAATCAGGTCGTGCATCGTGTCTCGCAAGTCATTCATGGGAGTGTTCTCGAAACTTTCGGGAGTCTGCAGCGGGTGGACGACAATGCGGACTTCGCCCGGGTGCATCGCCCACTTGACTTTCGGGAGGCGGTCGCCCGTACCGATAAGCGTGATAGGCAATAGCGGGAGTTTGTTTTCCTTCGCCATGCGGAAGATGCCGTTCTGGAATTTGTACATGTGGCCGTCTTCGCTGCGGTGCCCTTCGGGGAACACGGCGATGTTGTACTTGTCGTCGAGGCGCTTCCTCACGAGCTTACCCATGCCGGCGTTCATGCGCGGGTTCTTGTGCACGGGAATGCAGCCGATGCTGTTGAGCACCCAGCCGAAAACCGGGGCTTTCCAGAGGGCGGCCTTCGCAATAAAGGCTGTGTTGCCGAGTGTAGGCCAGATGACATTGATATCGAGGAAACTCGCATGGTTTGCAACGATGATGAATCCCCGATCCTTCGGGATGTTTTCTGCACCTTCGACCTTAATCTTTATGCCGAACAGTTTGAAGACCACATTCTTGAAGTAGAATGTGCAGATGTTCGTAATTTCATGTTTGCGTCTGCAGATGAGGCCCTTGTAGATGATATAGGGCGTGCCGATGATGATCATCCCGGTAAAAACGGTAAGGTAGTATAGAATTGCGCGGATAAAACCCATAAACACCTGAAGGTTGGAAATTACCTTCATAATGTATATTTTTTGCCCCGTCGGGGACAAATAAAAAGAAAAATGTACTGGTAAATGCGAAGGGATGGGAATAAGCCCTTACGAGGGGCTTATTTTATTTTCCACTCTAGCGTCTGGCCGGCGGCGAGGGGCACCACGCCGTTTACGAGCGTGGGCACGGTCCACGATTCCTTCACGACCTCAATCTGCTTTGTGGGCCGCGGGATTCCATAGAAGTCTGCACCGAAGCCGCCGATGAAATTGGCGAGCTTGTCGATGTGGCCTGCACGTTCGAATTCCTGAACCAGTAGCGGGATGGCTACGGGAGCGCTGTAGACGCCCGCCGCCCCGCACGGACATTCCTTCTTGCCCTGCTGGTGCGGGGCGGAGTCCGTGCCGAGGAAAAACTTCGGGTTGCCGCTGAAGGCGGCTTCGCGGATTGCGGCACGGTCTTCAGGCCGCTTCGGTAACGGCTTGCAGAAATGGTGCGGCCTGAGGGCGTCCCCGACGATGTCGTCAAGAGTCATCATCAGGTGGTGCACCGTAAAGGTCGCTGCCACGTTTGCGGGGAGCCTCTTGACGGCTTCCACGGATTTTGCAGAACTCAGGTGTTCAAAGACTATTTTCAGCTTCGGGAACTTTGCAGCAAGTGTCTCTACGCGCTTGATGAATGCGGGTTCGCGGTCTAGGCAGAACTCGCCCGGTTCTTCGCCGTGCACGCACAGCACAAGCCCGAGTTTTTCCATCATCGCGACTACCGGGAATACCGCTTCAAAATCGCTGATGCCGTCGGCGCTGTTCGTGGTGACGCCTGCGGGGTAGTACTTGCCGGCGACCACGCCTTCCGCCATCATGTCCTTCAGGTCTTGCTCGGTGTAGTTCGGGTTCAGCTTGAAGGTCATCAGTGGTACAAAGTCTGGGCGTATGTCTTTCGCCGCATCAAGAATCTGCGCCTTGTATTCGGCAATCGCCTTTGCAGATGTCATCGCAGGTACAGTGTTCGGCATAATGATGGCACGTCCGAATTGTTGTACAAGGTCACGTACATAGCCGGCCATGAGTTCGCCTTGGCGCAGGTGGGCATGAAAATCGTCTGGTAAAGCAAGAAACATTTTTTACAAACCTTTTTGGTTATGGAGCAGAATTATCCGCTGGTGCGTAAGTCGCGGAACAGTTCTTTTGAAATGGCGGTGTCGCCGTTCAGCCAGTCATCGAAATACTGTGGCTCGGTAAGCTTCTTTTGCGTAAGGAAGGTTATCTTGCAGCCGAGTTCCTTGGCGACCATCAAGTCGTGCGTCACGATGATGATGGATGTCTTGAACAGCGTACGCATGTTGTCGATAAGCGGGAGCAGGTTACGGCGGTTGTAGTTGTCGAGCCCTGCAGTTGGTTCGTCCATCAGCAAGAGCTGCGGGCCCATCGCCCAGCTGCGGGCAATGGCGACACGCTTCTGCATGCCCACGCTCAATGTATGCGGGAACATGTCTGCACAGTCTCTCACGCGCATGAGGTCCATGGCCATTTTCACCTTGTCTTCGATTTCTGCCGGGGAACCCATCTTGTGGTAGCGTAACGGCATCGCGATGTTGTCGCGTACCCTCAGGTTCGAAATCAAGGCTCCGTTCTGGAATACGAGCCCAACTTGGCGTTTTGCAATCTCGAGTGCGGTAAGCCTTTCTGGCGGAATGTACTCGCCGAATATGTATATCCTTCCGGCGGTGGGCCTTACCAGCCCTGCAATCACGCGCAAGAGGGCGCTCTTGCCTTGTCCGGAAGCACCTCCGATGCAGAGCGTTTCGCCTTTTTGCAGGGCGAGATCCGCTCCCGAGATAAGTTCCTGTTCGCCGTTATTGATGGATTGGTCAAAGAATCCCAATGCGCGGGGCTTCGAAAACGCCGTGCCAACCAGTCCCTGGTACGAAAGATGCAAACCTTCTATTCTGAGCGCTTCGTCATGCATTAGATAATCTTCGAAATCTCGTTGAAGTAATCAATGAAGTAGAACATCGAAAGGAATACGTCGGCGCAAACGATATAGAAGAAGGACTGAATGACAGACTTGCCGGTAGCCTTCGGGACTTGGCGGATGTCGCGCGGAATGTTCATTGCCTGGTAGCAGGCGTTCGTAGTGATGATGCAGCCGAATACGAGCGGCTTCACTACGATAAAGATAAAGTCCGTGAAGGTCATCGCCTTGAGGATTTCAGTGGAGAGGTATTCCCACGTGAGCTGCACGTTGATGGCGTTGCCTGTGATGAAAATGGCAATCTTTGTCATCAGGAACCCGGCCCCGATGGCGCTGGAGCTGAAGATGATTGTCATGATGAAGGTGGCAATAGAACCGCCGATGAGTCCAGGCATCACGAGGTAGCGCACGGGGTCGACGCCCATAGTTGCAAGTGCGTCAACTTCGGAATTGATGACCATGCCACCGATGTACGTGGTAAGCGAAGAACCGCTACGGCCTGCAATCAGGAATGCCGTGAGGATTGGCCCCAGTTCGCGGATGATTACCACCACCATGAGTCCGCCGACCACGTCCGAGAAACCGACCTTCCCCATGAGGGTAATGACTTCGATGATGACGACTGTACCAAAAAGGGTGGCGACAACAAAAAGGATGGGGAATATTTCTACGCCCGTGAAGAACGTCTGCAAGATGATGTTTCTTGTGTCCGTCTTGAAACTTCTATTCTGGGAGAAGATGGAGGCGATGGCGCGAACGAACAAGGCGACTTCCTGCCCCGACTTTCTGCGGAGTAGGAACATGCCCAGGGCATGGAATTTCTGGCCGATGAAGGTCAGCTTCTTATTGCTCGCCTGTACTTCCATCTATCTTGTTCGTCCCGTTCACTGCACTCATTAGCTCTTGCCAAAGGGCTTCCAGACCGAACTTCTTGATGGCGCTTACGCACAGGGGCTTGGTTGGCAGCGAAAGGCGATCCTGAATGAGCTTCAGGTTCTTCGCCAGTTCGGACTGGTTCACCTTGTCCCGCTTGCTGGCGATAACCAGCACCGGGCAACCCGTGGCACGGATACTTTCCACCGTCTCAATGTCGATGGGCGTGCCTCCGTGGCGTATGTCCACCAGGTAGACGAGTCCGCGCAGGTCCTGGCACTTTTCCACGTAATCGCGGATAAAGTCAGCCATTTCGTCGCGCTTGGAATTGCTTACCTTGGCAAAGCCTACACCAGGTAAATCTACAAGAAAAAATTGGTTATTGACTTTAAAAAAATTAATTTCGCGCGTTTTTCCGGGGGTTGCGCTCACTTTTACCAGTTTTTTCTGCCCCATGAGGGCATTCATGAGCGAAGATTTGCCCACGTTGGAGCGTCCGAGGAACGCAACTTGGGGGAGGCGCTCTTCGGGAAGACCCTTGAGGTTTACCGCTGCTTTTACGAATTCCGCAGAGGTAACTGTGAAATCGCCGAACTTTACCGGGGCCTGGTGCTGTGTCATAGGTCTACTCTCCCTTCGAAGGCGCGGAGCATGGTGACTTCGTCGATAAATTCGAGGTCGCTGCCCATCGGGATTCCGCGGGCAAGGCGCGTACGCTTCACGTTTACGCCGGCGAGCATGCGGTCTATCATCAAGGCGGTGCTGTCGGCTTCAGGGCTTGACCCTAGTGCAAGCACGAGTTCTTCTATGCCTTCATCCTTGACGCGCTGTACGAGTTGCGGCAGGTGCAACTGCTCCGGGCCGATTCCATCTAGCGGGGAAATCACACCGCCTAGAACAAAGTATAGGCCCTTGAAGATTCCGGAACGTTCGAACGGCATTGTGTCGGAACTCTTCTCGACCACGCAGAGCGATTTGGACCCTTCGCGCGAAGTGCAAACAGAACAGATGTCCAGGTCGGTAAACGCATGGCACTTGGGGCAGGGGTGCACCTTCTCGATGGCGTTCACGAGGTTGCCGGCAAAGCGTTCTACGTCGGCCTTGGGGCGTGTCAGCACATGATATGCAAGCCTCCGCGCAGTCTTGTTCCCGATGCCCGGTAGGTTTGCAAATTCCGCAATCAGCGCTTCAAGGCTTTCCGGTTCAGTGCTCATGGGCCCACGTGTAGGCGTCGTTGACGCAACGGTTCAACAAGGTGGAAGAGATGTTCAATTTTTTCAGGAGGTCGATGATCTTCGTCTGGTCGTCTTGTTCGACGGCGTCGGCGAGCAGGAGGAGCGTGCCTAGGCGGCCCGAGCGCTGCAGCAGCGCTTCGCGGATGTCTTCGTCGGCACCAGCTTCGGTCAAGATGTTTTCGAGCGGAGCTCCGACTAGTGCGTCCATGCGGCTGATGAGCCCGACCATGAAAGCCTTTGCCGGCAGGTCGTGGTCGGTGCCGCTCACCACTCGGGCAAGAATCTCGAGGAACTTCGCACGGTGGCTCGCGTTCTGGAACAGCGGAGAACTTTGCGGAGTCATGCCCATCTCGGGGCGGGCGTAGAGCATGAGCATCAACCATTCCTGGATGTTCCTCATGCCAATCCATACGATGGCGTCGCGCACGTTCGAAATGCTCTGGCTCCTGAACTGGGCGTCGGAGTTCACGAAGCGTAACAGGTTGGCTGCCACGTCGCCGTATTCCGAAAGGCATTCGCAGAGTTGGTCGAGCCCCGGGTGCTTGCGCAACAAAAGCAGTATGCGCAGGATGGCTGCCGAGGTGGCGTCAATTTTCTTGCCGGTCACCAGTTCGGGCTTTGCGAAGAAGAACCCCTGGAAGTAGTCGTAGCCTGCGGCCAGGCACTTCTTGAAGGTCGCCTTCGTTTCCACCTTCTCGGCGAGAATCTTGATGTTCTTCGCCTTGAAGAATGCGGCTGCGTTTGCCAGGTCCGCTTCGCTGTTGTCCACGAGGTCCATCTTCACGTACGAAACGTACGGGTAGAGCGGTGCGCAGCGCTTGAGGAATTCGTCGTTAAAAATAAAGTCGTCGAGCGCGATTTCAAAACCGCGTGCATGGTAGTGTGCAACGGCCTTCACGAGGGCGTCGTCCACTTCTACATCTTCAAGAACTTCGAGTACAAAGCAGCGCGGGTTCAAAAGCCCGAACAGGTTGTCGAGCAGCATCTCTCGGCTGCAGTTCACAAAAGCCTTGTGCTCGCCGATAAGTTTCGGGAGCCCGATGTTGTTCAGCACGTTTTCGAGAACTTGCGCTGTGGCGAGCACGTCGCTTGCGATGACCGCCGTGTCGCTGCTGGGCGAGTCGCGGAAAAGCAGTTCGTAGGCGAAAATCTTCCCGTCCCGGTCGAGGATGGGTTGGCGTGCTAGGTAGGCAAGAGAATGCATACTAGATACGGGCGCTCTTGATACCGAACAGGAGGATGCTACGTGCGCCGGCGTCCCAGAGCTTGTCCATGATGGCGTTTGCTTCTTCTTGCGGGACCATGGCCTTCACGGAGTACCACTCGCGGCCGTGCAGCTTGGTCACCGTCGGGGCGTCGAGGCCCGGCGTGAGTTCGCATGCCTTCTGCAAGAGTTCGGCGGGGCAGTCGTATTCAATCATCATGTACGACTGGGCGACGAGCTTGCCCTCGATGCGGCGGATGAGCGTGTTGACTTCTTCGAGTTCCGTCTTCTGCGGGTTGCAGAACAGGGCGGCGTTGCTGCGGAACAGCGGGTCGCCCACGATGCGCAGCCCGGCCTGCTTTAAAGTCGTGCCGGTTTCCACCACGTCCACGATGGCGTCTGCCACGCCGAGGCTCACGGAGATTTCAACGGCGCCTTCGAGCACCACGAAATCCATCTGCTTCTTGTAGAAGCCTTCCACGATGTTCGGGAAGCTGGTGGCGATGGTCTTGTCCTTCAGTTCGTCGAGCGACTGCACCGGGCTGTCGTTGGGGACGGCGGCGCACATCTTGGAGGCGCCGAAGGGGAGGTCCAGGACCTTCACTGCGGGGCTCTTCGCTTCGGCGTTGAAATCGATGCCGGTGATGCCTGCATCGATGATGCCGCGGCCCACGTACATCGGGATGTCGCTCGGGCGGAGGAAGAAGAATTCGATGCCGTTCTTGGTATCGAGTTGAGTCAGAGTCTTGTAGGGCTTGGATGCCTTGTAGCCGCAGGCTTTCAAAAGTTCCTGCGTGGGCTCAAAGAGCATGCCTTTGTTCGGAAGAGCTACCTTGATCATAGTTTGGCGTACACCTCTTCGAGAGTTAAACCTTTTTCGGCCATCATTACGGCCACGTAGTAGAGCACCTGCGAAAGTTCGAGGCACTGGGCGTCGCGGCTTTCAAAGCGGGCGGCCATCCAGCTTTCGGCAGCTTCTTCCACAAGCTTCTTGCCGATGCCGTGCGGGCCCTTCTTGAAGAGTTCCGTGGTGCCCTTACCTTCGGGCATGTCCTTCTTGCGCTGGCAAGCCAGGGCGTACATTTCTTCGAATGTCATACTTAACCTCGTTATTTTTTACGGGGTTAAAGATAGAATTTTTTGTGCGGGAGCACTTGTTTTCACGCTCCTGTGAAGGCGTTGTGCCTGCGATTTGGTCGAAAAAGTTTAAATTTACTCAAGAAATGAAAAATATGCCTAAAAGATTCTCTGTCTATAAAATACTTGTAGGTTTTATGCTTGCTGCATTGCTGGCCGGATGTTCGGACGATTCTGGCAGCAAAAAGCCGCACAAGACGGAACCGTTGCTCAGTGTCCTCGATAGCGCAAACATGATGTACGTGACGCCTGTAGGCCTTGGTAAGCATGTAAAGCCCGTTGTTATCAGTGGCAGACTCTATGAAAATTTTGTGCAGATGCTGCGGACGGCCAAAGCCGAAGAATCCTTGCAGGATACCTTCAAAACGCAGTGCGCTACGGGTGTCGAAGTAAAACTATTTCGCGATACTTTGTCTGTAGCAGAACTCCGCATTGCAGAAAATATTGGCCGCATTGGGAACGATATCGGTACGTGGGTCCCGAAGAGTCCGGTGACGATGGCAAAGGTGAACACCTTTATCAAGAGCAATGGCTTAAACTTTAAGCCCTGCGCTGCCGCAGATAGCGGCGATGCTCCCATGGGTATAGAAAAAATTATCCATGTCGGCGATACCGCAATCGGGACGCCCCTTTACAGCATGGTGAAAGATGCGAACCGCATAACGGTGCGCTTTGCAAAGATTGTCACGAAAAGAGAACAGTTGGGCTCCTTGAAGCCGAACGTGACTGAACTTGACCCCGGTCAGGTGCAAAAGTTCCTTTCGATGTTACGTGAATCGAGCGAGGAATCGTTTGGAGGCCACTGCCTATGCCTTCCGGATGCGGTCATCAAGTTCTACCGTGATTCTACGGCTATTCTGAATCTCAATGCCGTAGGGAAGGATTTCCGTCGCTTCGAAAAAGTCCAACTGCAAAGCGAATTTGGAAAAGGCGGGTTCTGGGAACCCGCCGATCCTCGGGCGTTTAGCGACTACATCAGAAGCTTACGCCCGGTAGAAGAGTAGACGCGGTTATGCGCCTGTGAGCTCTTTGGCCTTCGCCTCGATTTCGGCAATGGCCTTTTTTCTGCCTTCGGCAGAGTCTTCGTTGCCGAGCACGATGTTCACGAAAACGGAACCCGCGACCACGGCGTACACGTGCTTGCTCAACACCTTGGACTGTTCGCCGTTACGGATGCCGAAGCCACCGAGCACCTTTGCGCCACCCTTACCGACGGTGTCGATAAAGTCGAGCGTCGCCTGGTCAATTGTGGTTTCGCTTCCGGTCGTGCCTGCACGGAGCGCGGCATAGATGTACTTGAAACCCTTGGAGGCCATCGTTTCGAGGCGTTCCTTCGTCATGGAGGGGGCAGCCACCGGGATGTTCTCGAGGCCGTGTTTTTTGCAGGCTTCGGTGAGGCCTTCGTCGCAATCGAACGGCAGGTCCGGAATGATGCAGGCCGAAACACCGGCGTCCTTGCACATCTTGACGAAGTTCTCGATGCCCGGAGTGAAGGCGAGCGAACCGTAGGTCATGATGTAGATGGGTGTCTCGGGGTGGCGTTCGTGAATCTTCTTCACAACTTCAAGCCCTTGCTTGGTGGAGTAGCCCTTCTCGAGTGCGACAGTGGATGCCGTCTGGATAGCAGGGCCGTCGGCGCTCGGGTCGCTGAAGGCGAGCTGGATTTCAAGGATGTTCGCGCCACCCTTCACGAGAGCGTCGGCAATGGCGATAGAAGTTTGTGCGTCCGGGAACCCGGCAATGAGATGAGACATTAAATTCATAGTGTTAACTCTCTTTATAATGACGTCTTTATTTCTTATTCATTATTTCCGCGTCGTGGATGTCTTCGTTGTTTTCGAGGCGCTTGAGTTCCGCCTTCAGGAATTCCTTCCACTTTTCAGGGCGGAACACCGGGCTCGTGATAAAGATGTCCTTGTCGCCGCGGCCACTCATGTTGATGACGAGCGCCTTGTCCTTCGGCAATTCCTTCGCAATCTTCATGGCGGCGGCGCCGGCGTGCGCGCTTTCGAGCGCAAACAGGATGCCTTCGTTGCGGGCGAAGAACTTGACGGCTTCAAGAGCTTCCTTGTCGAGGATGCTCGTGAATTCCACGCGGCCCGATTCACCGAGGGCGGCAAGCTGCGGGCCGATACCCATGTAGTCAAGACCTGCCGAAATGGAGCGGGTCGGTAGCGACTGTCCGTCTTCATCGATGAGGAAGCGGCTCTTGTAACCCTGCACAATTCCTTCGCGGCTCGCGTTGCCCGTCATGCGGGAAGCGTTCTCGCCCATGTTCGGGCCAATGCCGCCGGCTTCTGCTCCAATTAGGCGCACGTTCTTGTCTTCGATAAACGGAGTGAACACGCCGATGGAGTTGCTACCGCCACCTACGCAAGCGACAACGGCTGCGATGTCGATGTTGCGTTCTGCTGCCTGGCGCTTGACTTCTTCGCCGATGATGGACTGGAACGTGCGAACGATATCCGGGAACGGGGCAGGGCCGAGTGCGGAACCAAGCACGTAATGCGTGTTCTTGAAATTTGTGGCCCAGTCGCGCATCGCCTCGTTCACGGCATCCTTCAGGGTGCGGCTGCCGCTCGTGACCGGCACGACCTTCGCGCCGTACATTTCCATGGTCGCCACGTTCGGCTGCTGACGACGGACATCGACTTCGCCCATGTACACGACGCATTCGAGCCCGAGCTTCGCGCAGGCGGCGGCGGTGGCGAGCCCGTGCTGACCGGCTCCCGTCTCCGCGATGATGCGGGTCTTGCCCATCTTCTTGGCCAAAAGGCACTGGCCGATGGCGTTGTTGATCTTGTGGGCGCCCGTGTTGGCGAGGCCTTCGAGCTTGATGTAGATCTGCGCACCGCCCAAAAGTTCGGTAGCCGTCGGGGCGAAGTACAGCGGGGTCTCGCGCCCGATGTAGTCTCGCTGGATAATCCGGAGTTCCTCGAGGAATTCCGGATCGTGGATGTACTTGTTGAAGGCTGCCTCGAGGTCGTCGAGCGGGCGGCGGATGATTTCGGCAACGTACTTGCCGCCGAACTTGTCAAAGAAACCGTTATTAGAAGAAGTTGTCATATTAGGTTCTGGGTTTAGGTTTAAATTCTCGGGGTAAAAATTAAAGGCCTTCGGGGAGTCCGAAAGCCTTTTACAAATCTCTTGATGAAAACGGCGAAAACGGACTCTATGTTCTAGAGCCCCACCACCAACGGTTGAAACGGATTGCAGTATTCATCATCATGCCCCTCAATATAGGAAGTCGCCGACTGTTTGGCAAGGGGTGGGCCCTAAAAACACCAAAAAGCCCTGCACGTTGTGTGCAGGGCTTTTAAAACGAGGAGGTACTACTAATATTACTTCACGAAGCTGGCGGGCAGAGTGAACTGCTTCAGGAACGGCCAGCCGATGTTGCCATCGCCCTGATCGTGGCCACCGCCCTGCTTGGTGCAGAGTACGACCTTCACGCCGTCCATGCAGTTGGAGTATTCGTCGCAACCATCTTTGTTCTTGGACGGAGAGCCGGTGCAGCCGTCTGCTTCTGCCCAGTACCTGAAGGTGCCTTCGGCGCCGAGGAAGTTCAAACCGTCGTTGTAGCCACTGTCTCCACCTTGGTATTTGCAGACCGGGTCTGACGTGCCGCGGAAGTTGATGACAGCAATTGGACGTGTCTTCTTGCACTGGGCGCTGTTGGTTCTGTTCAGGTCCATAGCTGCCGGAGCAACTGCGGCGAAGACATCGGGCATCATGCAGGCCACGTGGTTACTCATGCCGCCACCCATGGAGAAGCCTGCTGCGTAGATACGCTGCGGGTCGATGCAGGCTTTTTC